>NZ_BKAJ01000084.1 GCF_007992495.1 Reyranella soli
TATGAGCGCGCGAGCGACCCATGCTGAGCAGCACCGCCAAGAACATCTACTGGATGGGCCGCTACCTGCAGCGCGCCAAGTCGACGGCGCGGCTGATCGAGGCGACGCAGCGCATGGCCCTGCAGTCGCGCGGCGAGGAAGCGGCCGGCGTGGCGCTGATCTTCGGCATGGAGGACGAGTTCCGCCAGCGCCAGCAGCAGTCGAGCGGCCGGCTGCCGAACCTCATCGACTTCCTGGTGATCGACGAGAACAATCCCTCCTCGCTGGTGAGCTCGATCGGCGCGGCGCGGCGCAACGCCCGCGAGGAGCGCAACAACATCACGGTTGACGTCTGGGAGAGCCTGAACGGCCTGTGGCTGGAGCTGAGCGAGCGCCTGCGTGGCAACCGCGCCCTGCTCGACCGCGGCGCCCTGATCGAATCGGTGAAGAAGCAGGCGGTGATGATCTTTGGCGCGGCGCAAGTGACGCTGCTGCGCGACGAGGCCTACAACTTCCTGCAGCTCGGCGCCTTCCTCGAACGCGCCGACAACACCGCCCGCATCCTCGACGTGAAGTTCCATGTGCTGCGGCCGGACGGCAGCCCGCACGCGCAGGAGCTCGACTATTTCGCCTGGTCCGAGGTCCTGGCCTGCATCGGCGCGGTGCGCACCTACCGGCGCATCTATCGCAGCGCGCTCGATCCCATGAAGGTCGCCGAGCTGATGATGCTGCGCCGCGACGTGCCGCGCTCGGTGCATCACTGCCTTTGGATGGTGGATCAGAGCATGCGCGAGCTCGCCGAGGCTTACGGCACGCGCGGCGAGGCCGACCGCCTGGCCGGCGAGCTGCATGCGCGCCTGCGCTATGCCCGCATCGACCAGGTATTCGACGCCGGCCTCAAGAAGTTCCTGGGTGGCGTGCGCGGCGACATCGCCACCCTGTCCGAAGAAATCGGCCGCCAGTTCCTGCTGGACTGACACCAACCATGCGCCTCTCCGTCCACCACGCCACGCACTTCGAATTCGACCAGCCCTCGGGTCATTCGATCCACGACGTGCGGCTGACGCCCAAGCCCGCAAGCGGCCAGCGCCTGATCTCCTGGCGCATCGACGGGCCGGGCAAGCGCTCGGAATGGCTCGACGGCCACGGCAACCAGGTCACGACCTTCTCGGTGGCGCATCAGCACGACCAGGTCGAGATCGTGGTCCAAGGCATCTACGAATATATCGGCGGCGACCAGTGGCTGCGCTACGCTGAGACGCCGACCCTGCCCGCGCCGTTCTGGCTGCGCAACACGGGCCTGGCGCGCCACGATGCGAGCTTCGATCCGCTGGTCGACGGCCTCGCCGAAAGGGCCAGTGCCGCCACCAAGCGCGTCGAAGTCCTGCACGAGCTCATGAAGCGCGTCTGCCAACGCATCGTCTACAAGACCGGCGTCTCGACCGTGGACACGACCGCCGTCGAGGCGCTGGCGCGCGGCGCCGGCGTGGCGCAGGACCAGGCGCACGTCTTCATCGCCGCCTGCCGACGGCTGGGCGTGCCGGCGCGCTACGTCAGCGGCTACCTGCGCAACGACGATCCGGAGCTGCATGTCGGCCGCACCAGTCACTCCTGGGCCGAGGCGTGGGTGCCGGGCCTGGAATGGGTGGGCTTCGACCCGGCCAACGACATGAGCCCGCGCGGCGACAGCCTCAGGGTCGCGGTCGGCCTCGACTATCGTGACGCAGCCCCGGTGAGCGGCCGGCGTGTAGGGTTCGGCGATGCCAAGATGACCGTCGAGGCAGCGATCAGGCTCATCGACCCTTAACGCCGCTACGGGACGAACCTACGAGAAATAGCCCTCGCAATGCTGCTCTGTCGCGGCGTTGCCTTGCGAAAGCAGCATGGCGCCAGTACTTTCCGCCCGCTTTTCATGCCTGAAAGGAGGCGCCGCCGTCATGGCTTTCATTGCCGACCGTCTGAGCCGTATCAAGCCCTCTCCCACGAACGCCGCGCAGGGCAAGTTCCTGGAGATGAAAGCGGCGGGCAAAGACGTCATCGGCCTGGCCGCCGGCGAGCCCGACTTCCCGACGCCCGACCACATCAAGGAAGCGGCGATCAAGGCGATCCACTCGAACGACACCAAGTACACCGCCGTGCCCGGCACCCCGGTGCTGCGCCAGGCGATCTGCGCCAAGATGAAGCGCGACCACGGACTCCACTACAAGCCGTCGCAGACCGTCGTCACCTCGGGCGGCAAGCAGATCATCTTCAACGCCATGCTCGCCACCCTGAACCCCGGCGACGAGGTCATCATCCCCGCGCCCTACTGGGTGTCGTACCCGGAGATGGTGCTGTTCGGCGACGGCACGCCCGTCATCGTCCAATGCCCGGAGTCGTCGGGCTTCAAGCTGCGCCCCGAGGACCTCGAGCGCGCCATCACGCCCAAGACCAAGTGGCTGATCCTGAACTCGCCCAGCAACCCGACCGGTGCGGCCTACACCCGCGCCGACCTGCGCGCGCTGTGCGACGTGCTGCTGCGTCATCCGCAGGTCCATGTCCTGACCGACGACATGTACGAGAAGCTGGTCTACGACGACTTCGTGTTCGCCACGCCGGCCGAGGTCGAGCCCAAGCTCTATGACCGCACGCTCACCATGAACGGCGTGTCGAAAGCCTACAACATGACGGGCTGGCGCATCGGCTACGCCGCCGGTCCGCAGAAGCTGATCGACGCCATGATCACCGTGCAGTCGCAGAGCACGTCGAACGCCAGCTCGATCAGCCAGGCGGCCTCGGTGGCGGCGCTGAACGGCCCGACCGACTTCATCCCGAAGAACGTCGCCGTCTTCAAGCAGCGCCGCGACCTGATCGTCTCGATGCTGAACCAGGCCAAGGGCCTGAAGTGCCCGCGGCCCGAGGGCGCGTTCTACGTCTATCCGTCGTGCGCCGGCGCGATCGGCAAGAAGACGCCGGACGGCAAGGTGATCGAGAGCGACACCGACTTCGTGAACTACCTGCTCGAATCCGAGGGCCTCTCGGTCGTGCAGGGCTCGGCCTTCGGCCAGGGCCCGGCTTTCCGCATCTCCTACGCCACGGCGACCGACCTGCTGGAAGAGGCCGGCCGTCGCATCCAGCGGGCCTGCGGGGCGCTGTCGTAAGGTCAACGAAGATCAGCGGAGACCATGTGTCTCCGCTCAATCTTCATCAATCTGGTTCGACGGATAGAAGTCTGCGACAAACAGCAGAGCGTCCTTTTCGGCTCTGTTCAGCTTGTCGAATCGTAGTCTCATCTTGCGATCGAGGCCGAGCAATACGTTATGGACGTCGACAGGTAGTGGCGCTATCGAATCAATAGTGCATCGGACCATGGGGTCGTCAGACAAAGTGTGCCCTGCTGAGTCGAATGTCACATGATCTTGCGTCGTGACTCGGCGCGCTTCGATCCTGTCATTGCCAACCGTTTCGACAAGACAAATGAGACTCGCCTGATTTGGGCAGATCGCGTGGAAGATATCTCCTGGGAGAAGTCGGCTCAGCTTTTCTCTTAGATCGCCCACACCCGCTCTCCTACCTTGGCTGCAAGCTGAAGGGCCTCAGAATTCCGGGATTCTCGGAACTTGGCTCGTTCTCAGCACCCAGCCGCTTCACAGCACACTTGTGCCACAGTATGTCGCCTTCGACCTTGTAGGCACCTGTCATTCCCGACGGTCGGCCGCCCTTGCACCCAACGCATTTCAGATCACCGGCAGCAACGGGCTCAACGTCCTGTGGCGGCAGCCCGCCTGCCATGCCAGCCAGCCCACTACCCAGGAATGCCAACTTGCTTGCGGAATAGGGCCCGAACGTTGGCCAAGGCCGCACCCAACCCTGGGGAGCAGCAAAGCTCTGGTCCGTCGAGGAAGCGATATCCATCGAGCTTTGTAGAGTCGAACCATCTGGTTCGACGCGGAAGCCTGGAACCTCCTCTATGGGCTCTTTCACATTAAAACCGGGTACGAAGTTGGTGTCTCGAACGTTGAACATATGCGGTTCCCTCACGATGACACCGAACTATACTATAGTTATATATTATGGTACTATAGTTATTTTCTGTCATTCATCAATTTGTGAATTGGGTACGCAGAGCTGGCTGCCCAACAATTCACGCGGCGGTGCCGTTGAATGCACGAAAGATCAGTGAAACCGGCTAGGTTTCATCATCGCTGCCGGCAGCAGGATCTCGAGGCAGGCTCCACCCTCGGCCCGATTGGTGGCCGAAATCGAGCCGTCCATCTCCTCAACGATGCGGCGGCAGATGCGCAGGCCAAGGCCTGTGCCTTTGCCGCGCGCTTTGGTGGTGACGAAGGCGACGAACAGGCGCGGCAGCACGTCGGGTGCAATGCCCGGGCCTGAATCCTCGACGGCGATGCGCACCTGCGGGCGACCGTCGCGCACGACCGTGCTGGCGGCCACGGAAATGGTGCGGCCGCCGGCATCGCGGGCATTGTTGATGAGATTGACCAGGACCTGCTCGAGCCGGCCGACATGGCCCCTGACGGCCGGCAGATCGTCGGGCAGCGCCGCCGACAACGTCACCTGATACTGCCGCAGGCCATGGCTCGTGAGATCGACGGCGCCGCGCACCGCATCGGCGATGCGGAACGGCACGGGATCGTCGCCAGCACCGGTGCCGCGCACGAAGGCCCTGAGGTCGCCGACGATGCGCGTGGCGCGCTCGACTTGATGGGAGATGCGCTCGAGCTTGGCGGCCATGAACTGCGGATCGACGGCGGCCCCGCGTCCGGTGGATTCCGACAGCTCGTCCCTCGCCGTGTGGCAGGCGAGATCGATCACCTGCAGCGGCTGGCTGAGCTCGTGCGCCACCGTGGCCGCCATTTCGCCGACGGTGGTGAGCCGCTCGGCAGCAAACAGGGCCTGCTCGGTGTCGCGCCGCTCGGTGTCGTCGACGCCGAGGAAGACGATCTGGCGCATCGCGCCTGACGAGTCGAGGATCGGGCTTGCCGTCAGGTTGAAGAGACGATGCCGGCCCGCCGCATCGACGAGCGAGCGGGTGTATTTCACCGGGCCTAGCTGCTCGCCGGCCAGCCATTGCCGGTACACCTCCATCTCGAGCGCGGTGCCGACGGTCTCGATGACCGGCCGGCCCAGCAGGTATTCCGCGGTCACGCCGTGGATGTTGAGGACCTCGCGGTTGACCACGATCACCCTGAGATCGCGGTCGGTCAGCATCACCCCGGCGCCGATCGATTCGACGATCGAACGCAGGTTGCCCATCTCCGCGGCAAGCCGGCGCTCCAGCCGGACGCGATCCTCGATATCGCGCACGATGGCGATGATGAGCGACTTGCCGTCTTCCCCCCAGACCTTGCGGCAGTTTGCCTCGACGTTCCTGCGCTCGCCGCCGGCCGTGACGACGCGATAGTGCAACTGCACGAGCCGCGGCTGGCGGCCCGAGAGGCTCGCCCGGATGGTCGTGCGCACACGCTCCCTGTCCTCCCCGGCGATATGGTCGAATGCGTCAACACCGACCATCTGCAAGCCCCACCGATCCGTCGCGGCGGCATTGACGAAGACGATACGGTTGCTGTGGGGATCGGCCTTGATCACCACGTCGCTCATTGAATCGAGCAGCGCCTGGTACTCGGCGCGGGCGTGCTCGATTTCGGCCATCTGCCGTTCCAGCCGTGCCGCTAGCTCGACGCGCTCGGTGACATCGCGCATCACGCCGACCGCCTCCACCATCTGCCCGGGGCCGCCCGGTGGCCGGCGATAACGGCACTCCATGTGCCGGAGCGACCCGTCGGCCCGCTTCACGCGCAAATTGATCTGACGCACCGCTTCGTCCGTCGATCGCAGATGGGCGCGCGCGGCCGCTCTGACCCGCTCCAGATCCTCGTCCTGCAGGAAATCGGCAAAGCGCCTGCCGACCACGTCCGCCGCCGGCAGCTCCAGCAGATCGATGGCCGCGGCGCTGGCGAAGGTGAAGAAGCCCTTTGAATCGAGCGCGTAGACCATGTCGGAAAGCGAATCGACCAGCGACTGGTATTCGGCGCGGGCGCGCTCGACCTCGAGCTCCTTGTTCTTGAGATCGGTGACATCGACCCGCAGTCCCACCGTGCCACCGCTGCTCGTGCCCTTCTCCAGCCACTCGACCCAGCGGCCGCCCGGCGCCGACCGCAGGTGCCGCACGCCCTTGGAGCGGAAGCGCGCGATCCACTCCTTGGCGCCTTCGACCCGCGGCCTTCCCTCGGCGTCGGCCTTGCGTTCGGTTTCGTGCGCCAGCTGGCTATAGGTCTTGCCGATGGAGCCGGCCTCGGCGATGTGGGGTGCGATGGACGCCGCGGCCTTATTGAACATCACCAGCCGCTCGTCCTTGTCGTAGACCACGACGCCCGCCGGCAGCGCATCGATCGTCTCCTGGAGCAGGTCGCGCGCACGCTCGATCTCGATCTCGTGCTGCTTGAGATCGGTGATGTCGACCCTGAGGCCGACCGTCCTGCCGGACGGCGTCGCCTTCTCCGACCATTCGAACCAGCGGCTGCCGACCGCCTGACGCATGATCCGCCTGCCCCTGCTGCGGAAACGGGCGATCCACTCTTCGGCCGTGTGGGCGAGCGGCGCGCCGAATTCCGACGAGAGCTTGGCAGTTTCCCGCGCCAGTTCCTCGTAGCTGATGCCGATGATGCCCGGCCGTTTCAGCACCGGCGTCGACGTCACGGCGGCGGCATTGAACATCACCAGCCGTTCGTTCTGGTCGTAGACCACGACGCCCGCCGGCAGGCTGTCGATCGTCTCCTGCAGGAGATCGCGCGCGTCTTCGGCCGCCTGCCACTGCCGCTGGTGCTCCATCGAGGCGCGGCCGACCAGCAGGATCAAGACGAGGCCGGCGGCGACGAAGCCCACCGTGCTGAGCGTCAGCACCAGGAGCGCCCAGCTGTAGTCGTCGACCAGGCTGCCAATCAAGGTATCGACGTTGCGCGCGTCAGCCGCACTCGCCGCGTTGAACTGCCCGAGCAGGACGATCGCCCTGCCAAGCGTCGCCTGGTCGAGCAAGCGGTTCGGCGGGCCGAACGCCTTGACCTCGCTCGCGAGCAGGTCGCGCATCGCGGTGGCTTCGGCGCAGATCGCAGGCCGGCGCGCTATTTCGGACGGCGCGCCGCATGCCTCCGACAAGGCAGCCTCGAACCGCGTCCACGCCTTGCGCAAGGCGACTTCGGCGTCGGCTGGCTGAAGCTGGCCGTAGGTCATGAGATGCACGGAGTGCATCAACTGCCGCGTACTCTGGTCGAGCGCCAGCAGATCGGCCGTCCTGTGTCGAGTGTAGCCCGCCTCGGTGGCCTGCAGCGAAAGCGCGATGCTGGCCATGGATATCGCGCCGCACAGCAAACCGACGGCGCCGGCCGCCGTGGCCCACACGACACCGCGTGTGCCGAGCGCGAGCCTGGCCTGGTCAGGAAAAGAACGTATGAGGTCGAGAAGCTGCATGACTTTCGGCCGGGCGACTATTGCCGGACCGCGCAGCCGGACCGCTGACACTATAGAAGCCCCCTGCTCCAAACAAACTGTGGTGCACCGCAGCGATCGGGGCATCTCTTTATGATTCCGTAATGGATGCATCTCCATTGCGGTGAAAATAGAGGGCGATACAACCCTGGAATGGTTCGTATCTGCAGGAGTTAACTGACCTGACATCGCGCACGGCAATCTTCGATAGTTCCGCTGTGACGACCGTCGGCGCACATGCTTCTCCACATCGACGGATTGACTCCCCCAAGCCGGAGTGAAACGATTTCCAGGACAAGGCTTCGCTCCGGACGTGTTCGGCAGCGACCCACCGTCCGGAGCTTCTTTGGCGCAAGCGAACGCGCAAGAAGGAGGACGTTGTCATGAACGACATCAAATCCGAGACCATCACTGGAGGCAGACCAGGCAGCGGCGCGCACCGCGTGGTGGCGCTGTGCGGGCCGTATCTCTCGGGCAAGACCAGCCTGCTCGAGAGCATCCTCTACGCCACGGGGGCCATCGGCCGGCGCGGTTCGACGCGCGCAGGCACCTCGATCGGCGACGGCGCCGCCGAAGCGCGCAAGCGCGGCATGGGCACCGAGATCAACGTTGCCTCGGTCGACTACCTCGGCGATCAATGGACCTTCCTCGACGTTCCGGGCTCGATCGAATTCCAGAACGACACTTTCGCGGCGCTCGCCGTATGCGACGCGGCCGTGCTGGTCTGTGAGCCCTCGCCCGAGCGCGTCGTGTCGCTGACACCGCTTCTGAAGTTCATCGAAGACCACCACATCCCCCACATCATCTTCATCAACAAGATCGATTCTGCCGAAGTCCGCGTGCGCGACATGCTGTCGGCGCTGCAATCCATCTCGTCGCGCAAGCTCTTGTTGCGCCAGGTGCCGATACGCCATACCGCCGCCGACGGCAGCGACGAAACGGTGGGCTATGTCGACCTCGTGAGCGAACGCGCCTACCGCTACAAGTCGAGCGGCGCCTCCGACCTGATCGAGATGCCGGCCGAGATCCTGCCGCGCGAGGGTGAAGCGCGTCGGGAGATGCTGGAGACGCTGTCGGAGTTCGACGACCAGCTGCTCGAGCAGCTGATCGAGGACATCGCGCCCGAGAAGTCGCTGATCTACCGCGACCTGCACGACGAATTCGGCGCCGATCAGATCGCGCCCGTGCTGCTGGGCGCCGGCGATCGCGAGAACGGCGTGCGCCGCCTGCTCAAGGCGCTGCGCCATGACACGCCGTTCGTCGCCGAGACCTCCAAGCGGCGCTCGCTGCCGTCCAACGGCGTCGCCATGGCCGAGTGCTTCAAGGTCCTGCACCAGAGCCATGCCGGCAAGCTGTCGCTCTGCCGCGTCTGGTCGGGCAGCCTGGTCGAGGGCCAGAGCGTCGGCGGCCAGCGCATCGGTACGCTGCTCAGGCCGTTCGGCCAGCGCCTCGACAAGATCAACGAGGCCAAGGCCGGTGAGATCGTGGCACTGGCCAAGGTCGATGCGCTGTCGGGCGGCCAGTCGCTGTCGGCCGCGGGCATCGCCGCGACCGAGGACTTCCCCAAGGCCGATTCGCCGGTGTTCGCCCTGTCGCTGCGCGCCAAGAACCGCAACGACGAGGTCAAGCTCTCCGGCGCGCTGCACAAGATCGTCGAGGAGGACCCGTCGCTTTCCTTCGAGGCGCGCGCCGAGACCCACGAGCTGCTGATCAGGGGCCAGGGCGAGATGCATCTCAAGGTCGCGGTCGACAAGCTCGCCGGCCGCTACAACGTCGCGGTCGACACCGAGGCGCCGCGCGTCGCCTACCGTGAGACCATCCAGGGCGGCAGCACGCAGCATGCCCGCTACAAGCGGCAGACCGGCGGTCACGGCCAGTTCGCCGACATCAAGGTCGAGATCAAGCCGCTGGCGCGCGGCTCGGGCTTCCGCTTCGTCGACAAGGTCGTGGGTGGCGTGGTGCCGCGCAACTTCATACCGGCCGTTGAGGAAGGCCTGATCGACTATCTCAAGGAAGGCCCGCTCGGCCAGCCGGTGGTCGATCTCGAGGTCACGCTGTTCGACGGCCAGTACCACTCCGTCGACAGCTCGGAAATGTCGTTCAAGATGGCCGCGCGCATCGCCATGAGCGAGGCCATGCCCAAGTGCAAGCCGGTGCTGCTGGAGCCCATCCTCAAGGTGACCGTGGCGGCGCCCAACGATGCCACGCCGCGCATCCAGCGCCTGATCTCCGGCCGCCGCGGCCAGCTCCTGGGCTACGACGCCCGCGACGGCTGGAGCGGCTGGGACGAGGTCTCCGCCCTGATGCCCGAGGCCGAGATCGCCGACATGATCGTCGAGATCCGCTCCGTCACGCAGGGTGTGGGCACCTTCCGCACCGAGTTCGACCATCTACAGGAGCTGGTCGGACGCACCGCCGAGCGCATCGTCGAGGAGACCAAGAAGCGCGCGGCTGCATAGGCTCTGACCATCTCACAAGGCAGTGAAGCCGCCTTCGGGCGGCTTCACTCGTTTGGGGATCGCACGCATATATGTCCGGTGGAATGGTTCCACAGGAGATGGATCTCATGTTCAACAGAAGGTCCGTGATGGTGGGCGGCCTGGCGATGGCCACCGCACCGTCACTGGCCCGCATCGCGCAAGCCCAGTCTGGGAAGCCGATGCTGGTGTTCGTCGGTCACGAACTTTGAGGCGGCTGCAAGATCTGGCGTGCCCAGTCTGAACCCGACTTCGTGCAGTCGGATGCAGCCAAGAAGCTCGACTATCGTGTCGTTCATCCCGCCAACCAGACGCTGGTGCTGAAGGAAGAGAACTGGCCCGCCGACTCGCTGTGGGTCCGCACCGCCTTCCTCGATAGCGACGAGGGCAAGTCGCGCCCCGACGCGACGCCACGCTTCATCCTCGCCCAGGACGGCAAGGTCATTCTTGCCGCCACCGGCAATGCCGGCTGGAAGGACGAGATGTGGCCCAAGATCCTGGAAGTGACGGATACGAAGGCCTAGTCGGCGAATGCAGCGAACACACCGCACGTCGATTCCCCCTCACCTAGCCTCTCCCCCCTGGCGGGGGAGAGGAGCGTGAGGGGTGGTAAGGCAGGCGTCGTCGGCTTTTCCTCCCTGGACGCTTGGATCATATTGCCCCCGTGGAGCGTTTCCACGGGGAGATGAAGTCGTATGGTCCTGAGACGTTTCTTGGTGGCGGCGCTCGCGATGGCCGCCGCGATGCTGTGCGTACCCGTTGTCGAGGCGCAAACGCCTGCCGCCGCCACCCCGGGCTCGGGCTCTCGCCCGGCGCTGGTCCTCGTCTGTCACGACCAGTCGGAAGCGTGCAAGACATGGCGCAGCCAGTGGCAGCCGCTGTTCGCCGGCTCCCCCGCCTACAAGATGATCGATATCCGGACCATCAATGCACCCACGGCCAAAGCGATGATGCAGCCCGCCGCCTGGCCGGCCGACCTGCGCTGGCTGCTCGATACTTTCCTGATGAGCCAGCAGGGCGCGTGGGAGGAATATGAGACGCCGCGCTTCTTCCTGCTGCAGAATGGTTCGGTCACGGCCAGCACCGCCGGGAATAACGGCTGGCGCGAGTTCATGTGGCCGACGATCCTCGACGTGACGAACACCAAACCCTAGCCAAAGGGAGGCTGCCATGGCCAACGAGCTGTTCCGCAGTCAACTCGCATCCTACGCGTCGGTGCATCGCGACTGGCGCAACAAGGCGACCCACTTCGTGGGCATCCCGATCATCGTCTTCTCGCTGCTGCTGCTCCTGTCGCTGTGGCGCTTCGAGGTCGGCGACCGGCAGTGGACGCTGTCGCTCGCCATCACCATTGTCGCGGTGCTGGGCTGGATGGCGCTCGATCTCGGTATCGGCATCGTCATGGGCCTGATCATGGCGGTCGCCTGGTACGCCGCCGAAGCCTTGGCCGGCGCGTTGGGCTCGGCGCAGGCGGTGTGGATCGCCTTCATCGCCCTGTTCGTCGGCGGCTGGGTTCTGCAGTTCCTCGGCCATCACTACGAGGGCAAGCGGCCAGCGCTGCTCGACAACATCTTCCAGGCCTTCATCGGGCCGATGTTCCTGGTCGCCGAGGCCATGGTGGTGATGGGCCAGCGCCGCGATCTCGCCGAAGTCATGGGCGAAAGCGACGTCACGGCACGGTGAGCAGGGTTGATTTGCCCCCGCGCCGCTGCGAGGCCAGATAAATGCAGGGCGTAACGGAGTTCTCCTCATGTTGATCAAGCGCAAGCGCGGCTGGGAATTGGGCGAAAACCGGGCAACGCCGGAATCTGTCTTTTTGCAGCGCCGGTCCCTGGTGAAGGCCATGGGCCTCGGTGCGGCGGCGCTCGCCCTGCCCGCCGTCGCCTCGGCCCAGGACAAGGACCCGTCGGCGGCGCTCTACCCGGCCAAGCGCAACGATAAGTACGGCGTGCCGACGCCGATGACCGCCGAGAAGCTGGCCACGACCTACAACAACTTCTACGAATTCGGCACCGACAAGAGCATCTGGCGCGACGCCCAGAAGCTCGAGGTCCGCCCCTGGACCATCAAGGTGTCGGGCATGGTCGAGAAGCCGTTCGAGATCGGCATCGACGACCTTCTGGCCAAGGTCCAGCTCGAGGAGCGCGTCTACCGTCATCGCTGCGTCGAGACATGGTCGATGATCGTGCCGTGGAGCGGCTTCCCGATGCGCTCGCTGGTCGAGCTGTGCAAGCCGACGAGCGGCGCCAAGTTCGTCGTCATGAAGACGCTGAGCAATCCAAAAGTAATGCCCGAGCAGCGCGACCCGCTCTATCCCTGGCCCTACACCGAGGGCTTGGCGATGGACGAGGCGATGAACGACCTCACCTTCATTGCCACGGGGCTCTACGGCAAGCCGATCCACAAGCAGAACGGCGCCCCGCTCCGGCTCGTCGCGCCGTGGAAGTACGGCTTCAAGAACGTGAAGTCGATCGTCTCCGTTGAATTCAGTGACAAGCGACCAGCCACGTTCTGGGAGAAGCTGCAGTCGAGCGAGTACGGCTTCTGGGCCAACGTGAACCCGCAGGTGCCACATCCGCGCTGGAGCCAGGCCACCGAGAAGCCGCTGGGCAGCAGCGACCGCATTCCGACTCTCCTCTACAACGGCTACGGCGAGTTCGTCGCTGGGCTGTACGCCGACCGCAAAGCGGAAAAGCTCTTCATGTGAAGTAGCTGCCTGCCTTTGCCTCGCCGCGCCAGCCCGCGCTAAAACGGGTGTCGGCCCGCGAGGCCAAGGGAGGTTTTTTAGTGAAGTTGTACCGCCGCTCCGTGCTTGCCGGCGCTGCCGCCCTGTCGGCATCGCCGCTTCTGGGCAGCCGGGGGGCATTCGCACAGGCGTACCCCAACAAGCCGATCAAGATCGTCGTGCCCTTCGCGGCCGGCAGCGCCACCGACCTGACGGCGCGCGGGCTGGCTGCCAAGCTGCAGGACATCCTGAAGCAGCCGATCGTCGTCGACGACAAGCCGGGCGCCTCGGGCCAGCTCGGCGCCTCGGCCGTCGCGACCGCGGCGCCCGACGGCTACACCCTGCTGATGGGCACCAACTCGACCAACGCGGCCAACCAGGCGTTGTTCAAGAAGCTCTCCTACGACCCCGACAAGGATTTCGTGCCGATCATGCGCTGCGTGACCGGCGTCAACGTGCTGGTGGTCAACAACGACCTGCCGATCAAGTCGGTCGCCGAGCTGATCGACTACGCCAAGAAGAACCCCGGCAAGCTGAACTACGCCGAGGCCAGCGCCTCGCAGCGGCTGTCGGCCGAGATGTTCAACAAGATGGCCGGCGTGAAGATCGAGCGCGTGCCCTACAAGGCAAGCCCGCAGGCGCTGGGCGACGTCATCTCCGGCCAGTGCCAGCTGATGTTCCCCGACCTGCCTCAGGGCCTGGCCCAGATCGATGCCGGCAAGGTGCGCGGGCTCGCCACCACCGGCCCGCAACGGACAACCGTGGCCCCCAACCTGCCAGCCATCGCCGAGACCGTGCCGGGCTATTCGCTGGTCTACTGGCTGGCAGTGTTCGCGCCGGCCGGCACGCCCAAGGACATCCAGAAGACGCTGGCCGACGCCATCGCCGAGGCGATGAAGGACCCGGCCACGGGCAAGGCCATGACGCAGGGCCGCATGGAGATCTCGCCATTGCCGCTCGAGCAGTTCGCCGACTACGTCAAGGAACAGACCACGTGGTGGACGACCGAGATCAAGGCGGCAGGCATTGAACCAGAATAAAGGGGCCGGAGTGAAACAATGAACAAGGTCATCATCGAAAAGAACGGACCGATCAAGACCATCTGGATGAACCGTCCGGAGAAGCGCAACGCGCTCGACAGCGAGCTGCTGCGCGAGATGATCGAGGCGTTGGGCGCCCCGGTAGCGCCCGAGGACCGCGTCATGGTGATCCGCGGCAAGGGCGACGTGTTCTGCGCCGGCCTCGACATGGCCGAGCGCAGCAAGTCGGCCGGCGACGGCAAGGCGAGTGGCATCGAAGTGATGCTGCGCGCCATCGAACTCTGTCCGCTGCCCGTCGTGGCCGTGGTGCAGGGCGACGCCATCGCCGGCGGCAATGAGCTCGCGCTGCATTGCGACATCGTGGTGGCGAGCCAGAAGGCGCGCTTCGGCATGTCGCTGGCCCAGGTCGGCCTGGCGCCCAACTGGTTCCTGGCCAAGAAGCTGATGGAAGTGCTGGGGCCGGTGACGACGCGCGAGATGCTGCTGCTGGGCGATCCTCTGCCCTCGACCAAGCTCCATGCGCTCGGCCTGATCGCCCGTTGCGTGCCGGCGGACCAGCTCGAAGCGGAGGCCACAAAGGTGATCGATCGCCTGGCGGCCAACGCCCCGTTGTCGCTCAAGGCGATGAAGGCGCTGACCGTGCGCCAGCTCGAAATCCGCGACGGCATCAAGCACGACGACGTCGATGCGCTGGTCGTGGCGGCGATGCAGAGCCAGGACGCGCAGGAGGGCATGAAGGCCCGCCTGGAGAAGCGCACTGCCAAGTTCCAGGGCAAGTGACGTGGCGCTCCGCCTGCGTCTCGACAAACCCTGGCGTCCGCTGACGGCGGAAGTCGTCGATCGCCTGCCCGGCCAGCTCGGCGTCTACCAGATTGCCGATGCCAAGGGCACGATCGTCTTCATCGGCCAGGCCGGCGCGCGGTCGACCTTCGGCCTGCGCAGCGAGTTGCAGCGTGAGGCGAGCCAGCGTGCCTCGGGCCATCAGTTCCGTATGGAGGTCAACCAGCAGTACCGCACGCGGTGGCTGGAACTCCTGATGGTGCACCAGGCCGACCACGGCAGCCTGCCCACCGACAATGCCAAGAACCCGCCGCCTGCGCTCGGCAGGCTGAGCCCGAACTGACGAGGCAATCATGGATTTCGAGCCCAGCTCCGAACAGCAGATGCTGATCGACCAGGTGCGGCGCTACGTGCGCGAGGAGATCATTCCGCTCGAGGCCAAGCTCGACCCTGACGCCGCCGAGCTCGATCCCGCCGACCACGCGCGCCTGGTCGAGAAGACCAAGGCGATGGGCCTCTACGGCATCGACATCCCCAAGGAGTTCGGCGGGCCCGACATCGACATCGTCACCCGCGTGCTGCTCGCCATCGAGATGGCCCAGCATCGCGCCGGACTCTACGTGCCCTGCTACGGCACCTTCGGCGGCGCGGGCCTGGCGCAGATCTTCGAGGCCAACGAGGACCAGAAGGAGCGTTACCTCTATCCGACGCTGCGCGGCGAGAAGAAGCCGTTCTTCGGCCTCACCGAGCCGTCGGGCGGCAGCGATCCGGCGCGCGCCATCCAGACCAAGGCCGAGCGCAAGGACAATGGCTGGGTGCTGAACGGCGCCAAGATCTTCATCTCCGGCGCCGACCGCGCGCAGTACGGCATCGTCTTCGCCCGCACCGACGCCTCCAAGGGCCGCGCCGGCATCACCTGCTTCATCGTCGATGCCGGCACGCCGGGCTTCCACGTGCGGCGCGTGGTGCACACGCTGCGCTCGTCGAGCTACGCCACCGAGCTCGAGTTCAAGGATTGCTGGGTGTCGGACCATCAGATCCTGGGCGAGGTCAACAAGGGCTTCGCCGTCGCCAACGACCGACTGACGCGCCAGCGCATCCCCTATGCCGCGGGCTGCATCGGCGTCGCCATCGCCGCCCACGAGATGGCCATTGAGTGGGCCAAGATGCGCAGCACCTTTGGCGACAAGCTCGCCAACCGCCAGGCCATCCAGTGGATGCTGGTCGACAACGAGATCGACATCCGCACCGCGCGGCACTTCACGCTCGAGGCCGCCGAGAAAGCGCGCCGCGGGCTGCCCTTCCGCACCGAGGCGGCCATCGCCAAGCTCACGGCCTCGGAGGGCGGCGGCCGCGTCGTCGACCGCGCCATGCAGATCCATGGCGGCATGGGCATGACCAAGGACCTGCCGCTCGAGCGCTGGTATCGCGAGATGCGCATCCGCCGCGTCGGCGAGGGCCCGAGCGAGGTCCAGCGCATGGTGATCGCGCGTGAGATCCTGGGCAGCAGCCTGCGATGAGCAAGCCGCTTGCGGGCGTAAAAGTCGTCGAGTTCGGCCAGAACCTTGCCGGCCCTTATTGCGGGCAGATCCTGGCCTTCCTTGGCGCCGAGGTGGTCAAGGTCGAGCGGCCCGAGGGCGACGATGCGCGCAAGTGGGGTCCTCCGTTCATCGACGGCGACGGCGTGGGCTTCATCGCGCTCAACCGCGGTAAGAAGTCGATCACCTGCGATCTCGGCGACAAGGCACAACTCGAGGCGCTGATCGAACGGATCGGGGCGGCCGACGTCTTCATCCACAATCTGCGCGCCGACGTGCCGGCCAAGTTCGGCATCGACGGCGCCACGCTCACCAAGCGCTTTCCGCGATTGATCTATGCCGATCTCGGCGCCTTCGGCCACCTCGGGCCGTGGAAGGAACGGCCGGGCTACGAGCCGATCGTGCAGGCGGTGGCGGGCCTCATCTCGCTGAACGGCGATCCGTCAGGACCGGAGGCGCGCATCGGCGTTTCCATCATCGACCTGTCGACCGGCATGTGGACGGCAATCGGCGTGCTGGCGGCGATCGCCCAGCGCGCCACCACCGGCCGCGGCAGCCTGGTCAACACCTCGCTGTTCGAGAGCGGGCTGATGTGGGCGTCGAACCACGCGGCGAATTTCTCCGTGACCGGCAAGATGGCGGCGCGCCAGGGCACCGGTCATCCCTCGCTCACGCCCTATCAGGCGTTCGAGTGCAGCGACGGGCCGTTGATGATCTGCCCGGGCAACGACCGGCTGTGGCGCAAGTTCGCCGAGGCGCTGGGTCATCCCGAATGGCCGGACGAGCCGCGCTTCAAGACCAACGTCGAGCGCATGCAGCACCGCGACCTGCTGCTGGCCATGATCGCCGACATCATGAAGCACAAGAGCCGCGACTACTGGTCGGGCAAGCTCGACGCGCTGGGCGTGCCCAACGGGCCGCTTAACACCGTGCCGCAGGTGCTCGAGCTCGCCCAGGTGGCGGCGCTCGGGATGTTCTCCCGGCCCTACGAGGACTCAGAAGCGCTGTTTCACGGCCTGCCCGTCAGCTTCGACGGCGAACGCGCCGCCGAGATCGCCAAGGCGCCGAAGATCGGCGAACACAACGGCAAGGTTTAGCTCTCGGGGGCGCGGGCCTCTGGCCCGCTCATGTTCTTTCGGACCGCGAGCTTCCAGCTCGCTCATGAGTCATGAGCGCGCAGTCCGGAAGACGAAGAATATGAGCGGGCCAGAGGCCCGCGCTCCCAAGACTTAGCCCGCGAAGCTCAGCGCGTATTCGCGCACGCGCTCGAGCGGGATGCGGGCGTGGCTCTGCACGATGATGAACTTGCCGCCCGGGTCGGTGCCGTTGGGCAGCTTGACCAGGCGCTCGAAGTCGTCGGCCCCCCAGACGCAGGACTGCTCCGAGAACAGGTGCACGCTGGCGCCATAGCAGGTGTTCCATTCGACGTGATAGTCGAACAGGTTGCCCTGCAGCTCGGCGACGGTGGTGTAGAGCGAATACTCGGTCCACGGCACGCTCATCGGCCGGCGCATCTTCCAGGTCATCAACGACTTGGTCGACGAGCCCTGCGCGCCGTTGCGCATGTAGCTCAGCGTCTGCGCCGCGAGGTCGCCGTGCAGCAGGTTGGGCGTCACCGACAGGCCGTGGCCCTTGGAGTCGTAGTAGGTGCCGACCACCTCGGTGACGTTGCGCCACCAGTCGTGATGGACCTTGGGCTCCCAGCGCGACAAGCCGCGGCCGTCGTCGACGAAGGTCCGGGAGTCGAAGTCGCCAACGCAGCAGACGTCGGAATCGAGCGTCAGGTAGCCGCCGAAGCCCAGCATCACCGGTACCTGCAGCTTGACGATCTGCTGCCGGTACCAGCCGGTCATCAGATAGAAGCTCGAGAACCACGGGAAGAAGTCGCTCTCCGGCCGCACCGAGACGTTGATGTTCGGGAAGCGCGGCAGGCTGCTGCGCAGCAGATGGGTGTCGGTGCCGGGCGAGATGATCAGCAGCTCGAAGGGCTTGCTGTCGCGCCAGTGCTTGGCCAGCGATTCGATGAGGAGACCGGCGCGCTCCAAGTCGCCCCGGCGCTTAATCTTGCGCAGAGCCAGGGGCAGGATGGCTTGGCGAACTTCGGAAAACATCGTCTTGGTTGGCTCTGAAAATACATGTGGGGCGGGAAGCCTTCCACATCAATTGCTTGGGCAACCTGTGGGCCGTGACCTACCAGCGGCAGAACGTCCCATTCAGAAGCGATAGCATTAACCGCTTCAGGCTTAGGGAATCAAAAGGCCCAAAAAAGACGCCGGGCCAAAAGGCCCGGCGAGTCAAACAGGGAGGCTTCACGTCTGGGAGACGTGGGATCATGAGGATCCCGAGTTTCGAACGCGAAAAGCAAAGAACCATTCGTGTCGAAAACCTGTCTCGAAAATAGTCTTCGCATTGCACATGGGTAGGGGGGAATTTCCGGCAACTGGCATGCGGTGGATGCATGCCTTTCATCGCCTATGCAATCCTGCAAGTCTGATGTTCAAAATCGTGTTTCGGCCACCTTCCGCAGCAGGAAATCACGGAACACGGCGATGCGCTTGGAGTGCCGCAATTCCTCGGGATAGGTGAAATACACATCGGTCGTACGGACATTGAGGTCCGGCAGGACCATCTCGATCTTGGTCGATTCGCGCGCCAGGTAGTCGGGCAGCGAGGCGATCCCGAGGCCCGATTCGACGGCGCGGAAGATGCCGTAAGTGTTGTTCACGCGCAGCACGACGACGCGGGCGGCCTGCTCGACATTGCCCTCGCGCAGCAGCCAGTTGACGTCCTGCACCGGGGCGCGCGCGTCCTCGCCGAAGATGATCAGGCGATGCTGGTCGAGCTCGTCGACCGACTTGGGCTTGCCGTACCTCTGAATGTAGCCGTGCGAAGCATAGACGTGGCTGCGCACGGTGAGCAGGTGGCGTTGCACCAGGCCGGGCTGGCGAGGCATGACCATGCGGATGGCGACATCGGCCTCGCGCATGCCGAGATCGAGCTCGTTGTCCGACAGCACCAGGCTGACGTCGATCTCGGGGTAGGTCGCGATGAACTCGTGCATCTGGGCGGTGAGCCAGGTCGAGCCGAAGCCGATGGTGGTCGTGACCTTGAGCCGGCCGGCCGGCTTGTCCTGGTTGGCGCGCAGCAGCGCCTCGGCGGTGTTGACCTTGGCCGCCATGTCACGGGCGGTGCGGTACAGGAGTTCGCCCTGCTCGGTGAGGATCAGGCCGCGCGCATGGCGGTGGAACAGCATGACGCCGAGCTGCTCTTCGAGCGCACCGATCTGGCGCGAGATCGCCGACTGGCTGAGCTTCAGCGCTTCGCCGGCGTGAGTAAAACTTCCCGCGTCAGCTACGGCCTGAAAGATCCGCAGCTTATCCCAGTCCATGACATCGCCTCCCTAAGGCCTTTGGCACTCCTGCTAAAGGCCTGTTTCGCGCTAGGCGCCGCTTGCTACTCCGCGGCTTGCGCGAGGCGGGCTTCCTGGCCCGCCAACCATTTCTCCGCCTCGAGCGCCGCCATGCAGCCGGTGCCGGCCGCCGTTACGGCCTGGCGGAAGATCTTGTCCTGCACGTCGCCCGCGGCCCAGACGCCTTCGACGTCGGTTGCGGTCGAATCGGGCCTGGTGATGAGATAGCCCTCGCTGTCCATGGCGAGCTTGCCCTTGAACAGCTCGGTGTTGGGCGAATGGCCGATGGCGATGAACACGCCGTCGGTGGCGAGCTCCTTCTCCGCCCCGGTCTTGACGTTCTTCACGCGCACGCCCTTGACCAGCGGCGCGGGCTTGGCCTCGCCCGTGATCTCTTGCAGCGTGTGGTCCCACAGCACCGTGACCTTGGGGTTCTTGAACAGGCGGTCCTGCAGGATCTTCTCGGCGCGGAAGGCATCGCGGCGATGGATGATCGTCACCTTCGAGGCGTGGTGCGTCAGATAGAGCGCCTCCTCGACCGCGGTGTTGCCGCCGCCGACCACGACCACTTCCTTGCCGCGGAAGAAGAAGCCGTCGCAGGTCGCGCAGGCCGACACGCCGCCGCCGCGGAAGGCCTCCTCGGTCGGGATGCCCAGCCACTTGGCGGTGGCGCCGGTCGAGATGATCAATGCGTCTGCTTCATAGCGGTCGCCTGAATCGCCGAGGCAAACGAACGGCCGGCGCGACAGGTCGACGTCGACGACGGTGTCGAAGAACAGCTGGGTGCCGACATGCTCGGCCTGCTTCTGCATCTGCTCCATCAGCCAGGGGCCCTGGATGACGTCGGCGAAACCCGGGTAGTTCTCCACGTCCGTGGTGATGGTGAGCTGGCCGCCCGGCTGGATGCCCTGGACCAGCATGGGCTTGAGGCTGGCGCGGGCGGCATAGATCGCCGCCGTGTAACCAGCCGGTCCCGACCCCAGAATGAGCACTTTGCCCCGATGAGTTGCCGCCATGACCTACCCGCATCCCGCAAACCGCATATCTTCGACATATATGCAAACCTCTCCTGGGATGCACGGGTGATCTGACATTTTGGCGCAATTGTTCACAGCGGGTTGGCGGAAACCCGCAACTTTATTGCGCGCCCGGCATGGTTCTGGCATAGAGCGCGGCCAACGGAGGAAATTGATGGCTCGTGCAAAGCTCGATCGGATCGATCGGCGCATTATCAGCGACCTACAGGCAAACGGGCGCATGACCAACGTGGAGCTGGCCGAACGCGCCGGCATCTCGGCGCCGCCCTGCCTCAGGCGTGTGCGGGCGCTCGAGCGGGCGGGCATCATCAAGGGCTACCATGCGGAACTCAGCCCCGAGACCCTGGGCTACAGCGTGTCGGTGTTTGCCCTGGTCGGTCTCAACAGTCAGGCTGAAATCGACCTCAAGGCATTCGAGGAACTCATCGCCAAGTGGGACGAGGTACGCGAATGCCACATGCTGGCGGGCGAGGCCGACTTCCTGCTGAAGATCGTCGCGGAGACCTGGGACGAGTATCAGAAGTTCCTGACCACCCGGCTCACCTCGGCGCCCAATGTCAGCCATGTGAAATCCATGATGGTGTTCCGCACCGCCAAGCAGCTCCCCGGGGTGCCGATCTCGGTGGAATGACTCTTTCAGATTCCTCCCCCGCCATGCGGGGGAGGATACAGGAGGGGGAAAGCCCCAAAGACGATCTCGCCAGGACGAAGATCATTCCGATCTGAAATCAGCTGACACCCGCACTGTTGCCTGCCCCCTCCCTGCCCTCCCCCGTATGACGGGGGAGGAGATTTTGTTCTTGCGGGAAACGCTGTGTATCTATAGCGTGCCTTAAATACACGGCGTTACCGCTTCATGGAGGCTCGCATGGCCAACCTGATGCATTCGGCCCGATTGCTCGTCTCGGACCTCGCCTCGACGATCCTGTTCCTTGTCGTCCTGCTGATCACCAAGGACCTCATGCTGGCGGTGGCGCTGGGCGTTGGCCTCGGCATCATCCAGATCGGCTGGATGAAGCTGCGCCGCCAGCCGATCGACACCATGCAGTGGCTCAGCATCGGCCTGGTGGTGGTCTCCGGCATCGCCACCCTGCTGACCAGCGATGCGCGCTTCGTGATGCTGAAGCCCTCGGTGATCTACTGCATCGTCGGCGCCTACATGCTGAAGCCGGGCTGGATGAACCGCTACCTGCCGCCGATCGCCGTCCACCTGGTTCCCGATCTCGCCTGGACCTTCGGTTTCGTGTGGGCCGGGTTGATGTTCCTGTCGGCGGCGCTCAACATCGCGCTGGCGCTGACGCTCGATCCCGTAAGCTGGTCGGCGACGATGTCGATCTGGGGCCTCGCGAGTAAAGTCGCGCTGTTCCTGGCTCAGTATGGCCTGATGCGGTTCGTCGGCATGCGCCGCGCCAAGGCGGCGATGGCGCAGGCGGCCTCTACTTGAACTGGACCCCGACGACCTCGTAGGACCGCGCGCCGCTCGGCGTCTGGACCTCGACGGTGTCGCCCACCGTCTTGCCGATCAGGGCCCGGCCGATCGGCGAGGTCACCGAGATGCGGCGCTTGGCAAGGTCGGCCTCGTAGGGGCCGACGATCTGGTACTTCACCTTCTCGTCGGTATCCTCGTCGGCCAGCTGCACGGTGGCGCCGAACTTGACGACCTTGCCGGAAAGCTTGCTGAAGTCGATCACTTCGGCACGCGAAATGATGTCCTCGATCTCGGCGATGCGGCCTTCGATGAAGCCCTGGCGCTCGCGCGCGGACGTATACTCGGCGTTCTCGGAAAGATCGCCATGCTCGCGCGCCGCCGCGATCGCCTTGATGATCGCAGGGCGCTCCACGCTCTTCAGCTGCTTCAGTTCGTCCTCGAGGACTTTCAGCCCCTCGGCCGTCGTCGGAACCCGTTCCATTGCGTGATCGTCCTTAATGAATCGTGCGTCGTCAACGCCCATCCCCGCCCATCAGGGCGGTTGCATTGCTCTGATTTTGGGCTCGGAAGGCTAGAAAGCCGTTTTGAAGTATGATTGCAGGGGCGCCACGTCCAATGCGCCCTCGCTCAGTGCGGCGATGCCTTCGACCGAGGCTTTGGCGCCTGCCACCGTCGTGTAGTAGGCGATCTTGTGCATCAATGCAGTGCGCCGAAGCGTAAAACTGTCGGTCAGCGCCGCCGAACCGTCGACGGTGTTGAAGACGAGCTGCACCTTGCCGTCCTTCATCAGGTCGACGATGTGCGGCCGGCCTTCCAGCACCTTGTTGACGCGCTGCGCCTCGATGCCGTGGCGCCGCAGATGGTCGGCGGTGCCGCCGGTCGCCACGACCTTGAAGCCGAGCTCGACCAGCCGCTTCACCGGCTTCACCATCGCGGCCTTGTCGGGATCCTTGACCGACACGAACACCACGCCGTCGACCGGCACCTTGCTGCCGGCGCCGAGCTGCGACTTGGCAAAGGCGCGGCCGAAATCGACATCGAGGCCCATGACCTCGCCGGTCGAGCGCATCTCGGGTCCGAGGATGACGTCGACGCCGGGGAAGCGCGCGAAGGGGAACACCGCTTCCTTGACCGCGATGTGCTTGCCCTTGGCCTTCTTGATGTGCAGCGACTTCAGCGATTCGCCGACCATCAGGCGGGCGGCGAACTTGGCGATCGGCTGGCCGGTCGCCTTGGCGACGAACGGCACGGTGCGGCTGGCGCGCGGATTGACCTCGAGCACGTAGACATCGCCGCCCTTCACCGCGAACTGCACGTTCATCAGGCCGACGACCTGCAATGCCTTGGCCATCGCCTCGGTCTGGCGCTCGATCTCGGCGATGATCTTGGCCGGCAGCGAGTACGGCGGCAGCGAGCAGGCCGAATCGCCCGAATGGATGCCGGCTTCCTCGATGTGCTCCATGATGCCGGCGACGAAGACGTTCTGGTTCTGGTCGGCCAGCGCATCGACATCGACCTCGATGGCGTCGCGCAGATAGGAGTCGACCAGCACCGGATTGGCGCCCGACACCTTCACCGCGTCGCGCATGTAGCGCTCGGTGCCTTCGCGATCGTAGACGATCTGCATGGCGCGGCCGCCCAGCACGTAGGACGGGCGGATGACCACCGGGTAGCCGATCCTCTCGGCGATCGCGATCGCCTGCTCCTGCGAGGTCGCCGTGCCGTTGTCGGGCTGGCGCAGCTTGAGCCTGTGGATCAGCTGCTGGAAGCGCTCGCGGTCCTCGGCGAGATCGATGGCGTCGGGCGAGGTGCCGAGGATCGGGATGCCCGCGGCTTCGAGGGGCTTGGCAAGCTTCAGCGGCGTCTGGCCGCCGAACTGCACGATCAGGCCCAGAAGCTCGCCCTTGCTGCGCTCGACCTCGACCAGCTCGATCACGTCCTCGGCCGTCAGCGGCTCGAAGTAGAGGCGGTCGGCGGTGTCGTAGTCGGTCGAGACCGTCTCGGGGTTGCAGTTGACCATGATGGTCTCGTAGCCGGCCTCGCGCAGGGCGTAGACGGCATGGACGCAGCAATAGTCGAACTCGATGCCCTGGCCGATGCGGTTGGGACCGCCGCCCAGGATGATGACCTTGCGCCGGTCGGTCGGCTCGGCTTCGCACTCGGCGGGCCTGAGGCCATCGCCCTCGTAGCAGGAATAGAGATAGGGCGTGCGTGAGGCGAACTCGGCGGCGCAGGTGTCGATGCGCTTGAACACCGGACGGATGCCCATCGCGCGACGCTTCTTGGCGACGGCGGCCGCCGACTGTCCGGTGAGCTCGCCGAGCCGCTCGTCGGAGAAGCCCTTCTTCTTGAGGTCGATGAACTCCTTGGCGTCCTTGGGCAGGCCCTTGGCGCGGACCTCGGCCTCGATCTTCACCAGCTGCTCGATCTGGCGCAGAAACCACGGCTCGTACTTCGAGGCGTGCGCGATCTCCTCGACCGACAGGCCGTGACGGAAGGCCTGGGCGATCACCAGCACGCGGTCGGGCGTGGGACGCGCCAGGGCGCCCACGACGGCACTCTTGTCGGGCGCGCCCGCGATCTCGATCTCGTTCAGGCCGGTCAGGCCCGTTTCCATCGAGCGCAGCGCCTTCTGCAACGATTCCTGGAAGGTCCGGCCGATCGACATCGCCTCGCCCACGCTCTTCATCGAGGTGGTCAGCAGAGCCTCGGCGCCGGGGAACTTCTCGAAGGCGAAGCGCGGCATCTTGGTGACGACGTAGTCGATCGTAGGCTCGAACGAGGCAGGCGTCGTGCCGGTGATGTCGTTCAATAGTTCGTCGAGCGTGTAGCCGACGGCAAGACGTGCAGCGACCTTGGCGATCGGGAAGCCCGTGGCCTTCGAGGCCAGCGCCGACGAACGCGACACGCGCGGGTTCATCTCGATCACGACCATGCGCCCGCTCGCCGGATCGACGGCGAACTGCACGTTCGATCCGCCGGTGTCGACGCCGATCTCGCGCAGGCACGCGATCGAGGCGTCGCGCATGATCTGGTATTCCTTGTCGGTGAGCGTCAGCGCCGGCGCGACCGTGACCGAATCGCCGGTGTGGATGCCCATCGGATCGACGTTCTCGATCGAGCAGATGATGATGCAGTTGTCGCGCCGGTCGCGCACCACCTCCATCTCGTACTCTTTCCAGCCCAGCACCGATTCTTCGACCAGCACCTCGCCGACCGGCGAGGCGTCGATGCCGCCCTGCACGATGTCGAAATATTCGTCGCGGTTGTAGGCGATGCCGCCACCGGTGCCGCCCAGAGTGAAGGACGGGCGGATGATGGCCGGCAGGCCGATATGCTCGATCGCGTTGATCGCCTCCTCGCGATTGTGCACGACCTCGCTCTTGGGGCATTCCAGCCCGATCTTGGTCATGGCCTCGCGGAACAAGAGCCGGTCCTCGGCCTTGTCGATCGCCTCGGCATTGGCGCCGATGAGTTCGACCTTGAATTTCTTCAGTCGGCCGTCGCGGTGCAGCGCCATCGCCGTGTTGAGCGCCGTCTGGCCGCCCATCGTCGGAAGCACCGCATCGGGCCTCTCCTTCTCGATGATGCGCGCCACCATGTCGGGCGTGATCGGCTCGACGTAGGTCGCATCGGCCAGGCCCGGATCGGTCATGATTGTGGCCGGGTTGGAGTTCACCAGGATGACGCGATAGCCCTCGTCCTTCAGCGCCTTGCAGGCCTGCACGCCCGAATAGTCGAACTCGCAGGCCTGGCCGATGACGATCGGCCCCGCGCCGATCACGAGGATGCTCTTGATGTCTGTGCGCTTGGGCATATTGCCTGTCTTACTTGCCCTTGCTCTTGTCGATCATGTCGACGAAGCGATCGAACAGGTAGTGGCTGTCCGTCGGGCCCGGAGAAGCCTCGGGATGATACTGGACCGAGAAGGCCGGCTTGTCGGTGCAGCGCAGGCCTTCGTTGGTGCCGTCGAACAGCGAGACGTGCGTGACCTCGGCACTCTTGGGCAGCGATTCGGGAACGACGCAGAAGCCATGGTTCTGCGACGTGATCTCGACCTTGCCGGTCGTCAGGTCCTTGACCGGCTGGTTGGCGCCACGATGGCCGCGCTCCATCTTGCGCGTCTTGCCGCCGAGCGTCAGCGCCAGGATCTGATGGCCAAGGCAGATGCCGAACAGCGGTACTCTCTTGTCGAGCACGCCCTGCACCGCCGGCACGCTGTAGTGCGCCGTCGCCGCGGGATCGCCCGGGCCGTTGGACAGGAACACGCCGTCAGGCTTGTGGCGCAGGATGTCGTCGGCCGTGGCCGTCGCCGGCACGACGGTGACCTTGCAGCCGGTGTTGGCGAGGCAGCGCAGGATGTTGCGCTTGGCGCCGTAGTCGACGGCGACGACGTGATACTTCGCCTTGTCGAGCTTGCCGTAGCCTTTGCCCAGCGCCCACTTGGTCTCGTTCCAGCTGTAGGTCTGCTTGGTCGTGACTTCGACGGCGAGATCCATGCCGTCGAGCCCGGGCCATTCCTCGGCGATGTGGCGCAGCTTGGGGATGTCGAACTTGCCGTCGGGCGCGTTCACCACCACGCCGCTGGGCGCTCCGCCGTCGCGGATACGCCGCGTGATGGCGCGCGTGTCGACGCCGCACACGCCGGGAAGGTTGTGGCTCTTCAGCCAGTCGTCGAGCGGCTTGGCGGCGCGCCAGTTGGCGGGCTCGGTGATATCGCCGCGCAAGACCACGCCGCGCGCGGCCGGATTGATGCTCTCGATGTCCTCGGGATTGGTCCCGACATTGCCGATATGGGGGAAGGTGAAGGAGATGATCTGACCGGCATACGAAGGATCGGTGATGATCTCCTGGTAGCCGGTCATCGAGGTATTGAAGCAGACCTCACCCACCGCATGGCGGGCCGCGCCTACACCCTTGCCCCAAAACACCGCGCCGTCAGCCAGCACCAGCGCGGCCGTGGCCCAACGCGGCGCGGCGTCAGTCGCGCCGGCGGTCTTGAGGTTTGTCATAACGAATTTCCGCTCTTTCGGCCCAGCCGGCCTCGCCCGGGGAGGCGATCTGCGAGCCGCGCGGTTTGTAACCAAGTGGTCGCACAGGGTCAAGGTGCTGCAGGCGGCTAATTCACAAGCGTTTTCAATAACTTATTTGCTTTGCCAACAGCGTCGCAGGCGTTTAGTTTCCGCCCTTCAATCGATCGGGACATAAACCATGCTGCGCGACAATCTGAACGAGGCGCTGAAGGAGGCCATGCGCGCCCGCGACATGACCACGGTGGGCGCCGTCCGCCTGATTCTGGCCAAGCTCAAGGAAGTGGACATCGCCGCCCGCACCGAGGCCAACCGCGAGGGCGTGGCCGACGACCGCATCCTTTCCATGCTCCAGGGCATGATCAAGCAGCGCAACGAATCGGTGGTGCTCTACGAGAAGGGCAATCGGCCCGAGCTCGCCGAGAAGGAAAAGGCCGAGATCGCCGTCATTGAGCGCTTCCTGCCCAAGCAGATGGACGAGGCCGCCGTGGCCGCCGCCGTCGCCGAGGCCATGGCCTCGACCGGCGCCAAGACGGTCAAGGACATGGGCGGCGTGATGGCCGTCCTGAAGGGCAAGTACGCCGGCCAGATGGACTTCGCCAAGGCCTCGGCCGCGGTGAGGAAGGCGCTGGTTGGCTAGGTTTTCGCACAGGACGCGCATGTTCTTTTAGCCGGCGCAGTTCTGGACGGGGATTTTTCGCATTTCGCGCATTTTGCGCTACCCCCTTCATGCTCCTCTCCCCC
>NZ_BKAJ01000085.1 GCF_007992495.1 Reyranella soli
GGTGCCAGTAGTGCTGGCACTCTCATCGGCCCCGCGCCAACCCGTTATGATCACTGTGCAGAGCCACCAGCACAACTCCAGTGATTGATGAATAACTGTGGTATTTTTTCGTGCCGCATAGGGCGCGGCTCTGCTGCTGTCAGTGACAGCAATCCCCGTTATCCCGAACCAGGGATCAACCAATCCTACATTTAGTGTCTGCCGCGCCTTACATTGCCCCATGGCCTTCCCCCCGGGCTTCCTCGATGAATTGCGCGCGCGCCTCAGCCTGTCCGACGTCGTCGGCCGCAAGGTCACGCTGAAGCGCAAGCCGAACTCGGAATACGCAGGCCTCTGCCCCTTTCACCACGAGAAGTCGCCGTCCTTCACGGTCAACGACAAGAAGGGCTTTTTCTACTGCTTCGGCTGCCACGAGAAGGGTGACGTCGTGGGCTTCGTCATGAAGACCGAGGGCCTGTCGTTCCCCGAAGCGGTCGAGAAGCTCGCGCGCGAGGTCAACCTGCCGGTACCGCATGCGACGCCGGTGGAACGCGAGCGCGCCGAGCGCGTCTCGACGCTGCAGCAGGTCGTCGAAGAGGCGGCGCGCTGGTTCCAGAAGCAATTGCGCCTGCCGGTCGGCCGGCAAGGTCTCGATTACTTGCGCGGCCGCGGCCTCGATGACGCGACCATCGACGATTTCCGCCTGGGATTCGCACCTGATTCGCGTGACGGCCTGCTGGCCCACCTCAAGCGCGAGAACGTGCCGATCGAAAAGATCGTCGAGGCAGGCCTCGCTATTCAGCCCGAGGACAGCAACCGCGAGCCCTACGACCGCTTCCGCGGCCGCGTGATGTTTCCCATCAACGACCGGCGCGGCCGCGTCATTGCCTTCGGCGGACGCGTCATGGGCGCGGGCGAACCCAAGTATCTCAACTCGCCCGAGACGCCCCTGTTCCACAAGGGCGCCAACCTCTACTGCCTCGATCGAGCGCGGCAGGCCGCGACCAAGGACCAGCCGGTCATCGTCGCCGAAGGCTACATGGACGTGATCGCCCTGCACGGCGCGGGCTTCACCGGCGCGGTGGCGCCGCTCGGCACCGCATTGACCGAAGGCCAGCTCGCCGAATTGTGGAAGCTCGCCGACGAGCCCTATCTCTGCTTCGACGGCGACAATGCCGGCCGGCGTGCCGCCAATCGCGCCGCCGAACGGGCCCTGCCCTTGCTGCGCGCCGGCAAGAGCCTGCGTTTCCTCTCGCTGCCCGCCGGCGAGGATCCCGACAGCCTGATCCGCACCCGCGGCGCCGACGCCATGCGCCGTAGCCTCGACCTGGCCCGGCCGCTGTCCGACATGGTCTGGACCATGGAGACCGAGGGCAAGCCGACCGACACGCCGGAGCGCCGCGCCAGCCTGCAGCGCGCCGTCGAGCAGCGGGTGGCGGAGATCGCCGATCCGGTCGTCCGCGACTTCTACAAGACCGAGATGCGCAACCGTCTCGGCCACCTGCGCCGGCCCGATCGGGCGCCCTGGCAGCCCGGCCAGCGCCGCCCCTTCCGCGGCCCCGGCCCGGAGCCCGCGCCCTTTGCCGCAGGCTCGGCCGCCCGCCGGGCGGGGACCGACATGGACGGGTCGCGGCAGGAACGGGCGCTTTTGGGCGCCCTTCTGGAGCGGCCGGCTATGCTGCACATCCTGGCCGAGGACGTGGCCGCGCTCCCCATCGCCAGCCCCGAGCTGGCCCGCTTGCGCAGCGGCCTTTTGGACGCCCTGTCCCTGGTCTCCGAGGGGATCGACCCGGCGGCCGAGGAGGCTTTTGCCGCAGGATCAGACATCCCCCTTGAAGCCAGGCTGATCGAGGAGCATCTGGAGCGCTCGGGCCTCGGCCGGTTGGCCGCCGCCGCCCGACTCCGGGCCCGGGAGGCCTTCCGGGTCGATCCGGCCGACGCCGATGGCTGGGTGGGCCAGTGGCGCCGGATGGCCCGCCATCTCAACCAGCTCACGGCCGAGCCGGAGGAGCTGAAACGGGCCGAGGAGGCCCTGGCCGAGGACATGAACGAGGAGAATCTTCGCCGCCTGGAGGCGATTCTGGACCGAATACGGCGAGAAGGCCTTGAATCGGGGACGGGATAGCAGGCACTGCCTTCAAATCGATGCGGTAACCTCTATCGCGGCTTGAAGTTAAGCCCCATATAGTAGAAGGGTAGTTTTGCGGGGCCGCCCTCTCCGCCTCCCCTTCTTGCAGTCAAATCCACGGCCCAAACGGCCGTTTTAATAGTTTGTGCACCTAAGGACCAAGAATGGCGACCAAGACCGCGCCCGTTGCCCAACCCGAAGCTACAGACACCCGCGAGGAGGGGCCTGACGCCCCTCTGCTCGATACCCTTGGCGCCGAGCTCAAGAAGCTCGTCCAGAAGGGCAAGGAGCGCGGCTATGTCACTTACGATGAACTGAACGCCGCCCTGCCGCCCGATGAAGTGTCCTCCGAGCAGATCGAGGACACGATGGCGATGCTGTCGGAAGCCGGCGTCAACGTGGTCGAGGCCGAGGAGCAGGAAGAGAGCCCGGCCGCCACCCCGGCGGAGCCCGCTAAGACCGCCGTGGTCGCAGCCGAAGCGACCGGCGAGGACGAGGAGCTCGGACGCACCGACGACCCGGTGCGCATGTACCTGCGCGAGATGGGCAGCGTCGAGCTGCTGAGCCGCGAGGGCGAGATCGAGATCGCCAAGCGCATCGAGGCGGGCCAGGACAAGATGATCGGCGGCATCTGCGAGAGCCCGATGACGATCACCGCGCTGCTGATGTGGCGCGATGCGATCAACGAAGGCCGCATCCTGCTGCGCGACGTGATCGACCTCGAAGCGACGCAGGGCGGTGCACCCGGCGAGGGCAAGGGCGTCATGGCGACCCCTGCTCCGGCGCCGGCCATTCCGCGTCCGGCAATGCCGAGATTGGTGCGCCCCGTGCCGCCGCCGACGCCGCAGGTCAATGGCGACGGCACTCCCGCCGTCGAGGGCGCCCCCGAAGGCGGCGAGGAAGACGACGAGAACGCGCTGTCGCTGTCGGCGCTCGAGGAGAAGCTCAAGCCCGAGGTGCTGCGCAACCTGACGCGCATCGCCAAGGTCTATGTCGAGATGTCGAAGGTGCAGAACCGGCGCCTGTCGACCTTGAGCCGTGGCCAGAAGCCCAGCGCCGAGTTCGAGAAGAGCTACGAGAAGCACCGCAAGAAGATCGTCGAGCTGGTGCGTCAGGTGCACATCAACGCCCACCGCATCGAGCAGCTCAAGCTCTCGCTCTACGACCTGAACCGCAAGCTGATGATGCTGGAAGGCAAGCTGTTGCGGCTGGCCGAAGGGTTCCGCATCCCGCGCCAGGACTTCCTCGACAACTACCTGACGCACGAGATCGACCCGAACTGGCTCGAGAAGGTCGGCAAGCTCTCGGGCAAGGGCTGGAAGGACTTCGCCAAGAAGAAGGCGGTCGAGGTCGAGAAGCTGCGCGCCGAGATCAAGATGATCTCCGACGGCGCCGGCGCGCCGATCTTCGAGTTCCGCCGCATGTGCAAGACCGTGCAGGACGGCGAGCGCGAGATGATGCGCGCCAAGAAGGAGATGATCGAGGCCAACCTGCGCCTCGTGATCTCCATCGCCAAGAAGTACACCAACCGCGGCCTGCAGTTCCTCGACCTGATCCAGGAAGGCAACATCGGCCTGATGAAGGCGGTCGACAAGTTCGAGTACCGTCGCGGCTACAAGTTCTCGACCTACGCCACGTGGTGGATCCGCCAGGCCATCACGCGCTCGATCGCCGACCAGGCGCGCACCATCCGCATCCCGGTGCACATGATCGAGACCATCAACAAGCTGGTCCGCACCAGCCGCCAGATGCTGCACGAGATCGGCCGCGAGCCGCAGCCCGAGGAGCTGGCCGAGAAGCTCGGCATGCCGCTCGAGAAGGTGCGCAAGGTGCTGAAGATCGCCAAGGAGCCGATCAGCCTCGAGACGCCGATCGGCGACGAGGAGGATAGCCACCTCGGCGACTTCATCGAGGACAAGAACGCGGTGATCCCGCTCGAGGCCGCGATCCAGGGCAACCTGCGCGAAAGCACGACGCGGGTGCTGGCGACGCTGACGCCGCGCGAGGAGCGCGTGCTGCGCATGCGCTTCGGCATCGGCATGAACACCGACCACACGCTGGAAGAAGTCGGCCAGCAGTTCTCGGTGACCCGAGAACGTATCCGCCAAATCGAAGCGAAGGCGCTGCGCAAGCTCAAGCACCCGAGCCGCAGCCGCATGCTGCGCAGCTTCCTCGACCAGGGCTGAGCGCAGGGAAGTGCATCACGAAAAAGCCGGGCAACGCCCGGCTTTTTCTTTGGCCGGGAGCGCGGGCCTCTGGCCCGCTCATGGTCTTCTTCTTCCGGACCGCGCGCATCCTTGCGCGCTCATGAATCATGAGGCGCGCTGGAAGCGCGCGGTCCGGAAGAGCATGACCAAGAGTGGGCCACTCATTGGTCACGTGACGTCACAGGTCGAACGCCTACCATCGCCCCTCCCCAAACATCTCACGGAGAGCAGCGGTGCTTGCCGGTAACCAGATCACGGCACGTTTCAAGGATGCGCTGCGCCCTTGGGCGTCGGCCCTGCCCCAGTTCTCGGGGCTGCCCTCGTGGTCGCGCACGATGGGCGTTCTCAAGCATCACGGTTTCTCGCCCGTCACCGTGTTCGACATCGGCGTCGGCTACGGCACGTTCCCGCTCTACCGTGCTTTTCCCGACGCCTTCTATCACCTGATCGATCCGGCGCATGAATCGCTGGCCCACATGCAGCGCCTCGCACGGCGACTGCGCTGCCAGGTTCATCCCGTGGCGCTCGGCGATCACGAAGGCACGGCAATGCTGGAAGTCCGCGCCGACATCCAGGAATCGACCCTGCTCGAGGAGGTCGGGCCGCGCCGCGTGCGCCGTCATGACCGCGTGCCGCTGCGCCGCTTCGACATGCTGTTCGGCCCGATCATGCGACCGTCGCTGTGCAAGATCGACGTGCAAGGCGCAGAACAGATGGTGCTCGCCGGGATGACCGGCCGGCTCGGCGAGATCGACGCCCTGATCATCGAGACCAGCACCATCGCCACCGTGCAGGGCGGCGCCGAAATCGGCGCGATCGTCCGCTTTCTGGCGGAACATGGCTTTGCCCTGACGGACATCGTCGGCCTGCGCCGCCGGCCGCTCGATGGTGCGACGGCGCAGCTCGACCTGTTGTTCGTGCCTAACAAGGCGCCGCCGCGCAGCGATCGCCGATGGGCCGCCAACGCGTGATTGCTGCTCGTCAGGCCGGTCAGGTTATGTGATCATTGCGTGCAGCAGTGGCCATTGCGTGACCCACCGGATGAGATGTACGCTGCACTTGCGAACAGCGGACGCAGTCGCAACATGCGTGTCGGCAAGGGACGACAGGGCTCACGGCGACGTATCGACGATAATGAACTCGACGATAATGAGCCTGCGACCTGTTGTCAGTGGGAAGACAAGTGTGCAACCGGCCTTCCCGCGCCATCGTTTAGGCGTCCGTGACGCGGACGTGCCGCAATCGGGCCACATGGCCCGTTTACGGATTCTCCGACGGGTTCAGGTAGGCGGGATGACGATCAGGGGCCTGATGACGCAAACCGTTGGGGTCGGCTTGTTACTCCTTACCGGCTGTGATGCGGCACGAAGCATGCGCGACGACTTTTCAAGATTGACCTCGTCCCAGCCTACGGCGAAATCTCAGCCTGTAAAGAACGTGGCCTCGACGCGGCCGCGCACGACGCCCCCTGCATCGACTTCCACCGATGCACCCGCAGTCGCCGCTACGGTGGCTTCGGACGAACCGCCGGCACGCCCCGCCGCTACGGGTGGTCCGGCGCTCTCACTTGCCGGCAAGAGCGAGACGGAGCTGCGTGCCATGCTCGGTGCGCCAACGAGCGAGGAGGACCGCCCCCCCGGTAAACGGTGGCGCTATCGAGACGGACAATGCACCCTGGATGTCCAGCTCTACCCGGATGTCCAGACAAAACAGTTCGGAACTCTTGCGTACGAGGTAAAGAGCGATGACAACACCGATGAAGGAAAGCGTGTCTGCATGGCCCAGCTCCAATCCCGCGCCCAGGCCCGCCACTAGTTCCGACGTGGAAAAGCGCATCCGTGTCGCCTTTGTCGAGGACGACGATGACTACCGCGAGATGGTGAGCGGCGAGCTCGCCGACCACGGCTTCGACGTCACGTCTTTCTGCGACGGTACCGCTCTTCTGGCCTCGCTCGCCGACGGCGCCGACCCGGAGATCATCATCCTCGACTGGAGCCTGCCCAGCGTCTCCGGTATCGACCTGTTGCCGAGGCTCAGGCGCAATGGCATTGCGCTGCCTGTCATCTTCCTGACCGGCCGCTCGTTGCCGGCCTACGAGAAGCTCGCCTTCGACCGCGGCGCGCTCGACTTCGTCGACAAGGCGCGCGGCGTGCCGATCCTCGCCCACCGCCTGCGCCTGATTGCCGACTCCGTGAAGAAGCCGGCCGAACCCGAGCTCGTAGACAATTTCCATTGCGGCAGGCTGATGCTGAAGCCTAAGGTCAGCCGTGCCTTTTGGGACGATGCTGACGTCGGCCTGACGTTGACCGAGTTCAAGATCGTGCACCTGTTGGCCGCCAACGTCGGCAGCTACGTGACGTATCGGTCGGTCTACGACTGCATGCACTACGTCGGCTTCATCGCAGGGAGCGGCGAGAATGGCTATCGAACGAACGTCCGCTCTTGCATCAAGCGGATCAGAAACAAGTTCCGAGCCATCGACCCCACCTTTGCCGAAATCGATAACTATCAGTCCTTCGGATACCGCTGGGGCAAGACCTAAACCGGAAGCCAAACGGAGCTGGCGCCAGGCGATCCGTCGCCTGGTCGCCTCGCTCACCCTCAAGACGGTGGCGCTGGTCGCCATCTTCGTCGCCCTGCCGGTCGTCCTCTACGGCCAGTTCGAGAGCGCCGACCGCCAGATGCGGGACCTCGTCACCCGCGCCATCCAGGACCGCAGCGCCCTGATCTCCGAGGCCCTGGCCCCCAAGCTCACCAACGGTGACAAGAACGCGCGGGCCGCCCTCAACGACGATCTCGCCAAGTATGCCAGCGACGGCACGATCCTGAAGCTGATGTTCCAGCCCGGCGAGGAGCGCCACGCCGGGCGCTTCTATTTCGTGGCCTCGGCGCCCAAGATCCGCGCCGACGAGGTCGCCGCCGAGCTCGACGAGCTCGGCCAGCGCGGCATCCTGCAGCGCATTTCCGACGCCTGCATGTGGGATGCCGCCAACGAGATCCGCTACAAGCAGGCCAACGGCACGGTCGAGCTCCTGACCTCGATCATCCCGATCCGCGCCGCCGACGGCTGCTGGGTGCTGACCTCGACGCACACCACTTCGGAATTCCTCAACACCTCGATCGGCCGGCCCTACTGGGAGACGCGCGAGATCCGCGTCGCCGCTGCGATCTACCTGGTGCTGGCCATCATCGCCCTGCTGGTCGCCGTCAGCATTCGTGTCAGCCTGCGCCGCTTCCGCGACGTCGCCGCCGAGATCAGCCAGGGCCGCATCGGCGACAACGCCTTCAGCCATCGCAACGTCGTGCCCGAGCTGTCGAGCGTCGCCCGCGACTTCGACAAGCTGGTGCACGACCTCAGGCGTGTCTCCCAGCAGATTCGCCAGAATGCCGAGGACAAGGCGCATTCCTTCAAGACGCCGCTCGCCACCATCCGCTCGGCCCTCGAGCCGGTGCGCCGCGCCATGCCGCTCGACAATGCCCGCGCCAAGCGCGCCCTCGAGATCGTCGACTCCTCGTTGAAGCGCCTGCTCGACCTGGTGATCGCCGCCCAGCGGCACGACATCAGCACCGCCGAGCTGATCGAGGCGCCGCGCGTGCCGACCGACTTCACCCAGCTGGTCGGCGACGCCGCGCTGCATTTCCGGGAGATTCTCGCAACCAAGGACATCAGGCTGATCCGCCGCCTCGAAGAGCGCGCCATCGTGCGCGCCGGCCAGGGCATGCTCGAGACCGTCCTGCAATGCGTGCTGGAGAATGCCATCAGCTTCTCGCCGCGCGGTGGCACGATCATCGTCACCCTGACGGTCAACAGCGAGACCGTCGAATTGCAGGTCGATGACGAAGGACCCGGCGTCGATCCGGCCAAGATCCCCCACATGTTCGAGCGCTATTTCTCGTCGCGTCCGGAAGATGACCAGAATGCGCCACCTTCGGGGCATGCCGGCCTCGGACTCTGGATCGTCCGGCGCAACCTCGAAACGCTGGGCGGCCGCGTCAGCGCCGCCAACCGCATCGGCGGCGGTCTGTCGATTTCGATCTCCCTGCCCCGCAACGGTGCGTAGTACCTCCGGCCGGCTCTTATCTGTCATCCTGAGCGCAGCGAAGGATCTCATCGCCGTTTGCAACCGGCATTAGATCCTTCGCTGCGCTCAGGATGACAAGAGCCGGCCGGAGGCCGGCGGTCCGGAAGATCAGAAGGCACTGCACCACAGCTTAATCACTGGCTGGCCTGATACCGCACGCCTAGCTTCCAACGCGTTCAAGCACGTTCGGAGCTTCGCAGTTCATGGACACAGTCGGTACACTCGAGAAGTTCCACGAAGAAGGCTCGGCGCAGATCCATCCCGTCATCCTGTCGGGTGGCGCGGGAACGCGCCTGTGGCCGCTGTCGCGCGCGTCGTACCCCAAGCAGCTGCTGAAGCTGTCGTCGCAGCGCACGATGCTGCAGGACACGGTGGCGCGCGGATTGATCGATGTCGGCTTCGCCGCGCCGCTTCTCGTCTGCAACGAAGAACACCGCTTCCTGGTCGACGACCAGCTGCAGCAGATCGGCATCAAGCCGCAGGCCATCCTGCTCGAGCCCAAGGCACGCAACACCGGGCCTGCGATCGCCGCCGCTGCGCTGTGGCTGCTGGCGCGCGACCCCGATGCGCTGATGCTGGTCCAGCCGTCCGACCACGTCATCGCCGCGCCCGCCGATTTCCATCGCGGCGTGATGCGCGGCTTGGCCGCCGCACAGGAAGGCCGACTTGTGACGTTCGGCATCAAGCCGGCCCGTCCCGACACCGGCTACGGCTACATCCAGAGTGGTGACGCGCTCGGCAACGAAGGCGTGTTCACCGTCGACCGCTTCGTCGAGAAGCCCGACCGAGACACCGCGCAGCGCTTCGTCGACAGCGGCGCCTTCTTCTGGAACAGCGGCATCTTCCTGTTGAGCGCCCGCGCCTATCTCGGCGAGCTGTCGCGCATCAATCCCGTCATGCTCGAGGCCTGCGAACGCGCTGTGCGCGACGGCCAGGAGGACCTCGCCTTCTTCCGCCTCAGCGCCGAGCCGTTTGGCGAGGCGCCGTCGCTGTCGATCGACCATGCGGTCATGGAGCACACCAGCCGCGCCGCGGTCGTGCCGGTCGACATGGCGTGGAGCGACGTCGGCTCATGGCCGGCCTTGCGCGACATCGCCACCGCCGACGGTGACGGCAACGTCCTGCAGGGCGACGTGCTGGCCGAGCGCATGACCAATTCCTATGTCCGCAGCGAAGGCCGCCTGGTCGCTGCAGTCGGCCTCGACAATGTCGTGGTGGTCGCGACCGACGATGCCGTGCTGGTGGCCGACGCCAATTCCGCCACCGAGGTCTCAGCCATCGTTGCCAAGCTGAAGGGCCAGAACCGCAGCGAATCGCAGCAGCACGTCACCTGCCACAGGCCATGGGGCCATTACCGATCGGTCGATGCCGGCGACCGCTTCCAGGTCAAGCGCATCACCGTGAAGCCGGGTGCCAAGCTCAGCCTGCAGAAGCACTACCATCGCGCCGAGCACTGGGTGGTCGTCCACGGCACGGCGATCGTGCAGCGCGGCGAGGAGCGCATGCTCGTGCGCGAGAATGAATCCGTCTACATCCCGATCGGCACCGAGCACCGGCTGGAAAACCCCGGCAAGCTGCCGCTCCAGCTGATCGAGGTCCAATCGGGACCGTATCTGGGCGAGGACGACATCGTGCGCGTGTCCGACAATTACGGGCGCGCCTGAGCGGCGTTTTCGCCCGATTCCGCGGCCCCGGATTGGTCACACCGGAGCAGCCACGGCGGGATTATTGATGAAGGCTCGTCTTCCTTCGCTCCGATTCCGGGGCGCGGTTGATGGTCATTCTTACCCACGGGTGATGACATGTCGGCAGATGCCTCCTCCCTAGTCTCCTTGCGTCGTCGCAGCCTGTTCGTCGCGATGCTCGCCCTCGCCGCCTGCGAGAGCGATCCCACCCCGATCGTTCAGGAAAACACCAACCCCGATGGCAGCCTCAGCCTTGCTCCCACCAACACGCCGGGTGGCCGCGGCGGTGCGGGCGCGAGCGGACGCGATCCCGACTACCGCCTGGGCGCCAACGACCGCGTCAGGATCATCGTGTTCGGCCAGCCGACGCTGACCGGCGAGTTCACCCTGGACGGCAGCGGCCAGCTGGCCTTCCCGCTGATCGGCAACGTCAACGCCCAGGGCATGACCACCGGGCAGCTGCAGCAGACCATCGCGTCACGGCTTGACCCCGACTATCTGCGCAACCCCAGCGTCAGCGCCGAGGTTATCACCCGTCGTCCGTTCTACGTGATCGGCGAGGTGCAGAAGCCGGGGAACTACCCCTACGTCACCGACATGACGGCGCTCCAGGCCGTCGCCATGGCCGGCGGCTACACCTACCGGGCACGCCAGAACAACCTCTACCTGAAGCGCCTCGACACCAACGGCCGCATGGTCCGCGTCGCGGCCACGCCCGAGACCAAGATCCGGCCGGGCGACACGGTCGAAATTAAGGAACGGTATTTCTGATGGCCTACGCCCAGGACGCCACCCCGCCCGCCCGCCGACGCGTGGCGTTGCGGACGGTACCGCCGACGCCGCACTATCTGGCGGAGCCGGTCGCGCGTCTTGCGGCACCTGCCGAGGAGCAGAGCTTCCTCGAGACCCTGCGCAAGCTGTGGCGCCATCGCCTGCTGATCGCCGCCTGCACGGTCGTGCTGGGCGGGACGGCGATCGTGGCGGCCTGGCTGATGCCCTCCTACTACGTCTCGGAGGCACGCGTGCTGGTCGGCGTGCAGAACCCGCGCCTGCCCAATGTCGAATCGATCGTCGCCGACGTCAGCCCCGACGCCGAGCGGGTGCAGAACGAGGGATTCATCCTGCAGTCGCGCAACATCGCCAAGCAGGTGATCGACCAGCTGAAGCTGCGCGAGAATCCGGAATACAATCCAGAGCTGGCACCGCCGTCGCTATGGGCGCGCCTCAACCCGATGCAGTACCTGCCGCCGCAGCTCACGGCCTGGGTCGATCGCCAGACGACGTCGACCAAGAAGGTTGAGCCGATCAAGGACCCGTCCAACGCCGACGACCGCACCATCGATGCCCTGCTGGGGCACATCGACGTCTCGACGCTCGGCCGCTCGCACGTGCTGAGCGTCAAGGCCGAATCGCGCAACCCGCAGACCGCGTCCGCCATCGCCAATGCACTGGCGGAGCGCTATCTCGACTATCAGCGCCGCGACAAGATCGACGCGATGGACCGCGTCGACAAGTTCCTGATGGGCCGCGTCGCCGAGTTGCGCGATGCCGTGCGCAAGTCCGACCAGGCCGTCGAGGACTACCGGCGCGCCAACGACCTCTACAAGAGCGCGGGCTCGGGCGGCGGCGTCACCAGCCAGCAACTCACCGAGCTCAACACCCAGCTCCTCGCCGCGCAGACCGCCAAGGCGGAGGCCGATTCGCGACTCAAGGAAGCCCAGGAGATGCGCAAGGGCGGCCTCAACAGCGAGAGCGTGCCCGAAGTGCTGCGCTCGCCACTGATCTCCGCGCTGAGGTCGCAGCAGGCCGATGCCGACCGCAAGGCCGCCGAACTACAGGCGACCTACGGGCCGCGCCATCCCTCGATGCTGAACGCCCGTTCCGAGAGTGGCAACATCCAGGCTCGCATCAACACCGAGGTCGCCAAGATTATCGACGGCCTCGGCCGCGAGGCCCGCACCGCCGACGCCCGCTACCAGGCGCTGGCCCAGAACTTCGAGACGCTGAAGAAGCAGATGGGCTCGGTCAACGACAAGGCCATCGGTCTCGAGGCGCTGGAGCGCGACGCCGTCGTCAACCGCAACCTGCTCGAGGCCATGCTGCTGCGCGCCAAGCAGAGCACCGGCGCCGGGGACATCCTCACGGCCAACGCCAAGCTGGTCTCGCCGGCCTCGCCGTCGCAGGCGCCGAGCTATCCGCCGAAGGCGCTGCTGGCGATGCTCGGCGTCGCCGGCGGCATGATGGTCGGCGTCGCGGTCGCGCTGCTGCGCGAAGGCGGCGACCACACCTTCCGCCGCGCCGACCAGATCGAGGCCCTCACCGGCCTGCCGGTCATGGCGATGGTGCCGCAGGTTGCCGGCCGCAACCAGCCGGCCATGCAGGTGCTGCGCCAGCCGACCTCGGCCTACAGCGAGGCATTGCGGCGCCTGCATATCGGCGTCGAGCTGTCGGAGACCGCGAACTCGCCCAAGACCATCCTGATCAGCTCGGCCACTCCGTCGGAGGGCAAGTCGGTGATGGTGGCTTCGCTCGGCCGGCTGCTGGCCAGCAACGGCAAGCGCGTACTGCTGATCGATTGCGACTGGCGCAGCCCGCGCCTGCACCAGATCTTCCGCTGCTCCAACCGCGATGGTTTGGCCAGCCTGCTGGTCGACAAGGCGTCGGACCTCGAGAACACCATCCATCACGACGCCCTGTCGGGTGTCGACGTGATGCCGTCCGGTGCGTGGAGTCCGCGTTCGGCGCACCTCTTGAGCTCCGATCGCATGCGCCACCTGCTCGAGGCGCTGGAGCAGCACTACGAGTTCATCATCCTCGACACGCCGCCCGCCCTGGTGACGGCCGACGTGCTGGCGCTGAGCCGCCTGGTCGAGAAAGTCGTGTTCGTCGTGCGCTGGGGCCACACGCGGCAGGAGGCCGTGCTCGAGGCGCTGAAGCAGATCGTCGACGCCCAGGGCGACGTCGCCGGCGTGGTGATGTCGCGCGTCGTCTCCAAGCAGTATCGCCAGTACTCCTACGGCGATCCGTTCTTCGAGGCCAAGCGCAGCGGTGCCGGCGCCCGAACCTGATCATGAGCGATCCGTCCCGCGTCCTGTTCGTCTCCCGCTACTACTGGCCGGAGCTGATCGGCTCCGCGCCCTTCAGCACCGACATCGCCGAATGGCTGGCCGCCCACGGCCGGCCGACGACGGTGGTGAGCGGCCTGCCGCACTACCCGCATGACGACGTCTTCCCCGCCTACCGGGACGGGCGCTGCCGGCGCGAGACGGTCTGCGGCGTCGCGGTCGAGCGGCTGAGCATCGGCCCGCCACGCGGCGGGTCGGCCGCCGCGCGCATCGCCAACGAAGCCGAGTTCCTGCTGCGTGGGCTTGCAACGCTCGTCACTGGTCGGGTCAGGCGGCATCCGGTCGTCCTCGCCCTCTGCCCATCGATCCTGAGCGTCGCACTGGGCGTGGCGGCGCGCCGCCGCGGAGGCGTCTGCGTCGCGATCGTGCACGACATCCAGTCCGGGCTGGCCGAGAAGCTCGGCATGGGCGGCAGCGGGATGGGCCGGCTCATGCGTGCGGCTGAGCGTTCGATCCTCAATCGCACCGACCTCGTGGCCGTCCTGTCGTTAGAGATGAAGGACCAGCTTCGCAGCATCGGCGTCACCGTGCCGATCGAAGTCATCCCGCTGTGGGTCGACACCGATCATATCCAGGCCGCGCCTGCCGTCGCCCGCCCGGGCGTGAAGGTGCTGTACAGCGGCAATCTCGGCCGCAAGCAGGGTCTCGGCCAGGTGGTCGAGCTGGCCCGCGAGCTGGCCGACCGGCGGCTCGATATCGAGATCGTGCTGCGCGGCGACGGCAACCAGGCCGGCGAACTACTCGCCGAGATCAGGCGCCTTGGCCTCACCAACATCCAGCTGGCGGAGCTGCAGCCCAACGAGGCGCTCGGCACCGCGCTCGCCGCCGGCGACATCCATCTGGTGCCGCAGCGGCCCGATGCGGCGGCGTTCGCCGTGCCCTCCAAGGTCTTCAACATCATGGCGGTCGGCCGGCCCTTCGTGGCGACGGCGCTGCCGGATAGCGTGCTGTGGCGCCTGCAGCACCAGAGCGGTGCCTTCCTGTGCGTGCCGCCCGACGACCCGCCGACCTTCGCCGAGGCGGTGATCCGCCTGGCCGACGACAGCCGCCTGCGCCAGGAGCTGGGCCGACGCGGCCGTGAATTCGTCGAGGCGAACTACGCCAAGCCGCGCATCCTCGGCCATCTCGTGGACCGGCTCGATGCCATCGTCGCCGCCAAGTAAGCGCGAGATCCTGGTCTTCGAGCCCGATGTCGAAGGCCATTCGCAGGAGTGGCTGCAGCATCTGGTCGACTTCGTCGCCGACAACGACCAGGCGGCGGCGATCGCCGTCCTGGCGCCACCCGCCTTGTGCGCGACGCTGTCACGCGCGATGCCGACCGTCGCCGACCATCGCATTCGTTTCATCGCCATGACACCGCGCGAGGTGAGGCTGTGCGGCCATCGCTCGCTGTCGCTGGCGGCCTTTGCCCGCTGGTGGGTGATGCGGCGTTACCTGCGGCGCAGTGGCGCCGACATGGGCTTCTTCCTGTGCCTCGATCTGCTCAGCCTGCCGCTCGCCTTCGGACTCGGCACGCAGGGCAAGCCGCTCGCCGGCATCCTGTTCCGGCCTTCCGTCCACTATGCGGCTTTCGGCGACTATCGCCCTGGCCTGGGCGAATGGCTGCGCGATTTGCGGAAGGACCTGCTCTACCGCCTGATGCTGCGCAATCCGGCGGTAGCGACGATCCTGTCGCTCGATCCGTTCTTTCCGGCGCACGCGGTCGACCACTACCGACATGGCGACAAGGTGCAGGCGCTGCCCGATCCGGCGCATCCGGCGGCCGGCGCCACCGACGCTGCGGTTTCGACCGACGTCATCCCACCCGGACGAGTCGCCTTCCTGCTGTTCGGATACCTGACGGAGCGCAAAGGTCCGCTGATGGTGCTCGATGCGCTGCGTCTGCTGCCGCCACGGGTCGCCGCCCGCGTCGCCGTGCTGTTCGCTGGCCGCGTCGATCCCGCGATCCGCGACGCCATCGAGAGCCGCCGCGAGGCGCTGGCGCGCGAGCAGCCCGACCTGTGGCTGCGCATCGACGACCGCCGACTCGATCAGGCCGAGCTCGACAACCTCGTCACCCAGAGTGCGGTGATCCTGGCGCCCTATCAGCGCTTCGTCGGCTCGAGCGGCGTGCTCTTGTGGGCGGCGCGCGCCGGACGGCCGGTGCTGGCCCAGTCATTCGGCCTGGTCGGCCGCCTGACACGCGATCATCGCCTTGGTCGCGTCGCCGATTCGTCGGATCCTGTAAAACTTGCGGCAGAAATACAGCACATGGTCGACGGCGGTCCGCAGAGCTTCATCGATCTGTCGTCGGCCGCCGAGTTCGCCGCGTCACGCACGCCGCAGCGCTTTGCGTCGCAAGTGCTGGCGTGTGCGGACGATAGTGTCGCAGGTCATGTTCTTGCGGACCGCGCGCTTCCAGCGCGCTCATGATCATGAGCGCGCTAGAAGCGCGCGGTCCGGAAGACGATGAGTCGAGCAGCCCCAGCTTGATCACAGCGCGCCAAATGGCGTCCCAGCATGATCACAACACCGTCCGCAGGTGCCGTGGAGAATCACTCCCATCTCGATGGCACGGCCATTTCGATGGCTGCACAGCTCTGCGGAGAGTCCTCATGAAGCGTGGCGTCCTAGCGAGATCGAGCGCGCTCGATCTCGAACAATCAACCGGCAGCGACCGCGACGGCAACGTCGCGATCGTCGACTGGGACGCTAGTCCGCCGCGCCAGGGTCGGACCGTTTCGGAGTCCGTCGTCTGCCGTTTCATCGCTGGTCTTGATATCGCAGCCATCCTGGCCGCCGGCGCGGCGGCGATCCATCTCGCTTCGTCGACCGCCGACTGGCGCCTCGAAGGCCTTGTCGTGTTGCTTGGTGCGCTGCTTGCGAGCAACTTCCTTCGCCTCACCGGCGCCTATCATTTTCGCCACTTCAGCGACCTCGGTGCTGCGATCGGCCGGGGCCTGTTCGGCTGGCTGCTGACCTTGGGCACGCTGTTCGTCGCCGGCTTCTTCTTCGAGCCGATCACCGTCACCAAGGGCCCCTGGATCGCCTTGTGGTTCTCCCTGGGCGTCGCGCTGATCGTGGCGAGCCGCATCGCGCTCAACCACCAGGTCAAGACCTGGCAGCGTGCCGGGCGCCTCGGCGAGCTCGTGGCCGTCATCGGCTCCGGCCCGACGGCCCAGCGACTGCTGCGCGGCCTGAACGCCGTTTCGGGCAGCCCGCGCATCCTGGGCGTCTACGACGATGATGCGGCCGCCTTGCCGCGGCTTTGCATGGGCCACGCCATCCTGGGATCGGTCGACGATCTGGTGCGCGACGTTCGTCTCTACGGCATCGACACCGTCATCGTAGCCCTGCCGCCGGCGGCCGAGCACCAGCTGGTCGAGACACTGAACAAGCTGACCGTGGTGCCCGTCGATGTCAGGCTCTGTCCCGGCGAGTTCGCGCTCCGGCTCGGCGCCGTGCAGACGAGCCATATCGGTGGCCACACCTTCCTCAATGTGATCGACCGTCCGCTGCGTGACTGGCGGTGGATCGCCAAGTCGGTCGAGGACCGCATCCTCGGCATCCTGATCCTGGCGCTGATCTCGCCCATCATGCTGGCGATCGCGCTGCTCATCCGGCTCGACAGCCGCGGACCGGTGCTGTTCCGCCAGAAGCGTTACGGCTTCAACAACGAGCTGATCGAGGTGCTGAAGTTCCGCACCATGTATCAGGAGCGGAGCGACGCCAACGGCGAGCAGCTCACGCAGCGCAACGACCCGCGCATCACCCGCGTCGGCGCCTTCCTGCGGCGCACCAGCCTCGACGAGCTGCCGCAGTTCCTGAATGTCGTGCGCGGCGAGATGTCGATCGTCGGACCTCGGCCGCACGCCGTCTCGGCCAAGGCCGGGCCCCTTCTCTACCAGGAGGCCGTCAAACACTACGATTCACGCCACCGGGTGAAGCCGGGCATCACGGGCTGGGCGCAAGTCAACGGCTGGCGTGGCGAGACCAACACTCTCGAGCAGATACGGAAGCGTGTAGAGCATGACCTTTACTACATCGAGCATTGGTCGATCGCCCTCGACCTCCGCATTATCGCCCGCACCGTCGTCGGCGGCTTCACCGGCCACAACGCGTTCTGAGCGGGCGACCGGCGCGGTTCGCTGCCTGTGGCTGACGATGGCCGACCCCGAGCCGCGCCATAACGGCCAGTACGTCTATTCCGGCGGGCTGATCGATTCGGTGGCGGCGGCCGGCGGCGACGTCGAGGTGCTGGGGCTGGGACGCTCGGAATCGCCGCGCGCCAACGGCGATCGCTCCAAGCACGTCGTGTGGTGGCTACCGGACGACCATCCGCATTCGCGCTGGGGCAGCCTCGCCTCGACCCTGCCGAACATTGCCTACCGCTGCCGCACCGCCGGCATGCGGCGCATGCTGCAGAAGCTGCTGCGCCGCGACGCCTGGGACGGCATCGTCTTCGACGGCATTTCCGCCGGCTGGGCGCTGCCCGCCGTGCTCGAGCATTATGCTGGCCGGCGCGACCGCCCCCGCCTCATCTACGTGTCGCACAACCACGAAGGCAGCGTGCGCAGCCAGATCGCCGAGAGCCAGCCGCTGTTCCTCAAGCGCCAGGCCGTCCGCCTCGACGCGCTCAAGGTCTCCCGCCTGGAGCGCGAGCTGGTCGACGCCGTCGATTTCGTTACCGCGATCACGCACGAGGACATGACGCTCTATCGCGCCGACCATGGCAGCAAGCCGATGGACGTTCTCACGCCCGGCTATTGCGGCCGGCGGGTCGACGAACGGCGGATCTCGCCCGCCCTGCCACGGCGGGCTGTCATCGTCGGCAGCTTCGACTGGATCGCCAAGCGCATGAACCTCGCCGAATTCGTCGAGGTCGCCGATCCGCTGTTCGCCGAGGCCGGCGCCGAGCTGCAGGCCGTCGGCAGCGGCGATGAGGCCTTCCTGCAGCAGCTGCGCCAGCAGAGCCTGGCCACCCACTTCACCGGGACGGTGCCCGACATCGGCCCCTATCTCGACCAGGCGCGCATCGCCATCGTGCCCGAGCGCTCGGGCGGCGGCTTCAAGCTCAAGGTGTTGGAGTACGTCTTCAACCGCGTGCCGGTCTTCGCCCTCGCCGGCTCCTTCGCCGGCGTGCCGCTGCGCCACAACGACAGCACCATGCTCTATGCCGACCATGCCGCCCTGGCGCACGGCGTGCTCGAGGCAATCGACGATGTTGAGCGCCTGAACCGGCTGCAGGAGCGGGCATGGGCCGCCTGCGCTGGCAGCTTCGACTGGTCGAGCCGAGGCCGCCAGATCGTCTCGGCGATCGCCAACGCATGATCGCCGCAGGCACCTTTCCGTCGGCCAACGCAGCGCCGCGACGGCTCGATTTCATCGACACCGTGCTCGTGGTGATCTTCCTGCTTGGGCTTTATCTCGGGGTGTCGCTGGCGGTGTCGGCCAAGGTACCGCTGACCTGCGCGCCGTCGGGCTTCGCCGGGTTGATCATGCTGTGGCGCCGGCGTGACCAGATCGTGCCCAAGCACCTCGCCGGCCTGCTGCTGGTGGTCACGGTCTATCTGTGCTCGGTGCTGGCGGCGAGCGACTATTCCTTCCTCAGCAAGCGCTTCACCGGGCTGCTGCAGCTCTCCTATTCCCTGGTCATCGCGTACGCCATGTTCCTGACGCTGGTGCACGGCGACCGGCGGCAGATCTCGCGCATCCTCCTGACCTTCTGCATCGCCATCATCGTCGGCTGCCTGCTCGAGAACTATGCCGGCCTGCGCCCCCTGAGCGACGCCGTGCGCGAGCGCCTCTATCAAACGGACCAGGTCTACGACGCCGACCTGCGCGACCAGGTACTCTATGGCCGCATCCGGCCCAAGCTCTTCACTTCGGAGCCGTCGGCGGTGACCTTCGCCTACACCCATTTCAGCGCGGTCTGGCTGGTCATCAGCCCATGGCGCTACAAGGTGCTGGCCTATCTCGGCCTGATCGCCATGGCGCTGGTCGTGCTGCCGGGACCGACGCTGGTCCTGATGGTGTTCCTGACCGCCCCGTACATGGTTTTCCTGGCCGGCACGCGGCCGGGCGGCCACACCTCGATCTCGCGGACGGTGGGCGCGCTGGCGCTGGCAGGGGTGATGGTCGCCGCGGCCGTCGTGTTCGGCAGCATCTTCTTCGCCGAGCGGCTCAACGAGCTCGCGACGGGCCGCGACGCCAGCTTCTTCTATCGCTTCACCGGCCCGATGCTGGTGGCCCTCGACATGTTCCGCAATCACCCGTGGGCCGGCGCCGGCCTCACTGGCGAGCCGTACATCACCGACAATGTGATGAACGTCTACATGAACTCGCCCTCGTTCCAGGCGGCGTGGCGTATCAGCCGAGTCGCCGACGTGCTGACCAACTACGTGTGGCTGCACTGGATCTATCTCGGCCTGGTGTGGGGCGTGCTCAGCCTGGTGGCCGTGTCGGTCTGGCTGCGCATGCTGGGCGTACCCAGCGTGCTCTATTGCTGGACGGTCTGGATCATCCTGGGCCAGGCATCCGGTTCGTATGTCGGTCCCAAGACGTGGAGCGTGATGCTGATCGCGGCCGCCGCGTCGATCATGGCGGTCAATGCGCCGGCGCAGCAACGCAGCGTACGGCCAACGGCGTTCTATCCGAACCTGCGATACTTCAACAGCCGGTCAAAGGCCCTCGCGTCATGAACTGCCCCAGCCCGCGGTCCGCGCTTCGCTGGGAATTGCTTAGATCGCTCCATAGGCTTCGGGGAAATCGGCGATGTTCAGGGTCGGCATGCCGGGCACCTGCACCAGCCGGCTTTCCTGCCGGCCGTCCGGCTCCAGCCGATGCTCGACAAAGCCCACCTGCTTCAGCCCGTAGATTGGCTGGATGCGGTCGGGAATGACGTAGCCCGTCGAGGGCGCCCACACATGGCGCGCTCCGTCCAACCAGCTGTCGCGATATTGATGGATGTGGCCGGACGCAATCAGCGCCGGCGCCGCAGTGCGGAGCCGCGCCAGCAACGCGCGGCGCGGTGCCGGATCGACAAAGCGGCCGGTCATCGCGGGCTCGTCGGCCGCCTTGTCGAACAGCGGCATGTGCAGGAACAGCGCGAGCTTGCGCGCGCCCAGGCTCGCGGTGGCCTCGGCGATGGCGTCCTCCTGATCGACGGCCGCCGCAAGATCGCTGCCCAGCAGCTGTGCGTTGAGGGCGAGCAGGCGCCAGCCCGGCACATCGAGCGTCCAGAAATCGGGACCGAAATGCGCAAGGTAGCGGGCGCGCCGCTCATCGGTGATCACGGCCGCGCCATGCGCGGCGAGATCCTGACTGTCGCCGAGATCGTGGTTGCCGGGCAGGAAGCGCACGGGCAGGCCCATCGCCTCGTGCAGCGCCCGCGCCGCCGAAAGGTCGCTCTCCTTGGACTCGCCTGAGAGCGAGATATCGCCCGAGTTCAGCACCAGGTCGGGCCCGGTGGCGCGTAAGGCCTCGCCGATGCGCTCGAAATTGCCGACGAAGAACGGCTTCTCGGCGCTGAGGTGCGTGTCGGAGATCTGGGCGATGCGAAAGGTCATGACGCTACTCCTGTCATCCCAAACGAAGCCCAATCGTCGGTTGTAGCCGCGCGGGCTCCCTCGCTCCGCATGACAGCGGTTCGCGCCGAGGCTGGCAAGCAGTTGTTGCGGCGACAAAAAAAGCGCGCCTCTCGGCGCGCGAGTAAGGGACTGCTTCCTCTCACCTCTCAAGTTCATGCTCCTCTCCCCCTAGCGGGGGAGAGGAACCTGAGAACGTGAGTTCATGAGTTGTGGCGCAGGCGACGACGTGTGTTCATGCCACCGCCTTCTGCGCCTCCGGCACGACGTTGTCGACGTACCAGCGGTAGGTCGCCGCCAGCCCGTCGCGCAGCGGCGTGCGGGCGCGCCAGCCCAGGGAAGCCGCGAAGTTGGTGTCGACCATCTTGCGCGGTACGCCGTCGGGACGGCTGGAATCGAACTGGATGCCGCCCTTGTAGCCCACCACCTTGCAGATCAGGCTGACCAGGTCGACGATGGCCACATCGGAGCCTGGCCCGAGGTTGACGATGCCCTCGTCGGAATAGTTCTGCATCAGCCAGACCATGCCGTCCGCCGCATCGTCGACATAGAGGAACTCGCGGCGCACCGCGCCGGTCCCCCAGACCTCGATGGTTGGTGCGCGCGAGCGCATGGCGGCGTGCGCCTTGACCAGCAGCGCCGGCACGACGTGGCTCTGCATCAGGTCGAAATTGTCACCCGGCCCGTAGAGATTGGTCGGCATGACCGAGATGAAATCGCAGCCATACTGGCGGCGATAGGCCTGGCCGAGCTTGATGCCGGCGATCTTGGAGATGGCATACCACTGGTTGGTCGGCTCGAGCGGCCCGGTGAGCAATGCGCTCTCCGGGATCGGCTGTGGCGCGAGACGCGGATAGATGCAGGACGAGCCCAGCAGCATCAGCTTCTCGACGCCGACGCGGCGCGAGGCTTCCACGACGTTGCTCTGGATCATGAGGTTGTCGTAGATGAACTCGGCCGGCCGCGTGTCGTTGGCATAGATGCCGCCGACACGCGCCGCCGCCAGGAAGACGGCCTGCGGCTTGGCCGCCGCCATCCATTGCTCGGTCTGGTCGGGCCGGCGCAGGTCGACCTGGTCGCGCGGCGCCGTCACGATCTCGCAGCCTTCACGCTGCAGGCGGCGGACCAGCGCGCTGCCGACCAGGCCGCGATCGCCGGCGACCCAGACCCGCTTATTCCGCAGCGTATAGCTTGGGCTCATAGGCATTATTGGCTCCCATTCTCTTCATCACGAGGCGATCGGCTTCCACCATCTCGGCAACCAGGTCGGGGAAGCTCGTACGATGGCGCCAGCCGAGCTTGGCCAGCGCCTTGGCGGGGTCCCCGAGCAGAAGATCGACTTCCGTCGGCCGGCGATAGTTGCCGTCGATGGCCACCAGCACACTGCCGGTGCGCTTGCAGCAGCCCTGCTCGTTGTCGCCCTCGCCGCGCCATTCGATCGGTCGGCCGATCTGACCGAAGGCGAGCTCGACGAACTCGCGGACCGTGTGGGTCTCGCCGGTCGCCAGCACGTAGTCGTCGGGGACCTCCTGCTGGAGGATGCACCACATGCCCTCGACGTAGTCGCGGGCATGGCCCCAGTCGCGCTGGGCGTCGAGGTTGCCGAGGTAGAGGCGCTCCTGCCAGCCGCGCTCGATCGCCGCCACCGCGCGGGTGATCTTGCGGGTCACGAAGGTCTCGCCGCGGATCGGCGATTCGTGGTTGAACAGGATGCCGTTGGAGGCGTGCATGCCGTAGGCTTCGCGGTAGTTCACCGTGATCCAGTAGGCATAGAGCTTGGCCACCGCATAGGGACTGCGCGGATAGAACGGCGTCTGCTCGCGCTGCGGCGTCTCCTGCACCTTGCCGAACAGCTCCGACGTCGAGGCCTGGTAGAAGCGCACGTCGTCGTGCATGCGCAGGATGCGGATCGCCTCGAGCAGCCTGAGCGTGCCCAGGGCATCGGTGTTGGCGGTGTATTCCGGCGTCTCGAAGCTCACCTTCACGTGGCTCTGGGCCGCGAGATTGTAGACTTCGTGCGGCTTCACCTCGCCCAGCAGGCGCAGCAGGTTGCTGGAATCCGTCATGTCGCCGTAGTGAAGGAACAGGCGCGCGGCGGCGTCGTGGCGATCACGATAGAGATAGTCGATGCGTTCGGTATTGAGCAGCGACGAACGGCGTTTGATGCCGTGGACGATGTATCCTCGGCCCAGCAGGAAGTCGGCGAGATAGGCGCCGTCCTGCCCGGTGATACCGGTGATGAGCGCAACTTTTTCTGACATGTTTGCCGACCTCTCAGGGTTACGCGACGCTTCAGGAGGAATAGGCGATCCGTTCGGCCACTCGGCCCCACGAGTAGTTCTGCAGGACATGGCGCTGGGCCGTAGCCGCCATGCGTTCGAGCCGCCCCGGATCCGAGACGGCGCTGACAATGGCCTCGGCGAGCGCGGACGGATCGGCGCGATCGACGAGAAAACCGTGCCGGCCACCATCGACCAGCTCGGGCAGACCATTGCGATTGAGGCCCATGACCGCCGTGCGCGACACCATGGCCTCGAGATAGACCTGGCCCCACGGGTCGTTCAGCATGGGCTGAACCAGCAGCGTCGATTCGCGATAGAGCTGCTGCAGCTTCTCCCACGGCAGATGGGCCTGCAGGGTGACTCCGGGCCTCTCGCCGACGAAGGCGCGGCTGCGCTCGTCGCCGACGATGGTCAGGCGGAGGTCCGGCCGCTGGCGATACGCGAGGTCGAAGGCCTCGAGCAGCAGCAGGCCGCCCTTGGCCTTGAACAGATGCTTGGCGACGAAGAGCAGCGCCGGCTTGTCGTAGCTCTTCGGTCCTTCATAGGGCTCGATCGCGCCCATGCCCGAACCGACGGCCGTGACCTTCTCCGGCGGCAGGCGGTAATGGGCGATCAGGTTGTCGCGCACATAGGCGCCGAAGGTGAAGACATGCGAGAGCCCGGCGAGAGCCTCGCGCTCGGCCTGGTCGAATGCCGCGAGTGCGCGCCTGTTGTAGTGCGGCACGTCGATGTGATGGGCGCGCGTCAGCGCCCAGCTGTGGTCGCAGTAGAGATAGTGCTTCACGCCGGCGCCGAGGTCACAGGCCGGCAGGTCGAAGGTCCCGGTATGCAGCACGTGGCGTGCACCGATCCGGCTCGCCTGCTCGGCGACCTGAGCGGCAAGCCGGCGCCGCGAGCGCAGGCCGCGCAGCACCTGCTCGGTGCTGACCGGCCGTCCGAGGCCCGCCATCATGTCGCAGGCGGCGACGCCAAGCTTCTCCAAGCGGCCGATGCTCGGGCGAATGCTTTCGACAGTCACACCGATGCGCTCGAGCTCGCGGGCGAGATTCGCAGGCGCTCCCGACCACGACTTCAAATCGCGCGGATCACCGAACACGCAGGTGATGGCTACGCGCTCGAAGCGCAGTGCGCCAGCGTGAGTGTCGAAGGGGGCGTTCATGTCGGGTCATGAAACATCGCACCCCATGGCCTCGCTAGTGATCAACTGGTGACTTGGATTTTGCGCAGATTCGACGCCACAGATTGATCACGTAATGACGTCGCCACGCTCCGCGATACTGCTCATGTACCGCGATCGGGAGACGCCGTCGGATGCACGGATCAATCGAAGCCAGGGACGCGACCGACATCGGTGTCGTTGGCGATGACATGCCACGCGAAGATGGCGCCGCATTGGTGCGCGACGTGCGCAATGCTCCGCTGTCGTTCTTCTGTCCCGACGTGACAGACGCCAGCACGCTGAAGCGCGTCCAGCAGTTCATCGATTTCGGCTACAGTGTCACGGTCTTCGGTTTTCGCCGAGAGCGCTACAACACGGACTATCAACCGTCGTGGCCCAACGTTCCGCTCGGCTTCACCACCGACGCCCGCTACTGGCATCGGCTGAGCGCGCTGCTGCACGCCATCCCCGCGCTGTTCGCCAACCGCCGCACCTTGGCGCGCGCTTCGATCTTCTACGCCCGCAACATCGACCAGCTCGTGCTGGCGCTGCTCGGACGACTGATCGCCTTCTCGCGCGCGCCGATCGCCTACGAGGTGCTGGACATTCCGCCGATCCTGATGCGCCGCGGCCCGGTGCCGGCCTTCCTGCGGGCGATCGAGCGATCGTGCCTGCGACGCGTCAGCCTGCTGGTCCTGTCCTCGCCGGGCTTCCACCGCAACTACTTCTCGGCGGTGCAGAAGTATGCCGGCGACTGGTTCCTGCTGGAGAACAAGCTCTACCCCTCGCCGTCCCGTTCCCGAGCGGCGGCCATCCGGCCCGGCGCCGGACGCCGGCCGTGGGTGGTCGGCTACTTCGGCCTGATCCGCGGCGAAGCGACGGTCGACCTGATCGCGCGGCTGGCGCATCGCCTGCAGGACCGCGTCGTCTTCAAGTTCGGCGGCGTGTTCACCACGGTCGAGCAGGCCAAGTTCGAGACCGTGCTGCGCCGTTGTCCCAACGTCGACTACAGCGGGCCCTACCTGCCGCAGCAGGATCTCGAGAGGCTCTATCGCGAGGTCGACTTCGCCTGGGCGCTCGACCTCGAGAACACCGACCACAATTCGCGCTGGCTGATGCCCTGCCGGTTCTACGAAGCCGGCTACTACGGCGTCCCCTGCCTGGCCGTGCATCGCTTCGAGGTCGGCAACGTCATCGAGAAGCATCACATCGGCTGGACATTTGCCGAGCCTCTCGAGGACTCGCTGGTCCGCTTCTTCGAGCGCCTGACGGAGACGGACTACGAGATGATCCACGCGCGGCTCGCCGCCGTGCCGTCGAGCATGTTCGTCGCCGGCGAGGACGTCGCCCGGCTGTGCGAGAAGCTCGCTCGCCCCTAGACCTGGATGGCGGCCCGATTGATCATGACGCAGTCGAACTCGACCAGGCGCAGCGACTTGTCGCGGCTGATCGGATAGAGGCCGGTGATGTCGAAGCCGCGCTCGTCGAGATAGTGGATGGTCTCGGTGTAGCCCGGCATGCCCTTGTAGATGCGGCGTACCGACGCCTCGGTCTGCAGGGCCTTCATCGCCGGCAGGCTTTTGGCCGCACCGCGCAGGACCTCTATGTCGAAGCCCTGGGTGTCGATCTTGAGGTACGGCCGCTTGAAGCCGAGGCGCTCCTGCAGGGCCGGCAGAACGTCGTCGAGGGTGCGCACCGCCACGGTCTCGGTGTGGTCGGCGACGTTGAGACGGGCATAGTCGCCGACCCGATCGTGGTCGGGCTCGAGGAAGGAGCTGAACTGGTCGGAGACCATGACGTTGATCTGCAGCGAGCCTTCCTTGCTGCCGAGGGCATAGCCCTCGACGTGCCAGTTGCGGTCGCCGCGGCTGCGCTCGCGCAGCGCCTCGACATGGCGGCTGAGCGGCTCGAAGGACACGATCGTGCCGGCGTACTGCACGCGCTCGCGCAGGAAGTCGCGGTACTGGCCGGCATTGGCGCCGACATCGAGCACGCAGTCGATGTCGAGGCGCGCCAGAAGCTCGCTGAGATGCAGCGCGAAGTCGCGCTCCTTCATCTCTCGCAGCGGCACGATGTCGTAGCCGAACGAGCGGCTCACCTTGAGCACGGAATCCTTCACGATCTTGAGCATGGCAACTCCACTCCGACGCGGCCGCGGCGATACTGGCCCGCCCGGTGCCGGAAGCTCTCGTGATCAAGGTGTGATCGGGCGTCGCGACGATTGAGTGATGTTGTCACATCGACCAATTTCGACCGTCCAACCGGAGGGAATGATAATTGTTCGCGTCCACCGTTCGCGGCCCCGTGCTGGTCACCGGCGGCGCCGGCTACATCGGCAGCCATGTCTGCAAGGCGCTGGCCGAGGCCGGCGCCCGGCCGATCTGCCTCGACACGCTCGAGAAGGGACATGAGTGGGCCGTACGCTGGGGCGAGCTGGCGCGCGGCGACGTCGGCGATGGACGCCTGGTCGAGGAGATCTTCCAGCGCCACAAGCCGCAGGTCGTCATCCATCTGGCGGGCTACATCGAAGTCGGCGAATCGATCGTCAATCCCGAACGCTACCTCGTGAACAACTCGGCCAAGAGCCGCGTGCTGATCGGCGCCGCCATCCGGCACAAGGTCGAGGCCTTCGTCTTCTCCAGCACCTGCGCCGTCTACGGCCTGCCGCAGTCCGAGCTGATGCAGGAGGTGCACAAGATCGCGCCGATCAATCCCTACGCCGTCTCCAAGGCGAGCGTGGAGCGCGCCCTGGAGGCCGCAACCTGGCGTGGCCTGCGCTCGGCGTCGCTGCGCTACTTCAACGCCGCGGGCGCAGACTCAGGGGGTGAGATCGGAGAGGCGCATCAGCCGGAGACCCATCTGCTGCCGCTCGCCGTCGATGCGGCACTCGGCCTGCGCGGCGCTCTGGTCGTGAACGGCGAGGACTATCCAACGCAGGACGGCTCGTGCGTGCGCGACTTCGTGCATGTGTCGGATCTTGCCGACGCGCATCTCAAGGCGGTGGAATGGCTGTTGCGCCAGAAACCCGGGCGCGGCCGCCACGACGTGTTCAACCTCGGCTCCGGCGCGGGCTACAGCGTCAAGCAGGTGGTCCAGGAGATCGGCCGCGCGGTCGGCCGGCCGGTGCCGCACGTGTTCGGCGCGCGCCGCCCGGGCGATTCGCCCCAACTGGTCGGATGCATCGCCAAGGCGCAGCGCGATCTCGGATGGACGCCGTTGCGCGGCCTGGAGATGCAGATCGAGGACACGGTTCGTTGGCGCCGCGCGATGGTGCGCTAAGGAACATCAACGCCCCTGGCTGCGTTTTTCCTGTGGTCCACGCCGGTTTCTGGCCAAAACGGACCCAGGAGGCACCTCGTGGCGGACGACCCTCGCGGCCCCGGCAATGGACTTCTTTACGCGCTGCTCGGCGCGCTCAGCGTCGTCGTGGCCGGCGGCGGCTACTACATCTACCGCAACAACCAGGACCTGCCTTCGATACCGCAGGTCGTGCAGCAGCCGGTCCCCGCGCCGCAGCAGGCCGCACCGACAGGCCACTCGGCGAGCCAGGTCGCGCAGGCCCGCTCGGCGATCGCCGATGCCCGGCGCATGGCGGCGCGCGGCGATTTCAGAGGGGCTGAAACGGCGCTGCAGGGTGCCGACCGCATCGTGCCCGGCTTTGCCGAGACAGCCGCCGCAAGGCGGGAGATCGCCGATTTCCGAACGACGCGCGGCGATGCGCGGCGCGACGCCGCCCACATCGCCACCCTGGTCGAAGCCGCGCGAATCGCCATCGCCCGGCGCGACTACGACGCGGCCGACCGCGCGCTCGACGAAGCCGAGCGCATCGATGCGCAGGATCCCGCGGTGGTCCGTACGCGCAACGAACTCCTTGAGGCAGCGGCCCGCCCGGGACGACGGGATCAGCAGCACTGAGGAGTCACGAAAAAGCCCACCCGATCACAGTCGGGTGGGCCAGTCGACGTGCCTGGCGGGGGGAAGGACGCCAAGCGCGAGAGATGACTAACGCGTGTAAACGGTCGTCGTCGTGGTCTTGGGCGCCGGGTCGGTGTAGACGACGGCAGAGGGTGCCGGCGCCACCACGGCGGCGGTAGCAGGTGCCGGCTGCACGACGCGCTCCTCGCGCACCATGCAGGCCGAGACCACGAGCGAGCTCGCGACGCAGCTCAGGATAAGGAGCGGCTTCATGGCTTTGCTCCCTTAGCGCGTGTAGACGGTTGTGGTCGCCGTTGCCGGCGCCGGATCGGTGTAGACCACGGTGTTCGATGCCGGAACCGGCGTGGCGACGACGGTCGCTGCCGGAGCGGCCGGCCGCTCTACGGTCTCATGCCGAAAAGTGCACGCGCTGACCAGGCCGACGATGATGATGGCGAAGATGGGAAAAGGCTTCATCAGTGGTACTCCCTGTGTGGGACGACAACGGGTCGCCTGCTTGCAGGTTGCTGCTCAAAACAGACCGTCGAGCGATGGGAACCCCCTCGCCTTGCGCAACCGTCCTCCTGCGCTGTGCGTTTCTCCCTTGCCGGTTACTCCCACGTACCGGCCCCCGCCTCGAAGGCCGCTCCTCGACCGAGTCGGTGAGTGCGCTCGAGGCGGGGCCTGGCGGAGAGCGTTCGGCGCGCCTGCGATGGATTGTTGAATGGCGGCCGAGAGCGCAGGCATCCTCCTCTACAAACGCCAAGGCCGCGGGCTGCTGGTCTTGATGGTCCATCCCGGCGGTCCGTTCTGGCGCAACAAGGATGACGGCGCCTGGACGATCCCCAAGGGTGAGCGCGGTGCCGGCGAAGACGCCGAGACGACCGCGCGCCGGGAATTCGCCGAAGAGCTCGGCGCCGCGGCGACGGGTGCATTGATCCCGCTCGGTCGCATTCGCCAGCGTGGCGGCAAGCAGGTCGACGGCTTCGCCCTCGAGGGCGATCTCGACGTCGAGCAGATCTCGAGCAACAGCTTCGAGATCGAATGGCCGCCGCGCAGCGGTCGGCGGCAATCCTTCCCCGAAGTTGATCGCGCGGCGTGGTTCTCACCCGACGAGGCGCGGCAGAAGATCAACGCCGCTCAAAGGCCTTTCATCGACCGCCTCGAAGAGCTCTGCGCCCAGTCACGAAACCAGTCATGAAAAAGGCGGCCCTTGCGGGGCCGCCTCTTTCTCGGGAGCAGTGAAGAGCGTTCAGCTCGGTCCGATCGGCCGGCCGGGCCAGCGATAGCCGGGCGCCGGCAGCGGGATGTTGTTGGCGATCAGCGAGTTCTCCAACGTCGGGATGCCCGCCTGGTAGTCGCCCGCTTCGCACTTGGCGATCGCCGCCGCTTCAGGCGTGTCGATCTGGGAGGTGCGGTACTGGCGCCACTTGTCGCTCAGTGCCTTGCAGTAGCTGCGCGGGTCCTGGAAGACGGTCATGGTCGACACCTGCGCGCCATCCATCACGATCTCGACGCGCCGGTTCTGCGGCTCGCGCACGCCGTCGCCGGTCGGCACCAGCGGAGCGGACTCGCCCTTGCCCACCACGGCGATGGCGTCGGCCGGCACACCCTGGCGAACCAGCTCGTTCTTCACCGCATTGGCGCGACGCAGCGACAGCGCCATGTTGTAGCTCTCCGGTCCCGACGTATCGGTATGGCCGGTCGCCGTGACGCGTGCGCTGCCGCGCGACTTGAAGGCGGCGGCGGCCTGGCCGATGGTCTGCACCGCCTGCTGCGACAGGTTGGAGCGATCCCAATCGAAGAAGACCATGAACGACTGCGGCGCCGCGACGGGCGGTGGCGGCGGCGGAGGTGGCGGTGGTTCTGACGAGCAGGCAGCCACGAGCAGCGTCGTCGCAAGGACAACCAACAGTTTCCTGAGCATGATTTGTTCCCCTCAAAGCGGAGGCTTCAAAGGGGTGAAACTCCCCTTCGGACCGCGCCAGCGCGCTCGGTCGGAGGGAAACGCCACAATCCTGCCCGGGTTCCCGTGGCGTGCAGAATGTGCCGTGGCAGGCCGATTTCTGCACCGCCGCTTCAGGCAGCGAGCTTGTACAGCTCCGCTACATTATCCCGCAGGATGCGCTTCTTCAGCTCCGGGCTGAGGTGCGAGGTCTGCTCGGCGATCACGTCCTGGCTGCGCGGCCAGGTGGAATCACTGTGCGGGAAGTCGCTCGCCCACATGAGCTGGTGAGGATCGAGCTGGTCGGCGAACTGGAAGGCCGTCCAGTCGTCCTGGAAGGTGAGCGCGATGTGCTTGCGGAAGTACTCCGACGGCAGGCGCTGCAGCTCCTTGCCCTTCATCCAGTAGCGATGGCGCTTGTAGGCGTGGTCCATGCGATACATGAAATGCGGCGCCCAGCCGGCATCGGCTTCGACGCAGACCACGCGCAGCTCGGGGTGGCGCTCGAACACGCCGGAGTAGACCAGCATGCCCATGATGTCCTGGCAGCCGCGGATGATCGACAGGAAGCTGTTAATCTTGGGCCCGCGCGGCTTGATCATGGTGTTGTCGCCGCTCGAGGTCAGGATGTGGAAGCTGAGCGGCAGCTGCAGCGCCACGGCGGCTTCCCAGAACGGATCGTACGCGGGATCGTCGTAGTCCTTCTCGCCGGGATTGCCCGGCATCATGACGCCGCGAAAACCCATCGCCTTGATACGCTCGAGATCTTCTATGCCTTCCTTGACCGTGCGGATGCAGGTCTGGCCCATCCCGATCAGGCGCGCGGGATCGTGGCTCACGTAGGTCAGCAGCCAGCGATTGTAAGCGTCGAAACAGGCCTTCTTGTAGTCGAGGTCGGGATGGTTGCAGAGCAGCATGCCGACGCTGGGATAGATGACCTCGGCGGCGACGCCGTCCCGGTCCTGGTCGGCCAGGCGCCCGGTGGGATCCCAGCCGCTGCGGTGCAGATCCTCGAATTTGGCGCCACCGATACGGAGGTCCTTGGGGTCGACGCCGGCCGCGGCGATCAGGCCCATCGGCACCGGCGTCTTCATGCCCTCGACGACGTAGATGTCGCCCATGCCTTCCTTGTAGACGACATGCGGCGCCTTATCCCGCCAGGCGGGATCGATATGGTCGACATAGCAGTTCGGCGGCTCGGTGATGTGCGAATCGGCTGAAATCGGACGCCAGTCCATTATGTTTCCTCCTGCCTGCGCGGTCGAATCGTAGGCAGACGCGGCGTCCCGCCGCAAGCCGCCGCGGAACGCCCGTTTCGGCGGGCGGCAACGGTTGAACCGGTTCCGGCCCTATGGCATACCCCGCCCCTCCGAGGCTTCAGGCCTGCGGGCGCTGCCGTAGCTCAGTGGTAGAGCACTCCCTTGGTAAGGGAGAGGTCGACAGTTCAATCCTGTCCGGCAGCACCATCACTACCTTTGAAAATCGGCCCGCGGCCGTGCGGGATAGGGCATCGGCGGCGCTGCCAGCGCCAGGTCGGCATCGCCGACGAAGGCCACGATGATCTCCAGGCGCCGGTCGAGATCGACATGGTCCGCGACCTGCGACAGCAACGGCGTCTCCAGCGGAAGCCGCAGCCGGCCGCGATCCGCCTTGATGCTGAATGTCTGCCGGTGCGTCCGTTCCTCGCCGCCGGTTCCCGTTCCCGGCCCCCACGTCCGGACGTAGGCCTGGACATGCAGGATTCCGCTGGCCGGCCGCACGAGATCGAGCTCGATACCTTCGATCCGGCCGCCCTCGGCCCGGACCGTGCCGGAGCTGCGCGGCACGGCGCCGACCAGGTAGGTCGGCGGCGCCTGCAGGATGTAGTTCTTCGTTTCCGGGAACGACGCGACCGGCTCGTCCAGCGGTGCCGTCGGATCCATCAACCGCACGACATCGGCGACGTCGATCCAGTCGGGATTGTTCGCGAGAAAATCCTTGGTGGCGAAGCGCGGACCGATCTGCTCGATGTTGTCGAGCACGATCAAGCCGCCGGGCCGCATCAGGCGCGCCGTGAAGGTGAGATCGAAGGCGACGAACTCGAGCTCATGCTGCCCGTCGATCAGCACGAAGTCGTAGGACCGTCCCCATTCGACGGCGGCGTTGAAGTGCATGGCCGACGACACCGGCTCGAAGGTGATGCGCTCGCGCAGCTCGGCCGGAAAGGCATCGATCAGCGCCGGGCAGCGCTCGGCCCCGAAAGGATCGATGGTCTCGACGTGACCGCGGCCGGCTTCCCAGACCGCGCGCGCCAATACCTCGGTCGTGCCGGCGAACATCGTGCCGATCTCGAGCACCCTCTCGGGCCGCTGCATGACAATGAGATGGTGAAGAAGAGCGCGACCGGCTTCATTGAACAGCGATCGCGGAGGATAGTGCCTGTAGAAGTCGACGACCCGCTGGTAACAGGCGGACTGCCGCCAAGCCTCCAGACCCTGCGCCGAGATTTCGAAACGTTCGTCAGGCCTGTAGAGCGGCGTCAGCGGCTTGATAACTTCGACATCCATGCCGGATACGTCGCATGTCCAGGCAATGGACGCTACCCCTCTACGTGCTGCCGGGGCGCGCTTTTCGCGCGCCCCGGCTCACGGCTGTTTAGCGCGTATAGACCGTCGTCGTGGCTGGCGCCGGATCGGTGTAGACCACCGTGCGCTCCGACACCGCTGGCGCGGGCTTCTCGACCACGCGTTCCGTCGTGGCGACCGTGCAACCGGCCACCAAGGCGCTGGCGGCAATGGCAATCAGCACAATGTACTTCATGGTTCGGCTCCTTCTGCTGTCTTGCTCAGCCAACGGAGCGACGCTCGGCGGGTTGCCCGAACAACGCCGGTGATCTTTTTCGAACCGGGGAACTATCGCGCCTCTTGCTATCCCTTCGCGGCAACGAATTTTCGCTGCCTGAACTCATAGGCGATCACGCCAGCCAGGATCACCAGCCCCAGAGCGCGGGCCGCGACCATGCCGCCCACCCAGTCGTCGACGATGTCAGGAAAGGTGAGCGAAATGCCGGCGATCGCACAGGCGATACGTTGCGGCATGCCCAACGGTCGCCACAGATGGCCCTGCGCCGCGATCGCCAGCGCCAGGATTCCACCGGCCGCGCCCAGCGTCACCCAGGGCACCCAACCCCAGCTCATGCCCTTGGGCACCTCCAGCAGCAGGCCGCTGCCGATCGGATCGAGCACGAAGATGAACGGCACCAGGAAGGCCGGCAGGGCGTATTTCCAGCTCTGCAGCGTGGTGACGTAGGGATCGGCACGCGTCAGCGTCGCGGCGGCGAAGGGCGACAGCGCCGTCGGCGGCGACACTTCCGAGAGCACCGCGTAGTAGAAGATGAACATGTGGGCCGCATAGTCCGGCACGCCGAGCTTGATCAACGCGGGGGCCGCGATCACCGCGCACATGATGTAGGACGCCGTCACCGGCACCGCGAGCCCGACCACCCAGACGATCAGCGCCGTATAGAGCGCCGTCCAGAACATCGAGCCACCGGCCAGGTCGATGACGATCGACGAGAATTTCAGCGCCAGGCCGGTCTTGGTGATGATGCCGACAATGATGCCGGCGCAGGCACAGGTCGCCGCGACGCCGAGCGCCTGGATCGAGCCGTCGGCCAGAGCGCGGAACAGGCGGCGCGGCCACAGAGCCGTGTCGGCGCGCAGGTAGCTCACCAGGATGGCGAGCAGGATCGACCAGAACACCGCGTAGGTCGCCGAATAGCCCCAGACCATCAGCACGACGACGGAGATCAGCGACGAGAAGTGGAAGCCGTAGCGCGTCAGCAGCTGGCGCATGCCGATGTCGACCTTGGGATCGACGGCGCGCAGATGGTACTTGCGCGAATCGATCTCGGTCATGACCAGCAGGCCGAAGTAGTAGAGGCACGTCGGCACGATCGCCATGCGCACGATGTCGAGGTACGACATCCTGAGGTACTCGGCGATCAGGAAGGCGGCGGCGCCCAGCACCGGCGGCGACAGGATGGCGCCGAGGCCGCCCGCAGCCAGCAGGCCGCCGGCCGCGGTCTTGCCGTAGCCCGCCTCGCGCATGATCGGCCAGGCCACGGTGCCGATGGTGACGGTGGTCGCCACGCCCGAACCCGACGGCCCGCCCAGCAGGAACGACGACAGCACGACGGCGCGGCCCGCCGCATTGGGCTGGCCCCTCATGGCGAGCAGGGAGAAGTCGATGAAGAAGCGGCCGGCGCCCGAGGCCTGCAGGATGGCGCCGAAGATGGTGAACAGGATGATCAGCGTCGCCGATACGTCGATCGCCGAACCGAAGATGCCGTTCAAGGTCATGTAGAGCTCGGCGATCAGGTCGACGATCGGGTAGCCCTTGTGCGTCCACGGCGCCGGCAGGTAGTTGCCCCACAGGCCGTAGGCGAAGAACACCATGGACAGCACCGGCATGATCCAGCCGGTGGCGCGCCGCGTCGCCTCGAGCACCAGCAGGATCAGGATGGCGCCGACGGCGACATCCATGCCGGTCGGCGAGACATAGCGGTCGAGGAAATCGTCGGCCGCCTCGCGGCTGGTCCAGGTGCCGCCCGTCATCATGTACCAGATGACGCCGACCGACAGGGCGGCGGCGACGATGTCCCAGGGCGCGATGCGGTTGCGCCAGCTCTTCACCATGGGGAAGAGCAGGAAGACCAGCGACAGGGCGAAGGCGACGTGGATCTCGCGCAGCGACTGCTGATCGACGGTGCTGGCCGCGGCATAGAGATGGAACAGCGTCATGGCGACGGCGATGGCCGTGAGGAACGTTCCCCACCAGCCGGCGAAGCGATGGACGCCGCCCTCCTCCTGCTCGACCAGTTCCTCGATCTTGCGATGCTCCTCGTCACTCAGGAGCTCGTTCTGCACCGTCATCGGCTTTCCATCCCAAACACAAAAAGGGGCTCCCCTGATGGGAGCCCCTGGCGCGCCTGCTCGCGGTTACGACAGCTTGATGCCCTTCTCGGCGAAGAACTTCACCGCACCGGGATGGAAGGGGACCGACGAGTTGGCCTCCTTCTGGTTCTCCGGCGTCATGTCGATGGCGGCCTTGTGCGTGGCCACCAGGTCGGCCTGGGCGTCCCACAGCGTCTTGAGGATGGTGTAGGCTTGGTCGTCCTTCATCGAGGCCGGCACCACCAGGATGTTCCAGATGGCGATCACCGGGACCGCCGCATCCTGGTTGGGATAGGCCTTCGGATTGATCTGGCTCTTGGCGAACACCGGTCCGAACTTCTTGACGAGGTCCGGCACCATGTCGGCATTGGGGATCAGCTTGATCTTGATGCCCTGCGTCGCCGCCAGGTCGGTGATCGCCGCGACCGGCGGGCCGCCGTTGAAGAAGTAGCCGTCGAGCTTGCCGTCCTTCATGGCGTTGGTGCTCTCCGCCGGTGCCAGGCGCTCGCGCTTGATGTCGCCCAACTTGAGGCCGAGCTCGTCGAGCATGCGCAGCGCCATCACTTCCGAGCCGCTGACCGGTGCGGAGGTCGAGATGCGCTTGCCCTTGATGTCGGAGAGCTTGTTGATGCCGGTGCCCTCCATGGTCACGAAGTGCACCAGGTTGGGATAGATGACGCAGAGCGTGCGCGACTCGACGGGCTTGTCCTTGAACTTGTCGAAGCCCTTGATGGCGTCGTAGGCGGTGTCGCACTGGGTTAGCGCAATCTCCGCCTTGCCGTCCCGGATCATGTGCATGTTGGCGACCGAACCCGCTGTCGCTTCGGCGGTGACGGCCCAGCCCGACACCTTCTTGCTGAGCAGGTTCGCCATGGCGCCGCCCAGCGGGTAGTAGACACCGCCTGTCGTACCCGTCGCGATCGAGAATTGGGCCTGCGCCGAGGCCGTGCCGGCAAGGCCAAAGGCCCCCGCCGCGCTGCCGGCGGCGATGAATTGGCGTCGATTAATCAAAGCTTCCTCCACTAAGCTACTACGCTCAAGCTCCCCTTAAGGGGGCGGAACAAACCACTTCCCTGCGGAGGAAACAATGCGCCTTTTGATCGACGGGGCGATGGTGTGGGACGGCACCGGTGCCAAGCCTTTTGCCGGCAAGGTGCTGATCGAGGGCGAGCGAATCGCGGCCGTCGCTCCGCAAGCCGAAAATGTTGCATCCGACGGCGCCGAGCGCCTGGATGCCGCCGGCAAATTCCTCATGCCGGGCATGGTCGAAGGCCATGCCCACCTGTCCTTCGTCGACACGCCGCGCGGCACGGCGCTGGGCGAGCTGCCGCCGGAAGACCATGCGCTGCTCACCATGGACGCCGCGCGGAAGCTTTTCGGCGCGGGCTTCACCAGCGCCTGCTCGGCCGCGGCGGCCAAGATCCGGCTCGACGTCGCGGTGCGCGACGCCATCGACCGCGGTGTGATCGACGGCCCGCGCCTGCTGGCCGCCAGCCCCGAGCTCACCGTCACCGGCGGCCTGGGCGACGGCCGCAAGCTGCACCTTCACCAGGACAGCTTCGGCGTCGCCGTCGACGGGCCCGACGAAGTGCGGCGCATGGCGCGGCTCTGCCTGCGCGAGGGCGTCGACATGATCAAGCTCAATATCTCCGGCGAGCTCGGCACCGACTCCGCTCCCGCGATCGCCGCAGTGATGACCGACGCCGAGGTCGCAGCCGGCGTCGAGGCCGCCCACACGGCGGGCCGGCGCGCCGCTGCCCACGCGCGCGCCTCGGACTCGGTGAAGCGTGCACTGCGTCACGGCGTCGACGTCATCTATCACTGCGACTATGCCGACGAGGAGGCGCTCGATGGCCTGGAGGCGGCCAAGGACCGTGTCTTCACCGGCCCCGCCATCGGGCTCACGGTCTCACGCCTGGAGAGCCTGCGCGGCGACAACACGGCGGAAGGGCGGCGCTGGCTCGAGCGCATGACGCCGCAGTTCGAAGCGACCTGCAAAGTCCATCACGAGATGCGCCGCCGTGGCATCCGCGTCGTGGTCGGCGGCGACTACGGCTTTGCCGCCAATCCGCAGGGCACCAATGCCCGAGACCTGGAGCACTTCGTGACGCATTTCGGCTTCAGCCCGAGCGAGGCGTTGCAGGCCGCGACCCGCACCGGTGGCGAGATCATGAGGCGCGGCCACGAGCTTGGCCTGGTCAGGCAGGGCTATCTCGCCGATCTGCTGCTGATCGACGGCGATCCGCTGAAAGACATCCGCGTGCTGCAGGACAAGAAGCGCTTCGCCTTCATCATGAAGGACGGCGTGCGCTACGTGCCGTGCCAGGGTGCCCCGCACGTGCGGCGGCTGCACTAGCCTGCAGGCCGGCGCAGGGTGATGACGACGACCTCGCCGCGCGTGTTGAAGCGCAGCGGGAGATCCGACACGCCGAGTCCATGGCTGGTGTAGCCGACCATCCGACCCTGCTGCCACAGGCCGCTCGCGGCATGATGGCAGCGCTTCAGATGGGTGACCAGCGGGCGACCGCCCGGCAGGCAGATCTGTCCACCGTGCGTGTGGCCGCAGAGATAGAGGGCATAGCCCGCCACGTCGGCGTCGTCGGCGACCTCGGCCGAATGCACCAGGGCGATGCGGAACTCGCCATCGTGGTCGGCGAGCGCTGACAGCGCCGCCTCGGTGTAGAAGCTGTGGACGTCGTCCAGTCCGGTGACGCGCAGCCTGTCGCCGCCGCGCTGCAGGAGAATCGAGCGGTTGACCAGGACATCGAAGCCCGCGCGCTCGAGCATGCCGGCCATCGACGCCGGATCGTGATTGCCCAGCACGGCGAGCCGCGGGCCACGCACGCGAACGCCGGACAGCGCTTGCATCAAGAGCGCGGTCGAATGCTCGATCGATGCGCGCGGATTGCCATGGACGTCGCCCGTCACCGCGAGCATGTCGACCTCGACATCCTGCAGCAGCGCGCGTGCCGCCGCGGCGAGCGCGGGGAAATGGTCGAGATGCGTGTCGCTCAGCTGCAGGATGCGATAGCCGTCGAACGCCGGCGGCAGATCCGGCAGGGCGAGCTCGAGCTCGATCTTCTTCAGGTCGAGCGCGTTGCGCTGGCCACGCTCCCAGATCGGCGTCAGGCGCAGCGTCACATCAAGCGCCTCCACCACCATCCGGAAGGCGAACTTGCGCCAGCGACCGTACCGACCGGCGCGGTTGACCAGGTAGCTGCTGTCCTCGATGGCGCGCCGCCGTGTGGCCCAATCCTGCATGGCGCCGTCAGACCTAACACGGCCGTCAGCCCATGAAAAAGGGCGGCCCCTTTCGAGGGCCGCCCTCTTCAATCAATTTCAGAAGATTAGCTGCGCGGCGGCAGCGGGATCTTGGCGTCGGTCAGGATCTGCTCGAGCGTCGGGATACCGCTGGCATAGTCGCCGGCATCGCACTTGGCGATCGCCTGCGGGCCGGGGCCCTGGGCGGTCGTGCGGTCGTAGTCGCGCCACAGCCGGGCGAGCCGCGCGCAGTACGCCTGGTCGTTCATCGGTGGAGCCGACGCCATCTGCGGGATGGTGATCTCGACGCGGCGGTTCTGCGGCTCGCGCACGCCGTCGCCGGTCTGCACCAGCAGGCCCTGCTCGCCGCGGCCGACGGTGGTGATGGCCGCAGCCGGCACACCGAGCTTGACCAGCGCGTCCTTGACCGCGTTGGCGCGGCGCAGCGACAGCGCCATGTTGTAGGCTTCAGTGCCGGTCGTGTCGGTATGGCCGGTGGCCGTGACACGTGCACCCTGCTTGGCCTTGAAGGCGTCGCGCGCCTGCTCAAGCACGTTCAACGAGGCATCCGACAGGCGGGTGCTATCCCAGTCGAAGAACACCATGAAGGCCTGCGGCGGCGGCGGAGGCGGCGGCGGAGGCGGCGGCGGTGGCTCAGACGCGCATGCGCCCAACAGGTACGCAGCCGCGACGAGACCCAACAACTTCTTCAGCATAAATTTTCCCCCTCAACGTGGCGTCGCGCGGCTATCGACTATTGACCACAAACTGAGTGGCTCGAAGCCGCGCCGCACTATCTTGCCGGCACATGCAACCTGAGGCAACGGAAACGCCGCGACGGATATCTTGCGCCGGCAATTGCCCGCGCCATGTCACCCGCCGGTCACACTGCAAATATCACGGACTTGCGAACATCTGTTCTCCTCATGTCAAGGAACGGATGGGCGACACAGTCCGTTGTCGGCAGAACACGGAGGCTCCCCATGGCCAGCGAATTCGCTACCGAGACCGAGCGACCATGCGCGCCGGGCACGCTCGAGAAATTCCATCTCGGCCTGGCCGCCGACGGCATGACTTGCGCCCTGGTCTTCGTCGATGAACGCCATCGGTCGATTGCCTGCATTGCAAGCTTCGCCGATCTGAACGGCTTCATCGTCTCCCTGACAGATGCGGCGGCGGAGATGGCGAATCGCCGGGCCCTGCACGACGATGCGTCCCCGGCGGACGAGCAGTCCTTGGCGTTCAACATCGCCTCGTCGAATTTCCATCTGTGCGCCGACGATGGCTGCATCATCGGCGTGCTTGTCGGCGACGGCGGTCAGGTCGTGCCGGTCCGCATGACGCCGGATGTCGCCAACGAGATGACGCGCAACATGTTGAAGTCGGCCCAGGTGGCCAGCAGCTGCTGAGGATTTTCAAGCGTGCTGCTATCGGCGGTGTCCGCACATGAAAAAGGCGGCCCCGGGCTCGGGGCCGCCTCTTTTTCCGGGATTTCCGGATGT
>NZ_BKAJ01000086.1 GCF_007992495.1 Reyranella soli
TACTAGTGGTCAGAAGGATCGATCCTGATGAAAGGCAGGATGAACATGCAGCCGCCGGCGATCGCCATGACCGGGACCAGCAGCAGGGACAGCGCGACAGGCAGCCGGGAAGAGGCGACAGCATGATCCGTTGCAGCTAGGAGGATGGCCGCGCACCGGTCAAGCACGCATCGCGTGCATGGGCCAGTCCCAGAAATCTTCAGGCGAGAGATACGAGACCGCGTGGTCGGCGCGGGGTCGGGGTGCTAGGGTCCGCCATCCTGTCGAATTTGAGAGTTCCGCCATGACGCCTCCCGCCACCGCGCCCGCCGCCAACAACCTCGAAGCCTTCTTCATGCCGTTCACGGCGAACCGGCAGTTCAAGAAGAATCCGCGGCTGTTGGCCCGCGCCAAGGGCGTGCACTACTGGACGCCGGAAGGCCGCAAGGTGATCGACGGCACCGCCGGCCTGTGGTGCGTCAATGCCGGCCACGGCCGCGAGGAGATCAAGCAGGCGATCGCCCGGCAGCTCGAGGAGATGGACTACGCGCCGTCCTTCCAGATGGGCCATCCGAAGTCGTTCGAGCTCGCCGCGCGCCACGCTGCCATGCTGCCGGGCGACCTCGACCACGCCTTCTACTGCAACTCCGGTTCCGAGGCGGTCGACTCCGCGCTCAAGATCGCGCTGGCCTGGCAGCGGGCGCGCGGCCAGGGCACGCGCACCCGCCTGATCGGCCGCGAGCGCGGCTATCACGGCGTCGGCTTCGGCGGCATCTCGGTCGGCGGCATGGTGAACAACCGCAAGCAATGGGGCGTGTTGCTGCCCGGCGTCGACCACATGCCGCACACCCATCTGCCGGCCAAGAACGCCTTCTCACGCGGCCTGCCCGAGCATGGTGGTGTCGAACTGGCCGATGAGCTGGAGCGCATCGTCGCCCTGCACGACGCCTCGACCATCGCCGCCGTGATCGTCGAGCCCTGCGCCGGCTCGACCGGCTACCTGCCGCCGCCCAAGGGCTACCTGCAGCGCCTGCGCCAGATCTGCGACAAGCACGGCATCCTCCTGATCTTCGACGAGGTCATCACCGGCTTCGGCCGTCTCGGCACCGGCTTTGCCGCCGACTTCTTCAACGTCATCCCCGACCTCATGACGGTGGCCAAAGGCATCTCCAACGCCACGGTGCCGATGGGCGGCGTGTTCGTGCGCAAGCACATCTACGACGGCCTGATGAACGGGCCTGAGAACGTCGTCGAGCTGTTCCACGGCTACACCTACTCGGCCCATCCGCTGGCCTGCGCCGCGGCCTCGGCCGTGCTCGACATCTACAAGGACGAGGGCCTGTTCCAGCGCTCCGCCGAGCTGTCCAAGTACTGGGAGGACGGCATGCATTCGCTGAAGGGCCTGCCGGGCGTCACCGACATCCGCAACCTCGGCCTGGCCGGCGGCATCGACATGGAAGGCCGCAAGGATGCGCCCGGCGCACGCGGCTACGACACCTTCGTGAAGGCCTTCGAGCTTGGCCTGATGGTGCGCCAGGCCGCCGACACCATCGCCATGTCGCCGCCGCTGGTGATCGAGAAGAACCAGATCGACGAGATCATCGATCTCGCCGGCAAGGCCATCAAGGCGACGGCGTAGTCTTCCCCGGCGAGGAACCTGCTATACCCACGGCGTGTTCCTCGACCTCGGTCTGCCCACCCTGATCGGTCCCGTGGCGGTGATGGCGCATGTCGCCATCGCCGCTCTCGTGACGGTCCACGTCCTGCTCTACAAGCGCAACGTCGCGGCCTCGGTGTCGTGGATCGGCATCGCCTGGCTGTCGCCGTTCCTCGGCGCGCTGCTCTACGTCACGATGGGCATCAACCGCGTCAAGCGACGCGCCCAGCGGCTGCGCCGCCAGCGCCTGTCGATGGCGATCGCCGAGGAGACGCTGGCCGACGCCGTCGCCAAGGACCCGCTGACGCCGCTCGAGTTCGCGATCGGCCGGCTGACCGGCCGGACCAGCGAACCCGGCAACAGGATCGATGTCCTGCACAGCGGCGATCAGGCCTATCCGCGCATGCTGGCGGCGATCAACGCGGCGGAGAAGAGCGTCGGCCTCGCGAGCTACATCTTCCGCGCCGACAAGGCGGGCGAAGCCTTCCACCAGGCGCTGATCCAGGCGCAGCGCCGCGGTGTCGAGGTGCGGGTGCTGATCGACGGTGTCGGCGGCGGCTATTTCTGGTCGGGCACCTACAATCACCTGCACAAGGCCGGCGTGCCGGTCGCGCGCTTCCTGCATTCGTATTTTCCCTGGCGCATGCCGTTCGTGAACCTGCGCAGCCATCGCAAGGTTCTGGTGGTCGACGGTCGCATCGGCTTCACCGGCGGCATCAACATCGGCGCCGAGAACATCAGCGCCGACAACCCGCCCTTCGTCGTGCATGACACCCACTTCGAGCTCGAGGGCCCGATCGTCGAGCAGCTGACCGGCGCCTTCGCCGACGATTGGCTCTACACCACCGGCGAGACGCTGCTGACGGAGAAGTGGTTTCCGCCACTCCAAAAGGCAGGCCCGGTAACGGCGCGTGTCGTCACCTCCGGTCCCGATGAGGACATGGAGCAGATCGAGTACGTGGCGCTGCACGCCATCTCCTGCGCCCACAAGTCGGTTCGCGTCGTCACGCCATACTTCCTGCCGCCCGAGCCGCTGACCATGGCGCTGGGCCTGGCGGCGCTGCGCGGCATCAAGGTCGAGATCGTTCTGCCCGACCATTCCAACCATGCCCTGCTCGACTGGGCGCGGCGCATTCCGCTCCGGCCGCTGATCGAAGCCGGCTGCCACGTCTGGCTGACGGGCGCGCCCTTCGACCATTCCAAGCTGATGGTGATCGACGGCGCATGGTCGTTGATCGGCAGCGCCAACTGGGACACGCGCAGCTTCCGCCTGAACTTCGAGCTCAATGTCGAGCTGCATGACGCCGACTTCGCCGCCAAGATCGCCGCCATCGCCCCCAATGCGCGCCGGCTGACCCTGGCCGAGCTCGACGGCGACCCGCTGCCCATTCGCCTGCGCAACAGCGCGGCACGGCTGCTGCAGCCTTATCTTTAAGGGAGCGCGGGCCTCTGGCCCGCAGAGGCCCGCGCTCCCTTACCGATACAACCTTCCCAGCCGGTCGCGCCTGATCCAGCGGTGCTCCGGCCGCGCCCTGAGCCCGCTCTCGAGCCCCCAGCCTTCGGCCAGTCCCAGTTCCAGCCGGATCGGCCGATGGTCGGACGGGCCGAAGTCCAGCGCAGCGGCGGTGCGGCAGGCGAGGCCGTGCACCAGGCAGCGGTCGAGACGAAAGGGCACGACGTTGCTGGCATAGTGCGTCGGCTCGCGCGGCCCGACGTCGGCGAAGCCCGGCAGGATCACCGGTCCCACGATGTTGTAGTCGCCGATGATGGCCGACGGCTTGCCGCGCAGCGCCGAGGCGATGCGCGCAAGCTGGCGGCGGTTGAGCAGCTGGCCGTGGCTGAGATGGACGTTGGCGAAAGTCATCTCGCCGACCTGCACGATCTGCGCCCGCCGTCGTGGCAGGCGACCGGGCAGGCGCGAGGCCGGCAGCGACAGCGCGCGTGGCGCGGCGAAGCGATGCGGGCTCCATACCGCGAGCCCATGGATGCGGCCGAGCCACGACAGCCGATGGAAGTGCCCGCCGAGCAGCGACGGCAACTCTTCCATCTCCTTGGTCGCCTCCTGCATCAGCAGCACGTCGGGCTTCTCGTGCCGCGCCAGGGCGGCCACATCGTCGACGGCGGCGCCGGTCAGTCTCAACAGGTTCCAGCTGATGATCTTCAAGACGTCCTCATGACTTCAGCGAACGGTCGCGCCGCGCCTGGCGGATCTGCTCGGTGACCGACGAGGTCGTGCCGGCGGCGGCCTGCAATTCACGGCGCACGGTCTCGCGCCGCTCGTGGATCGAGGCGATCACCAGGCCCATCGGCACGCCGAGCCCGACCAGCGCCGATTCGGCCAGCTGCAGGCTCGCCTCGATGGTCTCGGGCACGGTGTCGGTGACCTTGAGGGTGTAGAGATGGAGCGCGTGCTGCGCATCGTGCGCGCGGGCCACGATCATCACGTCGGGCCGCCGCGCCCGCACCGCGCGCACCACGTCGTCGACCGCCGAGGTGTCGAGGGTGACGATCACGCCCGTCGCCTCGTCGATGCCGCAGCGCTGCAGGAAAAGGGGATTTGAGGCGTCGCCGTAGTAGATCGGCCGGCCGAGCGTGCGCCAGCGGCTGACCAGCGCGGTATCGCGGTCGGCGGCGATGTAGGGGATGCAGTGCTCCTCGAGCAGGCCGCAGACGAGCTGGCCGACCCGGCCGTGGCCGACGACGATGACGCGCTTGGCATGGTCGTCCGGCGGCAACACGGTGAACATCGGATCGGACGACGCGTCGCGGGCGAATTGCTGGCCGGCCCGGCGGGCTCCCAGGGCGATGAACGGCAGGGCGGCCATGCTGAGCGACACCACGGCGAGGATGCCCGCCGACACGTCGGTGGCGACCAGGCTGAAATGCACCGCGAGCCCGATGCCGATGAAGGCGAACTCGCCGCCCGGCGCCAGCAGCAGCCCGGTCTCGACGCTGGCGCTCCACGGCACGCCGAACGCGCGGCAGAGCGGCGCCAGCAGCAGCGACTTCACCAACATCATCGCCAGGAAGCCGCCCAGCACCAGCAGCGGCTCGCGCCAGATGAAGCCGAGGTCGATATGCATGCCGACCGAGAAGAAGAACACGCCGAGCAGCAGGCCGCGAAAGGGATCGATCATCGCCTCGACGGCGCGACGATACTCGGTCTCGGCAAGCAGCAGGCCCGCGACGAAGGCGCCCAGCGCCATCGACAGGCCGGCATAGGCTGCGATCACGCCCGAGCCGACGGCGATCAGCAGCGTGGCGGCCATGAAGAACTCGGGATTGTCGGTGCCGGCGGCGAGCTTGAACAGCGGCTTCAGCACCAGCCGGCCGACCACGGCGATCACGGCGATGGCGATCGCGGCCTCGACCAGGGCGATGATCACGCCCTGGGCCACCGACGTCGAATCGGCGGCGCTGCCCAGCGCCCCGATCAGGAACAACAGCGGCACCACGGCGAGGTCCTGGGCAAGCAGGATGGCGAAGCTGGTGCGGCCGGTGGTCGACATCATGCGGCGCTGACCGGACAAGACCTCCATCACCAGGGCAGTCGAGGAGAGCGCCAGGCAGGCGCCGATGATCAATGCGGCGGCCGGCGGTTGGCCGTACCACAGCGCGCCGAAGCTGATCACCACTGTCGTTAGCAGGCCCTGCAGGCCACCCAGCCCGAACACCAGGCGGCGCATGGTGAGCAGGCGCCGCATCGACAGTTCCAGGCCGATGAAGAACAGCAGGAAGACGATCCCTAGGTCGGCGATGAAGGCGATCTGTTTCTCGCCGGTCACGGTGAGCCAGTCGATCGCCCGCGAATAGTCGGCCAGGCGGCCGAGACCATGCGGCCCCAGCGCGGCGCCGACGGCGAAAAAACCCAGGACGGGGCTGATTTTCAGGCGGTGGACCACGGGGGCCACGACGGCGGCGGTGCCCAGGATGATGAGGGCATCCTTGAAGACGAAGATGTCGCTGCTTCCCGCCATTGCGGCCAACATAGACTGTGAAGGCCGATCTGTGCACACTTTCGTTTCCAGACGGCCATTGGACATAAGGGCGGAAACGACATGAAGGTGGTGATCACCGGCGGCGCGGGATTTTTGGGCAAGAAGTTGGCACGGCGCCTGCTGCAGGACGGCGGCATCGCCGGATCTTCGGGCAAGCCCGAGCGGGTGAGCGAGCTCGTGCTGTTCGACGTCGGCAAGGCGACCGGCCCCGGCCTCGACGATCCGCGGGTCAAGGCCCTGGCCGGCGACATCGCCAATTTCGCCACCGTGCAGTCGATCGTGCAGGGCGCCGCTACGGTGTTCCATTTTGCCGCCGTGGTCAGCGCCGGTGCGGAAGCCGATTTCGATCTCGGCTATCGCGTCAACCTCGACGGCACGCGCAACGTGCTGGAGGCCTGCCGCGCGCTCGGCACCAACCCGCGCGTGATCTTCACCAGCTCGCTGGCGGCGTTCGGCGGCGACCTGCCGCCGGCGGTGACCGACGACACGGCCTTGACGCCGCAGACCTCCTACGGCGCGCAGAAGTCGATCGGCGAGTTCCTGATCCGCGACTACACCCGCAAGGGATTTTTGCGCGGCACCTCGGTGCGGTTGCCGACCATCTGTGTGCGCACCGGGCTGCCCAACAAGGCGGCTTCGACCTGGGCCTCCTCGGTGGTGCGCGAGCCGTTGACCGGTGTCGACGTCGTCTGCCCGGTGACGCCCGAGACGATCATGGTGGTCCTGAGCCCGCGCAAGACGGTCGACGCGTTCGTGCGCCTGCACGATCTGGCGCCCGACGCGTTCGGCCCGGGGCGCACGCTGCTCCTGAACGGCATCAACGTGACGGCCAAGGAGCTCGAGCAGGCGGTCAGCCGCCACGCCGGCAACCGCAAGGTCGGCAAGGTGAGCTGGCAGCACGATCCCGCGATCCAGAAGATCTGCGACGGCTGGCCCCAGGGCATCGACTCCCGCCGCGCCCGCTCCCTCGGCTTCGAGACCGACAAGGATCTCGACGAGGTCGTGCGCAACTTCATCGCCGACGATATCGACGATCAGATGAAGCTCGTGAAAGCGGCTTAGCGCATCCTCTTATTCCTCCCCCGTCTTACGGGGGAGGGTAGGGAGGGGGAAGGCCGCATAGCAGGCGCTTCCAAGAATGAGATCATGATCTGAAATCTGCGGACAACGGAAGTGAGGCCTTCCCCCTCCCGGCCTCCCCCGTATGACGGGGGAGGTGAATGAGACGATGGCTACCGCCCGCGTAACATCCGCCAGCCGTTCTGCAGATGCCGCACCGGCCCCCAGACATGGCGCGTGCGCATCATGTGCCAGCGTTGTGGCTCGTTGTCGGGGCCGGCGATCGGGCCGGCATCGTCGACGAAGTCGGTGATGCCGACGGCATCGGTGTCCCACGGTCCGGTGGTCTTGAAGATCGTCGTCTTGGCACCGTAGCCGCCGAGCGTGCGGCTCATGCCCGAGGCCATGAAGTCCATGTAGCGCGGCAGGCTCTCGGGCCGGCAGAGATAGCCCTTGTTGAAGCCGACCGCGAGCAGCCGGAAATGGAACGGGTTCTTCTCGAGATAGCGGATCACCTCGGTCGTGTTGGCCGGGTAGCGCGGCGAGAAGAAGTCGTCGATCACAACGATGCCGTCGTTGTTGACGATGCGGTTGGCGAGCTCGAGCTCGCGATAGACCGCGGTGCCGGTGTGCTCGCCGTCGATGTGGAACCAGCGCACCGTCTGGTGCATGGCCTGCAGGTCGAGCTTGGCCGGCAGGTCGGCCGACGGTCCCGACAAGGGCACGATGTTGGCGGGCTCCACGCCGACCGAGCGGATGGCGCGCTCGACGGCCGGCTGATCGAGCCGGAGGTCGCAGAGATAGAGCTTCTCGCCACCCTTGCGATAGGAGGCGAGCACCGACGCCGAGCGGCCGCGCCACACGCCGATCTCGAACAGGTCGCCCGTGATCCGGGCCTGCTGGTCGAGCAGGGCGCGCCAGACGCAGTAGGACTGGAACATGAACCAGCCCGGAATGGCGTCGATCTTTTCCCAACTGAGCATCGTGGATCCTTGCATTCGGGGGCCTTGCTAACAGCGCTCTTTCGACGCTGCAAGCCGGGAGCGCTTGCACCGGGGGCAGGCCTCGGGTAGACGCCGAACGCGTGCAAATGCCAACAACAACAGTCGCTTACCGCACGACGATCGGCCTGATTTGGGCCCTGGCGCTGTGGCATAGCTGGGAGAGCCGCGGCCTTTTCGTCGACGGTTCCGCCTTCCTTGTGCAGATCGCACGGCGGGAGTGGTTCTTCGACTTCTACGCTCCGCGCCTCTACGCCATGGTCGTCGGCCAGGCACCGATCATGACCGCCGTCTTCCTCGGCATCACCGACCTGCATCTGCTTGCACGCCTGCTCTCGATCGGCCTGTTCGCGCTGCCCACCGCGCTCTACACGCTCGCCCTGGTGCGGGTGAAGGATGACCCGGTGCTGCTGGCCGCAGTGATCGGCGCCATCGGCGTGGTGTTCATGACGACGTCCTTCTTCATCGTCGGCGAATACAACACGGCCTATGCGATCGCCATCTGCGTCGCCGTCCGGCTGTTGACAGCGAAGGAGCTCACCGTGCTCGACGGCCTGTTCCTGGCCGTGATCAGCTTCCTGGCGGCGCGGACCTACGAGGCGATGATCTATCTCGGGCCGCTGCTGACGCTGATGGTCCTGCATACTTTGTGGCGCATGCCGCAGCGCCGCTGGGGCCCGACCACGCTCTACCTCATCTCCACGGTCGGCTTCATCGGCGGCATGGCCGTCGCCATCCGCTCCCTGGTGAAGCCGTGGTCGGTCGAGCATCTCGACGAGACGATCGAGACCGCCACCAACTTCTGGCAGAACCTGCAGTTCGACCTGGCGCTGGCCGCCGCGCTGGTCGTCGTCGTGTGGGGGCTGATCCGGCCGCGCGATCTCCTGGCCGGCAAGCCCTATCGCTGGGCCGCCATCATGCTGGCGATCCTGGCGCTGTCACCACTTCTGGCGCTCAGCGACACGCTGGTCCGGCCACTCGCCAAGTCGCAGTACGTGGCGCGCCAGGCCGCCGGCATGGTCATCGTCGCCATCGTGCTGTTCATCTGGTTCTACGGCTCCCTGCTCAAGGACAAGCTTGCCGTCTTTGCCACGCTGCGCACGCCCGAGGCGGCGCGCCGCTTCCTCACCTTTGCCGTCGTGGTCGTGCTGGCGATCCTGCCTTCCGACATCTACCTGACGCGAACCTGGTCGTCGTATCTCGACGTCGTGCGCGCCGAAGTGCTGTCGAAGGGCGGCGTGATCGCCTTCGAGGATTCGCCATTGTCGCGCCATCCCTACGACCTGCTGGTCGAGGCCTGGATCCTGCCCAGCCAGAGCCTGGCGCTGCGAGCCAAGCGCGGCGACGGCATCATCGCGCCGCCCAGGGATTTCAAGTCCTGGCAGCCCTTCCCGCCGGCGGATCCCTATCCGCTCGGCAAGTACACGTGGCGTGACTAGCGCGCCCGCCGCGCCGCCGCCGGCCGCCTACCGCAGCGTGGTCCTGCTGCTGTGGGCGCTGGCCATCAATGCCACGATCGCCTGCCGCGGCCTGTTCTGGGACGGCTCGCCCTTCATGGCGAACATCCTCGACCTCGGCCAGGTCCACGACTTCTACACCGCGCGCGCCCACGTCGACTGGGTGACGCAGCTTCCGCTGCTGCTGATGAGCGAGCTCGGCGCGCGCGACACCCGGCTGCTGGCAATGGTCTATTCGGCGGCGCTGTTCGGGCTGCCGACCGCCCTCTATCACCTGGCGCTGGCGCGCGTGAAGCACGATGCCGTGCTGCTCGGCATCGTCATCGTCGTGATCGCCGCGGTCTATCTGCCGACCTGCTTCTTCATCATCGGCGAGTACAACACGACCTACGCCGCCGTGGTCGTCGCCATGGCGGTGACGCTGACCGGGGGGCCGCGGCGTCTCAGCGACGCCGTGCTGCTCTGCCTGCTCGGCCTGCTCGCGGTGCGCTCCTACGAGACGATGGTCTATCTCGGCCCGCTTATCGCCGCCGCCATCGTCTGGTCGATGCGCAAGGACGACGACCCGTGGGTGAGGGGGCTCATGGTCGTGGCTGCGGTGGCGTTCCTCGCGGCCGCTATCGTCGGGCTCGTCGCCATCGTCGACTACTGGAACCATCCGCACTTCCAGAAGGTGCGGGCGATGTCCTTCGATTTCTGGCAGAACCAGCAGTTCATCATTCCCGTCATCGGGCTCGCGATCTCCGCGGTGGTCGCCTTGCTGCGGCCGTCATGGCTGCGCGGGAACGGGCCGCCGTTGGTCATCGCCATCGCCGCCACCGCCCTCGCGCTCACGCCGTGGTATCGGCTGGCCTACGAGCACTCCATCCTCTATCCGCCGGCGCATTATCTCGCGCGCCAGGCGGCAGGCGTCGTACTGGCGGTGCTGCTGGTCTGCATGTGGCTGCAGGTCGCCTGGCAGCAGCGGCCGCCCGAGGTCTTCACCATCCTGCGCCTGCCCGCGGTGTCGCGCCGCCTGGTGCTGGCCATGACGGCGCTGCTGCTTGCCGCCGCCGTGCCCGACGTGGTCCTGACCAGCCTGTGGTCGGATTACCTCGGGCGCATGCGCACGCTGGTCGACACACGCGAGGGCGCCATCCGGGCGCGCGACCTGCCGCTGCTCGAGTGGCCCGACAAGCTCTTCGCCCAGGACTGGTCCTTGCCGGCGATGAGCGCGCTGGTCAGCCGCACGCCCGGCCATGCCTACGTGCTGGCCGACAAGGACTACCTCAGCAACCCGCCGTTCGACCCGGCGTGCGGGACGCTGCCGCATCTGCAGGGGTATGGCTGGGGGAAGTAGTGCTGGGAGCGTCATGATGGGAGCGCGGGCC
>NZ_BKAJ01000087.1 GCF_007992495.1 Reyranella soli
CCCGCATCATCATGAGCGGGCCAGAGGCCCGCGCTCCCGTTAAGGCCGCATCCAGTGACTGCTCGGTCCGCTGCCGCGCACCGGCGCCGCCAGCTCGACGAACTCACAGAGGATCTTCCGCGTGTCGCGCGGGTCGATGATCTCCTCGATCCAGAAGGTCTCGGCGCTGCGGAAGGGTGAGCGCAACTTGTTCAGGCGGTTCTCGATCTCGCCCATCTTGGCCTTGGGATCGTCCGCGGCAGCGATGTCGGCGCGGTACGCCGCCTCGATGCCGCCTTCCAGCGGCAATGAGCCCCAGCGGCCCGACGGCCAGGCGTAGCGCCAGTTGAGCCGCGCGCCGTTCTGGTGGGCCGCACCCGCCACGCCGAAGGCGTTGCGGATGATGAAGGTGCACCATGGGATCGTGGTCTGGAACATCGCCGACATGGCGCGCACGCCCTGCCGGATGACGCCGCTCTTCTCGGCCTCCAACCCGATCAGGAAGCCCGGGCAGTCGCAGAAATAGACGGCCGGCAGATGGAAGGTCTCCGCCATGTCGACGAAGCGCGCCACCTTCTGGCAGGTATCGGCCGTCCAGCCGCCGCCATAGAACATCGGGTCGGAGGCCATCACCGCCACCGGCCAGCCGTCGATGCGCGCGAAGCCGGTCACCACCGAGCGGCCATAGAGCTTGCCCATCTCGAAGAAGGAGCCCTTGTCGACGATCTTCTCGATGATCGGCCGGATGCGATAGACCTTGCGGATGTCGCGCGGGATGGCCTCGAACAGCGAGTCCTCGCGGCGCGCCGGATCGTCGGTCACCGGCCCGCGCGGCGGCGCCTCGTGGACCGAGGAGGGCAGGTAGGAGAGGAAGCGGCGGGCGGCGGCGAACGCCTCGTCCTCGCTGTCGACCGCCTCGTCGATCGCGCCGGCGCGCAGCTGGATCTCCCAGCCGCCCAGCTCCTGCTTGTCGTACTGCTTGGGGCTCAGCCTGTTCACCACCGGCGGCCCGGCGACGAACATCGCCGAGATCTCCTTCACCATCACCGAGTAGTGCGTGGCGGCAAGCCGCGCCGCGCCGAGGCCCGCGACCGAACCCAGGCCGAGCCCGACCGTCGGCACCTCGCCCATGTTGCGCACCACCCATTCCCAGCCCTTGACCCCGGGCACGTTGGCGCGGCCCGTGGTCTCGATGGTCTTGACCGAGCCGCCGCCGCCCGAGCCCTCGATCATGCGGATCAATGGCACGCGATACTGGTTGGCGTAGCGCTCGATGAAGATGTCCTTTTCCTTGATCGTGGCGTCGGCCGAGCCGCCGCGCACGGTGAAGTCGTCGCCGGTGACCGCGACGTGCCGGCCGTCGATCTTGCCGCGTCCCATCACGGCGTTGGCCGGCATCAGGTCGACCAGGTCGTTGCGGCCGTCATACTCGGCCTTGCCGGCGATGCTGCCGATCTCGCGGAAACTGTCCATGTCGACCAGCCGGTCGATGCGCTCGCGCACGGTGAGGCGTCCGCCATCGTGCTGGCGCTTGACCTTGTCGGCGCCGCCCATGCGCTTGGTCATTTCCTGACGGCGGCGCAGCTCGTCCATTTCCGGTTGCCAGGTCATCGCGAATCCTCGGGTGTTCGGTCGATTTCGTTCGTACCAACGCTGGCCGGCAGCGGCCACAGTGAAAGCGGCGTCGAAGCCGCCATCGGGCCGATGGACGAAACGGGAGGGACTACGCGAGCTGCTTCCTGAGGACCTCGACGATCCTCGTCCAATGGCTGACGCCGAGTTCGTTGGCGACGACTTTGCCGTCCAGCACGACCAGGAAGCGCGGGGTGCCGCTCTTGCGCGGCAGCTGGTCGAGGATCGGCTTCAGGTCACCGGGCCAGAAGCGCTCCTGGTACGCCTCCTTGAGCTTGGGCGGTTCCACTTCGATCCACGTGACCTGCCGGTATTCCGCTGAAGCCAGCCACTGGGCCTTGTACTTGTTCTTCCACGCCTTGCACGGCTGGCAGTCCGATCCGCCGATATAGATCACCTCGAGAGCGGATGCGGCCTGCGCCGGCAGTCGCATCGAGCCGACCAGCAATCCGGCAACGACAAAGGTCCGGCGGTTCATCACTTCCCTATACCCGAACGGGAAGGTCAAATCTCCAGGCCGGCGGCCCTCAGGCCCGCGGTCATCCTGGCTGCATCCTCGCTGTGCTCGAAGCGCGGCAGGTGCAGCGCCCGGTAGACCTCGACGAGCCGCTGGGCGCTGCCGAACGGCTGGGTGGCGGAGGTGAACGCCGCGTGCGCACCAGCCTTGTCGCCCTGCAGCCCCAGCACGTTGGCAAGCAGGACGAGGCTCCAGGCATAACCTGGATTGAGGGAGAGGGCGCGTCGCACGGCAGTCTCGGCCGCGTCGGTGCGGCCGCGCAGCAGTTCGGCGTTGGCGAGTGCGAACCAGCTGTAGTGGCCGGCCACCGGATCGTTGTGGCTGAGCTCTACGGCGTGCTTCGCGTGGCTCACCGCCGGTTCGGCCTGGCCGCGATAGACCAGCGCCAGGGCAAGCGTCGCCGCTGCCGGACCATGGGTCGGGTCGAGCTGGATGGCACGTTCGAGGGAGGGGATGGCGTCGCGCGCCCGACCGGTGAAGGCCAGCGCCGCGCCGAGCGCGCTGATCGTGTAGGTATGGTCGGGATCGAGCTCGACCGCGCGATGGCCGGCCGCCAGCGACTGGGCGTTCAACTCGGCGGGATCGCCATTGCCGCCGTTGGCGACCAGGGTCCGCACGGCGACCGACAGCAGGGCGTGGGCATTCGCATAGTCGGGCTTGCGGGCGATGACTTGCCGGGCGAGGTCGATCGCCTCCTGCAGTCCGCTGCGCCGCATCGAGTAGAAGGCGATCATGCCGCGCACGAACAGCGACCAGGTGTCGAGATGCTCGGGCGCTATGCCCTGGACGCGCGCCACCTCTGCCCGGTTCAGCCGCGGCTGCAGGGTGGAGATGATGGTGTTGGTGACTTCTTCCTGCACGGTGAGCAGTTGCTGCAACGGCCGGTCGAAGTTCTCCGCCCACAGATGCCGGCCCGTGTCGCGCTCGGACAGGCGGATCGTGACGCGCACGGTGTCGCGCAGCTTGCGCAGGCTGCCTTCCACGACGTAGCGGGTCGCAAGGTCGCGCTGCGCGCGGTCGAAGTCGGTCGCCGCGCCGACGCCATAGGCATAGGCGGCGCTGCGTCCCACCACGATGAAGACCTGCGACCGCGCCAGCGCCACGATGACCTCGTCGGTGAGGCCGGCGGCGACATGGTCGAACTGCTGGTCGTCGCTGAGATTGCGGAAGGGCAGGACGGCGATGGTGGGTCGCTCGACGTCGGCCGTCGGGCCGCTCGCAGGCGCTACGACCATCGTCAGCGCCTTCACCGGCGCCACGAAGCTGTAGCCGCTGCCGTGTCGGGTGACGATGAACTGCGGGCGGCGGGCATCGTCGTTGAGCTTCTGGCGCAGCCGGCTCACCAGCGTGTCGATGGCGCGGTCGTAGACGTCCTTGTTGGCTTCGCCGAGCGAGTCGAGCAGGAAGTCGCGGCTCAGCGTGCGGCCGGCGGCGCGCAGGAACACGGTGAGCAGCGCATTTCCTGGCGGGTCAACTCGACGGCACGACCGTCGGGCCCGCTCAGGCCGTCATGGTCGGGCGCAAAGCGCCAGCCGGCAAAGGACCAGCCGCGCCCGGTTTCATGGGACGCCAATCGATTTTCGCTCTGCACCGGCTACTCGCCCAAGCCCGTCACTCTCCCGGTGACTATCACGGCACAACTCGGACAGAACTTCACGACAAGAGTGCGCAAACCTCGACACGAATTTCTGTCTCCAGGAGTCGTGATGGTCGCATTCCGGATGAAAGCAGTGAGCGCACGATCAACATCCGCGATCTCGCGCCTGGCACATCGGTCGTGCTCAATGCGCGGCGAGGGACCTTCAAAGGCCCCTCGCGTCGCGAGCATGCTGTCAGTAATCCCAGAAGGCCGGTACCCAACGAAAGACGTCGCCGGCGGCCGCAACCCGGCCGAACGGGAACGACAGGTGAGCCGCCACCAGCGCCTCGCCGGTCGCCGCCGCGTCCCGCAAAAGGCGGACCCGGACGCGGGCCGCCTCCTCGGGGTCGTGTTCGAAGCCGTTGTGCCAGTCGGGGTGGTCGAACCCGACCGGGAACACGGCGTCGCCGAGGAACGTCAGCCGCTCACCGCCGGACGCCAGGCTCACTACGCTGTGTCCGGGGGTGTGGCCGCCGGTGCGACGGACGACCACCCCCGGCGCCACCTCATGCTCCGTCTCGAACGTCCGCAGCTGACTGCGATACTCGTTGACGAACCGTCCGGCGACAGACCGGAGCACGTTCGGTATCGGCGACGGCATGGAGGTGCGCGAGAAATCGGGCGATGCCCAGAACTCGACCTCGGCAGCCGCCACGTGGACCGGCACGTCCGGACGCAGTCGGTCTTTCAGCCCCTCGCGAGCAGCCCGCCAACGTGGTCCGTGTGCATGTGGGTAACGACCACGTCGGTCACTGATGCGGGATCGATGCCGGCGGCCTCGAGGCGCGGGGCCAGTTGCCCGGCCCGCGGGAAGCCCGGGTATTCCACTCCCACTCCGGCGTCGATGAGGATGGTCCGGCCGCCGCTACGCACCACGACCACGTTCAGTGGCCAGTCGAACGTTTCCCGCGGCGGAATCATGTCGTCAAGCCAAGTCGCCAGGGCGGCTGGGTTGGCGTTGGTGGCCATCGTCTTTGTCGGCAGCGGCAACACGCCATCGCTAATCACCAGCACGTCGATGTCGCCGATTCGCAGCGCATAGCGCGACGGAACCAATTCGCCGGGTCCCGGTCCACCGGGGTTTCAAGGCGATGTCCAAGCTCATGTTTGTCTCCTGCGCTAAATGGGCGAGCCCATGATCGCGCGCACACCGAACGGCCGATACCGTGCGGCGTGCTAGGTTCTGCTAGCCAAGCAGCAGGTAGACCTGCACTTCGAGATAGGTTTGTCGGCTCTCTGCCGCGGGCAAAGCACCGCCGAGGAGCGCAAGGCGGCGGAATGAGCGCGCCGACGCGTAGCGCGAGTCGCCGAATTTGCGGCGGAGGCTCTAGCGCCTCCAGGGCCTATTGATGAAGTCGGCAAATTGACCTTCGGCGAGCTGCTGGCCGGGCGGCGCGCACAGGATACCGCCCATGATCCAGTCATAGCCGCCGCGGCGGTCATCGCCAGTGCGACGGAAGCCGGCGCAGGATCGCGCTTCTTTGGTGTCCACGAACTTCGAGTAGTCCGCGCCGCCATAGCGTGCGACTGGTGTGAACTGGTTGGCCGACGACCCGTTCACGTACATCCATTTGAGAAATTCAGCCGTCGTCTCGCCGGTGGTGAGGTAGGAATAGGAATTCTCGGGCTCCCATAGGAAGATGTGGACGTAGCCCTCCCGCGTCGTTCCGAAAGCGGTCCATCGACGGAACGCCCCGACGTTCCCTTCGGTCGTGACGACATTGGTGACCTTGCATTTCAGACCGGGTCCAGCGGCGATGCGCGACTTGGCGCAATCAATATCGGTCCAGTTGTAGGTCGTTTGTGCCGACGCGGGGCCTGCGCAGACAAGGGCCACACCCAGGAAGGCCAGGATAGACGCGAGCCTCATTGGCGTCCCCATCGTCGCTCCCTCATCATCGCTCATCGCTCGTTGCGATCAGGATCTTGGAACGGAGACGGTGGAAAAAGGTTCCCGCGTCGCGACCGATCGTCAGTAGACGACGCCGTCGATCAGGTTCTCTTCATAGAGCCGCACCAGATCGATGCCGCCCGGCGGGCGGGCTGTCTGGAAGCCGGCGATGGCGCGCGCCAGCCGCGCCTCCTGGTCGCGCCGCAGTTCCTCGGCTTCCTCGACCGTCACCGGCGTGAAGCGGACTGTCTGCCCGGGCAGCAGGCGACCGAGCCGCGGCAGATCGACCGAGGCCACGGTCGCGATCTTGGAATAGCCGCCCACGGTCTGCCGGTCGCCTAAAAGCACGATCGGCAGGCCGGCGCCCGGCACCTGGATGGCGCCGGGGCCGATGCCGTCGGAGATGATGTCGGCGCCCTTGGAGTGCTCGATGGTCGGTCCCTCGAAGCGGATGCCCATGCGATCGGCTTCCTTGGAGACGCGATAGTCGGACTCGATGAAGGTGCGACGGCCCTTGTCGCTGAAATAGTCGTCCTGCGGTCCCCAGACGACACGCACCGGCCCACTGCCGTAGTCGAACGGCTGCGCCAGCTTCTTCTCGTCGCCCGGCGGCGCCTGCTCGCGGGCAAGCGGCAGCGCGTCGCCGGCCGCGAGCTTGCGGCCTTCGTAGCCGCCGATGCCGGCGCGCGCATAGGTCGACAGGCTGCCCATGAAAGCGGGCAGGGCGAAGCCGCCGGCGACCGCGAGGTAGGCGGTGCTCGATCCTTCGACCATGCCGACGCGCAGGACCTGGCCGCGCTTGAGAAGATGCGTGCGATCGGATTCCAGCGGCTTGGGCGGTGCATCGGGCTTTTCGATCAGCATCGGCGACAATGGGCCGACCAGCGCCACGCGCACGCTCTCGGCCTCGACCAGCAGGTCGGGACCCATGACGCCGATCTCCAGGCCCGCAGTGTCGGCGGGATTGCCGCACAAGGCGTTTGCCAGGCGCAGAGCAATGCGGTCCTGGGCGCCGGCGGTCGGCATACCGAGCGCCATGAAGCCGATTCGCCCCAGATCCTGCAGCGTGTCGAACAGGCCCGCGCGCGCGACTTTCAACTGGGCGATCATGCGCTCTTCACCAGCCTGGCCCAATCGAAGGTGCCGGCTTCGACGTCGCGGGCGATGCGGTCGTAGCTCTTGCGGTCGATGCGCTGGAAGGTGAGGGAGTCGCCGGGCGCCAGGAACACCGGTTGCTCGCGGCGCTGGTCGAACATCCAGAGCGGGGTGCGGCCGATCAGGTGCCAGCCGCCGGGGCTTTCGAACGGATAGATGGTCGTCATGTCCATGGCGATGGCGACCGTCGAACGCGGCACCCGCACGCGCGGCTGGGAGCGCCGCGGCAGGTAGAGCGACTTCTCCAGCCCGGCGATGTAGGCCAGCCCCGGCATGAAGCCCAGGACGTAGACCTTGAAGCGGGAGGCGAGATGGCTCGCGATCACCTCTTCCGGCTTCTTTTTGGTGCGTTCGGCGACCTCCTTGAGGTCGGGCGCGAATTCGGGGTCGTCGTAGCAGCAGGGGATGGTGACCTGCCGGCTCTTCATGTCGGTCGGCAGGCCGCGCGCGATCAGGCCCTCGATCTCGGGCTCGAGCTTGGCGCGCGACGTCGCCATCGGGTCATAGCAGACCATCAGCGCCCGCATGGACGGCACGGTCTCGACCACGCCGGCGAGCTCTCCGCCCTTTGTTGCCTGGCCAATGGCCGCGTGCAGGGCCATCACCCGGCCATTGATTTCAGGGGAGATCTCGTTGCCGAATTCGACAGAGAAGGCGGTGTCGCCGCAGGACAGGTACCGTACGCTCACATCTGCTAGGATATAGTGTCATCCCGAGCCTAGCGAGGGACCTTTCTTTCAGGCCTCCAAGGAGTTTTCTCATGGCTGCGACCAACGCCGGTTTCGTCAACATCAACTCCGACCTGGGCGAGAGCTTCGGCCCGTGGGTGATGGGCAACGACGCCGAGGTGCTGAAGATCGTGAAGTCGGCCAACGTCGCCTGCGGATTCCATGCCAGCGACCCCGTGGTGATGGTCGACACCGTGAAGCTCTGCAAGGACAACGGCGTGTCGATCGGCGCCCATCCCGGCTTTGCCGACCTTCAGGGCTTCGGCCGGCGCGTGATCAACCTCACGATCAAGGAGCTCGAGGCCAACATCGCCTACCAGATCGGCGCATTGCAGGCGATCGCGGCGCTGCACGGCGCCAAGGTCACGCACATGAAGCCGCACGGGATGATGGCCAACATGTCGGCCGAGAGCGCGGAGATGTGCGACGCGATCTGCCGCGCCACAAAGGCGGCCGACCGCGACCTGATCTTCCTCGCCCAGGCCAATACCGAGCAGGGCAAGTCGGCGCGCAAGCATGGCCTGCGCGTCGCCGAGGAGGTGTTCGCCGACCGCACCTACGGCGACAACGGCCTACTGACGCCGCGCAAGGAGCCCAATTCGATGATCAAGGATGCCGCCCAGGCGGTCGCGCATGTCCGTCGCATGGTCGACGAGCAGGCAATCTACTCGACCTCGGGCAAGCGCATCCCCTGCCAGGTCGATTCGATCTGCGTGCACGGCGACGGGCCGACCGCAGTCACGGTGTCGACGGCGGTGCGCCAAGGCCTCGAGGCCGCGGGTATTCGCATTGTGCCCCTGACCGAGATGCCGAATCTGAAGCATTGATCTCTCGAACGTGAGGGCCGTCATGCCCTCGTCATCTCGCCTTGCCATGGCTTTTCCGCGAAAGGCTTGCCATGGCACGACTGTCTCAGCCCCGTATTGACCAGCGCCCGCCGCTGCCGCTGCGCAGCGAGGGTTTACGGCCCAATCCCTATGATCTCGCGATCTTCATCATGGTCGCGGCGGCGTTCGTCGTGCTGGCCCATGGCGCGCGCGAGATGGCGGCGCCGGTCGGCCAGCTCGCCATCCACCCGATCACGCTCGATCCCGCCAACCTGCCCGAGTACGCGCTGCGCACGGTACTGCGCATGTTCGCGGCCATCGCCGCCTCGCTGGTCTTCACCTTCGTGGTCGCCACCCTTGCCGCCAAGAGCCGGCGCGCCGAGCTGGTGATCATCCCGGCGCTGGACATCCTGCAGTCGGTGCCCGTCCTGGGCTTCCTCACCTTCACCGTCGTCTATTTCCTCAACCTCTTCCCCGGCAGCCAGCTCGGCGCGGAGTGCGCCGCGATCTTCGCCATCTTCACCGCCCAGGCCTGGAACATGGCCTTCAGCTTCTACCAGTCGCTGCGCACACTGCCGCCCGACCTCGACGAGGCGGCGCGCCACTTCCGCCTGTCGCCCTGGCTGCGCTTCTGGCGGCTCGAGGCGCCGTTCGCCGCGCCCGGTCTGATCTGGAACACCATGATGTCGATGTCGGGCAGCTGGTTCTTCATCGTCGCCTCCGAGGCCATCACCGTCGGCAACACCACGGTCAAGCTACCGGGCATCGGCTCGTGGCTGGCGCTCGCCATCGACCAGAAGGACGTGCCCGCCGTGCTGATGGCCGTCGGCACCATGGCGCTGGTCATCCTGGCCTACGACCAGCTGCTGTTCCGCCCCATCGTGGCGTGGGCCGACAAGTTCCGCTTCGAGCAGACCGCGGCGCAGCGCCGGCCGCGCTCCTGGGTCTACGACATCTGGCGGCACACCCGCCTGATGCGCCGGCTCGCGACACTGCTCGGCGCGCTCGCCGGCCAGCTGTCTGCGCTGATGCCGCGCCGCGTCCTGCCCCGGACCATCGCCGCGCCACCTCCCGCCGTCGGCCGCGTCATCGACTGGCTGTGGCTCGCGCTCGTGCTCGCCGCTTGCGCTTGGGCGCTGTGGCGCATCGTGCAGTTCGTCGACGTCTCGCTGGGCTGGCGCGACGTCGGCCAGGCGGTCGAGCTCGGCCTGCTGACCTTGCTGCGCGTCGTCGTGCTGATCTTCCTCGCCAGCCTCGTCTGGGTCCCCATCGGCGTGTGGATCGGCTTGCGGCCCGGCATCGCCACGCGCGTGCAGCCGATCGCGCAGTTCCTTGCCGCCTTCCCGGCCAACGTGCTCTTCCCCATCGCCGTCGTGGCGATCGTGCACTGGAAGCTCGATCCCAATGTCTGGCTCAGCCCGCTGATGGTGCTGGGCACACAGTGGTACATCCTGTTCAACGTCATCGCCGGCGCCAGCGCCTTCCCGACCGACCTGCGCGAGGCCGCGTCGCTGTTCCGCCTGCGCAATTGGCAATGGTGGCGCCAGGTCATCCTGCCCGGGATCCTGCCCTATTACGTCACCGGCGCGCTGACCGCGACCGGCGGCTCGTGGAACGCCAGCATCGTGGCCGAGGTCGCGAGCTGGGGCGACACGACGCTGCAGGCCGCGGGGCTGGGCGCCTACATTGCCGACGCGACGGCCAAGGGCGACTACGCGCGCGTCGTGCTGGGCATCGCCGTGATGTCGGTGATGGTCACCGCCTGCAATCGGTTGGTCTGGCGGCCGCTCTATCGCCTGGCCGAACGCCGCTTCCGCCTCACCTGAGGAGATCCGACATGAACGCCCCTCCGCAGACGCGTCCGCTGGTCGAGGTCGACCAGGTGCGCCAGCGCTATCCCAAGGGCAGCGGCGAGAACCTGCTGGTGCTGGATGGCGTCAGCCTGCATCTCGCCGACAAGGAAATCGTCTCGCTGCTCGGCCGCTCGGGCTGCGGCAAGTCCTCGTTGCTGCGCATCATCGCCGGCCTGATGCCGGCGAGCGAGGGCCGCGTCATGCTCGACGGCCATCCGGTGGCGGGTCCGGCCGCCGAGGTGGCGATGGTGTTCCAGACCTTCGCGCTCTTCCCCTGGCTCACCGTGCAGGAGAACGTCGAGATCGGGCTCGAGGCGCAGGGCGTGGCGCCGGCCGAGCGCCGCCGCCGCGCGCTCGAGGCGATCGACCTGATCGGCCTCGACGGCTACGAAAGCGCCTACCCCAAGGAGCTGTCGGGCGGCATGCGCCAGCGCGTCGGTCTCGCCCGCGCGCTGGTCGTGCATCCCAAGTTGCTGCTGATGGACGAGCCGTTCTCGGCCCTCGACGTGCTCACCGCCGAGACCCTGCGCACCGACCTGCTCGACCTGTGGCATGAGGGGCGCATGCCGATCTCCTCGATCCTGCTGGTGACGCACAACATCGAGGAGGCGGTGCTGATGTCGGACCGCATCGTCGTGCTGGCCGCCAATCCCGGCCGGATCGCCGCCGAGATCACGGTCAGCCTGCCGCAGCCGCGCAACCGCCTCGATCCGCCGTTCCGTCAGCTGGTTGACGACATCTATGCGCTGATGACCCAGCGCCCCGCCGACCGGCACGCAGCCGGCCTGCACGGCAGCGGCATCTCCCTGCTGCTGCCGCGCGTCTCCACCAATTTGCTGGCGGGCCTGATGGAGGCGATCGCGGCCGATCCCTATCGCGGCCGCGCCGACCTGCCCGAGCTCGCGGCCACCCTGCAGATGGAGATCGACGATCTCTTCCCGGTGGCCGAGACGCTGCACCTGCTGCGCTTCGCCGAGCTCGCCGAGGGCGACATCCGCCTCACCGATCCCGGCCGTCGCTTCGTCGATCTCGGCCCCGACGAGCGCAAGCACCTGTTCGCCCAGCACCTGATGGCCCACGTGCCGCTCGCCAACCATATCCGCCGCGTGCTCGACGAGCGCGGCAACCACCGCGCGCCGGCCAGCCGCTTCCGCGACGAGCTCGAGGACCACATGTCCGAGCAGTTCGCCGACCAGACCCTGCGCGCGGTGACGGCGTGGGGCCGCTACGCCGAGTCCTTCGCCTACGACGAGGCGACGGGCGTCTTCAGCCTCGACAATCCGGGCTGACTTTTCCGTCATGACGGTCACCTGAATGTGACCGCTGGTTGAACTGCCCGACACCGCTACGTCGTTCATAGTCCCCGGGCCGTTCGCAGAGACGGAAACCAGGGAGAAACATCCATGCACAGGCTCATGATCGCGGCCGCCGTTGCGGCCAGCTTTGTCGCGTCACCGCTTTTCGCCCAGGCGCCGCCGCCACCGCCGGTCTACGGCGTACCCATCACCTTCGATGCCGCCAAGAAGGCGCTGGCCGCTGCCGAGGCGGAGGCCAAGAAGAACAACTGGCCGGTCGCCATCGCCATCGTCGACAGCTCGGGCAACCTCGCTGCCTTCTCCAAGATGGACAACACACAGCATGCAAGCGTCGACGTCGCCATCGGCAAGGCGGTGACGGCCAACAATTTCAAGCGGCCGACCAAGGCCCTGCAAGACGCCATCGCCCAGGGCGGCGCCAACCTGCGTCTGCTCGCCGTCAAGGGTGCTACCCCGCTTGAAGGCGGCGTGCCGATCGTGGTCGATGGCAAGATCATCGGCGCCATCGGTGCTTCCGGCGTGATGGCCAACCAGGACGCCGAGGTCGCCATGGCCGGGGCCGCGGCCGCCAAATAAGGCATGGGGCGCGCAAGTAGGGCATAGCGCCGCCTTGTCGGCCGGCCCTCCACCGCTATAGTCCGCCCGACTCGTTCGGGCGGACATTTATCTGATGAAGCAGCGTATTTTCGGCTGGATTTCGGCTCTCTTCGGTATCGTGCTGGCGCTGGCGGCGATCGAGCTCGCAGCCATTGCCTGGCTGTTCATCGAGGACGGCCGCTATACGCCAGCGGCGCAGCTCTTCGAGCGCACCCAGAACACCTATCTGCGCGACGCCACCAAGGGCACGACGTGCCGCTATGTCGACACGCTCTATCCGCATCCCTATGTCGGCTTCGTGCACCACGCCAACCCGCCGTGTGGCCAGCCGTGGGTCAACAATATCGGCCTGTACGGCCCCGACTATCCGACCGTGCGCAATCCCGAGCGCTACACCGTCATCCTGAGCGGCGGCTCGGTCGCCTCGCAGCTCGCCCAGAACGCCGCGCCGCCGGCGCCGCGCTATCTCGAGGAAGAGCTCAACAAGAAATACGTCAGCCCCAACGGCAAGCCGTGGCTGGTGCTGAACGGCGGCGACGGCGCCTGGAAGGAGCCGCAGCCTTTCATCCTGTTCGCCCTGTACGCGAGCTCGGTCGACGCCGTGGTCAATCTCGGCGGCTTCAACGAGCATTATTTCTTCTGGCCCGGCGCCGAGGAGCGGCTGGAGCGGCCGCTCAGCAACTTCATCGAGGTCAATCCCTTCGTTGCCGACGAGAATTTCGGCGACGCCGCCATCGGCTGGGTCATGGGGCGGCTGGCGGGCTCGCTCGCGGCGATGCCGGTGCTGGGTCACAGCCACGCGGCCTACCTGGTGGTGCGCGGCATCGAGCAGGCGGCCAAGGGCCAGGACATCTTCAAGTCGAACAAGAAGACGACGCTGAACAGCATCTTCCACATGCCCGAGGAGATCCGCCGCGACGCCGACCGCGAGTTCGCCGTCCAGCTCGGCCTCTACCAGAAGTACCTGCGCGCCACCGAGGTGCTGGCGCGCGAGTACAATCTCAAATCGGCGTTCTTCATCCAGCCCGCGCCGGCCTACGGCAAGACCCTGACCGACGACGAGAAGCGCCTCGTCGGCGATCTCTCCTACCGCGACATCTATCGCAAGATGGTGGCTGGTCTGCTGACCTTGCGCGAGCGCGGGCTCGCGATCTACGACCTGGGCGACATCTTCGCCAACGAGAAGGGCACGATCTACGCCGACCACATCCACTACTGGCGCGACGACAAGGCCGAGAGCCCCGGCAACCGCCTGATGGCTGCCCGCATCGCCGCCCAGCTCGCCGAGACGTGGGGGCTGCAGAAGAAGCAGTGAGTCGGTGCGGGCGTTTCGTCGCCGTCAATCACTGAGCCAAGCGGGCTTCGCACTCGACTTTATTTGCGCCCAGCGAGGCGATGTAGTTGCCTTGACGCATGCAGCCGTCGCGCCATGTGCCCGCAAAGGTGCGCCCGTCAATGAGTTGCATCGTGCCGCGGCCGTTAGGACGGTCGTTGCGCCATTCGCCTTTGTACCAGTCGCCGTTCGAAAAACGCATGATGCCGGTGCCGTGGAATTCGCCATCGACGAGCTCGCCTTCGTACGAAATGGGAGAATTGTCGATTCCGCGCGTCGTCTTCCCGCCGTTTCCTCCGTTGCGGTTGGTTAACGTGTAAACGCCGCGACCCGTGCGCTTGCCGTCCCTAAATTCGCCCTCGTAGCGATCGCCGTTTGCCCAAGTGTAAACGCCGCGAGCAGTGAGCTTGTCGTCTCTGAATTCGCCCTCGTAACGATCTCCGTCCGCCCAAGTGTAAATGCCGCGTCCAGCGATTCTGTCATCACGCCATTCCCCTTCGTAGCGGTTGCCGTTCGGCCAAGTCGCCGTGGCGCGGCCATGCAAGTTGTCATCACGCCACTCGCCATCGTACTGGCCTCCTCCCGAGGTGGTTAAGACGCCGCGACCGTTTCTTTGACCGTTACGCCACTCTCCCTCATAGCGGTGCCCATTGGAGTAGATATAGACGCCGTGACCATGTTGGCTGTTGTCGAGCCATTGGCCCTCGTAGCGACTGCCGCTCGGCCAAATGTACACGCCGAAGCCGCTGAGCTTACCGGAATGCATGTTGCCTTCGTAGCGACCGGCGGATTTGCCCTCCAGAAACCATTGCTGCACCCCCATTCCCTCGGCAAATCCGTCGACGCAGGCGCCGGACCAGGTGACCGTTACCCCATCCTTGGGGTTTGCGTTCCACAGCTTACATCCCGTGGCCTTGGCTTGGATCCAGCCCGGTGGCTCTCCCGGATACTCTAGCGTCTGTGCGAAAGCCGGCGCTGCAGCGAGAAAGCAAGCAACCAACAGCAGTAGGCGAACCATGTGCGTCTCCTCGACGTCCCGGGCGTCGAAAGGGAGACGCAACTCATCGAGGATCTGTTACACAAAGGTGCTGAAGGACTAGGCGGGACGTTCCGGTCATCAACCAAGCGGGGTACATGGGAAGGCATGCGTACTGTCGTCAAGAAGTGGGGCAATAGCGCCGCCATTCGAATTCCTTCGAATGTTCTCAAGGCCGCGAAGATCGAGATCGACGATGTGGTCGATATTCGAGAGGAGCAGGGGCGCGTCATCGTCCGGCCGTTGCGACCGAATTCCTATGATCTTGCCCATCTGGTAGAAGGGATTACACCCGACAACCTCCACGATGAGGTGGACTTCGGAAGCCGAAGGCGCAATTTCTTCACGTCCGACCGATAGGCCAGCTGCGCGACCTGCGCTTTGATGTCGGCAGATGCCAGTCTGCTGGCACTGCTAAGGTCGTGCCACAGTCGCAGAACCTGCCGAGGCACGCCTCAAGGCGCGGGCGGTGCTCGGCGCCTGACCGAACCGCCGCGGTGGCGCTCCGTCGTGATGGACATAGTAACATCGTCCTGATCGACGAAGCTGGGGAGGTGTCGGCGTCCTCCGTCCGCTTTGCGGACATCTCCCAACGCGGAGCTGGGGAGGAAGACGCGCTAGTTCCTCGTGCCGGCCGAACTATCGAGCACCTTGAAGGCCTCCTCGAGTTGCAGCGAGATCGGCACGCGCAGCCGCTCGCCGGTCGGCAGGCGTGACATGAACCACTTGTTGTAGAGCGGCACCAGGTCGCCGTTGGTGGCGAGCTTGCGGAAGGTGCGCTCGACCACGGCGGAAAGCGGCGGCTCGCCCTTGCGGAACATGATGCCGTACGGGTCGTAGCTCAGGTAGTCGCCGACCACCTTGAACCTGTCCTGCGCCTTGTGGCGGGCGATCAGGCCATAGAGCAGGATGTCGTCAGTGGCGAAAGCCTGTGCCTTGCCCTCGGCCAGTATCTGGTAGGACTGCTCATGGTCGTCGGCCGTCACGATGGTGAGGCCGAGCGCGAACTTCTTGTCGGCCGCCGCGATCGCCTGTTTGTTGGTCGTGCCCTTGGTCACCACCACCGTCTTGCCTTTGAGATCGGTGATGCCCGAGACCGGCGCCGCCTTCGGCACCATCAGCTTGGTGCCGGCGACGAAGATCAGCGGCGAGAACGCGACCTGCCGGGCGCGCTCGGCGTTGGCCGTGGTCGAGCCGCATTCGAGGTCGATCTTGCTCTCCAGCACGGCCGGGATGCGGCTCTCCGACGTCACCTTGACGTACTCGATCTTGAGCGCGTCATCGTCGACCGCGGTGCCGATCTCCTCGACGATCGCCTCGCACAGCTCGAGGCTGTAGCCGATCGGCCGGTTGGACTGGTCGAGGAACGAGAAGGGCGGCGAGGCCTCGCGATAGCCCAGCCGCACGGTGTGCGTGCGCTTGATGTTGGCAAGCGTGGGGCTCAGGCCAACATCCTGCGCGGCTGCCGGGTCCATCGCGAGGGCCGGCAGGAACGCCAGCGCGGCCAGCAGCCGCGCCGCCGTCGCTATCCCTTGGGCCATCCCGTGCATCACGCCCGCACCGGATCGCCCGGCACCTGGTCGGGCGGCACCGTGTCGTCGGGCGTCATCTCGTGCTCGGGACGGAGCTCGCCCTCCCATTTGGCGACGACCGCGGTGGCCAGCGAATTGCCGATCACGTTGGTGGCGCTGCGGCCCATGTCGAGGAAGGTGTCGATGCCCATGATCATCAGCAGCCCGGCCTCGGGGATGTTGAACTGGGCGAGCGTGGCCGCGATCACCACCAGTGAGGCGCGCGGCACGCCGGCCACGCCCTTGGAGGTGATCATCAGCGTCGCCAGCATGGCGAGCTGCGTGCCGAGCGACATCTCGATGTGATAGGTCTGGGCGATGAAGATGCTGGCGAAGGTGCAGTACATCATCGTGCCGTCGAGGTTGAAGGAGTAGCCGAGCGGCAGCACGAAGCTCGAGATGCGGCTGGAGGCGCCGAAGCGGTTCAGGCCCTCCAGCGTCTTGGGGTAGGCCGCTTCCGAGCTCGCGGTCGAGAAGGCGATCATCAGCGGCTCGCGAATCAGGCGCAGCAGGCGCATGTAGCGCGGCCCAATCGCGATGAAGCCGACGGCGATCAGGATGGCCCACAGGATCAGCAGCGACAGGTAGAAGCCGCCCATGAACAGGATCAGCTTCCACAGCACGCCCAGCCCGTTCTTGGCGACGGTGGCCGTGATGGCCGCCCACACCGCGAGTGGCGCGAACAGCATCACGTAGCCGGTGATCTTGAGCATGATGTGGGCGAGGTCCTCGATCAGCGCCAGCATCGGCTTGGCGCGCTCGGGCATGGCGCCCAGCGCCACGGCGAAGAACACGGCGAACACCACGATCTGCAGGATCTCGTTCTGCGCCATGGCGTCGGCGATCGAGGTCGGGATCAGGTGGGTGAGGAACTTCTCGATCGAGAAGGCCGAGACCGGCAGGCCGGTCGATTGGCCCTTGTCCGGCAGCGTGCCCGGGAAGTTGGCGCCCGGCTGCAGCAGGTTGACCATGACGAGGCCAAGCAGCAGCGAGACGAACGAGGCGCTGACGAACCAGCCCATGGTCTTGGCGAAGATGCGGCCGAGCCGCGAGCCGGTGCCCATGTGGGCGATGCCGCCGACCAGCGTGGCGAAGACCAGCGGCGCGATGATCATCTTGATCAGGCGCAGGAACAGGAGCGCGATCAGGTTGACGCTGTAGGCGATGTCGGCCCGGCTGTCGGGCATGTACTCGTAGACCACGGTACCCATGACGATGCCGAGGCCCATGGCGACCAGAATGTATTGTGTGAAACGATTGGACATACGATGTGCTCCCCCACGCTGGACTGAGACTCGCTCGTTCACTCTAGATCACAACTGACAGCGATGTGCAGCGTGCACGATTGATGCCGTCTCTCGCGATGCTCGGCGATGACACATCGTGTGAAGTTCCTCCGATGTCCGATTTGACTTTACTGCTGGCATCCAGGTCCGCTCATGGCTGGCACGAGCGTGGCTTCAAGGTGCGTCGACTCGAGGATAGGTTCTCGTTGCCGTCGCTGTCTTGACCAGGCCACGGTGAAACGGCGCGGAAACGATACGCCGGCCGTCGACGGTTGCGTGCTATTTGTCTGTCGTCAGCAGGTGTGGCGCCGGGCGAGCTGGGTCGCCGAAGCGCTGCGCTAATAATGGTGTTGGATCACTATCGCGGAGGCGAAGGCTTTGCCGGTATTGATAGCGCTCGGATCAGCCATTCTGTTCGGGTTGTCCACGCCGGTGGCGAAGCTGCTGCTGGGCGAGACCGATCCCTGGATGCTCGCGGGCCTCCTGTACGGTGGCGCCGGCGTCGGCTTGTTGATCGTCTATCTTTTCGCCCGACGGAGTGAAGCGAGGCTGGCGAGCGGTGAGCTGCGATTCCTTGCCGGGGCGGTAGCCGCGGGCGGCGTCGTTGGCCCGGTGCTGCTGCTGTTCGGGCTGACGCGCGTTTCTGCATCCACGGCGTCGCTGTTGCTCACGCTGGAAGGCGTGCTGACCGCCCTGCTGGCCTGGTTCGTCTTCAAGGAGAACTTCGACCGGCGCATAGCCGTGGGAATGACGAGCATCGTTGCGGGCGTCGTGGTGCTGAACTGGCAACCCGGCGTGACCGTCTCCGATCTGCTCGGACCGGCGGCGATTGTAGCTGCCTGTCTCGCCTGGGCGATTGACAACAACCTGACGCGCAAGGTGTCGCTTTCTGATCCGGTGCAGATCGCCATGATCAAGGGCCTGGTCGCAGGGCCGGTCAACCTGGCCATCGGACTGCTCGCCGGGGCCGCCTTGCCCGGAGCAAGCACCATCGCCGCGGCGGCGTTGACGGGCTTTCTCGGTTACGGAGTGAGTCTGGTGCTCTTCGTTCTCGCCCTGCGCCATCTCGGCACGGCGCGGACCGGCGCTTATTTCTCCGTGGCGCCCTTCCTCGGCGCATTGGCTGCGGTGCCGTTGCTGGGCGATGTCGTGACAGTGCAGCTGATCGCGGCGGGCGCCCTGATGGCCATCGGTGTCTGGCTGCATGTCACCGAACGGCACGAGCACACACACGAACACGAGGAGCTGGAGCACGAGCATCGCCACATGCACGACGAACACCACGATCACGTCCACGACGGGCGGGTCGACCCGCACCGGCCGCATAGCCACCGTCATCGGCACAGGCGCTTGAGGCATTCGCATCCGCACGCGCCCGACAGCCATCATCGGCATTCGCACTGATCGAAAAGTTGTTCTAACTGGCTCGACCTTGCCTGCCAGCATTGGAGGGCGATGACCGTCCATACTGGCACAGGTCGCGCACTTCGGAATCCGCTCTCCACATCGCCGCTGCAACCTTTACGCGTGAAAGTCGAAACGGATTTGATCCGGCGCCGACTCTCCCGGTAAATGGCGGGGCCAAGAACACAACCATCTTCTCTTCGACTGCGGAGCGCGCGCATGACCGAGGCGAGTGTTGGCGGTGCGGCGACACCGCGGCTTGCGATCACGGACAGGGGCGTAGGCGGGCAGGCGTTGGAGCGTCTGCGCGAGAGTACCTACGACCTCGTCGACGTTGTGCCCTCGGTGGCGTCGGGGAACGCACCTCACCACCGGGCTGCTCGTCGATACCCGCTTCAGCGCAGCACGCTTCGATCGCACGCCACGGCATGTCGCGCGCAGCGGGCTGGATCATTACCAAGTCTCGATGTTTCTCGACGGCGAGACCGAGTTCACCGCCGGCCGCCGCGTCGCGAGGATGCGCCCGGGAGACATTGTCCTGATCGACGTGGCCCAGGCCAACCGCACCGTCATGGCCGCAGGCGCGAGCGGCGTGGTCCATGCCATGTCCCTCTCCCGCGATTCGCGGGCTGGGCGCCTCGTCGGCGAGCGGCTCCGCTCGCTGCGGCGCGATGGGGCTCTGCTTGGCATTGCGGCTGCCGCTGCCGCGGTCAACGGCGTGGCCGGCCTCGTGGCCGAAGCGGTCGGTCCTGCGGCGGCGGCCGAGCTCGCTGTCTCTCGCGCCACGCGCTCCGCCGTGCAACCACACCCTCAATCTTGGCCTGCGCCTACGCTGGTGACGCCCGATCGCGACCGTTTACGCGCTTGCCAGCGGTGCAGGGCGATGAAGGTCCAGACGCCCTCCACGAGTCCGAACGGCCACGCGCCCTGGAGGAAGCCGTAGATCGACGCAAGGGCGCAAGAAGCGGCAAAGCCCAGGATGAACCAGTGGCTGCGATCCTCGAACGCGTAGCAGGCCACCATGGTGGTCACGGAGAACAGGCCGAAGGCGGTTAGGGCATCCATGCTTGTCAGATCGCGCAGGTCCGGAAGCCGGCGAACACGTCGCTGCGGTCGGGGGTGAAGAAGTTGCGGTAGGCCGGCCGGGCGATGCGCGCGCCGGTCGCCCAGCAACCGCCGCGCAGCACCTTGCGCGTGCCGAACCACGGCTGCGAGTAGTCCTTGTAGGGATCGGCATCGAAGCCTGCAAACGGCAGGAAGTCGGACGCCGTCCATTCCCAGACATTGCCGATCATCTGGCGGCAGCCAAAGGCGCTGTCGCCCTCGGCGAGGGCTGCGACATCGACCGTCCCGTCGAAGGCGAAGTCGAGATTGGCGCGCGCTGGTGTCGGCGGCTCGTCGCCCCACGGCCAGCGACGACGCTGGTCAGCGAGACGGGCGCCGTCGGCACTCGGCAGGCCGATTGCGGCGGCTTCCCATTCGACCTCGCTCGGCAATCGGCGCTTGGCCCAGCGGCACCAGGCGTCGGCCTCGAACCAGTTCACGAACACGACAGGTGCATGCGGCGCCAGCTCCTCGAGAGCGCGATAGCGGCGCACCGTCCAGGCGCCATCGCGCTTGCCCTGCCAGTAGACGGGCTGCTCGGCGCCATGCTGTTCGCGCCATGTCCAGCCGGCATCGCTCCAGAATTCGCGCGTCCGATAGCCGCCCGCTTCGATGAAGGCGGCGAACTCGGCGTTGGTCACCGGCGCACGGGCGATGCGGAACGGCGTCAGCATCGCTTCATGCGCCCATTTCTCGTTGTCGAAGATGAAGCCGTCGTCTGCGGTCGAGCCGAGCCGCCAGCGACCGCCTGGCACGGCGACATCACCCGGCAGGGCGCCGGCGCGCGGCCGGCCGGCCATGCCGAGGTCGCTGGGCGGCGCGTAGCTCAGCGTCTGGCGCATGTAGGTCAGTGCCTCGACATGCATGTCCTCGTGGCGGATAGCGAGGTCGTAGTAGTAGCGCTCCTCCTCGTCGATGCCGCCGGCCAGCACGTCTTCCTGGCGCGCCAGCACGTCGGCCATGTAGCGCCAAGTGCCGTCGCGGTCGGGAAGGTCGAGATGCCAGCGCGTGGCGTGCGCCACCGCGCTCGAATCCCACAGCCGGTCGCAGCGCTCAATCAAGGGTGCGCGGCCCGCGGCATGGCGCAAGGTCCAGTATTCGTGGAACCAGGCGACGTGGCCGACCTCCCACAGCACGGGATTGACGATGCCGAGGTACGGTCCCATCAATTCCTGAGATGACAGATCTTCCGTCAAGCGCTCGGTGCGATGACGGGCCTCGCGCAGTTGCGCCAAGAGTTCGCCGGCGGACGATCCGCTGGTCGGGCGACGGTCTTGCGTGGCCTGGTCCATGAAGATCGTCCTTATCACACCGTCCGGTCCGACGGCACATACCGGCAATCGCGTGGCTGCTTCGCGATGGGCGGGGATCCTGCGGCAGCTCGGCCATCGTGTACGCGTCGCCAATGACTATGACGGCGGCGCCGCCGACTTGATGGTGGCGGTGCATGCCTGGCGCAGCGCCGACGCGATCGAGCGCTTCAAGGCGGCCTTTCCGACGCGACCCGTGATCCTGCAGCTGAGCGGCACCGACATCTATGAATACCTCAACAGCGATCCCGGGCCGACATTGCGGTCGATGGAGCAGGCGGACCGGCTCGTCGCCTTGAACGATCTCGCCTGGAAGGCGGTGCCCAAATCGCTTCGCGCGCGCCTCTGTGTGATCCATCAATCGGCGCCACCTTTGGCACTGCCGCACCGGCCGAGCCGCCGGGCTGTCGTGGTCTCAGTGATCGGTCATCTACGTGACGTGAAGGATCCCCTGCGAGCCGCGGAAGCGGCGCGTCTTCTGCCGGCCATGAGCCGCATCCGCATTGAGCAGGTCGGCCGCGCCTATACGATGGAATGGGCCGAGCGGGCCCGCGCCGAGATGGCCATCAATCCACGCTACCAGTGGCGCGGCGACGTTCCGCCCGCCGCCGTGCGCCGGTTGCTGGCGCGCAGCCACGCCATGGTCATCTCCTCGCTGAGCGAAGGCGGCGCCAACGTGGTGTCCGAAGCGATCATGGCCGGCGTGCCCGTGTTGGCATCGCGGGTGGACGGCAACGTCGGGCTGCTCGGTGCCGACTATGCCGGCTACTTCCCGGTGGGCGATACCAACGCACTTGCCCGCCTGCTCCAGCGGCTCGAGCGCGATCCGAGCTTGGTCACGACGATGCGCAAGGCGTTGGCGCGGCTCAAGCCATTGTTCCGTCCGGCGCGCGAGAAGGCAGCCTTGCGCCGCCTCCTGGCGGATCTTCGGCGATCTGTTTGACAGCATTGCAAGCAGTCGTCGGCTTTGGAGCCGCCTGGCCTACCAGCCGTAGTGGACAGGGACCCGCCCCATGCTCGCGCACAACTACTGCCTGCTCGGCGCCACCAACGAACACCTTGGTGTCTTCTTCGACGTCACCTCGCGCACCATCGATAACTGGATCGCCCAGCATCCCGCGTTCGCTGCGGCGGTGGGCGAGGGAAGGGCCATCGCGGATGCCGGGGTGGCGCGTGGCCTCTATCAGTGTGCCGTGGGCCATGAGCACAAGGTCGAGCGTACCGTCTAGCACCTCGGCAAGGAGCGCCCGGTCAGCGACACGCTCTACTATCCGCCCGATATCCGCGCCTGCATCTTCTGGCTGCGCAATCGCCAGCCCCGCCTGTGGAATGGCCGGGCCAGGGGGCCGGAGGACGACTCGGACGACTGGGCCGCCGCCCTCGATGCGGCTGGCGAACAGGCCGGGCGGACAGGTTCCTGATGGTTTCCGGACGGCAACCATCGGTAGCCCAAGAGTCACCGAATTGTGCGCCGATTTCTGTTGATTCAGGGACTTAGTGGGGTTTCACTTCGCGAGACGCGACATAAAAAAGTCATGGCTGGGAGAGGCCGGACGAAAAAGCGTCGTAAGGGATGGAGACCAACATGGCCGTCACACGTCGGCAATTCATGAAGGTGAGTGCTGCCAGCCTCGCCGCTTCCTCGGTTGGCGCCTTGGGATTCGTCGGCGCGGGCGATGTGCTCGCGGCCGGGGTCAGGCCCTTCAAGCTCGAGCGCGCGACCGAGACGCGCAATGCCTGCCCCTATTGCGCCGTCGCGTGCGGCGTCCTGATCTACTCGCTGGGTGACAAGTCCAAGAACGCCAAGTCCTCGATCATCCATGTCGAGGGCGACCCCGACCATCCGGTCAATCGCGGCACGCTCTGCGCCCGCGGTGCGGCCTCGCTGGGCTATATCCACAGCGCCAATCGCCTCAAGTACCCGATGCACCGCAAGCCGGGCTCGGACAAGTTCGAGCGGGTGAGCTGGGATTTCGCGCTCGACCGCATCGTCAAGCTGATGAAGGAAGACCGCGACAAGAACTTCATCGCCAAGAACCGCGATGGCGTCACGGTCAATCGCTGGCTGAGCACGGGCTTCTTCGGCGGCTCCTCGCTCAGCAACGAGGCGGGATACCTCACCTACAAATTCGTGCGTGCGACCGGGATACTAGGGTTCGAAGACCAAGCACGAATTTGACACGGTCCGACCGTGGCCAGTCTTGGCCCGACCTTCGGACGCGGTGCGATGACGAACTCGTGGAACGACATCAAGAACACTGATCTCGTTCTGATCATGGGCGGCAATGCCGCCGAGGCCCACCCCTGCGGCTTCAAGTGGGTGACCGAAGCCAAGGCCAACAACGGCGCCAAGCTGATCGTGGTCGATCCGCGCTTCACCCGCTCGGCCGCGGTGGCCGATGTGTACGCCCCGATCCGGCCCGGTACCGACATCGCGTTCCTGTCGGGCGTGATGCGCTACCTGCTGGGCAACAACAAGATCCACCAGGAGTACGTCAAGGCGTACACCAATGCCTCCTACATCGTGAAGGACGGCTTCGCCTTCAACGACGGCCTGTTCACCGGCTTCGATGCCAACCGCAAGGTCTATACCGACCGCTCGAGCTGGGACTACGAGCTGGACGACCAGGGCATGGCCAAGGTCGACGAGACGCTGCAGGACCCGCGCTGCGCCATCAACCTCCTGAAGACCCATGTCGAGCGCTACACGCCCGAGATGGTCGAGCGCATCTGCGGCACGCCCAAGGCCAAGTTCCTGCAGATCTGCGAGATGATCGCCACGACGTCGGTGCCCGACCGCACCATGACGTCGATGTATGCTCTGGGCTGGACCCAGCACACGACGGGCGCGCAGAACATCCGCTCGATGGCCATGATCCAGCTCCTGCTGGGCAACATGGGCATGCCGGGCGGCGGTGTGAACGCGTTGCGCGGCCATTCCAACGTGCAGGGTATCACCGACCTGGCGCTGCTCTCGACGTCGACGCCGGGCTATCTCGTGCTGCCGACCGACCGCGAGACGACCTACATCGACTACATGAAGTCGCGCGCCTTCAAGCCGTTGCGGCCGGGCCAGACCAGCTTCTGGCAGAATTACGAGAAGTTCTTCGTCAGCCAGCAGAAGAGCTTCTTCGGCGCGGCGGCGACCAAGGACAACGACTGGGCCTACGACTACCTGCCCAAGTTCGACACGACCTACGACGTGTTGAAGATGGTCGACATGATGGCGGCGGGCCAGATGAACGGCCTGTTCTGCCAGGGCCTCAACATCATGTTGGCCTCGCCCGACAAGAACAAGGTCGTGACCGGCCTCACCAAGCTCAAGTGGATGGTCGTGATCGATCCGCTCGAGACCGAGACCGCGCGCTTCTGGGAGAACCACGGCGAGTTCAACAACGTCGACACCAAGTCGATCCAGACCGAGGTCATCCAGCTGCCGGCGTCGGCCTATGCCGAGGAGGAGGGCAGCGCCACCAACTCCAGCCGCGTGATCATGTGGCACTGGAAGGCGGCCGATGGCCCGGGCGAGTCCAAGAGCGACATGGAGATCGTCTCGGAGCTGCATCTCAGGCTGCGCGCGCTCTACGCCAAGGACGGCGGCGCCTTCCCCGATCCGATCGTGAAGACGACGTGGAACTATACGCGGCCACATAATCCCGATCCGCAGGAAGTGCTGAAGGAGATCAACGGCTACGCCCTGGAAGACCTGCCCGATCCGGCCGATCCCAACCGGATCATGCTGCGCGCCGGTCAGCTGCTGCCGAACTTCGGCGTCATGCGGGCCGACGGCAAGACGGCGGGCGGCATGTGGATCTACACCGGCGTCTTCACCGAGGCCGGCAACATGTCGATGCGCCGCGATGCAGCCGACCCGACCGGGCTCGGCATCCATCCCAACTGGGGCTTCTCGTGGCCGGCCAACCGCCGCATCCTCTACAACCGCGCCTCGGCCGATCCTGACGGCAAGCCGTGGAGCGAGAAGAAGAAATACATCTGGTGGAGCGGCAGCCGCTGGACCGGCGGCGACGTGCCCGACTACGCACCGACCATCGCGCCCGACAAGGCGGTCGGCCCGTTCATCATGAACCAGGAGGGCACCGCCCGGCTGTTCGCCCGCGCGGCCATGCCCGACGGGCCGTTCCCCGAGCACTACGAGCCGATGGACGCCTACATCGCCAACCCGCTGCACCCCAAGGTCAGCACCAACCCGGTCGTGCGGGTGTTCGCAGCCGATGCCAAGTCGTTCGGCACGCCCGACAAGTTCCCGATCGTGGCGACCAGCTACCGGCTGGCCGAGCACTTCCACTACTGGACCAAGAACGTCCACGACAACGCCGTGCTGCAGCCCGAGCTGTTCGTCGAGATGGGCGAGCGGCTGGCCAAGGCCAAGGGCATCCAGAACGGCGACTGGGTGGAGGTTTCCAGCCAGCGCGGCGCGATCAAGGCCAAAGCCTGCGTCACCAAACGCATCCGGCCGATCATGGTCGACGGCAAGCCGTGCGACGTCGTCGGCCTGCCGATCCACTACGGCTTCGTCGGATTCGCCCGCAAGGCGCATCCGATGAACGTGCTCACGCCCTCGGTCGGCGACGCCTCGGTCAATACGCCCGAGTACAAGGCGTTCCTGGTCGACGTGAAGAAAACCACGCCACCGGCTCAGCCGGCGGTCGCATAGGCGGAGGAGGGCACCATGGCAACGCTGCAATCGCTCGACATCCGCCGCCGCTCCGCCTCGACCGAGGCGCCGCCGCAGATCCGCCAGCAGGCACTGCAAGTCGCCAAGCTGATCGATGTCTCCAAGTGCATCGGCTGCAAGGCCTGCCAGGCGGCGTGCCTGGAGTGGAACGATCTCAAGCAGGAGATCGGCTACACCGACGGCACCTACAACAACCCGACCGACCTGACGCCGGCCTCGTGGACCGTGATGCGTTTCACGGAATACGAGCACGGTGACGATCTGGAGTGGTTGATCCGCAAGGACGGCTGCATGCATTGCGACGACCCGGGCTGCCTGAAGGCCTGCCCGGCGCCCGGGGCGATCGTGCAGTACACCAACGGCATCGTCGACTTCGTGTCGGAGAACTGCATCGGCTGCGGCTACTGCGTGAAGGGCTGTCCCTTCAACGTGCCGCGCATCTCCAAGGTCGACCGCAAGGCCTACAAGTGCACGCTCTGCGTCGACCGCGTCTCGGTCGGCCAGGCCCCGGCCTGCGCCAAGGCCTGCCCGACCCAGGCGATCTACTTTGGCTCCAAGGACGACATGATCGTCCATGCCGAGAAGCGGGTCACCGACCTCAAGTCGCGCGGCTTCAAGAATGCCGGGCTGTACAATCCGCCGGGTGTCGGCGGCACGCACGTCATGTACGTGCTGCACCATGCCGACAGACCGTCGCTCTATGCCGGGCTGCCGGATGATCCCAGGATCAGTCCGATGGTCGGGTTCTGGAAGGGCGTCATGAAGCCGATCTCGCTGGCGGCGATCGCTTTCGCCGGCGTGTTCGGCTTCCTGCACTACATCACCAAGGGGCCCAACGAGGTCAGCGAAGCCGACCAACGCAAGGGCGACGAGCTGGCCGGAGGCCAGACGAACTCGAGAGGGCACTCATGAGCGAGAACAACGTCGTCTCGCGCTACACCACGGCCGCCCGCATCAACCACTGGATCACCGCCGTCTCGTTGATCCTGCTGGCGCTGAGCGGGATGGCCCTGTTCCATCCCTCGCTCTACTTCCTCACCAACCTGTTCGGCGGCGGCCAGATGACGCGCGCCATCCATCCCTGGATCGGCGTGGTGCTGTTTATAAGCTTCCTCGGCCTGTTCTTCCGGTTTTTCGCCCTCAACCTGTGGAACCGCGACGACACAGTGTGGATGAAGAACCTCGGCAAGGTGATCAACAACGAGGAGGAGGGGCTGCCCGAGCTCGGCAAGTACAATGCCGGCCAGAAGCTCGTCTTCTGGGGCCAGTCGATCCTGATCCTGCTGCTGTTTTGCAGCGGGCTGGTGCTGTGGGACGTCTACTTCGAGGCCTATACCTCGATCGACCAGAAGCGGCTCTCCGCCGTCGTCCATGCCCTGTGCGCGATCGGCGCCATCCTGATCTGGATCGTGCACGTCTACGCCGCGATCTGGGTCAAGGGCACCTTGCGCGCGATGACCCGCGGCTCGGTCACGCGCGGCTGGAGCTGGAAGCATCATCGCAAGTGGTTCCGCCAGGAAGTCGGTAAACCCTGAGCATTCCGTCCGACAACACCATCGGGTCGTTCGCCGAGAGCGACCCGGTCAAGCTTCCCGATCTTTTGACGGTCTTCGCCAAGCGCGCGGAGCGGCTGGTCGCGCTTGCGCCTGGCCATGAGCTCGAAGGCTTCCTGAAGATGATCGCGGCCCTCGTCGCCGCCCAGCACGCGGCAATCGCGGGTTTGCCCCCCGGTATGCTGCCCGGCCGGGCGGCAGGCGCGCCGCTCGATCCCGTGACCCTGAAACGCGACGAGACCTGGCGCGTGGCGCTGGCGCGCATCCTGGAACGCATCGATGTCGCTGCTTTGCCCGAGCCCGCCCAACAGGCCCGCGCCGCGCTCGCCGCAATGTCGGCCGGCGATCTCGAGGTGCTGGCCGACCGCTTCTTGAGCGGCGACGTGAAGCCCGGCCAGGCCGCCGAGATGGTGTTCGTGGCGGCGGCCCTGCAGGTCGCCTGGACACGCATGGCGGCCCTCCTCGATGCCGCCCAGCTCGATCCGGACGATGCCGGCGAATGCCCGGCCTGCGGCTCGCCGCCGGTCGCCGGCATGATCGCGCCCGGCGGCACCAAGTTCGGCCATCGCCATCTGCACTGCTCGCTCTGCGCCACGTCCTGGCGCTACGTGCGGACGCGCTGCGTGCATTGCGGCAGCACTGACAAGATCTCGTTCCGCCAGTTCGCCGGCACCTCCTATCTCAGGGCCGAGTGCTGCCAGGCCTGCCAGGGCTATTCGAAGGTGTTTTATGTCGAGAGCGCGCGCACCTTGGAGCCGCTGGCCGACGATCTCGCCTCGCTGGGACTCGACGTGCTGGTCGGCGAAGAGGGCTTTTCCCGCGTCGCCAATCCCTTCGTCCTGGGCGTGATGGCCGAGCCCGACGGAAACAATTGATACCAATGTCCCGGGTCGCAGAAACGCACGATACGTGCAAGCCGGATATAAGACCCGCGCGGCGCACGGGAGGGCTCCCGGGCGTCGTCGGGAAGGGGGCTGGTCACCAGGGCGAAGGGGTTCGCCCGACCGGCATCAGGGAAGAAATTGGGGACTCACATGCAGACCATTATTTCGCTGCTCAAGGATCAGGCCGGCATTTCGTCGACCAAGATGGCGCTGATGATCGGCCTTTCGTCGTCGGCCATCCTGGTGCTGGTCCGCATTGGCGTTGCCGCCGCCGGCCAATAGGGCCAAGCTGCGCTGCCGGGCAGACGGCCCGGCTGAGACGTCTTGGGGAATGACCCGTGTCGCGTGCCGACCCTGCAACAAGCCCATCGCGGCGTCCGCCTTCCATCGACCGTATGGCCAATTGGCCCGCGCTGGCGCCGCTGATCCAGCGCGCCGGCCGGCCGCTGGTGATCGAGGCCCTGCGCGCCTGGGCCGAGGCCAAGCGCGGCGCTGAGGAGGTGGCCGACGAGGCCGCCTGCGCGCGCTGGTGCGAGCTGAGGCTGGCTGGCCTGGTGCAGCCCTCGCAGCGCCGCGTTTTCAATCTCACGGGCACGGTGCTGCACACCAACCTTGGCCGTGCGCTCATGGCCGAGGAGGCGATCGAAGCGGCGGTCACGGCCATGCGCTCGCCGACCACGCTGGAATACGACCTGAGCGGCGGCGGCCGCGGCGAGCGCGACGACCACATCGCGCCCTGGCTGCATCGGCTGACCGGCGCGGAGGCCGCCACCGCGGTCAACAACAACGCCGCCGCCGTGCTGCTGGTGCTGGCGACGCTGGCCGCCGGCCGCGAGGTCATCGTCTCGCGCGGCGAGCTCATCGAGATCGGCGGCGCCTTCCGCATCCCCGACATCATGGCGCGGGCCGACTGCCGACTGGTCGAGGTCGGCACCACCAACCGGACCCATCTCAAGGACTATGCCGCCGCGATCGGCCCCGACACCGCGGCGATCATGAAGGTCCATCCCTCGAACTACGCGGTGTCCGGCTTCACCAAGACGGTGTCGGCCGCCGAGCTCGTGCCGCTCGCCCGCGAAAAGGGCCTGCCTGTGATCGAGGATCTCGGCAGCGGCACGCTGGTCGATCTCGAGACCTGGGGCCTGCCGCACGAGCCCACGGCGCGCGAGGCGATCGAGGCCGGCATCGACGTCGTCACCTTCTCCGGCGACAAGCTTTTGGGTGGTCCGCAGGCCGGCCTGATCGTCGGCCGCCGCGCCCTGATCGAGCGCATTGCGCGCAATCCGATGAAACGCGCGCTGCGCCTCGACAAGGTGCGGCTGGCGGCGCTGGAGGCGACGCTGCGACTCTACGCCGATCCGACACGTCTGGCCGAGCGTCTGCCGACGGTGCGCGCGCTCGCCCGTCCGGCGGGCGAGATCAAGGCGCTCGCCGAGCGCCTGCTGCCCGTCGTCGCCAAGGCGATCGGTTCCGGTGCAACGGTCGGCATCGAGCCGGTGCGCGGCCAGATCGGCTCGGGTGCCTTGCCCGTCGACCTGCTGCCGTCCTTCGCCATCGCCGCGCGCGGCAAGGGGCTCGATCGCCTGGCCGCGGCGTTCCGCGGCCTGCCGATTCCCGTGATCGGTCGCATCAGCGACGGCGCCCTCACCTTCGACCTGCGCACGCTCGACGACGAGGTGGCGTTCGCGGGCCAACTGGACAAGCTCCGTGTCGTGGCTGGGTAAGATGTTCGGCGCCGAGCGCCGATTGGACCAAGCGCTGGCTGCCTGGAATGGTGGCAACTACGGCGTCGCGCTCGACCTGTGGGCGCCGCTTGCCCATCGCGGCCACGCGCGGGCGCAGAGCAACATGGGTGCGGCTTTCCTCGAAGGCCGCGGTGTCGAACGCGATCCGGCCAAGGCGGTCGACTGGCTGCGCCGCGCCGCCGAGCAGGGCGATGTCGGCGGCCAGCGCAACCTCGCGCTTTGCTACTACGAAGGCTGGGGCGTCGAGCAGGATCAGGAGCAGGCCGCACTCTGGTACGAGAAGGCAGCCGAGCAAGGCGATGCCGACGCCCAGGACATGCTGTCGTGGATGAAGCTTTTGGGCGGTGGCTGCGCGCAGGACTACGTCGCTGCACGCACCTGGGCCGAGAAGGCGGCGGCACAGGGCCGCGCCGGCGCGATGGCGCGTCTGGGCGACATGCATCACAACGCGCTCGGTGTGCCGCGCGATCCGGCGCTGGCGGCCGAATGGTGGGAGCGCGCGGCCAAGCTCGGGCACGCCGAGGCGCAGGCGATGCTGGGGGCGGCCTATCTCGCCGGCAAGGGCGTAGCACGTGATCGCGCGCAGGCGCTGCGCTGGCTGGAGCAGGCCGAAGCGGGCGGCGCGGGCGAACTCGCGGCAGGCTTCCTGAAGCTCGCGAGGGCCCCATCATGAGCATTGCATCATGATCGTCGGCACCGCGGGCCATATCGATCACGGCAAGACGGCGCTGGTGAAGGCGCTGACGGGCGTCGATGCCGACCGCCTCAAGGAGGAGAAGGCGCGCGGCATCACCATCGATCTCGGCTACGCCTACTCGGACCTGGGCGACGGCCGCCAGCTCGGCTTCGTCGACGTGCCGGGCCACGAGCGTTTCGTGCACAACATGCTGGCCGGCGCCACCGGCATCGATGCCGCCCTGCTGATCGTCTCGGCGGCCGAAGGCATCAAGCCGCAGACCGTCGAGCACCTGCAGATCATCGACCTTCTGGGCCTCGATCGCGGCGTCGTGGCGCTGACCAAGGCCGACCTTGCCGATGACGACCAGCTGCTCGAGCGCATGGCCGAGGTCGAGACGCTGCTCGCCGCGACCTCGCTCAAGGGTGCGGAGATCGTGCCGGTGTCGGCGCTGACTGGCCGCGGCGTCGACGAGCTGAAGACCAGGCTTCTAGCGCTGGGCGAGAGCAGCAAGGGCGCCACCGGCTTCGCCCGGCTCGCCGTCGACCGCAGCTTCGTGCTGTCGGGTGCGGGCGTGGTGGTGACCGGCACCATCCATGCCGGCGAGATCAAGGTCGACGACCGGCTGCTGCTGACGCCGTCGGGCCTCGAGGCGCGGGTGCGCTCGTTGCATGCCCAGAACCGGCCGGCCGAGATCGGCCGTGCGGGCGAGCGCTGCGCCCTCAATCTCACCGGTGCTCGTTTGTCGAAGGACGCCATCCGGCGCGGCGACTGGGTGGTCAGTTCCGAGCTGCATGCGCCGACCGACCGGCTCGACGTCGAGCTCAGCCTGCTCACGTCGGAGGGCCAGCCGATGAAGCACTGGTCGCCGGTGCACGTGCATCTCGGTGCAGCGCACGTCATGGGCCGCGTCGCCCTGCTGGAAGGCGACAAGCTCGCGCCCGGCGACACGGCGCTGGCCCAGCTCGTGCTCGACGAGAAGGTTGGCGCGCTCGCGGGCGATCGCGTCATCCTGCGCGATCCCTCGGCCATCCGCACGATGGCGGGCGCCAACGTGATCGATCCCTTCGGCCCGCCGCGCAACCGCCGCTCGGAGCGACGCCTCGCCGAGCTCGCAGCCCTGGCCGAACCCGATTCGCAGGTCCTGCCCAAGCTGCTGCGGCTCGAAACCGGCTTCGTCGAGACCGGCCGCTTCGGGCTGGCGCGCAACCTCCGGCCGGTCGACGTCGACAAGCTGCTGCAGGCAGCGGGCGGCGCCAAGCTCGAGGGTTTCGGCTTCCTGGCCGAGACGCTGGCGGCGGCACGCAAGGATATCGTCGACACGCTCAAGGCCCATCACGAGGCCAAGCCCGATGCGCCCGGCCTGCAGCCCGAGCGCCTGCGGCTCGCGCTCGCGAAGCGCTGGCCGCCCGCCGTGTTCAAGGCGCTGCTCGACCAGGAGGTCAAGGCGAGGGCGGTGATGGTCGACGGCGCCTTCCTGCGCCTGCCCGGCCATTCGCTGACCCTGGGCGCGCGCGATGAGGCACTGTGGCGCGAGATCTCGGCCGAGCTTGTGCGCGAGCGCTTCAAGCCGCCGCGCGTGCGCGATTTCGCCAACGCCTATTCGGTGCCGGAGCCCGAGATGCGCAAGCTCCTGCAACGGCTGGCCAAGGTCGGCCGCGTCGTCGAGGTGGCGCCCGACCAGTATTTCCTGCGGCCCGTGGTGGCCGAGATGATTGCCGTCGCCCATGCCTTTGGCCGCGAGTTCACCGCCGCCGAATTCCGCGACAAGCTCGACAACGGCCGCAAGGTGGCGATCCTGATCCTCGAATTCTTCGACCGCCACGGCATCACCATCCGCCGCGGCGACCTGCGCCGCACGGTGCCGCAGAAGCTCGAACAGTACGGGCCGGCCGGTGCGGCATCGACGGCCGCTGCCGACAGATGACAGCACTCTTTTTATCAGGAATGATCGATAACGGAGGAGAAGCGCTCCCGGTGGGGCGGCTGGCCTTCAAAGCCAGAGAGGGCCGTTAGCCGGTTCTTAGTGGGTTCGACTCCCACTCTCTTCCGCCAATCGACGACCTCCGCCGCGCTGAGACAGCTGCTTATCAGAAGATCTTCTGGCCGCGCGCCTGCATGACGTACTTCATCGCCCTGAACTCGCTGTCCTGGCGAATCGAAGCGGCGACCCTGGCATCGCCGCTGTAGTCCGAAGCGGCGATCAGCTGATCCGTTTCGGCGCTGCAGGAGAGCGCAACCGCATGGGCGAGCGTCGCTGGATCCTCGCTGCTGACACCGTCTGCCGCGGCGTTCCGGGCGAGGCAGGCGTCGCGGGCTTCATAGCTCTTGTCGATGCCGACCTTGCGTCCCAGGTTGCCTGCCCGCACGAAGCTTCCCTCGCACGCCGTGAGCAATAACAACACCAGGACGAGAACAATTCGCATGCAGCCCCCCGCTGACCCCGACCCTAAATTCAATACATGCACAGCGCCGTCAAGATCACAGTACGTCACGGGCTGACGGACGGATGACGGCGTTGTATCAATGGCTTCGCCGGCGCCTGCCGGAGTGGATAGAGGCCTCGTTCATGCGAATTGCACTTGTTCTGGTCGTGTTGCTGCTCAGTGGCTGTGCGGGTGCCTACCACACCTCCAGCGACGGCAGGCTGCAGACCCGGATCGACGATTCGTACAAGGCGCGCGATGCCTGCCTGGCCAAGAATGCCAACGCCGACGGCACCATGAGCCTCGACGCCGGCTCGGTCGCGCAAGCCGCGGCGCTTGCCTGCACCGCCGAGACCGACAAGCTGATCGAGGTCTCCAATCGCGACGGCGATCCGATGGTCGCCAACCGCATTCGCCAGGACTCCGAGTTCCGCGCCATGGGCTACGTGCTGAAGGCCCGCGGCCAGGGTTCGAACTAGCCGCAATCCTTTCCAGAAACGCAAACGGCGCGGGACCGAAATCCCGCGCCGCCCACGACCGCCTCAGGTTGCTTCAGGGAGGAGGGCGGTCGAACCGGGAGAAGAGGGTTCCCCGGTCCTTCCAAACGACTCTCGCTGCGCCGGCTTACGGGCACCTTACCGACCGCTGCAAATTAGCCCACAGGCCGGCCGACACGGCCTGAATGCAGCCTTGTTCCTCCGGCAACGTTGTTGCGAGGTGCTCGCATCAGCCGAGCGCTCAGCCACAAGAGGAGAGTTGTCCATGCTGCGATCGATATTGACGGCGGCAGGCGTAGCGTCGTTGTTCGTCGGCACTGCGGTCCATGCCCAGACTCCCGCGACGCCCGGCACGCCGCAGGCTTCCGGACGGACGGGCGCCAATGTCGGCTCGTTGACCTGCAATGTCGCGGGCGGCGTCGGCTTCGTCTTCGGCTCGTCCAAGGAGCTGAGCTGCCTGTTCACCCGGACCGATGGCATCGCCGAGCGCTATACCGGCACCATCAACAAGTACGGCGTCGATCTCGGCTTCACCAAGGAAGCGCAGATGGTCTGGCTGGTCTTCGCGCCGGGCAACATCGGTCCGGGCGCGCTTGCCGGCAATTACGCCGGAGGAACGGCGTCGGCCACCGTCGGCGTGGGTGCCGGCGCCAATGTTCTGCTGGGCGGCGGTAGTGGCCAGGTCACCCTGCAGCCGGTCAGCGTCGAGGGCAGCGTCGGGCTGAACGTCGCCGCCGGCATCGGTTCGGTCGAGCTCAAGAAGGCTCCGTAGCGGGCGCTTGCGATGGGCCGCCGGCGGGTACACTTTGGACGGCGATGCCGTCCGCCGCCGACACCCTGATCGCCCGCCTGCAGGCCGATTGCACGGCCGCCGAGGCCAACGAACGCGCCGTTCGCGCCGAGGTCGAGGCCCAGCTCAAGGAAGCCGAGCGCGCTCGCGCCTTCGCCTGGCGGAGGCTGAGCGCACTCGGTGACATGGCACGCCTCGCCGCCCTCGAGCCCGATCGCGAGATCGCGGTCGAACGCCAGCTCGTCGCCCTATTCCGCGACATCGGCTGGATCGACGGCGGCCTGGACGAGCTGGGCGAGGGCGCCCGCCCGCTGCTCGAGTGGCTGCGGCCGATCGCCGAGGCGCTGCATGCGGCGGCCTATCCAGCCGAGGCCGATGGCGACGACGAGCCGAAGGAGCCGGCCATCAGCGATCCGCTCGCGGCCTTCCGCGCCTTCGAGGCCTGGTACGAAGCCGACCGCGGCCAGCCCTTCCTGCAGGTGTTCGAGCGCTACATGCCGCCGACGCCGGTCGTCGAGTTCTAGATGAAGACCGACTTCGAGCAGTGGCTCTCCGCCCAGTTCGGCGAAACCGGGCCGTTCACGCTGTTCATCGTGCTGGTGCGCATCGCCGGCGACGACGTCGTTCCCCTGAAATCGAGCTACGCCCATCTGATCGGCGACGACATGACGTGGCGCGAGATGCGGGGCCTGCTCGATCGCGCCGGCGCGGCGTGGGACGGCGTGGCGTTCTTCGTCGGGTTGGACCACGCCGGCGGACCGCTTCCCGATGCCGCGGCGAGCCGCAAGCTGCGCGAGGTCGAAGCCGATGTGAAGTCCGACCCGCTGGCGCTCAACCGTGGCCGCTTCTTCGACCGCGAGGGCCGGCATATGCGCATCGACGAGGTCGCACGATGACGGACGGCTCGGTCCATCGCGCGGCGCGGCGCCTGACGGCGGCCGGCGATGAGGCGCTGGACGAGGTCGTCGCCGAAGAGGTCGCGGTCGCCCTCGTCTACAACGGCATCAGCCACGCCGTGATGATGGCCACGCCCTGCGATCTCGAGGATTTCGCCCGCGGCTTCTCGCTGACCGAGCGCATCGTCGACAAGCCGTCGGAGATCTACGACATCGAGGTCGAGCCGGTCGACCGCGGCATCGAGGTGCGCCTCGACATCGCCGCCCAGCGCATGGTGCGGCTGCAGCAACAGCGGCGCAGCATGGCCGGACGCACCGGCTGCGGCCTGTGCGGGGTCGACAGCATCGACGCGGCGATGCGGCCCGTGACCGTCGTCGGCGCCGCGCCGCCGGTATCGCGCGGGGCCATCGAGCGGGCGATGGCGGCCCTGCCGCTGGAACAGCGCATCAATCGCGTGAACGGCGCGACCCACGCCGCCGGCTGGGCGCGGCCGGACGGCACGCTGGTCGCCGTGCGCGAGGATGTCGGCCGGCACAATGCGCTCGACAAGCTGGGCGGCGCCCTGGCGAAGGCCGGCGCATCGCAGCCCGGCTTCGTCGTCGTGACCAGCCGCTGCTCCTACGAGATGGTGCATAAGGCGGCGGCCCTGGGAGCGGTGGTGATCGCCGCGGTCTCGGCGCCGACGTCGCTTGCCATCGAGACCGCCGAGCAGGCGGGCATCGCCCTGGCGGCTTTCGTGCGCCAGGACAGGCTTACCGTCTACGCCAATGCCGAGCGGATCGCGCCATGAGGGAGCCGCGCGTGTTCGGCATCACCGGCTGGAAGAACGCCGGCAAGACGACCCTGGTGGAGCGGCTGGTCGCCGAGCTCGTGCGCCGCGGGCTCACCGTCAACACGATCAAGCATGGCCATCACGATCTCGACGTCGACCAGCCGGGGCGTGATTCCTACCGGCATCGCGCCGCCGGCGCCACCGAGGTGGCAGTCGTCGGCGGACACCGCTACGCCATCATGCGCGAACAGGAGGAGCCGACCCTGGCGGAAGTGCTGGCGCGTCTGGCGCCGGCCGACCTGGTGCTGATCGAGGGCTATAAGCGCGAGCCGCACCGCAAGATCGAGGTGCGGGCCGGGGGCGAGCCGATGGCGCCACGCGATCCGACCATCATTGCCGTCGCCTGCGACGAGCCGCCGACGGCAGGCCAGAGCCTGCCGTGGTTCCGTCGAGACGACATTGCCGGCATCGCCGATTTCATCGCCAGTTCCTAGCGTTGCCCAGCGTAGACGCCAGAGGCGTTGTAATGGCGTCCGTTCAGAGAGAAGTTGCCGAGCGTGTAGGCAGCTGAATCGCTTGGCGATTGGGCGAACGCGCCGTCAACACGGCCGGACACGCCGCTTCCTCTGACAGTGCCGTTATAGTTCTGCGGGGTTGCAGCGCCGGCATTCATCGTGCCGCTGAAGTTCTTGCCGTCGAAACCGCCTGCGAAATTTCCACCGCGGTTGGCGAAGTTCCAATTCAACTGGAAGTTCCCTGTTCCGACGCGCGTGTTGCCATGATCGCGGACGAAGCCGGCCATGCCGCCGTTGTAGGTCGCGGTGCCCGTGGTCGGCATCTGCACGGCCGACGTCAGCTTGCCGGCAACGTAGTGGCCGATGGTCTCATAGCTTCTGTTGGAGTTTCGCGGGTCAGTGAAGGAGCTGGCCCACACGCCCCAGGTCAAGTATTCGCACGTGCAGCCGGGGATCTGACCCCCGCTTACCAGTACCGTATTGTTCGGCAGTGGCTGACTTTGGCTGGCGGTAGTGAACGTCGACGGACGGGAAGGATCATTGGTCGTGAGCATGGCGTAGCTCTTGTCGTCGGCGAAGCTGCTTCTCCCCGCGCCACCGAGCTCCAATTGCGCTGTTCCACCGCGCAGCCCCGGAACGACGATCGTGCCCTGGGCTTGATCATTGGCGGCGTTGGTCGTGATCGAAACGGTTGAGCCTTGGCTCAAGGTCCGGACACGTCCTGAGCCGTGGTGGTAACTGCTTTCTCCACCGCCTCCCCGGGTAATGATGACCAGTCCGCTCGCAAAACCCGTCAAGGTCTGGCTTGTCTTCGTTGGTCCGCTGGGCGGCGGTGGGGGGGGCGGTGGATTGGTGTTCTGGTTGGTGGTCGGACCGGGACTCGGAGTCGGCGTAAAGGGGGTGGTCACCGGCTGTGTGGGCGGACTGGTCGGTGTGATCAGGCCCGGCCTCGGTTCGCTAGCGGTGTTACTCAGGACGCTCGTCGTAACGTTGTTGTTGGAATTCAGCGGCAAGCCCTGGTTGAAGTTCGGCGGGTTGAACGACTGACCGGAATTGACGTTCGAAAAGCCGGACTTCTGGGCTGTCTGATCTGCATTGCCTCCCGATCCGCCCGAAGAAGACGATGGAGACGACTTGCCTTCGAGCTGGCCAAGCGCGGCGCTGAGGCCTCCCTGCTTGATCATCGTCGGGGCACCGGGCGGACTTCCGGCATTCGCGACGATCTGGGAACCCGGGCGAGTGGCGACCTGGGTTTGGCCGGCCGCGGTGACGCTCATGTTGTTGCCGAACACGAAGTCGGCCGACGTCTTGGCCTGCGTCACCGAAAAGATCGTGATGCCACCGCGGATGCCGATCGTGGCGGAGGGCGTCGTGATGGTGATCGGGTTGGTCTTGCTGATCTTGCCGCCGACCAGGCGAAACACGCCCTTGCCGGCGCTGACGGCGAGCTCACCTGTCTTGGTGGTGGGATCGAATACGAATTTGTCGATGGTGAGACGGGCATCCGGGCCGACCGTCAGCGAGCTGCCGTCGAGAAAGACCAGATGGGCACGATCGTTGGTGCCCGTCGTGACGACCTCGTTGGCCTGGATGTCGATGCCGATGCGCAGGACGCGCTCGTTCTCGTTGGGCGGCTTGCCCAGGGGATCACCGTCGGCCGCCGACGTGACGCCGACCTTGGCCGAAGCTTCACCAATGGTGAATGGTGAGGTGAAGACCGCGAGCACCGTCGTGCCAAGCAATACCGCACGCACGAGCGACGCCCGTACCAGCACAGATCTCGCCATGAATCCACTCCGTGGCCGCTCCGCGGCCAACCCCGACACCAACCCACCCTGCCCAAACGCGACTTTTCACGGACGCGTTTGGTGAAACCCCGACCGAGGCAGTCCCACCCGACCCCGGCAGTCCAATCGTACTCTCATTGGAAAGTACGGCCAATGATGCGTCGGGAATAATGTCAATTTGCCGGCGGGCGGCCATGGGCCGTCGATCGGCACCAATAGTTGCAATTCTGCCACTGCCGCCTCATGCGAGGTGGCAGTGCCGGGGCTACTTTGTTCCCGTGAACAGACCAAAACCTTGGTAGTTGTTCGGGCCGGAGAAGCCGACGACACCGAACTGCTGGCTGGCGGCGTTGCCCGGTGTCGACAGGAAGGTCCCGATCACGTTGGCGTTACGTCCGGCGGGACCGTTCGTCGACTGCAGGTTGCCCTGGAACACGGTGGTGTTGTTGATGAGCGAGGTATTCGGCACGTTTCCGCCACCATACGTCGTGTTGTCGATCCTGATGGTGGCGGTGCCATTGCGGCTGCCGAAGTTCCAGGCGTTCTGATAGGTCCCGTCGATGCGATTGCCGTTGATGAGCGCCACCACGGGCCCGTTGTACGTGGCGGTGGCGCGCTGCAGGTTGAGATTGCTGAGCTCGTTGACCGTCGTCGCCACGCTGTTGCGCAGGAAGGCAAGCTTGGCGAAGTCGGCTGCGCTAAAGGGCAGTGAGCCGTTCAGGAACTGATCGAATGCCGAGGGCTGAGGTTGGGACTGCGGCTGCTGTTGCTGTTGAGAGCGCCTTTCTGAGTCAGTTGCGGAGATGGTCTGAACGGACTGGTTGGCATTGCTCAACGCCGTCGAGATCGTGTCGTTGGGATTGCGGTTACGCGGCCCAGGTCCGGAGCCAAAATTGTCAGGCACTCCCGGAGCCACGATGCGCGCCGATTGGCCGGAGTTGGCGCCGGACAGGCCGGAGGTCAGTGCGACCTGGTCGGGGCTGCGCGTCCCGCCGCCGCCGCTGCTCCCACCGCTGCTCTGGCCGCCGCCGCGACCTTCGAGCGAGGCGAGCTGCGCATTGAGGGCGCCCTGGGTGAGGATGGTCGGCAGGCTCGGCGGGCCACCGAGGTTGGTGACGATGATCGAGCTCGGCCGCGTCGCGACCTGCGTCTGGCCGGCAGCCCGTACGACCATCTCCTTGCCGAACACGAAGATCGAATCGGTCTGATTGGCCTTCACATCGAGGATGGTGATGCCGCCGCGGATGCCGACCGTGTTGGCGGGCGTGGTGATGGTGATCGGCCCGTTCTTGCTGATCTTGCCGCCGACCAGGCGCAGCACGCCTTTGCTCGCGTTGATGGCGAGCTCGCCGGTCTTGGTGTTCGGATCGAACACGAACTTGTCGATGGTGAGCTGGGCGTTGGGCCCGACCGTCAGCGACGAACCGTCGAGGAAGAGGAGATGGGCGCGGTCGTTGGCGCTGGTGGTGATGAGCTCGTTGGCCTGCACGTCGACGCCGATGCGCAGCACGCGCTCGGCCTCCTGTGGCGGCTTGCCGAGGGGATCGCCGTCGGTGGCCGATGTGACGCCGACCTTGGCGGTGGCGTCGCGAATTGCAAAAGGTGCGGCCAGCAGGCCAAGAGCCGAGGCTCCGAGAAGTGCGCCGCGCACAACCCGACCACGTACCAACCGTGTCATGAACTCTCCGCGACCATCGACCGCAAACTCAGAAACGCCAGCTCACGCCCATGAGGAAGCTGTTGTTGGTGAAGTCGTAGTTCGGAATGTTCGAGCTACGGACGAAACGACCTCCGGAAACGATCAGGTTCGTACGCTCATCGAAAGGCACGGACAATGTGATGTTCAGTATTACGTCGTTTTGCTGGCGGGTCAGGGTGGGATCGACAACCGGGTCCGGCTGATCGTAGTTCCACCATTGCAGGTTCGCCGACAGCGCGATGCTCCACGGCAGCTGGCTCTTGAACAGCGGGTCGGCAAAGCGGAACTGCATGCCGCCGCCGACGCCCAGCAGAATGTAGGCGTATTGCGGTGAATTGTCGGTCATGTAGCGCTGGATGTTGCCGTTGCCGAACAGCATCACCGCGTCCGTCAGCGCATATTGGAAGGTCGTGTTGGCTGAGTACTCATTGCCGGTATAGAGGCTGTTGAACGGCAGGTACCAGCTATCCTGGTACATCAGGCGACGATAGGTGGCGTTGGACGTGTTGCGCAGCTTGTCGCTCAGCAGGGCGCCGAACTCGACGCCCGATCCGTAGCTGCCGTAGTACGGCACGTCGTTCACCCAGATGTAGCCGAGCGACATCAGCGGCTTGATGCTCACGTCCTCGAAGATGCCCTGGAAGGCCTGGAAGCGCGGCCCCGACGTCAGGTCCAGGATCGACACGTTGGCCTGGGAAAGCTGGAACTGGCGGTTGGCATAGCCGGTGAGCTGCGTCTCCAGCGCGCCTTTGTCCTGGGTGCCGAGGTCGTAGATGTGGCGGACATAACCCGAGCCGACGACGCCCCAGTCGGCGGTGCCGAGCGCCGATTGGTTGAGGTTGGCGGTCTGGCCGAACAGACGGACGCTCGAGGTCGGCGGACCGAGATTGGCATTCGACTGGTAGCGCACGCCGGCGAAGGTCTCGCCGACGAAACGCGAGGGGCTGCTGCGCTTTACGACCTCGGCCAGATACTGCTCGGCGCGGGCGCGCACTTCCGGAGGGATTCCCGGCGAGGCCACCACGGCCTCCAGATAGGTGCGCGCGACCTCGTATGAGCCCAGGCGGTAATAGAGCACGGCGAGCTCGAGACGGACGCGCGGCAGGTCGGGATTGACCAGCAGCATGCGCTCCAGCGCCGAGATCGCGCCCTCGTAGTCGCCGGTCTTGGTGGCGATGGTCGCGAACTTGAACAGGACGTCGAGATCGGCGGGCTTGCGCAGCATTTCCTGGAACGCGTCGTCATACTCGCGCTCCTGCTCCGCGGACGCGTTCACCGGGCCCTGGGCCATTGCCGGTGCAATGATCGTCCCGAAGAGACTTGCCCCAATGACGACAGCGCAGACAAGCTGCTTCAGACGACGCAACTGCCCAATCTCCCCCGTGGCACGGTTTTGACGCAAACCAGTCAGCGTTTTCTATTGTAGCTCAGTTCGCTCAAACGAGCCAGCTTCGCGCCACCAGCAGCCAGGAGATCGGCCAGGCGGCCCGTGCCGCCTGCATGCGCAGCAGCATGCGTTTGTATTGCCGTTCGCCCAACGACGTTACGAACCGCTCGCGATCCCGCTCCATCGCCGCGAGCATGCGGTCCAGCATCACCGTGTAGGTGTTTCCCCAGTTGCGGCTGGACAAATGCAGGCGGCCGCCCAGCACCGGGTTGTCGGCCGCGCCGTTGCGCCCGTGCAGGCGGTAGGCGTAGAGCGCCTCGCCGATCAGCAGCGAGCCCGCCACCATCTGGGCCATGACGACGACGTAGAAGTCCATGTGCAGGCGAAACGTCTCGTCGTCGTCGGGGAAGACGAGGTCGATCAGCGAACGGCGGAACATCATCGACGAGGTGCTGACCCACACCCAGTGCACGACGCGCTTGGTATAGAGCCGGTAGGGCGTCTGTTTCTGCCAGTGCGCCGTGTTGTTCGTGACGTCGACCTTGGGCACGCGCGCGGGATCGATGGGCGCGAAGGCGCGGTCACGGTCGGCGCTGGCCCGTTCCTTGCCGAACCAGTAGACGCAGCCCGCGATCAGCTTGCCCTGGCCGTCGATCAGCCGCGCGTTGCAGGCGGTGAAGCCCACGGCATAGGACTCGTTCAGGTGGGCGGCGAGGTGGCGCTCGAGGAAATCGGGATTCCACAGATCGTCGGAATCGAGGAAGCAGACGAAGGTCGCCCGTGTCGCCGCCAGCCCCGCCCGCGTCGCGCCGGTCTGGCCGACGTTCTTGGCCAGCCGGATCAGCTTGAAGCGCGCGTCGGCAAGCTCGTCGAGCGTGCGCTGCACGACCTCGGCCGAATCGTCGGTCGAGGCATCGTCGACGATTACGCATTCGAAATCGCTGAGTGTCTGGCGCGCCACCGAGCGGATGGCGTCGCCGATATAGTCACGACAGTTGTAGCAGGTGACGACGACAGAGATACCCGGGAGTGCCGCGTCGGTCACGATTTGGCGGGACCCAGGAAGCCGAAATCGACGCCTTCGTCAGCCTGCAGCACTTCCTTGTGGAACAGGCCAGTATAGCCGCGGCCGCTGCCGTTGTGCGGTGCGGGCGCCTGCCATTTCTTGCGCCGCGCTGCCAGCTCCTTGGCGTCGACATGCAGCTTGAGCACGCGCTTGGGGACATCGAGGGTGATGCGATCGCCCGTCTTGACCAGGGCGAGCGGCCCGCCGACCGCCGCTTCCGGCGCCACGTGCAGCACGATGGTGCCGAAGGCCGTGCCGCTCATGCGCGCGTCGGAGATGCGGATCATGTCCTTCACGCCGGCGCGCGCGAGCTTCATGGGGATGGGGAAGGAGCCTGCCTCTGGCATGCCCGGCGCGCCCTTCGGCCCGGCATTGCGCAACACCAGGATGTCCTCCTCCTTGACATCGAGGTTGGGGTCATCGCCGCGCGCGGCGAGGTCCTCCAGCGAATCGAACACCACGGCACGGCCGGTATGAGTCATCAGCGCCGGCGAGGCGGCGGCATGCTTGATGACCGCGCCGCGCGGCGCGAGGTTGCCGCGCAGGACTGCCATGCCGCCGGTCGGCTTGATCGGATTCTTCGGTGTGCGGATCACCGTCTGGTTGGGCACCATCTCGGCCGAGTCGATCACCTGCTTCAGCGTGCGGGCGGAGACGGTCAGGCACCTCTCGTCGAGATGCGTGCGGATCTCCTTCATCAGGCGCGAGTTGCCGCCGGCCCAATGGAAATGCTCCATGTAATGGTCGCCCGACGGCTTGAGGTCGACCAGCACCGGCACCTTGCGGCCGATCTCGTCGAACTCCTCGAGCTCGATGTTGACGCCGAGCCGGCGGGCGACGGCAGTGAGATGGACCAGCGCGTTGGTCGAGCCGCCGATCGCCTGCAGCACCGTGAGCGCGTTGCGGAAGGCCGAGGCCGTCATGATCTCGCTGGGGCGCGGGCCCTGCTTCTTCGCCATCTCGGCCGCGAGCCTGCCGCTTGCTTCGGCGACGCGCAGGCGATCGGAATGCGTCGCCGGGATCGAGCCGCTGCCGGGCAGGCCCATGCCCAGCGTCTCGACGATGCAGCCCATGGTGCTGGCCGTGCCCATCACCATGCAGGTGCCCTTGGTCGGCGCCAGCCGCTCGCTCACCTGCTCGATGTCGGTCTCGGAGAAGGTGCCGGCGCGATACTGCCCCCACAGGCGGCGGCAGTCGGTGCAGGCGCCCAGGACCTCGCCCTTGAAATGGCCGACCAGCATCGGTCCGACCGGCAGCACCACGGCCGGCCGGTCAGCGCTGGCCGCGGCCATGAGCTGGGCCGGCAGGGTCTTGTCGCAGCCGCCGATCAGCACCACCGAATCCATCGGCTGGGCGCGGATCATCTCCTCGGTGTCCATCGACATGAGGTTGCGCAGGAACATGCTGGTCGGATGGGAGAAGCTCTCGTGGATCGAGATGGTCGGGAAGACCATGGGCAGCGCACCCGCCAGCATGACGCCGCGCTTCACCGCCTCGATCAAGTCGGGCACGTTGCCATGGCAGGGGTTGTAGTCGCTGAAGGTGTTGGTGATGCCGACGATCGGCCGGTCGAGCGCATCGTCGGAATAGCCGCCGGCCTTGATGAAGGCCTTGCGCAGGAACAGCGAGAAACCCGCATCGCCGTAGGTGGCGAGGCCTTGACGCAGTCCGGTTGCCTTCGGGGTGCCGTTGGTGCGTCGCTTGCGGGAAGCCATGGCGTTCCTTCTCCCTGAACTTGCGGTCATTTTGTCAGGAGGGTTTATCGCCTTCCAGGCCGGCCGCCCAGCGCGCATGCGCCGCAGGATCTCGGGCGCCTGCGATGGCGCGCGCGAGCTCGAGACCCATCACCGCGCCGAACTTGAAGCCGTGGCCCGAGCAGGGCGACATCAGCCAGCCCTTGGCGCCCTGCTTCTCGACGACGAACCGCTCGTCCTCGGTCACCGTATAGAAGCAGACTTTCAGCCGGTCGACGCGCCAGCGGGCGAAGTCCCTGATCAGGACGCCGCAACGTCGCAGCAGGGGCTGCATCTCGTGCTCATGAGCCTCGCGTTCGGCCGAGGGATCGCCGCTCCGGCTGAAGACATGGTCGCCGATCTTGAGCCCTCGCCCCTCGGCCGGCGGCACGAGATAGAGACCGACGTCGCCGGTCTTGTCGATGACCATCGGGTGCTTTGCCCAGATCGCGCGCTGGTCGGCGGGCAGGCCGAAATAGATCACGACCTGGCGCGACGGGATCAGGCGGCGGGTCGTGGGCAGCAGCCGGCCGACCCACGCGCCCGCCGCAACCACAACCACGTCGGCGTCGTGCCGGACGCCGGCTTCGGTGACGATGCGGCCATGCTCCAGATCGACCGTGCGGACAGGCGTCTTGGCATGCAGGACGACGTTCGGCCGCCCATCGAGATGCCGCGCCAGCGCCGTCACGATGTCCTGGGCAAACAGCACGCCGCCGGTATCCATCCAGAAGGCACGTTCCACGTCGCGTGCGTCGAGCTGGGGAAAGCGTCGCGGCAGCTCGTCGAGCGGCAGCTCCTTCATCGTCTTGCCGATGCCGGCCAACGTGGCGGCCGAGCGCTCCGCCCAGGTCTCGCCGTTGCCGGTGAGCGCCAGCGTTCCGGTGGCGGCGTAGAGACGCTGGCCGAGATCGCGCCACAGCAGGTCCCAGGCTGCATAGGCGCTGTCGATCATGCGCGCATAGCCCGCGTGATCGCCGTAGGGATGGCGGATCAGGCGATGCTCGTCCATCGACGATGCCAGTGGATTGGGCAGCGGGCCCTGCTCGAACAACTCGACGGCATGGCCGTCGCGCGCCAAGGCCCATGCGGTCGCCAGCCCCATGATGCCGCCGCCGATGACAATGGCCTTCATGGCGACGGCCATCCCGATCGGATGAAATAGGAATATTTCCTATAATCTTGCATCAGCGGGCGTACTTGCCGACGATCAGCTGGGCCTTCTGCCATTGCCCGCGATCGAGGTCGAAATCCTTTGCCGGATGGAACTGGCGGACGCGCCATTTCTCCGGCGTGATGCGCAGCAGGCGCTTGACCAGGGCGTGCTGGGAGCCGTCGCCGGGGTCGCGCACGAACACGCAGTCGTCGCCCGGCCGCACCGGGCGGCTGGGATGGATGAGCAGCAGGTCGCCCTGCTCATAGGCCGGGCTCATGCTCTCGCCGATGACGTAGCAGCCGTAGCTGTCGCGGACGGACAGAAGGGGCTCCGGCCGGCGCACATAGTCGATCGGCTCATTGGTGATGATAAGCGCACCGCCGCCGCCTTCCGCCGAGGCGTAGACCGGCAGGTCGGCGCGGTCGTCACGCAGCGCCGAACCCCGCGCATCGCCTCCCGGTCCGCCTCCGGTCGGCGCCGCCGTGGAGCGCAGATCGTCCGGCGACACGCCGAGCAGCGGAGCGAGCCCATGGCGCACCGCTTCGGGCAACTCGCGCGGCGAGCCGCGCATGAGATACTGTTGCAAGTAGGCATGATTGCGCCCGATCGCCAGCGACAGGTTCTTGAGGTCGAGGTCGGGCCGCCGCGCCAAGGTATCGACCAGAAGCTTGCGGGGAGCATCCATGCCGGCGCCATCCTGCCAGCCGTGATCGGAACGGTCTACGATGAATTGTACGATTGTCGCCCCGAATTTTTCCTATGCCAGTTACAGCAGCGCTGCGCAACAAGGCCTGCGCCGGGAGCATTGATATGGTGGAGTGCAGTCGATGACATGATCGTGACGCGGGGCTTTGTGTCATGCGCCCGAGGGTCTTGCAAAATGCGTCGCCTTAGGCGTTGATGGGGTCAAGGCTTACACAACCGTTGCGTAGTTGAAGGGAACGAACATGGCGATGACGATGCTGCAGATGGCGGGAGCGACGCCGACACCAGCGACCATGGCCGATGGTGTTCTGCTGATCATCGATGCTCAAAGGGAGTACACCGACGGCCTGCTGCCCCTGCCGGGCGTGCAGTCGGCGGTCGAGGCGTTGGCCGGCCTACTCGAGAAGGCGCGCGCGGCGGGAGCACCGATCGTCCATGTGCGGCACAAGTCCGGCGGCAAGGCGTTCAATCCCTCGTCGAGCGGCTTCGAGATCGTCGCGCCCCTGACGCCGCGGGCGGGCGAGACGATCGTCGACAAGGGCCTGCCCAATGCCTTCGCCGGGACCGAGCTTGGCAAGCACCTGACGGCGAGCGGCCGCAAGAACCTGATCGTCGGCGGCTTCATGACCCATATGTGCGTATCGGCGACGGTGCGGTGCGCAACCGACAACGGCTTCATGAGCACGATCGCGGCCGATACGGTGGCGACGCGCGACTTGCCGGATGCGACCGGCGGCAGCACCGTCACCGCTGACGACATCAACCGCATCACGCTGGCGGCCCTGTCCGACCGCTTCGCGTGGATCGTGCCGAAGGCGGCGCAGATCCGCTGAGATCTTTCGCTCAGTCCGACGAAAGGATACGGACGGCGCGCTGGTGCGGCGCGCCGCCACCGTCGCTGTCGGCGTGACCCATCAGCGTGATCGCCGCTATCGCCACCAGGAGCGCCAGCGAGCTGTAGCCGACCATGGTTGAGCCTCGCCGGCAGGCGAGGAGGCGAACAACGCGGAGCTTGGCGGGCGTCATCAGGTCAGCCTATCGGCTTGGTCGGCCCGCACAATCAGGCAGCGTGTAACGTTGGTAAAGAATGTAGCGGCGGCCCAGGCCGCCCAGCGCACCCGTCAAAAGAAATGGGCGGCCCGTCGCCGGACCGCCCATGTTCTCGACCAAAGTCGGCGCGATTACATCGCGGCGGCGACGTTGCTCATCAGGTTCGTGACCGAGGTACCGACCGAACGGAACGCGACGATCGCGGCGACCGAAATCAGCGCGGCGATCAGTGTGTACTCGATGGCGGTGGCACCCTGCTCGCTCTTCATCAAACGACGGAAAATGGACAGCATTGGGTATCCCCAAAGAAAAGAACGTTCTTCTGACCTTGACCGGCGTTCTTGTCGTTCGCCCCACGGTTCTGGGGACCATAGAGCGACCTGACCCGAACGCTGGGATGTGAATGCGTCCCTGACCTCATTAAATGGTTGAGGTCTGAGGCCTAACATATTGATAACGAAGAGGCCCTCAACGCGATAATTGTATCAACTTCATCATTGGCACTGAACCTTCGGCCAGCTGTACTTTTGCAGGCCCAATGCGATCCAAACGCGTGTTATCGTTCCTCAACATGGGAGGCATGTCATGAAGTCAATTCTGACAATGGCCTGGACGGCAGAAGACCCGTCGGCATTTGATCTCGCCGCGAAGCTCGCGCGGACCTTCGACGCCAAGCTAGTTGGCCTTGAGCCGCCGTCCTATGGCGTCATGAGCATGGCCTGGGCCGACGCCGGCATGGGCGCGCCGATCGGCGGCGGCCTGGCCGAGGACGCCGAGGAACGCCAGCGGGTCGCGGCCGTGAAGCAGGCCTTCGAGCAGCGCGCAACCGGGCTCAATTCGGAATGGCGCTCGGCCGACGACAGCGGCCCGACCGCCATCGGCACGATCGGCCGCGCCTATGACCTGATCGTCATGCCGCAGCCCGGGGCGCTGCCCAAGATGCCGGAGAGCGTGTTCGAGACCGCGCTGTTCGATTCCGGCCGGCCGGTGCTGGTGGTGCCGCCGGGCTTCGGCGGCATGGTCGGCAAGCGCATCCTGTTCGCCTGGAACGGCTCGACTGAGAGCGCACGGGCGATTTCGCTCGCCATGCCGGTGCTGAGCGGCGCCGAATCGATCGACGTCTTGAGCGTCGACGGCGCCATGGTGCCGGGGCCGAGCGCGGCCGAGATCGCCGAATCGCTCCGGAGCCACGGCCTCAACGTCACCAGCCAGCACGTCAAGCCGGGCAATCGCTCGGCCGGCCAGACCATCGTCGACACGGCGGTGAGCGGCGGCGCCGACCTGATCGTCAAGGGCGCCTACACGCAAAGCCGGCTTCGCCAGATGATCTTCGGCGGCATGACCCGCCATCTCATCCTCAATTCGACCCTGCCGGTCCTTTTCTCGTACTGAGTCTTCCGGACGGCCGGCTCATGAGCCGGCCGAAGGCCGGCGGTCCAAAAGAGCGTGAGAAAACGCGGCACTGCAGCGCCGCGCCTCCAGCGAAGACCATGCTAGAACCCGCGGCATGGCCGCAGCCCCTCGTTCGACCGACGATGCGCGACGCGTGCGCCGCGTGCTGGGCGTGCTCGTCGTTGCTGCCCTCGTTGCGGCGGCCGCCGTCTTCGCGGTGGTGCGCGAGGAGATGCCGGCGAGCGGACCGACGGTCGACGAAAAGATCGCCGTTCTGCGCACCGAGCGCGCCAGCCTGCAGGCCCGCGCCGACAGCGAAGCACGGATCGGCCTGCTGTCCGACTTTCGCACCGCCAGCCTGTTGTTCGATGCGTTGGCAGTGCGTTCGGATTCCGACGGCGATCGCGCCTTCGATCTCGTGCCGGCCTTCCGGCGCCAGGCGTTCGGCGAGCTCGATGCGCTGAACACCGCTCTCAAGGACGCGCTCGACAGGCCGGGCGAGGGCGCGCGGCTCGCCGCCCACAAGGCGGCCGCGCCTGCGCTGGCGCGGCTCGACCGCATGGCCGCCGATGCCGGGCCGCTCGTGCTCTCCTATACGCCGCGCTTCGTGCCGCCGCGCCGCGCCACCGGCGAGCTCACGCTCGCTCCCGGCACGCCGGGCACCGCGCCACAGGGCACGTTGCGGCTCGACAGCCCGGGCGGATCGGCAGCCCATCCGACCGCGCAGGCCGTGCCGCGTTACGCGCCGGATTTCACCTCGTCGGGTGACGACGATCCGCCGCTGCAGATCGAGATCGTGGGCTCCCATCTCGCCTCGGCCGGCGGTCCGCCGCCCGTGCTGTCGATCGGCGCGTGGCGCGGACAGGCGACGGTGATGCCCGAGCGGCTGCGCTTTTCGGTGCCGCGCGCGGCCTTCCCAACCGACGCGCGGCGCACCAGCTTCGCGGCGGCCACGCTCTCCGTCAGGCGCGGCTCGCGCACTGTGTTGTTCCAGCTGCTGTTCACCGTGCTACCCGACCGTCCGGGTTCGTTCGCCTTCGACCAGCGGGTGGTCACGACGACGCTGGAATCCAACACCCTTGTGTCGCCCGAGATCCTGTCGCGCGCGCCCGCGGGCGAGACGCGCACGGTGCGCCGCTGCTTCGACCCGCCGGCCGGCTGGCGCTTCGACAAGGAGCGCCAGCGCGTGGTCATCGTCGAGCGGCTGGGTTGGCAGGAAGACGTCAGCGATCCGACCATGAACGCGGGTTCGGTCGAGTTCGTCCCGGCGGATGGGCCCGGGCAGGTCTGCATCGCCGTGATCGCCCGCCCGGTCATGCGCGGCGCGCGGACGGCGACGATCGGCCGCTTCGAGGCGACGCTGGTGCGCGACCGGCCGAGCGAGACGGCGGTGAAGAGCGGCGTTCGCGCCCTCGACTGGCGCGAAGCCGTGCGTGTGCCGATAGAACCCGACATGGTCGAATGGAAGCTCTACATGCGCCTGTTCGACGATATCGACCGCGAGTTCGCCGGCGATGCCGATTCCGGCCTGCCGCGCGTCAGCATGCCCTTCCTCAGCATCGGCGTTGACGGTCACGCGCTCGTCCTGCGCGCCGACCCGACAGCGGAACCTTAGGTACCGGAGCGCGGGCCTCCGGCCCGCTCATCTCTTCGGAGCGCGGACCTCCAGGTCCGCATCATGATCATGAGCGGACCTGGAGGTCCGCGCTCCACATGAGCGGGCGCGACGCCCGCGCTCCCTTACCGCCCGCGCGCTTCGAGGCGGAGGCGGCGTTTGCCGGCGGCGTCCGTCAGGTCGAGGGTGGTGCCGGCGAGCTGCGCCTCGCGCACCGCCGACAGCGCATCGAGGAAGCGTTTCTCGGCAGCAGCCAGCGCCGGTGCGCAGCTGGCCAGGGTCGTCGCCGCCGGCTCGAAGCGCAGCCCGTCGGGATCGAGCTGGTAGCTGCCGGTCAGCGCATTGCAGCCGGTCGAGCCGCTGAACTTGCCGTCATCGTCGAGCCGCAATCGCGGCCGTTGCCGCCAGTCGTCGTAGACCGGCTTCTCGCCGTCGATCTCGAGCACCCGCCATTCGGTGTCGCGCAAGGCCGAGCTGCGCGGCGCCAGCGGCGGGCAGGCGCCGTCGCGCTTGAGGCTGAGGAAGCGGTCGGCCTGAACCTCGCCGGAGGCGAAGCGGCCGACGATCTCGACATAGAGCTGCGCTTCCTTGGAAGGCGTGGCTTCGGTCCAGGCGCGTTCGAGGTCGGGCTCGGCGCCGCCCGGCGCCAGCTCGAAGGTGCGGCCGGTGAGGCACTCGGTGAACAGGCCGCCAGTCTGCGTGTCGCGATAGAGGCCGCTCAGGCGAAAGCGGTCGTCGATCGGATCGGCGGTGGCGGCGCGCTCGAGCTCGCTGCCGTTCTCGGCGACCAGCTTGTCGCCGTTGGCCTCGCGGAAGACACGCCGGGGAACCACGCCGCCGCGCAGCACCATGCGCACGCCGCCATCGACCTCCTGTGCCCATTGGCCGAGATCGACGGTCTCGCTGGCGCCGCTGCGCTCGCGCAGGCGGAAGATGCCGTCGGGGAACAGGGTGACGGTGAGGCCGCCGCCCTGATAGGTGCGCGGCGGCTCGCCCGGCCGGCCGATGGCATGGCAACGCATGGAGCGGCCGCCGGCCATCAGGGTGGCTTCGCGACCGCGGCCACGCAGTTCGTAGTAGGAATCGCCAAAGGCAAAACCCGAGCCCGAGGGCTGTCGCGACAGCTCGACCTCTGGCTGGCCCGGCACGCTGATCGTGGCGAGGTCACCGTCCTTGGAGAAGGCGGCGGAGAAATCGCTGCCGCCGGGGCAGGCATACATCACCTGCAGGCCGGGCGGTTGGGCCTGGGCCGCGGGCTCCGGCGGCGGCGGCGCTTGCGCCTGTGCCGCGGTAGCGGCGAGCATCGCGAAAAAGGCCAGCCTTCTCATCGCCGCGGCTCCGGAATCCTGCCGTCGGAAGACAGCAGCACGGCAATCGGCCGCGTCGTTTCGAACTGGGCCAGCACGATCAGGCTGACGACGGTGATGGGCACGCACAGGAACATGCCGACGACGCCCCATATCGTGCCCCACACCACCAGCGAGACGATCACCACCAGCGGCGAGAGGTTGAGCGAGCGGCCCATGATGGCGGGCTCGACCACGTTGGCCGTCACGACCTGGATGGTGCCGAAGACCAGCAGCACGATCAGGAAGGGCGTCAGGTTGTCGAACTGCACCAGCGTCAGCACGGCTGGCGCGACGATGGCGAGAATCGAGCCCACGGTTGGGACGTAGTAGAAAAAGAACACCATGACCGCCCAGAAGGCGGCGAAGTCGACACCGACCGACGCCATCACGCTGTAAGCCAGAGCCGAAGTGATGGCTGCGAGCGTGGTTTTGATCCGGATATAGACCCGGATGTCATGGTCGATCTGGTCGAGCACCGCCTCGACACGTTCCTGGTTTCCACTAGAGCCCAGAACGATGGCGAGCTTGCGGCGAAAGCGGACCTGTTCGACGAACAGGAAGCCTGCGTAGATCACGACGATGCCGGCCACGCTCACCACCGAGGCGGCGGCCGTGGCAATGCTGCTCAGCGTGTCGGCGAGGCTGATGCGATCGAACAGCTCACCGATCGTCGGCGCCTGCTCGACACCGACCAGATGCGCGCCTTCGTTGATCAGAAGCTGCAGGCGACGTTCGTAGTTCGGCGCGGCGGCGATCACGGCGGTGACGTTGCGCCCGATGGTGCGGCCGACCACCCACAGCAACCCGCCCATGATGCAGACCGCCGCCACCAGGGCGAACGGCCGCGGTAGGCGCAGGTGGCCGACGCGCGGATTTTCGAAGGCGTCGGCCAGCGCGTCGATCATGTACCAGAGCACGATGCCCAGCACGAACGGCAGAAGCAGGCCGCGACCCGCTACGAGAAGGTACATCGTGGCCGCAACAACGATGGCCCAGAGGGCGGCGCGCTGGAGGGTCATGGGCGTCTATAGTACCCTGAGGTGCGGTCGCGCCGCTCCAAGAAATGAAACGCGGCGTCCGGCAGGCCCACTCCGGCCTAGGGGAGATGACAAATGACGGATCTGTTGTTCGGCTTTCAGGGACGGGCCAACCGCGCCAAGTTCTGGCTGGTCGCGCTCGGCATTCTTGTCGTGGAAGTGATCCTCTTCGCCGTGATTCTCGGCGGTGCGGCGATGTCGGGAGATCCCGAACAGATCGCTGCGGCGATGGGGCCGGTTGCCAGCATCATCGTCCTGATCTTCGCCGTGGTGGCGACCTGGATATCGATCGCCGTCGCGGTGAAGCGCTATCACGACCGCAACAAGAGCGGCTGGTGGGTGCTGATCGTCTTCGTGCCTGTCATCGGCGGGCTGTGGTACCTGATCGAGTGCGGCTTCCTGCGCGGCACGTCCGGCCCGAACAACTACGGTCCCGATCCGCTGGCCATGGCCTGATCGCGGGTCGAGCGCGGCCGGATATTGGCGCGGCGCAGCGCCGCCCGGCCGCGTTCGGTCAGCTCGACACGATGCTCGCCGCGGTCGCCGCCGCATTGGCGGATCAGACCGTCGGCGCGCGCGTCCTCCCACACCGGAAAGCGTGGGCAGGAGCTACGCCAGGCGTCCATGACGTCCTCGCGGCTGCGTGGCCGGTCGGCGACCCACTGCAGGAACTGGATCATGATCAGGCTTGGCTGGCTCGGCATGTCACGGATGCTCCAGGTCGACGCCCGCCAGGATAGCCTGCGAACAGCGAACTTGCAGCGGCGAACTGCATGACCGCTATCCTTCGGCCGGCGGCGATGGGCTGTCGTGCAGATCCGTCTGCGGCTCATGCCGGGCGCGCTGCAGCACGGCAGCCGAGCGGCCGACCAGGAAGGAGGCGCTGATGGTCAGGCCGAGCTCCATCGTTGGTTGGCTGGCAGGGGCGATCGCGGCGAGGGCGATCTCGATCATCGCCAGGGCAACCAGTGCGACGGCGGCGACGAGGCAATCGCGGGCTTTCCGCAGTCGTATCAAGCGCCAGCTGTGGTCGACATAGATCCGCAGCCAGTAGCCGCGCGCCGCGCCGGCAAGAGCGGCAATGATGGCGAACATCCAGAGGCCGGGATTCTTGAGCTCGCCCCACGTCGGATAGGCGATCAGTGAAAGGGCGGACAGCGCTGCAAGCAGCGCCGTCACGGCGGGCCGCCATTGCGGAACGATGCGACCGCTGCTTTCGGGTAGCGCTGCCCAGGCCGCGGCGAGTGCGCACAGCAGCATCAGGGCATGCGTGAGATAGACATTGGAGACCAACGTCATTGGAAGCCGCATTGCTGGGCGGTGACGCCGACGGTGGCCCAGCGCTGGCCGTCGCGGAAGCAGCCGTTCTGCCAGATGCCGGCGTAGCTCTGGCCGTCGGCGGCGTAGCGCGTGCCGTAACCGTTGGGCAGGTCGTCCCGCCACTCGCCGTCATAGCGGCCGCCGTTGGCATAGGTGCGCGTGCCGCGGCCCTGCGCCCTGCCGTCGACGAAGTCGCCTTCGTAGCGATCGCCGTTGACGTAGTAGAGCGTGCCACGTCCGGTACGCTGGTTGTCGCGGAAATCGCCGACGTAGCGGTTGCCGTTGGGCCAGATATAGGTGCCGCGTCCGTTGGGCTTGTTGTCGCGGAAGTCGCCCGTGTAGCGCGCGCCGTTGGCAAAGGTGAAGGTGCCGCGGCCGTAGCGCTCGCCGTTCTGCCATTCGCCCTCGTAGCGCATGCCGTTGGCATAGGTCATCTTGCCCGGCCCGTTCGCCATGCCGTCTCTCATCTCGCCCTCGTAGCGCGCGATCGGCTTGCCGCCTTGATACCACTGCAGGACGCCCTGGCCGTGGGCCAGGCCGTGATAGCACTCGCCCGACCAAGTGATGCCGATGTTGGGTTCATTGTCGGCTCGCACGACCTTGCAGCCGGTATTGGGATCGGCGAGCTCGTCGCTCGCCATGGTGCCCGGTGCCGAGCCGGGTGGCGGCGCCGGTGGCGTCGGCGGCAGCGAGGGAACGGGCCGGGTGCCTTGTGCCGACGCCGATCCAACCAGCGCAAGCGACAGCAGCGCAACCCTGACCAACAGCATGAATCCCTCCCGTACGGGACCAGTGTAGCAGAGGCGGCGAAGGCCGGAACGTCAGCCGCGGGTGCGCAGATAAACCGTCACTGCGCGGGTCGACAGGAAGCCCGCGCCGAACGCCACGGCCGCGGTGGCGTAGGGCACGTATGGCTCGGCATGCGTCGAGACCAGCGGCGCCGCGGCCGCCATGACGACCGCGAAGGCCAGCAGAATCGCCAGCCAAAATCCGTCGCGGCCGCTTGGCAGCCGTACGGTCGACCACAGCGGATCCATGTCGACGGCCATGAACCAGCCGCGGGCCGCGCCCAGCAGCGCCCCCACCGCGATGGCGAGGCGCAGCATGTCGGGCTGCTGCTGGTCGGGATCGGTCAGGCCGATCATCACCAGCACGCAGCCGAACGCCAGCGGCGGCGCCACCATCAGATGGCCACGCGACTGCGAGATGCCGCGCGCCTCTCGCCAAAGCGCGTACAGGCATCCCGCCATCGCCAGCACGGCCAGCAGATGAAGGAGGTTCAGCACCGGGTCACGGCGCGTTGCGCTCTAGAAGCGATGAAGGTCGACATGCGGTGCTCCCCGCCAACGCATGGCAATGGCCATCGCCCGCCCGGTTAACATGCCGGCGCAAGCGGCGGCAATGTCGGGAGCGATCAGGCGGAAGGGCAGGCCATTGGGTCCTGCGAAGGCTCCGCCGATCTCGAGCAAGACAGCGGCGACCAGCGCAAGGGCGACCAGGAACGAGCCGCGCGCCCGCGGCAGGCGCACCTTGTCGAACATGTGATCGACCTGGAGCTGCAGCGTGAAGCCGCGCAGTGCGCCGATCGCCAGTCCGCCCGCCAGGGCGGCAAGGAAGATCCAGGGCGGCCGTTGCGAACCGAGCTGGAACAGCAGGAACACCAGAGCGCACGCCATGGCCAGCAGCGCCGGCGCCGCCAAGCGGCCGCGCGGCAGTGGGCGATGACGCATCTCGCTTAGCGTGTAGCGGGCGCAAGGCAATGCGCATGCGAGCAGCGCCAGGCGGAGGACATTCGGCCCAACGGTCACATCGGCACGGCGGCGCATGTCCGATGGCCCTCGTATAGCGCGGCGGCCCTCGATATTGCGCAGAATACGTGTGGAATCGTCGAGCAGGTCATCGACGGCTGGCCCCCCAAAGCCGGCACCTACGTTCAGAGGCGATGTCGATATCGGTCGCTTCGTGCACGATCAAGGAAAATAGGCTGCAGTTGTGACGCGGATTGAATCACGGATGCAGTCATGTTGCTGACTGCGACCTTACGTTGAATCACGCCGGTTCTGGACGACCCTCCGGCTGTTCGTCTGGCGCATTCTCTCGATGAAGCACGATCGCTGGAGCGGAATTCCGCCCGGTTGATTCGGACCGACGGAACTGAATTCTGAAACTGCACAGCAAGTGTTGTCGGCTGTGTCCAGCGTGCCACACCTGACGGCCCAAATCGGCCTGGGACAGTGGTCCCCGGTGGCGTGGGTTCCGTGCTCTCGGGTAAAGTCCGGACGGGTTTTCAGCCCGCGGCCAGCTTCCGCCGATGTCCGGGGGGACGGCCTGCGAACCATGGAGAATTTAA
>NZ_BKAJ01000088.1 GCF_007992495.1 Reyranella soli
AGAGGAGCATGACCATACAATGCCCCCAAATAGGGGGAGATCGTCGGATGCCCGTGTTTTACGTCTGTGCAGGGTTGCTCGGCCTGCTTGCCGTGTCCCTGACAGTCAGCGTCGGCCGCATGCGCATGCAGAAGAAGATCTATCTCGGCGATGGCGGCGACAAGGAACTGCTGGCGGCGATCCGGGCGCACGGCAACTTCATGGAATACGTGCCGCTCTGCCTGGTGCTGATCTATTTCGTCAGCGACTTCTACGGCTACTGGTACACGGCGATCATGGCCGTCGTGCTGCTGCTGGCGCGCGTGCTGCATGCCGGCGGCATCCTGGGCTTCATTCCGCTCGGCCGCACGATCGGCGCGGCCGGCACGACCATCCTTCTCGTGGTGGCCTCCGCCCTGATCATCTACTCCGGCTTCAACCTGAAACAGTACTAGCGGGCAGCGGGCGGTACGATGGGCGAGCCAGTCACCGTTCCGCTCTGGCTGTTCGCCGCGATCGCCCTGTTCGCGGCCTGGTCGCTGCTCGACCGGCTGCTGATCCCGAGCGGCCGCTGGTTCCTGCGCCGCCGCCTCAACCGCCTGATCGACCGCGTCAACCAGCGGCTGGCCGTCGAGATAAAGCCGTTCCAGCTCACCAAGCGCCAGGTGCTGATCGACCGCCTGGTCTACGACCCCCAGGTGGTCGCCGCCGCCAACGACTATGCCCGCGCCAACAACCTGCCGCGCGAGGTGGCGATGACCGAGGTCCATCGCTATGCGCGCGAGATCGTGCCGACCTTCAACGCCTACATCTATTTCAGGCTGGGCTACTCGATCGCCCGCGCCGTCGCCCGTTTCCTCTATCGCGTGCGCCTGGGCTTCGCCGACGAGCGCACCATGGCGGGCGTTTCGCCCGGGACCACGGTGGTGTTCGTCATGAACCACCGCAGCAACATGGATTATGTGCTGGTGGCCTTCCTGGCAGCCGAGCGCACGGCGCTGTCCTACGCCGTCGGCGAATGGGCGCGCATCTGGCCGCTGCAGCAGCTCATCCGCTCGATGGGCGCCTACTTCGTGCGCCGCAACTCCAACAACCCGATCTATCGCCGCGTGCTCGAGCGCTACGTACACATGGCGACCGAGGCCGGCGTCGCCCAGGCGATGTATCCCGAGGGCGGCCTGTCGCGCGACGGCAAGCTGCGCGAGCCCAAGCTCGGCCTGTTCGACTACATGCTGAAATCGTTCGATCCCAAGGGCAGCCATGATATCGTCTTCGTGCCGGTGGCGCTGAACTACGACCGCGTGCTCGAGGACCGCACCCTGCTGCGCTCGCTCGACAAGGAGCTGCCGCGGCGCGGCGCGCTCTTCGCCGCGCGTACCGCCCTTGGCTTCTGGTTCAGCCAGCTCGGCCTGATGTTGCGCGGCCGCTGGTACCGCTTCGGCTATGCCTGCGTGAATTTCGGCGGGCTCATCTCCGCCCGCGGCTGGCTGGCCACCCATGCCGCGGCCTCGGATGGCGACCTGCGCAGCCTCGACAAGGACCAGCGCTTCGAGGTCATCGGCCGGCTGGCCAAGGACGTCATGGCCGAGATCGCCAGCCTGGTGCCGGTGCTGCCGGTATCGCTGATCGCCACCGTGCTGCTCGAGGCCGGCGAGCCGCTCGACGAGCTGGAGCTCAAGGTGCGGGCCCACGACCTGATGGCGCATTTCGAGGGCCGCGGCGCCAAGCTCTACCTGCCGCGCGGCGACCGGGACTATGCCTTCGATGTCGGGCTGCGCATGCTGGAGCTGCGCCATATGGTCGAAGAGCCGGAAGCAGGCCTGTTCGCGGCGGTGGCCGCCGAACGGCCGGTGCTCGCCTACTACGCCAACGCCATCGCCCATCTGCGCTGACGATGACCCCATTCTCGCTGCCGCGCACGCTCTGGAACATCGCCTACTCGGTGGGCCTCGGCTTCTTCACCAACCGGCTGTCGACCTCGGCCGCCGCGATGGCGTTCTACACCATGTTCGCCATCGGCCCGATCATGATCTTCAGCATCACCGTGGCCGAACCGATCGTCGGCCGATTGATGGCGCAGGAGGCGGTGTTCGAGGTGCTGGGCACGGTGCTGCAGCCGGACCAGCTGCAGGGCATCAAGCGCTTCGCCTCGCAGGAACTGTTCCGCGGCGGCGGTGTGGCGGCCATCATCGGCGCGGTCGTGCTGGTTTATACGGGCAGCCGCGTCTTCGTCGAGCTCGACGACGGCATCAACGCCATCTGGAGCACGACCGCCGTTCATGTGCTGCATCCGGTGAGCCCGCTCCAGCCGGTGCTGGCGACCCTGCAGTCGCGCCTGCTGGCCCTGGCGATGATGATCGTGCTCGGCGTGCTGCTGATCGCGGTCATCCTGGCGAGCGTGCTGCTCTCAGCCTACGCCGGCGTGCTGGAGAAGTTCCCGGTACTGGGCGTCTGGATCGGACCGGCGATATCGGTGTTCGTCCACTACGGGCTGCTGTCGGGCTTTTTCACCCTGATCTACAAGTGGCTGCCGAGCGGCGGCGTGCGCTGGCGCTACGCCCTGATCGGCGGTGCGGTGAATGCGCTCTTGTTCGCCGCCGGCAACCGCGCGCTGGTGTACTATTTCGAGGTGACGCAGCTCACCTCGGCCTTCGGCGCCACCGCGGGCTTCGCCGCCATCATGGTGTGGATGTACTGGACCTCGCTCACCATCCTGCTCGGCGCCCAGATCGGCCGCTCGACGCGCGACGTGCTGATCCATGAACGCCGAAGGGAGATGGTGGAGGGGGATCTTTAGGATGGGAGCGCGGGCCTCCGGCCCGCTCATGATCAAGAGGCGGGCCAGAGGCCCGCGCTCCCTTAAAACATTGTGGCTAAGACCCGATCCGGCGGCTTGTGGCCGTCGGCGAAGGTCTTGATGTTGATCAGCACCTTCTCGCCCATGTCGATGCGGCCTTCCAGCGTCGCCGAGCCCATGTGCGGCAGCAGCACGACGCGGTCGAGCTCGAGCAGCTTGGGATTGACCTGCGGCTCGTGCTCGTAGACGTCGAGGCCGGCGCCGGCGAGCTCGTCCGCCTTCAGCATGCGCACCAGGGCGTTCTCGTCGATCACCTCGCCGCGCGCGGTGTTGACGATGATGGCCGTGGCCTTCATCAGCTTGAGCCGCCGCGCCGAAAGCAGGTGGAACGTCGCCGGCGTGTGCGGGCAGTTCACCGACACGATGTCCATGCGCGCCAGCATCTGGTCGAGACTCTCCCAATAGGTCGCCTCGAGCTCGCGCTCGATGTCGCCGTGAACGCGCTTGCGGTTGTGATAGTGGATGGCAAGCCCGAAGCCGCGCGCGCGGCGCGCCAGCGCCTGGCCGATGCGGCCCATGCCGACGATGCCCATGCGCTTGCCGAGCAGCCTGGCGCCCAGCATCGCGGTCGGGCTCCAGCCGGTCCATTGGTTGGCGCGCACCATGCGCTCGCCCTCGCCCATGCGCCGCGCCGTCGCCAGCACCAGCGCCATGGTCATGTCGGCCGTGTCCTCGGTCAGCACGCCTGGCGTATTGGTGACGGTGATGCCGCGCTGACGGGCGGTGTCGAGGTCGATGTGATCGACGCCGGTGCCGAACGAGGCGATCAGCTTCAGCCGCGGCCCGGCCTGCGACAGCACGCGGCTGTCGATGCGGTCGGTCACGGTCGGCACCAGCACGTCGGCCGCCTTCACGGCCTCGACCAGCTGGGCCGAGGTCAGCGGCTTGTCGTCGGCATTGAGCCGAGTGTCGAACAGCTCCATCAGCCGGGTCTCGATCGCATCCGGCAGTTTCCGGGTGACGATTACCAGCGGCTTTTTCTTGGAACTTGTCGGCATGTAATCGGGACCGGCTCGCACGTCAGGGGATCAGCCCGATTAGCAACACAAAGCGCGCCTTGTCCAGCCGGGGAACATATCGCGCCCTGGGACGAAAAAGCCCATTCTTTCAAGTGGTTGTCGCCCGACACGAAGATTTGGGGTATATAGGCGTCGATGGGAATCCGATCGTCGGTCCGGCTTTGGGCAAGCTTCGTCGCGTTGGCGGCCATCGGGCTGCCCGGCACGGCGGCCCCGCAGGCTGCCGACAAGTCGGCCAGCGCCCAGCAAAGGAAGGGCTCGGGCCTGCCGATTCCCCGCTTTGCCTCGCTGCGATCCGACGAGGTCAACGTCCGCACCGGCCCCGGTTCGCGCTATCCCGTGGACTGGGTCTTCAAGCGCAAGAGCATGCCGGTCGAGATCGTCGCCGAGTTCGATAATTGGCGGAAAATCCGCGATTGGCAGGGGGCGAGTGGCTGGGTCCACCAGAGTTTGCTGAGCGGCAAGCGCAGCTTCATCATCGCCGCCAAGCCGGCCGCCCTGCACAAGACACCAGCGCCCTCGGCCGAGGTCGTGGCCAAGCTGGAGCCCGAGGTAGTGGGCGAAATCCGCTCCTGCACGGGCGACTGGTGCCGGGTCAAGGCGGCCGGGGTCAGCGGCTGGATCGAGCGGACTGGCATGTGGGGCGTCTATAAGTCCGAGCCAATCAACTAGCCGCCCCGGCGGGCGGGTCGTAAAAATGGGGTCACCGTGGCCCACGCAGTAAGCCTTTCCTACGCGCGCTCCGACCATATGTCGCCCGTCGCCGTGGCGATGACGACGACGCTGCATCTTGCCGTCGCGGCAGCGCTCTTCTGGATCTCGCCGCTGCGCTACATCGACACCACGCCCGAGCCCATCGCGATCACCGTGGAGAGCGAGCTTCCGAAGCCGGTCGAGCCGCCGAAGCCGCCACCAACGCCTGAGCCGCCAGCCCCGGTGGCAGCTGCCCCGCCGCCTGCGGCAGCGCCACCGCCGCCGGCGCCTGCGCCCGCAGCGCCGATGCGGCTCGGCATAACGCCGTTCGCCCAAAACCCCGATCCCAAGGCCGCACCCGGCGTCGAGAACCCTGCGCCGCCCAAGCCCGAGACGCCGGCCCAGGAGGCGGCCCAGCCCGACCCACCCAAGGTCGAACAGCAGCAGGCGCTCGCCACGCCGCCTCCCCCGCCACCGCCGCCACCGCCATCGCGCACGCTCGAAAGCGAACTGCCGCCGCTCGATGCGCCACCGCCACCGGTCACCTCGCAGGAAGTCCCAAGGCCGCCGGCGCCGCCGCCGCCTGCTCCCAAGGCGCAGCCGCCGACCCAGCAGCGCGTGCAGCCGGCTCCACCGCCGCCGCCTCGGCCACAGCAGCAGCCGGCGCTCCAATCCTCGCCGCTCGCCAATCTGCCACCGCCGCCACGCGACCAGCAGGCCTCGCGCCAGGCGCCGAACCTGGTCAATCCGGCCAATGCCTATGGCCAAAAGCGCCTGGAAGACCAGTACCTCTGGTACATTGCCCAGAAGCTCTCGCAGCAGCAGCAGTTCATCCGCAACGCCACGGCCGAAGCCGGCGCCGTTGTGCTGCGAATCACGATCGCCCGCGACGGTCGCCTCGTCGATGTCGGCGTCAGCCGCTCCAGCGGATCGCCGTCGCTGGACAATTTCACCCTCAACATGGTCCGTCAGGCCGCTCCCTACAGTCCGTTGCCCGACGACATCACGGGGCCGCAACACACCTTCGTCCTGCCGCTCAACTTCCGACGAAACTGACGGGCCTGGCGCCAGCCTAGCCGCCACCCGCCTGCGGACGTAGAACGAGACCACCGTGACCGACGCCAGCATCGTCCCTTCACGCGTGGAGCAGCGCATGCCGCCGGCCGCCGTGGCCTTGGCGGTGGTGCTGCATGTCTTGATCGGCGCCGGCATCTGGTTGTTTTCGCCGCTGCAGCCGACCGAATCCCAGGAAGAGCCGATCATGGTGATGTTCGACAGCTCGCCGTCGAATGTCGGCCTGCAGGATCCGGCAAGGACCGGCCCGCCGGCCGAATCGCAGGCCGCCAGCCCGGCACCGTCGACCGAGCCCAACCGCGAGCCCGAGCAGCAACAGGCGCTGGCGCCTGCGCAGCCTTCAAGCGAGCCCGCACAACCCTCGCAGTCCTCGCAGGCCGTGCCCCAGCCTGAGCCGGTGCCGACCTTGCCGATCTACGAATTCTCCGTGCCGCCGGTGCCCGAGCCGCCGCCGGCGCCAACCTCGCGCGACTTTCCCAAGCCACCAGCCGCCGCACCGCCCAGGCCTGCGCAACGCACCCAGCCGATGCCGCCGCGGCCTGCCCCGCCGGCACAGCAGAGACCGGCGACCGAGGCGCCGGCGTCGATACCCGCGCCCTTGACCGGCCCCAACCCGCCAGATCAGTTCGCGGGACAAGGCCGTCAGCGCAACGACTACCTGTCGCGCGTCTTTCGCCAGCTCGAGCGCTATCGTGTCTATCCGGCGTCGGCGCGCGACAACCACCTCGGAGGACGCGTGGTGACGCGGGTCACCATCAATCGCGACGGCGGCCTCATAGACGCCCGCATCGATACGTCGAGCGGCGTTCCCGTCATCGACCAGGCCGAGCTCGAGGCCATCCGCAAGGCGGCACCCTTCCCGCCGGTGCCGAGCAACATGCCGGGTGATCCAGTGATCCTGGTTCTGCGGATGAACTACGGCCCGCCGGCACGTCGTTAATCTTCCGGACCGCGCGCGTCGCGCGCGGTCCGGAAGAATTCAAGAGAAGTCGGCAGACAGCGCGTGGCGCACGGCCTGCGGCATCACCGCCATGTGGCCGTAGTTGGGATGGTCGAAGCCCACCACGACATCGCCGGCACCGCTGCGGAAGGCCGCGACCTGAGCCGCAGTGAAAGCAAAGCGGATGAACTGCACCGACGAGGCCTTGCCGTCCTCGCGCGAGCGTTCCTGGTCGTCTTCGGGGACGCCGCGGATCACCTCGCCGTCGACACGAATGAAGGCCTGTTGTTCGACACCACCCAGGGTCGCCAGCACGCGGGCGCGGCGCACCGGATCGTCGATCTCGAACATCACCGTGGCGACCAACTCGCTGCCCTGCGGGATCAGCGGATTGTAGGCCGCGAGCTCGTCGGGGATCTGCGCCGGCCCGCCCTTCTCGATGAAGAGCATCTCATGCACTTGGTGCAGCATGGTCTCGTAGGATTCGAAATAGAACGTCGCGAACGGCCCGACTTCCAGCCGGCGGTTCTTCTTGATCTCGGAAATCTGCCGCCGGCGCTCGGCCCGCACCTTCACGTATTCGGTGAGCGGCAGGATGGCGGAGACTTCGATTGCGCGCGGCGTCATGGCTTCACCGTCAGTCCATAGGCCTGTGCCATCAGCTCGATGGGATGATTGGCCCGCGAAGGTTTCAACGTCTGGTCACCTGCCGTCAGTTCCATCACCTGCATGAGATGATCGGCAGCCAACGGGCACTCCGAGGCAACGAAGCTGGTGTCGTTCTTGATCGCGGCCTGGGCGGCGGGCTTGCCGACCTTCACCGCGGTCTCAAAATTTTCGGTGCGCGCGCCCCAGATGCCGCCATGGCCGCTGCAACGCTCGATCACGGCGACGCGCGTCTTCGGCACCAGGCGCAGCATCTCGGCCGCCTTCGCGCCCATGTTCTGCGCCCGCGCATGGCAAGCCAGATGGACGCTGACGCCACCTTCGATGGTCTGCAGGCCGGGCGCGAGGCCTTCCTTCTTCGCGATGTCGACGACGTATTCGGAGATGTCGAACGTCCCCTGCGACAATCGGTCGACCGCGGGATCCTTGGGCAGGATCAGCGGCCATTCGAACTTCAGCATCAGCGCGCAGGAGGGTGTCAGCGCAATCACGTCGTAGCCCTTGTCGACCCAGGGCAGCAGGGCGTCCGTCACCTGGCGCGCCGCGGCGGCGACGCCTTCGAGGTCGCCCAGTTCGAGCTTCGGCATGCCGCAGCAATGGGGATGGACGACCTCGGTGGCGACGCCGTTCCTGGCCAGCACCGCGCGGGCGGCGGCGCCGATGCCGGTGTTGTTGAAGTTCACGTAACAGGTGGCATAGAGCACGGCCTTGCGCTTGCCGAAGGCGGGCGCGGCCTCGTTCAGCGCCACGCCTTCGCGCGCGGCGCGGATCACGAAGGTCTCGCCGGCATATTTCGGCAGGCGTGCGCCGTGATGGATATCGGCCCATTTCTCCAAGGCCGGACGCGTGATCTTGTTGTGCTCGTCGCTCACGAAGTTGGCGATGCCGGCCGTGAAGGTGCCGAGCCGCCCCATGCGGTCGGTGTCGGCGAGCTGGGCCTCGACGAAGTCGATGCCCTCCTTGCGCGCCTTCACGGCGCGATGGCGCAGCATGAGATGCGGGAAATCGAGCGCCCATTCGTGCGGCGGCACGTACGGGCACTTGGTCATGAAGCACATGTCGCAAAGCGTGCAGGCTTCTTCGACCGAGGCGTAGTCCTCCTTCTTCACACCGTCGAGCTCGCCGGTCGGGCCGTTGTCTATCAGGTCGAACAGGCGCGGGAAGGAATCGCAGAGATTGAAGCAGCGCCGGCAGCCGTGACAGATGTCGAAGACGCGCTCCATCTCCTTCTCGAGCGCTTTCTCATCCCAGAACCACGGGTTCTGCCAGTCCAGGGCATGGCGGACGGGGGCTTCAAGGCTGCCTTCGCGCATGTCAGTGCCGTTCTCGATCGATCAATCGTGTAGCAGGACGAAAAAGGGGACCCGGTAGGGCCCCCTTCTTATAAAGCCTGAAAAGGCTCAGGCCATCGTGTCGAGGGCCTTCTGGAAGCGGCCGGCGTGGCTCTTCTCGGCCTTCGCCAGGGTCTCGAACCAGTCGGCGATCTCGGCAAAGCCTTCCTCGCGCGCGGTGCGGGCCATGCCCGGATACATGTCGGTGTACTCGTGCGTCTCGCCCGCGATCGCGGCCTTGAGGTTGGAGCCGGTGGGGCCGATCGGCAGGCCGGTCGCCGGATCGCCGCTCACTTCGAGGAATTCCAGATGGCCGTGCGCATGGCCGGTCTCGCCTTCGGCGGTCGAACGGAACACGGCGGCGACATCATTGTAGCCTTCGACGTCGGCCTTCTGGGCGAAGTAGAGGTACCGGCGATTCGCCTGGCTCTCGCCCGCGAATGCCGCCTTCAGATTGTCCTCGGTCTTGGATCCCTTGAGGTTCGCCATGGCTTTTCTCCTTGATATTTAAGGCTAGGCGACCGGCGCGCGGCCGATCTGGCGGCGCGATATTGGTCCAGCCGGCGCGATCCCGTCAAGTTGTTTAGAACAGTTCTAAGAACTGCAAGCGACTCGCAAGTAGCGCCTCAAAAGGCGCTAGCGGCGTACGCGCACGATGACGTCGACCCTCGACATCCGAGTGCCCTTGGGCGGGGTCGGCAGGCCGGCGATGGTCACCTTTTCCGACGGGAAGTCGTGCAGCTCGCCGTCGTTCTCGACGAAGAAATGATGGTGGTGGCCGGTATTGGTGTCGAAGTAGGACCGGCCCGGCGCCACCACGACCTCGCGCAGCAGCCCGGCGTCGCGGAACTGGTTCAGCGCGTTGTAGACCGTGGCCAGCGACACAGGCATGCGAGTCGCCTTGACCTCGGCATGCAGGCTTTCGGCCGTGACATGGCGGTGCTCGCCCTCGAACAGCAGGCGCGCCAACGCCACCCGTTGCCGGGTGGGGCGCAAACCGGCCTCGCGCAGGCGGACCGTGAAGTCGGGGCTGGTACCGGACATTGTGACGCCCATATGTAAGCAGCCAAAAGCGGCCTGAAAAGGGCCGTCTGACCCTGATTCGGCGGTTTGCGCTGGACGGCGGGCCTCCTTATTCTGGTTTCGATCCCGGTTTCGGGCGGCGTGGGACGGTGAGCGTGAGCGACAAGAAGAGCAGCTATACTTTCGAGGATCTGATCGAATGCGCGCGGGGGCGGCTGTTTGGGCCCGGCAACGCGCAATTGCCGTTGCCGCCGATGCTGATGCTCGATCGGATCGTGAAGATCGCCGAGACCGGCGGCAATTTCGGCAAAGGCGAGATCGTGGCCGAGCTCGATATCAAGCCGGACCTCTGGTTTTTCGACTGCCATTTCAAGGGCGACCCGGTGATGCCGGGCTGCCTGCCACTCGACGCCCTGTGGCAGTGCCTGGGCTTCTTCCTGGGCTGGATGAAGGCTCCCGGCCGCGGCCGGGCGCTGGGCGTGGGTGAGGTCAAGTTCACCGGCATGATCGTGCCGACGGTGAAGAAGCTCACATTCCACGTGCATCTCAAGCGCGTGATGCTGCGCAAGCTGGTCCTGGGCATCGCCGACGGCTTCGTGCATGCCGATGGCAAGCCGGTCTATGAGGCCATGGGCCTCAAGGTCGGACTGTTCCAGGACGCCGCCGAAGTTTCGGCTGCAGCGAGCTGACCGCATGAAACGTGTCGTCGTCACCGGCCTTGGAGTCGTGTCCCCGATCGGCAACAACGCCGCCGAGGTCACGAAATCGTTGAAGGACGGCAAGTCCGGCATCGAGTTCGTCCCGCAGTACAAAGAGCTCGGCTTCCGCAGCCAGGTCGCGGGTACGCTCAAGATGAACGTCGACGAGCTGGTCGACCGCCGCCTGCGCCGCTTCATGGGCGACGGTGCGGCCTTCGCCTATCTCGCCATGAAAGAGGCGATCGCGGATGCGGGCCTCGGCGAGGCCGAGATCTCCAACGAGCGCACCGGCCTGGTCGCGGGTTCAGGCGGGCCGACGACCGGCGCTATCGTGCAGTCGGCCATCATCGCCAAGGAGAAGGGGCCCAAGCGCGTCGGCCCGTTCATGGTGCCGCGGGCCATGTGCAGCACCGTCTCGGCCAACCTCGCGACGGCCTACAAGATCAAGGGGCTCAGCTACTCGATCAGCTCGGCCTGCTCGACCTCGGCGCATTGCATCGGCAACGCCGTCGAATGCATCCAGCTCGGCAAGGCCGACCGCATGTTCGCGGGCGGCGGCGAGGAGCTCGACTGGACGCTGTCGGTGCTGTTCGACGCCATGGGCGCCATGTCGTCGAAGTACAACGACACGCCCGCGCGGGCGAGTCGCGCCTACGACAAGGACCGCGACGGCTTCGTGATCGCCGGCGGCGGCGGCATCCTGGTGCTGGAAGATCTGGAAGTGGCCCGCGCCCGCGGCGCCAAGATCTATGCCGAGGTCGTGGGCTACGGCGCCACATCCGACGGCGCCGACATGGTGGCGCCCTCCGGCGAAGGCGCGGTGCGCTGCATGAAGCTCGCCATTGACGGCTTCCCCGGCGCGGCACGGCGCAACGCGCCGGTCGACTACATCAACACCCACGGCACCTCCACGCCGGTGGGCGACATCACCGAGCTCGACGCCATCCGCACCGTCTTCGGCAACAACAAGCTGCCGGCCGTCAGCTCGACCAAGTCGCTGACGGGACACAGCCAGGGCGCGACCGGCGTGCACGAGGCGATCTATTCGCTGCTGATGCTGAAGGAAGACTTCGTCGCGGCCTCGGCCAACGTCGAGAATGCCGACCCCGGCGTCGGCGACTATCCGGTGGCGCGCCAGCGCATCGACAATGCCGGCCTGCACACCGTGATGTCGAACAGCTTCGGCTTCGGCGGCACCAACGCCTGCCTGCTGTTCTCGCGTTACGACGGCTGAACTTGTGCGGTGTTGCTGAAACGCTGGGCAACAATTTGTCATTTTCTTTGAACGTCCATCCTAACTAAGAAGAGGCATCATGCCCATCGACCGGACCCTCTCGGCCGCCCTCGATGCTTCCGGCGGCGGGACGGCAAGCCCCTCTACCCACACGCAATCCAAGGCAGTCGATCTCCCCGAAGTCCCGAAATTGATGGCCGGCAAGCGCGGCCTGGTGATGGGCGTGGCCAACGATCGCTCGATCGCCTGGGGCATCGCCACGGCGCTGCATGCGGCGGGCGCGGAGATGGCCTTCACCTACCAGGGAGCGGCGTTCGGCAAGCGCGTGCTGCCGATGGTCGAGAAGCTCGGCTCCAGGATCATCGAGGAAGCCGACGTCGAGAACGAGGAGAGCCTCGACCGGCTGTTCGCCCGCCTGCAGAAGGAATGGGGCCGGCTCGACTTCGTGGTCCACGCCATCGCCTTCTCCGACAAGGAGGAGCTGAAGGGCCGCTACGTCGACACCACCAAGGCCAACTTCCAGCGCAGCCTCACCATCTCCTGCTACTCCTTCACCGACATCGCACGCCGTGCGCTGCCGCTGATGACCGAGGGCGGCAGCCTGATCACGTTGACCTACGAGGGCGCCACGCGCGTCATGCCGTCCTACAACGTCATGGGCGTGGCGAAGGCCGCCCTGGAAGCGAGCGTGCGCTATCTCGCGGCCGATCTCGGCCCGCAGGGCGTGCGCGTGAACGCCATTTCGGCCGGCCCGATGCGCACCCTGGCCGGCGCGGTGATCGGCAGCGCCCGTTACGTCTATCGCGTGTCGCGCGAGGCCTCGCCCTTGCGGCGCAATGTCGAGCTGACCGATGTCGGCGGTGCGGGACTCTACCTGTTGTCCGACCTCAGCGCCGGCGTCACCGGAACCGTCCACTATGTCGATGCCGGCTACCACGCCATCGGCATGCCGCCGCAGGCGAGCGAGAACGGCAACGCGGAGTAGCGCTGGGCGCGCGCCCGCCGTCGCAACGCGGTAGCCCGGTGAGCCTCATCGGCGCTATACGCACCTCGTGCGCTTGATCGCTTCACTGCTCGCCTGCAGCATCGTGTGTGGCGCGTTGCCGTCGATTGCCATCGCCGAACCGCTCACGCCCGTGCGCTTTCAGCAGGTCCTCGCCACCGCCAAGGCATACGCGGCAGACCGTACGCTGATCTTCTATTGCATCCGCGACGAGCCGGGGATGCTGCCCTTCAACTATCTCGTGGTCCACACCGAGACCGAGGCGGCACTCAACAAGCTCAAGGCGGCGGGTAGCGAGGCCAAGCAGAACGCCGAGCTGGTGGAAGCCGTGATGGCCAATGTTCGCTATCCCACGACCGGCGCCAGCGACGCGGCGATGGACGCCGAATGCCAGTCCAAGAACGTCAGGCAGAGCTACTTCACGTTCTCCGGCCCGCTGATCACGCCGCTCGACAGGCGGCCGCCGTTCGACAGCCTGAAGTAAGGTCGCTTCGGATCATCGCCCCGCGCCAATGATCTGAACGCTCCGCATGACGCTTTCGGCGAATTGCCGTTGCTCGGGCGAATTGCCGGCGTACTGCAGCAGGGTCGCGGTGCCGTGGCGGCGTTCGCCGACTCGCACGATCGTGAGCTTCAACTGCAGGAGTTCGCCCTTTCCATTCTTCATCGTCGACTCGAACGAGAAGCCCGCGAGGCCCGAGATCGATGCCGGTGTCTTGTCGGCCGGTGTCGCAACACCCGCGGCAAGGAACATTACCCTGGTGACATCCTCGAGTGACCCGCTGTCAGCCCCGAAGGAGAGGACGATCGACGTCGATCTGTCCTGGCTGACGGCAACGAGAGCGTTGTCGGTACCGACGCTGTAGGTCCAGTCGTCGGGAACCTGCACGGTGAAGGCCGGCACAGCGCGGGCCGGATGTCGCAGCTCGCGAGCCGACGCTGCAGTGGCGATCGCAACGCAGAGAAGAACCCCCGCCAGGCGGCCGACGAAAACCGCGAATTTCATGTGCACGACACTACGCATTGCGGCACCATTGCGCCACCATGACTGCGGACCGCCTCATCCTGCACGGCAGCTTCACCTCGAGCTCGAGCTACAAGCCGATGCTCTTCCTGGCGCTCAGCGGCCTGCCGTTCTCGTTTCGCACCGTTAATCTCAAGAACGGTGTGCAGAAGGAGGCGAGCCACCTCGCGATCAACCGCTATGGCCAGGTCCCGGTGCTGCGCCACGGCGATCTCACGCTGGTGATGTCGAACGTGATCCTCGATTATCTCGCGCGGACCACTGGCCATTTCGAGCCCAAAACGGAGCAGCATCGCTGGCAGGCCCGCGAATGGCTCTCCTGGGAGAACGACGCCATCACCAACGTGGCGCGCGTCCGTCATTTCGCCCGCTTCCGTCCCGATGTGTCGCAAGACATCGTAAGGTTTTTCCGCCCGCTCGCCGAGGCCGCCCTCGATTTCGCCGACAAGTCGCTTCAGGGCCGCGAATGGCTGGTGGGTGATTCCTGCTCGATCGCCGATATCGGCTGCTGGGGCCGCATGGTGTTCGCGGCCGAAGGCGGCCTGTCGCTCGACGCGCGACCCAATCTCGCCGCATGGCGCGACCGGCTGATGGCGATGCCGGGCTTCGCGCTGCCCTACGATCTCATTCCGAAGAAGGACGCCGAGTTCGCAGGCGCCGCGCCTCGGTAGAATGTCTTCCGGACCGCGCGCTGGGTCGCGTCTGACGCGACCTAGCGCGCGGTCCGGAAGAGCATGACGTGTCAGCTGACGACGATGTCCATTGATGTTGCAAGCGCGCCGGCTTCGAGCCCAGGCGCCGGCTGCAACTTCATCTCGACCAGCTCGCGCTGACGGGGGTCGCGGATGCCGCGGAAGACGCCGTCGCGTTCGTTGCTCGGCTCGCCGGCGATATAGAACTGGCTGGTGAGCATCTTGCCGGTCGACGTCGCGACCTTGAAATGGATGTGCGGCGTGCGGCCCGGATAGGCGACTGGCGTCAGCGTGCGGAAGGTGTAGCGGCCGTCGGCCTTGACCAGCAGGCGGCCGTAGCCCTGGAACGCCGAATCGCGCCTGTCGCGCCCGGGCTGGCGCGGATGGTCGTAGATGCCCTGGGCATCGCACTGCCAGATCTCGACAATCGCGCCATCGACCGGCTTGCCGTTGAGGTCGAGCACGCGGCCTTCCAGGTGCAGCACCGTGCCCATGGCGCGCGCCTGCTGGCCACGGACCTGCACCAAATCGTTGTCCATGTCGGCCGGGAAAGCCGTCGGATAGAACGGCCCTTCGGTCTGTTGCGGCGTGGCAATCAAGCCGGCGGCGCGAGCCGAAGCAAAAGGAAGCAGGCTGGCGCCGGCGCCGGCCAGCAGCAGACGGCGGGAGGTCGAGGTCTTCATCCCGCCAATCCTACAAACAAAAACGGCGGCCCGAAGGCCGCCGTTTTCGTTACCATTTGGTGCCTTACTCGCCGGCAACCGGCGCAGGCGCCGCATCCTCGCGCGGCTTGTTGGAGATGTCCTCGCCGGTCTGCTGGTCGACCGCCTTCATGCTGAGGCGGACCTTGCCGCGGTCGTCGACGCCCAGGACCTTGACCTTCACCTGATCGCCTTCCTTGATCACGTCGGTCACCTTGGCGACGCGGCGCGGCGCCAGCTCGGAGATATGGACCAGGCCGTCGCGGGCGCCCAGGAAGTTCACGAAGGCGCCGAACTCGACGGTCTTCACGACCTTGCCGTTGTAGATCACGCCCACTTCCGGCTCGGCGACGATGCCCTTGATCCAGTCGATCGCGGCCTGGCCCTGCTTGGCGTCGACCGCGGCGACCTTGATGGTGCCGTCGTCCTCGATGTCGATCTTGGTGCCGGTGGTCTCGGTGATCTCGCGAATCACCTTGCCGCCAGTGCCGATCACTTCGCGGATCTTGTCCTTGGGGATCGTGAACTGGGTGATGCGCGGCGCGTTCTGGCTGACTGAGTCACGCGCGCCCCCCAGGCCCTTGGCCATCTCGCCCAGGATGTGGAGGCGGCCGTCCTTCGCCTGGCCCAGCGCCACCTTCATGATCTCCTCGGTGATCGAGGTGATCTTGATGTCCATCTGCAGGGCGGTGATGCCCTTCTCGGTGCCGGCGACCTTGAAGTCCATGTCGCCGAGGTGATCCTCGTCGCCCAGGATGTCGGAGAGCACCGCAAAGCGGTCGCCTTCCTTGATCAGGCCCATGGCGATGCCCGCCACCGAGCGGTCCATCGGTACGCCGGCATCCATCAGCGACAGCGAGCCGCCGCAGACCGAGGCCATCGAGGAGGAGCCGTTGCTCTCGGTGATCTCCGACACGATGCGGATCGTGTAGGGGAACTTGTCCTTGCCCGGCAGCAGCGGGCGCAGCGCGCGCCAGGCAAGCTTGCCGTGGCCGATCTCGCGACGACCGGGCGAGCCCATGCGACGCACCTCGCCGACCGCGTACGGAGGCATGTTGTAGTGCATCATGAAGCTCTCGCGGTATTCGCCCTCGAGCGCGTCGATGATCTGCTCGTCCTGGCCGGTGCCCAGGGTGGCCACGACCAGCGCCTGGGTCTCGCCGCGGGTGAACAGCGAGGAGCCGTGGGCGCGCGGCAGCACGCCGACCTCGGCCACGATCGGCCGCACGGTCTTGGTGTCGCGGCCGTCGATGCGCTTGCCGGTGTCGAGGATGGCGCCGCGCACGACCTCGGCCTCGAGGTTGCCGAACTGCTCGCCGAACACGGCGAGAGCGGCCTCGTCGCCCTCGAACAGCGCCTTGGCTTCGGTCTTGACCGCACCGACCTTGGCCTGGCGGGCAAGCTTCTGGGTCTCGGTGTAGGCCTCGGCCATCTTGGCCCTCATTTCGGCCTTCAGGCGGTCAGCCACGGTCTTGGCAGCCTCCGGCGGCTCGGTGAGCGGCATCGGCTCCTTGGCGGCATGCTCGGCCAGCTGGATGATCGCCTCGATCACCGGCTGGAAGGAGCGATGGCCTTCCATCACGCCCGTCAGCATGACGTCCTCGCTGAGCTCCTTGGCCTGCGATTCGACCATCAGCACGCCTTCCTGGGTGCCGGCGACGACGAGGTCGAGGTCGCTCTTCGCGGTCTGCTCGAGCGTCGGGTTGATCACGTACTTGCCGTCGAGGTAGCCGACGCGGGCGGCGCCGATCGGGCCCATGAACGGCACGCCGCTGATGGTCAGCGCCGCGGACGTCGCGACCATCGACACGATGTCGGGATCGTTCTCCATGTCGTGCGCCAGGGTCGTGATCACGACCAGCGTCTCGTTCTTGTAGTTCTCGTGGAACAGCGGCCGGATCGGACGATCGATCAGGCGGGAGGTCAGCACCTCCTTCTCCGACGGCCGGCCTTCACGCTTGAAGAAGCCGCCCGGGATCTTGCCGGCAGCGAACGCCTTCTCCTGGTAGTTCACGGTCAGCGGGAAGAAATCGAGGCCAGGCTTCGGCTTCTTCTCGAACACGACGGTGGCCAGCACCGTAGTGCCGCCGTAGGTCGCCAACACCGCGCCGTCCGCCTGGCGCGCGATCTTGCCGGTCTCGAGGATCAGCTTGCGGCCGGCCCAGTCCAGCTCCTTGCGGAACACTTGAAACATGTCACTCATATCCATCTTCCTTTCCTACACGGCGTTCGCCCCCGTCTGGCGGCGCCGCCCACCGATGCCCTTGCATCGGCAGGACCGGGTCGGGCCTTTGCTCTCGCCCCTGCCCTCCCGGTTACTTCGAAAGTCGCGTCAGTCGGCAGAACTGTTACGGGGACCGAACGACGCGACGCGAAAAGGCCCCGATCCATCCGTGGATGAACTCGGGGCCGTGAAACTCAACGACGCAGACCCAGGCGCTCGATCAGCGTGTCGTAGCGCTTGTTGTCCTTGGCCTTGAGGTAGTCGAGCAGGCGCCGGCGCTGGCCGACGAGCTTCAGCAAACCGCGGCGCGAATGGTGATCCTTCGCGTGGCCCTTGAAGTGCTCGGTGAGATTGGAAATACGTTCGCTCAGGATCGCGACCTGGACTTCCGGCGAACCGGTGTCGCCCTCGGCCTGGGCATACGACTTGATCAGCTCCGCCTTGCGGACGGCTGTGATCGACATCGGGACTCTCCATCGACTTAAAGGTTGAAGACGCGTACCGGCTTGAGAGCCACGCCGTCCGAACGGACCAGCGCGACCAGCTTGCTGCCGGCCTCGGCGCGTAAAAGGGCGCCGGACGGCGGTACGTCCCGGGTCAAGAGCACCGGCTGGCCTTGGCGCAGCCGGTCCGCTTGGGCCTCCGTCAGGGCCAGCGCCGGGATGTCGTCCAGCGCGGTCTCGACGGGGGCCAGGGCCCCGAGAAGCGCGGGAATATGCCCGAGGGCCTCCAGTTTGGAAAGCGAAATGGCCGCCTCTTCCCGGAACGGCCCGGCGGCGGTCCGACGCAGGAAACTCAGGTGTCCGACGGTCCCCAGGGCCAGCGCCAAGTCGCGCCCGAGGGACCGGATGTAGGTGCCCTTGCCGCAGGAAACCACGAAATCTGCATGGCCCGCGTCAGGACGTCCCATGAGCTCAAGGCGCTCGATGGACACGGGCCGGGGCTTGAGATCGACGGCTTCGCCGGCGCGGGCCAGGTCATAGGCCCGCTTGCCGTCGATCTTGAGGGCCGAGAAGGCAGGCGGCATCTGCTGGATGGTCCCGACGAAGCGCGGCAGGACGGCCCGGATGGCCTGGTCGGCGGGCCGCACGTCGCTGGTGGCGGTGACCTCGCCTTCGAGATCCTCGGTCGAGCGCGCTTCGCCGAAGCGGAGCGTGAAGCGGTACTCCTTCCGCCCATCCATGACGAAGGGCACGGTCTTGGTCGCCTCGCCGAGCGCGATGGGCAGCACGCCGCTCGCCAGCGGATCGAGCGTGCCGCCGTGCCCCGCCTTCTGCGCGCCGAACAACCGTCGCACCTTGCCGACCGCCGGCGTCGAGCCCAGCCCCACCGGCTTGTCGAGGATCACCCACCCGTCGACCTTGTCGCCTTTTCTCTTCACGGGAGCGCGGGCCTCCGGCCCGCATCGAATTCATGAGCGGGCCAGAGGCCCGCGCTCCCAATGAGACGCGCGAGACGCGCGCGGTCCAGAAGAGCATGAGCATGAGCGGGCCTGGAGGCCTGCGGTCCAAAGAACATGAGGCTTCCTAAGCCCACATTCCGTTGCGCGCCAGTCGCCGCTTCAGGCAGGCTGCCTTCATGACGGGGGCGACGCGGCCGGATCGCTTCAGGCGGTCCGTGCTTTTTGGGCTGTTCTTTCTCTCCGGTGCGGCGGCCCTGGTCTATCAGACGGCCTGGCATCGGCTGCTCGGCCTATTCGCCGGCGCCGACACCATCGCGGCCGCCCTGGTCGTCGGCGCTTTCCTGCTCGGCCTCGGCATCGGCAGCCTGGCGGCAGGCCTTCTGGCCGATCGCCTGTCCCGTCGCGCCGCGCTTTTAGCCTTCGCCCTCTGCGAAGTCGGCATCGCGGCCTTCGCCATCGCCAGCCCCTGGCTCTACTACGACGTCATCTATCGCGAGCTGCTGCCGCTCTCTGCCTCGCGCGGCGTGATCTTCGCCGTGGTGTTCGCGGGCCTGCTATGGCCGACCTTCCTGATGGGCTGCTCCCTGCCGTTCCTTTCGAAGGCAGTAGTGAGCGAGATCTCGGGCTCGGCCAAGCTGATCGGCTGGCTCTATGGCCTCAACACCTTGGGCGCCGGCGTCGGCGCATTCGTCGGCGGCTGGTACCTGATCGGCACTTTCGGCTTCGACAAGGCGATCCATGTCGGCGCCGCGCTGAACCTGGTCGTCGCCGTCGGCGGCCTGCTGCTGGCGCGCGGCCTCGGCATGGCCGACAGCAAGGCGCCTCCCAAGGTTCGTCCCGAGGACACCGATGGCGGTGTCGTCTGGCGCTGGTCGCTGCTGGTCTTCATCAGCGGCTTTCTCATCGTGGCGCTGCAGATCGTCTGGTACCGCCTGATCGGCGTGCTGCTGCAGTCCAACGGCTACAGCTTCTCGTTGGTCCTGACGGTCTTCCTGCTGGGCGACGCAGCGGGCCTGCTGGTCGGCGCCCGCACCATCGATCGCATCGCCGACCCGCGACGCTTCTTTTTCCTGATGCAAGGCATCGCCACGGCGCTGGCGCTGGCGGGCGCGTGGTTCGTCCACTGGGCGATCGGCGTGGGCATCCTGCCCGTCACTTTCGTCGACCACGACATCATGAGCGGGCGGCCGGCCGACGTCGCCCTGATCGTGATCCTGCTGCTGATCGTGGTCCTGCCGGCCTCCTTTATCATGGGTTTCTCCTTCCCCGTCGTGCAGAAGGCCGTGCAGAGCGACATCGACCGTCTCGGTCAGCGGGTCGGCCTGGTGCAGCTCGCCAACATCGTCGGCAACAGTGCCGGCAGCCTGGTGGCCGGCCTGATGCTGCTCGATCTCTTCGGCACCGCCGGCACGTTGCTGCTGCTGGTCGCGATCGGGCTTGGCTTCGCCTGCCTGCAGATCGCGACATCGCCGGGGGCACGCTGGGTCTACCCGCCGGCGCTGCTGATGATCCTGGGTCTGGCGTTCTTTCCGCCAGATCGCGATTTCTGGCGGCGCCTGCACGGGCTCACGACCGAGAAGGCGATCATCGCCGAGGACAAGACGGGCTTGAGCGTCCTGAAGATGGCCAACGGGCAGGACGGCAAGCTCTACATCCAGGGCCATTCTCAGAGCCGGCTGCCGTTCGACACCGTCCACGTCTTCCTGGGCGCGATCGGGCCGCTCACTCATCCCGCGCCCAAACGCGTGCTGGTGATCGGGTCGGGCACGGGCGGCACGCCCTACGCCGCGGGGCTTCACCCCGGCACCGACCGCGTGCGCGTGATCGAGATCGTGGCGCCGGTCATCGACACGCTGCGGCGCTATCTCGGCGACAAGGGCAAGTCGGGCGTCGATGGCCTGCTCGGCAATCCCAAGTACGAAGTCGTGATCGCCGATGGACGGCATTCGCTCGCGCTCGATCCCACGAAGTACGACGTGATCGAAGCCGACGCGATCCTGCCCAAGACCGGCTTGTCGGGGCTGCTGAACTCGCAGGAATTCTTCCGCCAGGTCCAGTCCAAGCTGGCGCCGGGCGGCATCTACGTGCAGTGGGCGCCGACCGAGCGCACCATCGAAACCTTCCGCGCGGTCTTTCCCTACGTAATCATGGTCCATCCGGCGCTGCTGGGCAGCGACCGGCCGATCCCCTACTCACGCGAGAAGATCCTGGAATTGCTCGAGCGGCCGGAGATCGACATCCATCTCACGTCGGCGCGGATCGACCGTGCCGAGCTCCTGAAATGGTTCGAGGACAAGAAGGTCGAGGTTTTGAACAGCGGGAGGACGGTGCCGGCGAGCGCGCCCAACACCGACTTCTTTCCGCGCGACGAGTACTACCTCAATCGTCCTTGATGTCGCGCGCCACGTCGGGGCGGCGCAACAGCTGGCCGATGCGGTCGGCTTCGTCGAAGGTACGGTCGACCTGGAAGCGGATCTCCGGCGCGTAGCGCAGCTGCGCCTTCTCGCCGACGCGGGCGCGGAACCAGGGGGCTGCACGTCGCAGGGCGGCGAGCAGGCGCTCCTCGTCCTGGCCGCCCAGCGGCATCACAAAGGCGGTGGCGTTGCGCAGGTCGGGGCTGACATCGACCGCGGTGACGGTGATCGAGGCGTCGCGCAGCTCCGGATCTCGCATGTCGCCGCGCTCCAGGAGCTCGGCCAGCAGATGGCGCAGTTCCTCGCCGACCCTGAGCTGGCGCTGACTCGGGCCCTTTTTCTCACGCTCCGACGGGCGACGGCGGGACATCCAGCTCTATCCTTCGCTGGGGGCGCGCCACTCCAGCGGCGCGATCTTTCATGTTTGCGAGGTCGAGAAGACGCGCCACTGGAGTGGCGCGCCCCAACCTTTACAGGGTCGGCTGGACTGCCTCGACGTCGAAGCATTCGATGACGTCGCCGACCTTGATGTCGTCGTAGTTCTCGAACGCCATGCCGCACTCGAAGCCGTGCTGCACCTCGCGGACTTCTTCCTTGAAGCGACGCAGCGTCTTCAGCGTACCTTCGTGGATCACCACGTTGTCGCGCAGCAGGCGCACCTTGGCGCCGCGCTTGACGTTGCCTTCGGTGACCATGCAGCCGGCCACGTTGCCGACCTTGGTGATGCGGAAGACCTCGCGGATCTGCGCATTGCCGAGGAACGTCTCCTTGTAGGTCGGGTCGAGCAGGCCGACCATCAGCTGCTGGATGTCCTCGGTCACCTTGTAGATGATCGAGTAGTAGCGGATGTCGATCTTGTCGCGCTTGGCGATCTCGCGCGCCTGCGGGTTCGCACGCACGTTGAAGCCGATGATCAGCGCGCCCGACGCCTTGGCGAGCGTGATGTCGGCCTCGCTGATGCCGCCGACGCCCGAGTAGATCACGCGGGTCGCCACCTTCTCGGTGGAAAGCCGCGTCAACGCGCCGGCCAGCGCCTCGGCCGATCCCTGCACGTCGGCCTTGATCAGCACCGGCAGCTCCTTGGCCGTGCCCTCGCGGATGCCCTTGATCATCTCCTCAAGGGTGCCGCGGCCGCCCGCGGCGCGGGCAAGCTGGGCCTGGCGGTCGCGGCGGGCACGGAAGTCGGCGACCTCGCGCGCACGCGCCTCGCTCTCCATGACGTGGAACTCGTCGCCCGCCTGCGGCGTGCCGTCGAGGCCCAGGATCTCGACCGGGAAGGCCGGACCCGCACTGTCGACCGCGTTGCCGCGGTCGTCGACGAGACGACGGACGCGGCCCCACACGGCGCCGGCCACCAGCACGTCGCCGACCTTGAGCGTGCCGCGCTGCACCAGCACGGTCGCCACCGAGCCGCGGCCCGGATCGAGCTGGGCTTCGACCACGACGCCATCGGCGGCGCGGTCGGGATTGGCCTTGAGCTCGAGCACCTCGGACTGCAGCAGGATCGCTTCCTCGAGCTTGTCGAGGTTCATCTTCTTGGTGGCCGAGACCTCGATCGACTGGACGTCGCCGCCCAGCTGCTCGACCTGGATCTCGTCCTGCAGGAGCTCGGTGCGCACCCGGTTGGGATCCGCGCCGGCCTTGTCCATCTTGTTGATGGCAATGATGATCGGCACGCCCGCCGCCTTGGAGTGGGCGATCGCCTCCTTGGTCTGCGGCATGACGCCGTCATCGGCCGCCACCACGAGGACGACGATGTCCGTCACCTTGGCGCCGCGCGCACGCATGGCCGTGAAGGCCTCGTGGCCCGGCGTGTCGAGGAAGGTGATCTTCTGGCCCGACGGCAGGGTGACCTGGTAGGCGCCGATATGCTGGGTGATGCCACCCGCCTCGTGCGCCGCGACGTCGGTGGCGCGCAGCGCATCGAGCAGCGAGGTCTTGCCGTGGTCGACGTGGCCCATGATGGTGACCACGGGCGGCCGCGGCAGCATCGTCTCGGGCGCATCGACGCTTTCCGTCAGGGCGGTCTCGACGTCGCCCTCGGCGACGCGCTTGGGCCGATGGCCCATCTCGGTCACGACCAGCTCGGCCGTGTCGGGATCGATCGCCTGGTTGATGGTCGCCATCACGCCCATGCGCATCAGCGTCTTGACGACGTCGGCGCTGCGCTCGGACATGCGCTGGGCCAGCTCCTGGACCGTGATGGTCTCAGGGATCGTGACCTCGCGATAGACCTTCTGCTGCGGCTCGCTGGCGTGCTCGCGGCGGCGATCACGCTCGAGGCGACGGCGCATCTGCGCCGCCGACCGGCTGCGGAAATCGTTCTCGCCCTCGACCGCACGGCCAACGTCGACCTTGTCCGACCGGCGCTTGGGCGCCTCGCGGCGCGCACCCGGCGGCTGCGGCAGGCGCTTGTTGACGATGGCAGGCCGCATCGGCGGCCGGCGCAGCGCGTCGGCCGACTGACCGCCGGTGGGTGCGCCCGGCGGACGGCGAACCGGTGCGGCGGGCGCCGACGCGGCAGGGGCTGCCGCCTGCGGAGCGGCGCCGGGATTGATCTCCTCGGCCTGGCGCGCGATCGGCGCCTGCGGCGAGGCGGTGGCGGCCTGGTCGAGGCGCTTCTGCACCAAGGCATCGGCCTTGCGCTTGACCTCTTCCTCGGCCTTCTTGCGCGCTTCTTCCGCGGCCAGCCGCTTCTTGTGCTCCTCTTCGGCCTTGCGGCGCGCCTCGTCCTCGATGGCGCGGCGGGCCGCTTCCTGGGCCGCACGCTGGCGGGCCTGCTCGGCGTCGCGGTTGGCGTCGACCAGGGCGCGGGCGCGGGATTCCTTCTCCTCTTCCGTCAGCGTCCTCAGCACGGCGCCGCCGGAACGAGCGTCGTTCGACGAACGCGACGGCATCGGCCGTGCGGTCGTGGCGCCGCCGCCGCCCAGCTTAAGGGTACGGCCGCCGCCTGGCGCCGCCGGGGCGGCTGCGGGGGCAGCCGCAGGTGCCGCGGCCGCAGGCGCATTCGGCGCGCCGGGCCGCTTCACCGGCTTCTTGACCTCGACCGCCACCACGCGCGTGCGGCCATGCGAGAACTTCTGGCGCACTTGCGTGTCGCCCGCGCTCTTCGCCGGCGCCGCGCCCGCGCGCGTCGTCGTCGAAAGCGTGAGCGGCTTGGTCGGCTTGGTCTGCTCTTTCTGTTCCGTCATATGTCGTGTTGTCCTTGGTCCGCTGCGGCCCGTCAACCGTCGTTACTTTTCAATGAGACTGCTGTTCAACCGGTAGCCGCGCCAGCGCGCCGCCCCGGCCTCAATCCGCTCAATAAAGGCGCCCCCCGCATCGTCGCGGGCGACCGCCACATAGACCGCATGCTCGCGGCCGAAAATTCCACCCAATGCCGCCGCGTCGCCCAGGCGGGCGATCGACAGGCCTGTCGCCCGGCTCACGGCTTCGAGCTTGCCGAGCCCGTCGCCGTCGGCCTCGTCGGCCACGATCAAGAGTCCGGCGCGCCGCTGGCCCACCATCTGCTCGACCTTCACGAAGCCTGCGATGGCGCGTCCGGCCCGGCGCGCCCGGCTGAGATCGGCCAGCGCCCGCTCCAGAAGCAGCCGTTCGACCCGGTCGGCCAAGTCGGCGGCGGGCTTCACCGATGCCCGCGCTGCCTTGGCGAACAAGTTCTTCGCCACGGCCCGCTCGACCGCCGCCCGCTCCGCCTTCACCCAAATTCCGCGCCCCGGCAGCCGCCGCGCCAGATCGGGCACGACGTCGCCTTCCGGCCCGATGACGAACCGGATCATGCGTTCGGGCGCACCCGTCTCGCCGGTCGCAATACAGGTGCGCTGCGGACCGGTCGACGGGGGAGCCTCGGGTTCGGCTCGGGACATGGCGCTGACGAATGCCAAGTGGGTCGGTCTCCTCAGTTAGGCCTTGGCCGCCTCGGCGGCACCATCTTCAGCAGCGAACCAGTGCTCGCGCGCCTTCATGATGATGGCGTTGGCGGTGTCGTTATCCATGGCGCTCTCGCCCACGATCTCGCGCAGCTCGTCGGAGGCGAGGTCGGCGAGGTCGTCGCGGGTCTTCACGCCCTTCTCGCCCAGCGCCACCAGCATCGGCAGCGTCAGGCCCTCGGTCGTGCGCACGTCCTCTTCGACGCCGAGCTCTTCCAGGCGGGTCGCCAGCTCCGCGTCGCGCTTCTCAATGAACTCGCGGGCGCGGCGCTGCAGCTCGCTGGCGATCTCCTCGTCGAAGCCTTCGACGCCGGCCAGGTCCTCGACCGCCGAATCGGAGATGTCCTCGACCGCGGCATAGCCTTCGGCCACCAGGAGATGGGCAATGACGTCGTCGACATCAAGCGCGGCCTTGAACAGCTCGGTGCGCTCGCGCGTCTCCTTCTGGCGGCGCTCGCTCTCCTCGGCCTCGGTCATGATGTCGATTTCCCAGCCGGTGAGCTGGGAGGCGAGCTTGACGTTCTGGCCGCGGCGGCCGATCGCCAGGCTGAGCTGGTCGTCGGGCACCACCACCTCGGTCTTGTTCTTCTCCTCGTCCATCAGCACCTTGCTGACCTCGGCCGGCGCCAGCGCATTGACGATGAAGTTCGCGGTGTCGGCCGACCACGGGATGATGTCGACCTTCTCGCCCTGCAGCTCCTGGACGACGGCCTGGACGCGGCTGCCGCGCATGCCGACGCAGGCGCCGATCGGGTCGATGGCGCTGTCATGGCTCAGCACGGCGATCTTGGCGCGGCTGCCGGGATCGCGGGCGACCGCCTTGATCTCGATGATGCCGTCGTAGATTTCCGGCACTTCCTGGCCGAACAGCTTGGCCATGAACTGCGGATGGCTGCGCGACAGGAAGATCTGCGGCCCGCGCGGCTCCTCGCGCACGTCGAAGATGTAGGCGCGGACGCGGTCGTTCACGCGCAGAGACTCGCGCGGGATCGTCTCGTCGCGGCGGATCACGCCTTCGGCGCGCTGCAGGTCGACGGTGATGTTGCCGTAGTCGACGCGCTTGACCACGCCCGACACGATCTCGCCGACGCGATCCTTGAACTCCTCGTACTGCCGCTTGCGCTCACTCTCGCGCATGCGCTGGGTGATGACCTGCTTGGCGGTCTGGGCGGCGACGCGGCCGAAGTCGATCGGCGGCAGCTCATCGGTCAGGAAGTCGCCGACCTGGGCCTCGGGATTGCGGCGCTGCGCTTCGACGAGCGGCACCTGCGTATTCTCGTTCTCGACCGGGTCGGCCACCTGCATGTAGCGCAGCAGCTTGATCTCGCCCGTCTTGCGGTCGATCTCGGCGCGGATGTCGTGCTCCAGGCCGTACTTGGCGCGGCCGGCCTTCTGGATGGCCTGTTCCATCGCCTCGAGCACTTCCTCGCGCTCGATGCCCTTTTCGCGAGCGACCATGTCGGCCACCTGCAGCATCTCCAGGCGCGGGATATCGGCAGTCGTTGCCATGACTAATTCCTCTCTTGCGAATCCACTAATGAGCCTGGCTCGCCCCCTGCTGGGCGAGCCGATGTTCCTCAATCAACGCGTCGGTCATTTCGAGCTTGGCCCTGGACACGGCCGCGAGCGGCACCGCCGCCTCCGTGCCGTCTTCCAGACGCAGCCGCACCACGCCGTCACTCAATCCCAGGAGCGTGCCTTTGAAGCGGCGACGCCCGTCGACCGGCTCGGCGGTCTCCACGCGGGCGAGATGTCCCGCCCACCTTGAATAGTCCTTGGGCCGCGTCAGCGGCCGGTCGATGCCGGGCGAGCTCACCTCGAGGGTGTAGTTGCCCGGGATCGGATCCTCGACGTCGAGCACTGCCGACAGCGCGCGCGAAAGCGTGGCGCAGGCCTCGACGTCCATCGGGCTGCCGTCGGCCGGCTCGATCATGATCTGCAGCGTCCCGCCGCCCTTGCTCATGGCGACGCGAACCAGCTCGAAGCCCATGCCGACCACGGTCGGGGCAACGATGTCTTCGATACGGCGCAGCAGCTCGGTCACGCGGGGCTTCAGTCTCGATGTGTCTTGGGCCGGCGGGCTTCCCACAAATGAAAAGAGCGGGCGTTGGGCCCACTCTTTCTTGTTTGGTTCGTCCCGCGAACCCGATGAGGATGGCGCGGATATAAGCGCAGTTTGGCCAAAGAGCAAGGGAATCCTGCGTATTTTATGGGCGGCCGCGCCAGTACTTCTATTAGTAGTAGCATCGCGTTTCACGCCACCGGCAGGGGGCGTGAAAAATAAATCGGCCAGACGTCCCAGCCGCTACCCGGGAAGCTCCCGCAGCCATCGCCGGGCATCGTGCAGGCTGCGGAAGAGCCTGACCGGCCGATCCCCCTTGGTCGCGTCGGCGAAGAGGTCGGCAAAGCCCTCGCGCTCAGGATGAATGACGAAGGCGATCGGACCGCGCGCAGCCGCCCCCTTCTCGGCTCGCAGCGCCAGCGCCATCGCTTCGACCTGCTCGCGACTCATGTCGATGCTGGAACCCGAAACGTCGATGATCTTGCTGAAGTGCCGGACGTCGTTGTCCACCATCTGCTGGACCAGGTCGCGAACCTCGTCCGGCGTGACCGGGCCACGCGCCACGATGACAAGCAGACGGTTCAGCCGGGAGATTTCCAGGTGGATCGGCATGCGGCGGCGGTAACGGGCCGGGGCCCAAACGCCGCCCCAAACGGCGGCATGCTACACCCGCCGCCGCAGTCGCAGGAAGGTCGGCGTGCCCGCGATCTTCTTCTTCTCGTAGCGTGTTGCCGGCCAATCGGCCGGCCGGCCGCGCCAGTCGGCAGGGCCCTCGGCCAGCCAGTCGAAAGCCGCATGGGTGCAGGCATGTTCGACCATCCAGGGCAGGTAGCCCGGATCGTCGGTCGCAAGCCTCAGCTCCGCGCCGGGGACCATCAGTTCGGCCAGCCGGTCGAGGGTCGCGCGCTGCACGAAGCGCCGCTTGTGATGGCGCATCTTGGGCCACGGATCGGGAAACAGCACGAAGGCGCGCGACAGCGAGCGATCGGGCAGTGCCGCCATCAGCAGCCGTGCATCGTCGGTCAGCAGCCTGACGTTGCCGACGCCCGTGCGCTCGATATGGGCCAGGCACTTGGCGACGCCGTTGAGATAGGGCTCGCAGCCGATCAGGCCGACATCGGGATGCTGCTCGGCCTGCCACACCAGATGCTCGCCCGCGCCGAAGCCGACCTCGAGCCACACGCCGCCCGGCGGCAGACCGCCACCGAACAGCCGAGCGAGATCGATCTTGTCGGGCTCGGCCGGCACGGTGAGCGCGAGGCGAGGCAACAGCGTGTCGAGCAGCGACTGCTGCCCGGCGCGCAGTTTCTTGCCCCGACGACGACCGTAGAGCGTGCGTCGGCGGGTTTCTTCCATGGACGCCTTACATCACCACGTCGATCAGGTACGGGCCCTTGTGCGACATGGCGTAGGTGAGCTGCTTGGTGAGCTCCTCGAGGTCGTGCGCCTTGGCGCCGGGCACGCCCATGCCCTTGGCCAGCAGGGTGAACTCGAGCGTCGGGCGATCGAGCGTCAGCATGTCGATGGCGCGCGGGCCGGGATTGGCCGCGCCGACATCGGCGAGCTGGCTGTAGAGGATCTTGTAGTTGCGGTTGGAGAAGATCATCACGCAGACGTCGAGGTTCTCGCGCGCCATCGTCCACAGCGACTGGATCGTGTACATCGCCGAGCCGTCGCCGATCATGCAGATGACCTTGCGGTCCGGACAGGCGACGGCGGCACCGACCGCGACCGGCCCACCGAAGCCGATCGAGCCGCCCATGTTGTTCAGCCAGTCGTGCGGCGGCGCGCCGACGCTGTATGGGAAGAAGCCGCGGCCGGTCGTGACCGATTCGTCCACGACGATCGCGCCTTCCGGCATGGTGGCGCCGAGCGCCTGGCCGAGGCCGTCGAGCGTGAACTTGCCGGTCGGCCGATCGGGCCGCTTGGGTTGCGCCACGGCGGGCTTCTCGTTCATGGCATCCAGCTCGGCCGCCAGCGCCTCGAGCGAGCCGATCGGATCGCCCTCGACCGGGCAGAGCGTGGTGACGTCGCAGCCTTCGGGCACAAGCACCGACGGCTTGCCGGGATAAGCAAAGAACGCGGCCGGCGCCTTGGCGCCGCACAGCACCATGTGCTTGGTGCCCTTCAGCATCTCCTGCGCCGTCTCAACGACGAAGTGCAGGCGTAGCACGGGCACGCGGCCCGCGCCGCGCTCGATGCGCGCCGTGCCGCCGGCCGCCTGCACCTTGCAGCCGGTCTTGGCGGCGATCTTGCCGGCGAGCTCCAGCCCGCGGGCGCGCAGCGCGCGGCCGCCGATGAACAGCATCGCCGACTGGCCGCCCTTCAGCGCCTTGGCCGCGGCGACGACCTCTTCGTTGGCAGGCTTCTGCGGCAGCGGCGTCTCGGGCGTGTCGGCGACGCCGTCGGCTTCGGTCCATGCCGTGTCGGCCGGCAGGATCAGGGTCGCGATCTGGCCGGGCGCCACGCGGGCGGCCTGGATGGCGGCAGCGCCGTCCGTCGCCACGGTCTTGGATGTCGGCGAGGTCTTCACCCAATGCGAGAAGGGACGCGCGATGCCTTCGATGTCGGCGGTGAGCGGCGTGTCGTACTTGATGTGATAGAGCGCGTGCTCGCCCACGATGTTGACGATGCCCGAGCCCGCCTTCTTGGCGTTGTGCAGGTTGGCCGCGGCATTGGCGAGGCCGGGACCGAGATGCAGCAGGGTCGAGGCCGGCTTGTCGGTCATGCGGTAGTAGCCGTCGGCCGCACCGCTGCACACGCCTTCGAAAAGACCGAGCACGCAGCGCATGCCCTCGACACGATCGAGCGCGCCGACGAAATGCATCTCCGAGGTGCCGGGGTTGGCGAAGCAGACTTCGACCCCGCCCTTGACCAAGGTGCGAACCAGACTCTCTGCTCCGTTCATCGTCGGCCCCAACTGCAAGAAATGATAGGCAGGGGATAACACGCCGCGATGCCGGGGCGAAGCCGGTTCGCCGGCGTTTCGCGGAACGGGCCGACCGGCCTTGCTACGAAGTCCCTTCCAGGACCGGAGTGGCAAGCGACCGTTGAACGCCGAGCAGCCGATCGGCACGAGCCCGGATCCATTGCCGGCCCGGCACTTCGATCAGCCTGTAGACCCCCGTGGCAAAGATGATGGCGAGGCCAATCGACGACACGAAATTGACCGCATGGAAGGCCGCAGCCTGCGTGCTGTAGGTCTCGAAGAACCGGTTGTGGAGAGCCATCGGCGGGATGATGGGGTGGAACAGATACAGGGAGTAGGAGATCGTTCCCAAGTAGACGATAGCACGCCCCGACAGCAGGCGATTGGCGATGCTGCCGGATCTTGCCCCGATCAACAGACCGACAGTAGCGATGGCGGCAGGCAGTGCATCGTTCGAGTGATCCAGCCGGCCGGCGATGGTCAGTCCCTGGACCGTTATCAACCCGATCAGACCAAGTTCGCTGGCAAGCCTTGCCACGGTCGACGGCAACGGCACGAGCGTTGCCCTGAAGGCACCGACGCCGAGCAGGAATTGCAGGGCGACGGTAAAGGGCGAGAAGTGGAATAGCCACAGATACCAATCACCGTCGCTCCAGCCCGCCGGCATGAGCGACTGTCGGTACAACCAAGCCGCATCCACCAACAACCATATGGCGTAGAAGCCGGCCACGCCGAGAATGAAACTCCTGAAGCGCCATGCCGGCAACAGAGCGACAACGATCGCTCCCAATCCGAAAGCGAGGTAGAGGGCACACTCGACGCTCAAGCTCCACGACACGTTGAAATGGGCGTTAGAGACCAGCTCGCCGCCATACTTCACCGGCATCCACGACTGCCAGAGCAGGAGGTGGGGTACGACGTAGCTCTGGGCAGCAGGGTCCGAGAGATCCTGGATGTCCGGCCAGGTCAGGATCGCGATGACGACAAAGACGAGATAGGCGGGGTAGAGGCGGGCAAAGCGGTAGAAGAACAGCCGGATGAGGTTGAAGGCGGGTCGGTCGCGCCAATCCCAATGGCTGTAGCTCAGCGCGATGACGTAGCCGCTCAACGTGAAGAAGATGGCCATGCCGATGTCGGCCGCCCCCGCCCAGGGCATGTCCGGCAACGCGCCCTGAGGCGTGACTTTCGTCCAGCTCCAATAGTGGGCGATGACAACCAGGAGTGCCGCAACGCCCCGCAGGCCGGTCAGTGACTGGATTTCTTCGCGCTTTACCGACGCCATGGCGAGCAAGACTAGTACATCGTCACCGAGTGTGAAATCGCACTGTCAAACTCAGCGTTCCCCCTTTATTCCCAAAAGATTATTCAGTATACTTGAACCAATATTTCAGTTGTTAAGAACGAAAGCCTTTTAAACCATGAGCCACTCGGTCCCCTCCGACAGCTCGGCCATCGATGCCACCTTTTTGATCGGTATCGATCTGGTCGAATTCGATCGTCGCGAACTTCCGATCTACGCCAGCCCGCAGTCGCGCTGGATGGATGCCTGCCACGATGAGGCGCCCGCCTACGGCGCGCCGGTCGACCGCGTGTTCGGCGAGCCGGGCGACGTCCATATCGACGGCGCTCCCGGCAATGACGAGCAACTCGGCGCCATCGCCGCCGACGATCCGCTGGTCGCGCTGGCGACGCTCGCCGACGGCCTCGCCGTCACCGGCAGGGAGGTCGCCGCGCCTGAGCTTGCGACGTCCTTCGATTTCGGCGCCGACGCCCACGCCGTCATCCATCTGCACGATGGTTCCGGCTGGGACATCACCGGCATCGACGGGACGTTCGACTACCTCGCTTGATTCTTGCCAGACCGCGGGCCTGGAGGCCCGCGGTCCAGTAAGACTACGCCGCGTTGCCCAATTCGACCTGCACCAGGTTGACCCAATAGGCCGCGCCCGTCGTCAGGATGCGGTCGTTGAAGTCGTAGAGCGGCGAATGGACGTTGTGGCAGCCGCCTTCATCGGGGCCGCCATTGCCGATCATGATGTAGGCGCCGGGCTTCTTCTCCAGCATGAAGGCGAAATCCTCCGCACCCGAGATGCGCGGCGTGTTGGGATCGACGTTCTCGCGACCCACCGTCATCGCCGCAGCCTCGACCGCCAGTGACGTCTGCTCGACGGCGTTGACCAATGCGGGGTAGCGCCGATGGTACTTGCTCTCCGCCGTGCAGCCGCCAGCCTGGGCGATGCCAGCCGCGACCTCGGCCAGCCGACGTTCCAGGAGATCGCGCACGTCGGCCGAGAAGCTGCGCGCCGTGCCCTTGATCAGCACCTCGGACGGGATGACGTTGGGCGAGCCGGGCGTGCCGGCCGCGATGTGGCCGACGCTCAACACGGCGGCCTGGCTCGGCGGCACGTTGCGGCCGACGATGCCCTGCACCGCGACGATGAACTGGCCGGCGACATAGGTCGGATCGGTGCCGCGATCGGGCATGGCGCCATGGCCGCCGGTACCCTTGAAGGTGACTTCCCAGCTGTCGGACGAGGCCAGCATGGCGCCCGCGCGGATGGCGAAAGTGCCGCTCGCGATGCCCGGCATGTTGTGCATGCCGTAGACGGCATCGCAGTTGAACTTGTCGAACAGCCCTTCCTCGATCATCACCCGCGCGCCGCCGAGCCCTTCCTCGGCCGGCTGGAAGATGAAGTGGACGGTGCCGGCAAAGTCGGGCGACGCCGCCAGGTGCTTGGCCGCGCCCAGGAGCATGGTGGTGTGACCGTCATGGCCGCAGGCATGCATCTTGTTGGCATGCACCGAGGCGTAGTCGAACTCGTTCTTTTCCTGCAGGTGCAGCGCATCCATATCGGCGCGCAGGCCGATCGTCTTCTGGCCCGGCCGCTTGCCCTTCAGCGTGCCGACCACGCCGGTGGTGGCCAGCCCGCGATGGATCTCGATGCCCCACGACTGCAGCTTGTCGGCGACGATCTGCGCGGTCCTCTGCTCCTCGAAGGCGGTCTCGGGATGGCGATGGATGTCGCGGCGGATGGCGGTGAGCTCGGCCGCAGAGCCGGCAAAGAGATCGGGCGTGAAGCGGGTCATGGGGATCCTTGTGTTCGGCCGGCAGATTAGCTGCCGGTCGGTCGCGTCGCCATGCGACTCCGACAGCCCAAGACCGGCCTGTGATCGGCAGGGCGCTTGGACTAGACTGACGGCCGGTCCGTCGTGGGTCGCAAGAAGGGAACTTCGCATGACCTACAGACTTTGGTGGACCGTCGGCTATACCTGCACCTCGGAACGCGAGTTCCTCGCCACCAAGCACCGCCTGCTGCCGGCAACCTACGAAATGCTCGATGACGCCCTGCGCCGGGCGGGCCAGGTCGGCCGCGCCGGCGGCGTCGCCTGGCTGATCGAAGGCGACGACAAGACGCGCCTGGGGCGCGGCCTGATCGAGCAGACGCTGCGCAAGCGCGGCCCGGAGCTCGAACCCGAGCCTCAGCAGGCCGGTCGGCGCGACCGACCGCAGCGGCGGGAGTAGGCAATCAGCCGCGCTGCGGTGCGAAGCAGATCGTCCAGTCCGGCGTCAGGTCCTGCAGGCACCCACGCGGCAGCTGCGCCGTCGGAGCGCCCATCCAGCAGAGCGCCAGCCAAAGCGTCGCTGCGTTGGAAGAGATGACGGGAAGCCCCAGTTCCTCTTCCAACCGGGTGAGCTGATCCATCGATTTCAGGTTGGTGCAGCTGATGAAGACGGCGTCCGCGCCCTCGAGCCGGCCCTTGTTGCGCAGCACGAGGTCGGCCGTCTCGGCCGAGCTGCGGCGGACGTTCTGCAGGCTGTCGTCGTGAAAGAAGGAATCGCAGCGCGGCACCGTGATGCCGTGATAGGCGAAGAACTCGACTTCCTGGTCGTTGATGTGCGCCGGATAGGGTGTGACCATGAAGACGCGCCGGGCGCCGAGCGTATACAGGGCCTCGAGCGCAGCGGTCGCCGTAGTGATGCCGGGAATGCCGGTCGCCCGGCGGATGCGCTCGCCCATGTCGGCATGCAGGGCATGACCGGCCAGGAATGTGCCGGTCGTGCAGGCATAGAGCATGACTTCGGGTTGGAGCTCGGCGAGGCCGTGCGCCGTCCGTTCGACCGAGTTGATCATGCCGAGCAGGGATTCGGCCGAGATCGCCGTGCCCGGACGCGACAGGCGGTTGAAATGAACGGCGCAGCCGTCCGGCAGGTAATGCGGGAACTCCGCTTCGCACGCCGCATTGGTTGGCGGCAGCAGCACGCCGATGCGCCGGATCGGGTCCATCCTAGGCGGTGCCGTTCAGCACGAAATCGAAGATGTCGAAGTTGCGCAGCCGCCGGCTACCCGCGATGGCGGCATAGTCGGGCGTCAGTTTCGTCGACACGACGAACGGCACGGGTTGTTCGGAGACCCCGCCATGGGAGCGCAGTCGATGGCCGTCGACGGTGGACAGGTCATGCTCGGCACGGCTGGCGCCGATGGTGGTGTTCCTCTCGGCGATGACCACGGCGTCGCCCTCGCGATCAGGCGGCAACTCGAAGCGCTCTGCCGCCTGCGGCCCGTCGAGGACGAGCGCGACGCCCGGCAGCCTCGATCAGCCGCGCGATACCGACGCCCTTCTTGTCGTAGACGCGCACGAACGAGCCCAGCGCGCCATGGTGACGGACGAAGGGATCGGCGATGGGGCAGATCACGCGCACCGCGCCCTCGCCGAAACGCTGATTGAGCTCGTCTTCGAGGAAGACGATGTTGGGCGTGCCATCCTTCGCCGCCTTGTCGTTCATGCCATGGTCGGCCGTCACGCCGACAACGGCGCCAAGCTCGATCATGCGTTCCATGCGCCGGTCGATGGCGTGATGGAAATCGTCCGATTGGCGTTCGCCCGGCGCATGGCTGTGCTGGATCCAGTCGGACAGCGAGAGATAGAGGAGCTCCGCATCGCCGCGCTCGATCAGCCTGATGCCGGCATCCAGCACGAACATTGAGAGGTCCGGCGAGTACATGTCGGGCTTAGGCCGGCCGACCAGCGCCTCGGCGTCAGCGATGCCGTTCTCCGTCAGGCTGCATTCATCGGCGAATTGCGAGGAGAAGGAGATGCCTTTGAGATTGTGGCCCAGCATCTTGCGCAGCTTGTCCTTGGCCGTAACGGCGGCCGTGCGCACGCCCGCCTGCGACATCAGGCCGAGGATGGTTTCGCAGCGCAGCAGGTGGGCATCCGTCACCATGACCTCGCGACCGGTCTCGCGGTCGAGATAGTAGTTGCCGGAAATGCCGTGCACCGAGGGCGGCGCGCCGGTGACGATCGACGCGTTGTTCGGGTTGGTGAAAGTCGGTACCACGGAATCGGCTAGGCCGACGAAGCCTTCCGCCTGGAGCCGCCGGAAGGTCGGCAGGATGCCTTCGGTGATGCCCCGTTCCAGGTAGCTCGGGTCGAAGCCATCGACGCAGATCACGACGGTGGGCCGCGTCGGCAGGCGATAGCGGCGATCGTTCAGAAGAATCTCGTTGGGCATCAGGAAGCCGCCTGAGTCGATGGTTGGACAACGGGCGCGGACCGGGCCGGGCCGCGGGGATCGATCGGAACCCGGCTCGATATGCCGGCCATCTCTTCGACCAGCCGGCCTGTGCTCAGCAGGCCTGCCTCGCCGCGATGGGGGCCGATGATCTGCAGGCCGACCGGCAGGCCCTCGCGCGTAAAACCGCAGGGCACGCTCATCGCCGGGTTGGCCGTGAGCGAGATGACGAAGCAGATCGTGTACCAGTCGTAATAATGCTCGAAGCGATGGCCTTCGAGCTCCATGAGCGCCGGCCAGTTCACGTCGAAGGGCGGAGTGCAGGCGGCCGGACACAACAAGAAATCGTAGCGTTCGAAGAAGGCCGCCATCCGGCGCACGATGTCGGCGCGCCGCCGCTCGGCCTCGGCAATAACACCGGACGTGAGCGCCTTGCCGCGCTCGATGTTCCAGATCATGTCGCGCTTCACGCGGTCGCGGTTGGCTTCGACGACGGCGGCGAGAAATGACGTGCCATCCGCCGGCATCGACCGCGGATCGAGCGGATGGGCACCGACCTGCGCCTGGAACATCAGCGCCACGTCGCCGACCGTGCGGCCGATCGTCCCTTCTACCGCCAACGTCTCCCACAGGGCGTAGCGCGGCCCGACCGGGCTGGTCGTGCCGGAAGCGATGCGGCCCGGGGTCGGCCGCAGCGTCGCCACCGAGCAGAAGGAGGCCGGCACGCGCAGGCTGCAGCCGCCGTCGGAGCCGCCGGCCAGCCAGACCTCGCCCGTCGCCACGCTCACCGCCGCTCCGCCGGACGACCCGCCCGGCGTCAGATCGGTGTTCCAGGGATTGCGCGTGGCGCCGAACAGCGGATTGGTGGTGTTGGCCCCGATCCCGAGCTCAGGAACGTTCGACTTCGCCACCGGTATGGCGCCGTTGCGCTCGAGCGTCTCGACCCCGATGTCGGATCGATCGGCGACATGGTCGCTGAAGATGGGCGAGCCCCAGGTCGTACGCACGCCCTGCAGCCGGCTCAGATCCTTCACCGCGATCGGCAGTCCCGCCAGCGGCCGCTCGAGCGCTGCAGCGCCTTCGCGCATCATCCTCTTGGCCTGATCGCGCGCACGGTCGAAGCAGAGGATCGGCAGCGCGTTCACCGCAGGCTCGACTTCGGCAATACGCGCGATGGCCGCGTCGACCAGCTCAAGCGGCGACACTTGCCCCTTCCGCACCAGGCCTGCGGCCTGGCGTGCGGTCAGTCTCGTCAGGTCGGTCATCGCGTCAGGGCGCGTAGGCGGCGAGGATGCGGCGGCGCGCGACCTCGACGTGATTGAGCATGGCCCGGCTTGCGCCTTCGGGATCGTGGGCGACGATACGCTCGACGATCTCGCGGTGCTCGTCGAGGGTAGGGCCAGGCGCCAGGCTGCGGCGCCGGAACAGCATCAGCTCCTTGGTGATGCGGCCATACATCTCGCTGAGCTTGGTGTTGCCGGCCATCTCGAAGATTCGGCGATGCAGGTCGTGGTTGAGCGCGGCGTATTGCGCGCGGTCCTCGCGCGCGACCGCCGCGGTCATGGCGTCGATGATGCCGCGGAGCTCGCGGCTCTCCTCGTCCGTGACTTTCTCAGCGAGGATGCGCGCGGCGAGCGCTTCCAGGGCGCCGCGCACCACGTAGTTCTGGTCGGCTTCGACGATATCGATCTCGCGCACGAAGACGCCGCGGTTCTTCTCGAAGCGGACGAGCCCGACTTCCTCCAAGCCGCGGAAAGCCTCGCGCACCGGGCCACGGCTGATGCCGAGCCGCAGCGCCATCTCCGCCTCGCCGATCCTGTCGCCCGCCGGCAGCTCGCCGGACAGGATCAACTTCTCGATTTCCTCCTGTGCAGCCGAGGCCAGCGACCGCGCGCGGAGCAGGGAAAGGGCAGTTTCAGCGGGCTGCGGCTTGGTCGGCATGGGTGGATTAAGGTCCTCGACCACGCCGATTGTCAACAATAATATTACATGTAATCTTAATGTAGACGTAACACTTCGAGGTTAGCTGAGCAGGGCTTTCAGGGAGTCGTCCGCATGCTGTCACTTCGCCGATCTCTGGCGCGGCTTTTCATTGTCCTGTGCGCCATCGCCGGCGCGTCGAACGCCTTTGCCCAGTCCTACCCGGCAAAGCCCATCCGCATCGTCGTGCCCTATGCGGCAGGCGGGAATTCGGATGTGATCGCCCGCTCCCTCGGAGCGAAGCTGTCGGAAAATCTCGGACAGCCGGTGATCATCGACAATCGTCCGGGGGCAAGCGGCATCATCGGCTCCGACGTGGTCGCGAAAGCCGCACCCGACGGATACACGCTGCTGATGATCTCGTCGGGCAATCTGACGACCAACCCGTCACTATTCGCCCAGTTGCCCTATGACACCGCGCGCGATTTCACGCCGATCTCGAATGTCGCCTACACCACCTACCTGTTCGGCGTTCATCCGTCGCTGCCCGTGCATTCCGTGAAGGACCTGATCGCGCTGGCCAAGGCGCAGCCCGGCAAGATCGACGCTGCAACGCCAGGAATCGGCGCCGGCGGCCATCTTGCCCTCGAGCTCTTCATGAGCATGTCCGGCACGTCCTTCACCGAGGTCCATTACAAAGGCGCCGGCCCCGCGCTTTCGGACACGCTGAGTGGCCAGACGAAAGTCATCATGGACGCAATGTCGACGTCGCTGCGCCACGTGCGGGCCGGGACGCTGCGTGCGCTGGGCCAAAGCGGCACGACGCGCTCGACGCTGATGCCGGACGTGCCGACTATCGCGGAGGCAGGGCTGCCCGGCTACGAGTACAGCATCTACAATGCCTTGCTGGGGCCGGCCGGAATGCCCCGGCCCATCGTGGACAAGCTGCAGGCCGAAGTCGCAAAGGCGAGCCGCAGCCCGGAAGTGCTCGAAAAGTTCGAGCAGCTGGGAATCACCGTGACTGCGTCGACGTCGGGGGAACTCGCGGACTTCATGAAGGTCGAGACCGCGAAATGGGCGAAGATCATCCAGGCCGCGGGCATCAAGCCGGAGTGACGGCCGGCTCCGGCCGGAGGGAGTAGCGCCGATCCGCCCGTCGCGCTAAACCCCGCCGCCATGCTTCTCTTCCCCGCCATCGACCTCAAAGACGGCAAGTGCGTGCGACTCCTGCGCGGCGACATGGCCAAGGCCACGGTGTTCAACGACAGCCCGGCGGCCCAGGCCAAGGCGTTCGCCAATGCCGGCTGCGAGTGGCTGCACCTGGTCGATCTCAACGGCGCGGTCGAGGGCCATCCGGTCAATCGCGCCGCCGTCGAGAGCATCCTGAAGGAAGTGAAGGTGCCGGCCCAGCTCGGCGGCGGCATTCGCACCATCGAGAGCATCGCGCAGTGGATCGAGGCCGGCGTTCAGCGCGTCATCCTGGGCACCATTGCCGTCAAGGAACCCGGCCTGGTGAAGGCCGCCTGCAAGCAGTGGCCCAACCAGATCGCCGTCGGCATCGATGCGCGCGACGGCATCGTCGCGGTCGACGGCTGGACCAAGCAGAGCACGGTGCGCGCCCTCGACCTCGCCTTGCGCTTCGAGGATGCCGGGGTGGCCGCCGTCATCTACACCGACATCGACCGCGACGGCGCCATGGGCGGCGTCAATGTCGATGCCACGGTGACGCTCGCCCAGCATCTCACCACGCCGGTCATCGCCTCGGGCGGCGTGAGCTCGCTCGACGACCTGCGCGAGCTCAGGCCGGCCGAGGAGTTCGGCATCATCGGCGCCATCGTCGGCCGCGCGCTCTACGATGGCCGCGTGACGGTGCCCGACGCGATTCGCGTGCTGAAGGGCGAGTAGGTCACACACCCTTCGTCATGACGTATGCTTGTACGTCGGCTCGAGCCGCGACAGCAGATAGTCGGCAGCAACTACCGGCGGATACTTCGCGGCGCCGTCCTTGAGGCAGGTCGGCAGGCAGGCGACGAGGGCCTCGGGATTGGGATCGAGGAAGAACACCACTGAATAACGATCGCGGTTGGGGCTGACGACGCGATGCGGCGTCGAGACATAGACGTCGTTGGTCCAGCGCATCAGGCAGTCGCCGATGTTGCAGATCAGCGCGCCGGGCACGGTCGGTGCGCTGATCCATTGGCCGGCGCGATTGCGCACCATCAGCCCCTCGACGCCATCGGTCGCGAGCAGGGTCAGATTGCCATAGTCGGTGTGCTCGCCCGCGCCGAGCTGGCCGGGCCGCGGCGCCACCGGCGCGGCGGGATAGTGCAGCAGCCGCAGGATCGCCATCGGCTTGCTGAGCTTGTCGTCGAAGAAGGTGCGCTCGATGCCGAGATCACGCGCCAGAGCGCGATGCAGCGCCAGGCCCAGCCGATGGGCATGCCCGAAATAGTCGAGCATGGTTGCACGGAAGCCGGGCTGGTCCGGCCAGGGATTGGCGTGCCGGAACGGCTGGCCGCCCAAAAGGTCGGGATCGTCGCTGGCCAGCTCGAGCCCGATGTTGAAACACTCCTTCAGGTCGGGGAGCGTTCCCGGCTGCAGCTTCTCGCCCTCGATCGGCACATGGCCGCGATTGCCCGAGGCGCCGGTGTAGCGCACCGGATCCTTGATCGCCGCCGGCGCCGCGAAGAAACGCTGCGCCTGCGCGAACACGTCGGCAATCGTTCCGGCCGGGATGCCGTGGCCCTCGATGTAGAAGAAGCCGATGTCGCGGCAGGCCCGGCCGAGCTTGCGGGCGACATCCGCCTCGCCCTCCGGCCCGCCGCCAAGCAGCGGCGCGACATCGATCAGGGGGATGGCGGCGTCCTGCGTCATGGCGCGCAGCGTACCATTACGACCCGGCCTCGCGTCGACAAACCGCCGGTTGGCGCATAAGGTCCGGCCCCGCCATGCTGAAGGTCCGCATCATCCCCTGCCTCGACGTCAAAGACGGCCGCGTCGTCAAAGGCGTGCAGTTCGTCGGGCTGCGCGATGCCGGCGATCCGGTTGAGCAGGCGCGCGTCTACGACGCCGCCGGCGCCGACGAGCTCACCTTCCTCGACATCACGGCGAGCCACGAGAACCGCGACACCATCCTCGACGTCGTGGCGCGCACGGCCGAGCAGTGCTTCATGCCCCTGACCGTGGGCGGCGGCGTGCGCCAGGTCGAGGACATCCGCCGCCTGCTGCTGGCCGGCGCCGACAAGGTCTCGATCAACTCCGCCGCCGTGGCACGGCCGGAGTTCGTGCGCGAGGCGGCCGAGAAATACGGCGACCAGTGCATCGTAGTGGCGATCGACGCCCGCCAGATCGCGCCCGGCCGCTGGGAGGTCTTCACCCATGGCGGCCGCAAGGCGACCGGCCTGGACGCCGTCGGCTGGGCCAGGCGCATGACCGACTCGGGCGCGGGCGAGATCCTGCTGACCTCGATGGACCGCGACGGCACCAAGTCGGGCTTCGACCTCGATCTCACCCGTGCGGTGTCGGACGCCGTGCCGGTGCCGGTCGTTGCCTCGGGCGGCGTCGGCACGCTCGATCACCTGGTCGATGGCGTGGTGAAGGGCGGTGCCTCGGCGGTGCTGGCCGCCTCGATCTTCCACTTCGGCGAGTTCACCATCGCCCAAGCGAAGGAACGGCTAGCCGAGGCCGGCGTACCGATCCGACAAATCTCGCGCGCCGCGTGATTTTGGCGTAGAATTGCCGCAGCGTCCCTGTAAGAGACGCATGCAATCGCCCGTCCCCTCCTCGGGCGTGGAGTAAATCCCCGGATGGCCAAGAACAAGAAAGCAAAGAAAGCGCACAAGAAGAAGCGCGGCAGCAGCGCTGGCGATGGCGTCGACGAGCACGTGCTCGACCGCCTCTATCTCGTGATCGACAGCCGCAAGGGCGCCGACCCCGACACGTCCTACACCGCCCGCCTGTTCAGCCGCGGCCGCCAGCAGATCGCCAAGAAGCTGGGCGAGGAAGCGGTCGAGGCGTTGATCGAAGGCATCCGCGGCGACAAGGGCAAGCTGGTCGGCGAGAGCGCCGACATGCTCTATCACCTGCTCACCCTGTGGGCGGCGATCGGCGTGAAGCCCAAGGCGGTATGGAGCGAGCTGGCCCGCCGCGAGGGCCTATCGGGCATCGCCGAAAAGGCGTCACGCAGCCAGAAGTGACGAAACAGCGACCCCGCGCTAAACCGGGGGCATGGCCGACTACGACCGCAACAACATCTTCGCGCGCATCCTGCGCGGCGAACTGCCCTGCAAGAAGGTCTACGAGGACGATCACGCGCTCGCCTTCCACGACATCAACCCGCAGGCGCCGGTCCATGTGCTGGTGATCCCCAAGGGCGAGTACGTCTCGAACATGGATTTCAGCGCGAATGCGCCGACCGAGACTCTGGCCGGCTTCTGGCGCGCCGTCGGCACGGTGGCGCGCCAGCTCGGGTTGGAGCAGGACGGCTATCGCCTGGTCGCCAACAACGGCGCCAATGGCGGCCAGATCGTATTCCATTTCCACGTCCATATCGTGAGCGGCCGGAATCAGCGACCACGCTTCGGCCGCGTCCACGAATGATCGCCCGCCGGGCGCTGCTGGCGTTGGCGGCCCTCGCGCCGCTTGCAGCGCCTGTGGGGGTTGGGGCGCAGCCGGCGCGGCCGCGCTTCTATGCCAAGGGCACCAAGCAGCGCGCCGTGCGCTTCACCGGCAGCGAAGGCGCCGAGCTTGTCGGCACCCTGCTGTTGCCGATCTGGAGCGAGCTCGAGAAGGTGCCGGGCGTCGTGCTGGTCTCGGGCAGCGGCCCGACCGACCGCAACGGCAACAACACGCTGGTGCCCGAGCGCATCGATCTTTTGAAGCAGGTCGCCGAACTTCTGGCCGAAGCGGGTATCGCCAGCCTGCGCTACGACAAGCGCGGCATCGGCGCCTCGACGCAGAAGCCGCATGGCTCGCTGGCCGAGCTGGAGCGCTTCTTCTCCTGGGACAATTTCGTCGGCGATGTCGTCGCCGCCCAGGCCGAGCTGGTGAGGCACGACGAGATCAAGTCCTACGCCACCGCCCTGCTGGGGCACAGCGAAGGCGGTCTCCTGGTGCTGGCGGCGGCGCCGGCCATCACCAGGAACCCGCCGCATGGCATGGTGCTTCTCGCCACGCCCGGCAGGAAGCTCGCCGATATCCTGCGCGCGCAGATCGAGCGCGGCGCACCCAATCTGCTGGCGCCGGTCGATCGCGCGATCAAGGCCATCGCGGCCACGGGGCATGTCCCGTCGGACCTGCCGCGGGAGCTGGAAGCGTTGTTCCCGCCCTATGCCGGACCGTTCCTGCAGCGCCTGCTGGCCTTCGACCCGGCGCAGGCGCTCGCCGCCTCGCGCCTGCCCTGCCTGCTGCTGCAGGGTGCGGCCGACCGCCAGGTCGTGCCGATGGAAGACATCCAGCCTCTGATCGACTCGCTGGGAAAGCGCGATGCGCCCGGCGAAGCGATGGTCGTTCCCGCCGCCAGCCACAATCTCAAGCTGGTGCAATGGCCGACCGACACCGGCTTCGGCGGCCCGATCGCACCGGCCGTCGCGGCCAAGCTCACGAGCTGGATGAAGCAGCTGCTCGGCGCGTGAGGGGGTGCTTGATCGGGCGCTGCGGCGGGTCGATCATCGCCCGAAAGGAGAAGCGACATGGCCGTGACGGTGCGTCCGGTGTGCGAGGCGGTGGGCGCGGAGATCTCCGGCGTCGATCTGCGGCGCCTGAGTGATCAGGACTTCGCGATGATCGAGCGGGCCTGGACCCAGCATTCCATGATCCTGCTGCGCGGCCAGCAGCTCAGCGACGACGACCTTCTGGCTTTCAGCCGCCGCTTCGGTGAGCTCGATCCGCCGCCCAACCAGGAGCGCGGCCGCATCAGCCCGCCCGGCTATCCCGACGTGTACGTCGTCTCCAACGTGCTCGACGCCCAGGGCGATCCGATCGGCGCGCTCGGCGCCGGCGAGGCGGTGTGGCACACCGACATGAGCTATCTCGACACGCCGCCCGACGCCTCCATGCTCTATTCGCTGGAGATCCCGGAAAACGGCGGCAACACCTGGTTCTGCGGCATGCAGGCGGCCTGCGCGGCGCTGCCAGCCGACCTGGCGAAGCGGATCGAGGGCCGGCGCGTCAAGCACGACGGCACCTACAATTCGGGCGGCTACCTGCGCAAGGGCGTGACGCCGACCGACGATCCCATGGCGGCACCCGGCGCCTGGCATCCGGCGATTTTGCGCCATCCCGGTAACGGCCGCGCCACGCTCTATCTCGGGCGGCGGCGCAATTCGTATATCGAGGGCTATTCGCGCGAGGACTCCGACGCCTTGCTGGAGGCGCTGTGGGCGCATGCCACCGAGGCCCGCTTCATCTACCAGCATGTCTGGAAGCTCGGCGACCTGGTGATGTGGGACAACCGCTCGACCATGCATCGGCGCGATCCGTTCGACGGCACGGCGCGGCGCATCATGCACCGCACCCAGATCAAGGGCACGACGAGGCCCGTGGCCTTCGCGGCCTGAACCAACAACAAATCGGAGGAAACATGCGGCGGCAGAAGAAGTTCTATGCCTGGGGCTATGCCGACGAGGACCTGACGCCGGAAGAGATCAAGCCCTGGGAGGCCGAGATCGCCGAGCGCTACGGCCTCAACGGCTTCGACGTCACGCCGCCACCCAGGCCGGAAGAGATCACTTTGCGCGCCCCGCGCGTGGTCGTGCCCGACGCGCTGAAGGACATCGTGCGCACCGATCACCTGACACGGCTGGAGCACAGCTACGGCAAGGCGGGCTTCGACACGCTTCGCATGTTCATGCGCTCGGTTCCCAACCCGCCTGACGCCGTGGCCTTCCCCGAGAACGAGCAGGACGTCGTGCGCCTGCTCGACTGGTGCGACAAGATTGGTGCCAAGGCGATCCCTTACGGCGGCGGCTCGTCGGTCGTGAAGGGCATCGAACCCGCCGCTGCCTTCGACAAGGTGGTGACGATCTCGACGCGCCACATGGACAAGGTGCTGGAGGTCGATGCGGTGAGCCACGCCGCGCGCATCCAGGGCGGCATCTACGGGCCCGCCATCGAGGACCAGCTGCGCGACAGCCCCTTCACCATGCGCCACTACATGCAGGCCTATCGCTGTTCGACCCTGGGCGGCTGGATCGCCACGCGCTCGGGCGGCCATTACGCCACGCTCTACACCCACATCGACGACTTCGTCGAAAGCACCCGCGTGGTGACTCCGGCCGGAACGCTGGAGACGCGCCGCCTGCCGGGCTCCGGCGCCGGCCCCAGCCCCGACCGCCTGTTCCTGGGCTCCGAGGGCATTTTAGGCATCATCACCGAAGCCTGGGTGCGGCTGCGCAAGAAGCCGACCTTCCGCGCTTCGGCCTCGGTGCGGTTCAAGACCTTCTTCGACGGCGCCGACGCGGTGCGCGAGATCACCCAGGCGGGGCTCTATCCGGCCAACTGCCGCCTGCTGGAAGCGCGCGAGGCGTTGCCCAACATCCCATGGAGCAGCGAGGAGGCCGTGCTGGTGCTGGCTTTCGAGTCTGCCGACCATCCGCTCGATGCCTGGATGAAGCTGGCGCTGGAGATCTGCACCGGCCACGGCGGCGTGCCCGACGCCGGTGCCGACGACGAGAACGCCCATCGCTCGGGCGCCGCCGGCGCCTGGCGCAACAAGTTCATCCGCGCGCCGCACTACGGCGAGCATGCGGTGGCGCGCGGCATCCTGTCCTCGACCTTCGAGACGGCGATGACCTGGGAACGCGTGCCCGACTTCCATCGGAAGATCACGAAGATCACCCAGGACACGATCAAGCGGGTGACCGGCCGCGACGGCACCGTCACCTGCCGCTTCACCCACGTCTATCCCGACGGGCCCTGCCTCTACTTCACCTTCGGCGGCATCCTGGACAAGCGCGTGGCGCTCGATCAGTTCATGGAGGTGCTGTCGACCTGCACCGCGGCCACCGTCGAGCATGGCGGCACGACCACGCATCATCACGCGGTCGGCCGCTTCCATCGGCCGTTCTACGACAGGCAGCGGCCCGAGCTGTTCGCCAAGGCCTTGCGCGGCGCCAAGCGCGAGCTCGATCCCAAGGGCCTGATGAATCCCGGTGTGCTGATCGACCCGTGATCGACTGGCTCTACTCCCTCCCCGACTGGCTTCTGCTGATGGCCTGCGCTGCCTTCATGGCCGGAGTGATCACGGTCCTGCCGCGGCTGACCCATCGTATCCCCTGGCTGAGTCCCAGTGCCGAGAACACCGACTTCGTGCTCCGGCTGCAGACCACCTTGTTCACGGCCACGAGCTTCGTGATCGCCTTCACCCTGGTCGAGGCCGAAGCCAACTTCCGCAAGGTCGACACGCTGGTCTCGACGGAGGCCTCCAACATCAACCGCCTCGATCGCCTGCTGGTGCGCTACGGTCACGAAACGGCGGACCAGGTCCGCCCTCCTCTCATCGCCTATGCGCAGTCGATCGTCGGCGACGAGTGGCCTCTGCTGGCGGGCGGCGACGGCAGCGACAAGACACAGGAGGCCTTCAGCCGCGTCTCGCGCGGCATCCTGGCCCTCGAGCCGTCGCAGGGACGGCAGGTCACCATCTATGCCGAGATCCTGCGTTCGTTCGACATGGTGGCCGAGACGCGCGATTCGCGGCTGAACGCCGTGGGCGTGTCGCTGTCGGCGATCTTCTGGGAAGTCATCGGCTTTGCCTTCCTGATCCTGCTGTTCGTCAGCAGCAACATCGAGCGGACACGCTTCCGCTCCATCATCCTGGGCTGCCAGATGGCCGTGCTGGGCACCTTCATCGGCTTCGTGTTCGTCATGGACCAGCCGTTCAAGGGACGATCCGCCGTCGATCCAGGCGCCATCGTGCAGACGATTGCCATCATGGAGAACCGCAAGGGCGGTTGAAGCTTTTTAAGCGGAGCGTCATGCTCATAATTCTTCCGGACCGCGAGCTTCCAGCTCGCTCATGCTTCATGAGCGCGCAGGATGCGCGCGGTCCGGAAGAATTATGAGGCGGACCTGGAGGTCCGCGCTCCGGTAACAACGAGCGGAGCAGACAATGGAGTACCTGACCGGACCACTGATCGCGTTCGTGGGCATTGCGGCGCTGGTGATCTGCACGCCAGGACCCGATACCGCCATGACCATCCGCAACGCGCTGCTGGGCGGCCGTTCGGCTGGCCTCGCAACGGCGCTCGGCGTCTCTACCGGTCTCGCCATCTGGGCGTTGGCCACCTCGGCCGGGCTGGTTGCCCTGCTGATCGCCTCCGAGCCGCTGTTCCTTGCCGTCAAATATGTCGGCGCGGCCTATCTCGTGTGGCTGGGCGTGCAGTCGCTGCGCGCCGCCTTCGGCCCCGGCGCACTCCAGCAGGCGATCGCGCAGTCGCCGGCGCGCGGATTGCGGCCACGGCAGGCCTACGTGCAGGGTGTGGTGAGCGACCTCAGCAATCCCAAGATCGCGGCCTTCTTTTCGTCGATGCTGCCGCAGTTCGCCCCCGCGGGCGCGACGGACTTCGTCAGCCTCGCGGCACTGGGCCTGCTGTTCAGCGCCATGACGCTCGTGTGGCTGACGGGCTACGCGCTCGCAACCGCGCGCATGCGCGATGCATTGCGCCGGCCGCGCGTTCGCCGCACGCTCGACGGCATCACCGGCGTGACCCTGATCAGTCTGGGCGTAAAGCTCGCCAGCGAAGACCGTTGAGCGTATATCCCTGCACCGTCATTCCTTTTGTCGATTGTGGAGTGGAGCGGTGCAGGCAGAGACGCCAGACCAGAAGCTGCGGGCGCGGGCCGCGCGAGTCATTCCCGGTGGCATGTTCGGCCATCTGAACGCCAACCGGCTGCCCGAAGGCTATCCGCAGTTCTTCGAACGGGGCGACGGCTGCCACCTGTGGGACGTCAACGGCCGGCGCTACGTCGACTTCATGTGCAGCTGGGGCCCGATCGTGCTCGGCCACCACCATCCCGCGGTCACCGAGGCGGTGCAGCGCCAGATGGCGGCCGGCGACTGCCTCAACGGCCCGTCGGAACGCCTGGTCGAGCTGGCCGAGCGCCTGGTACGGCTGCTTCCCCACGCCGACTGGGCGATGTTCTCCAAGAACGGAACCGACGCCACCACGACCTGCGTGACCCTGGCGCGGGCGGCGAGCGGGCGACGCAAGATCCTGGTCGCGCAGGGCGCCTATCACGGCGCCATTCCGTGGTGCACGCCCAACCCGCTCGGCGTCACCGCCGAGGACCGCACCCACCTGCTGACCTTCACGTACAACGATGTCGCCAGCCTCGAGACGGCCGTCCAGCGCGCCGGTGACGACCTCGCCGGCATCCTGGTGTCGGCCTTCCGGCACGATTACGGCTTCGATCAGGAGCTTCCCGATCCGCTGTTCACCCGCCGGGTCCGCGAACTGTGCGACGCGACCAATGCCGCCCTCATCGTCGACGACGTCCGGGCCGGCTTCCGCATGACCTTGCGCGGCAGCTGGGACCTCGTCGGCGTCCAACCCGATCTCAGCGCCTGGAGCAAGGCGATCGCCAACGGCCACGCGCTGGCGGCGGTGACCGGCAACGATCGCTATCGCGACGCTGCCTCGAAGATCTTCGTGACCGGATCGTTCTGGTGCAGCGCCGTATCCATGGCCGCGGCTGTAGCGACTCTCGACGAGCTTGAACGCAACGATGGCCCGGCGCGCATGCGCGCGATGGGCCAGCGGCTGCGCGACGGCATCGCAGCGCAGGCCGCCGCCGTCGGTATCGGCGTGCGCCAGAGCGGGCCGCCGCAGATGCCGACGCTGTTGTTCGACGACGATGCCGACTTCGCCAAGGGCGACCTGTTCACGCGCGAGGCACTGAAGCGCGGCGTCTACCTGCATCCCCGGCACAACATGTTCCTGTCGACGGCGCACACCGAGGCCGACATCGACTTTGCCCTCGAGGCGACGAAGGCCGCCTTCGACGTCGTCGCTGCGCGATGATCAGTCCGCGCGGATGTTGGCGGCCTGGATGACGCCCTTCCAGCGGACGAGCTCGCTCTTGATGAGATCGGTGTAGCCCACCGCGCCGAGCGTGCCGGGACGGACGCCGATCTTGGCGAACGCCTCCTTCACCTGGGCGCTCTGCAATGCCGTCGCGATCTCGGTTTCCCAGCGCTTGGCGATCGCTGACGGAATGCCGGCCGCCGCCGAGAAGCCGAACCAGTTGGTGGCGACGACATCCGGGTAGCCCGCTTCACGGAAGGTCGGAATGTCGGGCAAGGACGGCGAGCGCTCGTCTTCGCTGACGGCGAGCGGACGCATGCGGCCCGAGTTGAAGTAACCGATGGCCGTCGGCAGGCTTTCCATCAGCGCCACGATCTGGCCGCCCATGAGGTCGTTCATCGCCGGTGCCGAGCCGCGATAGGGAATGTGGGTGAACGGCATGTCGGCCGAGCGCGCCAGCAGCTGGCCGACGAGATGGTTCATCGTGCCATTGCCGCCCGAGCCGTAGGTGATCTCGCCGGGCCTGCTCTTGGCCAACGCGACGAGCTGCTGGACGGTAGAGACGCCCGAGCCGCCGTTGACGGCGAGCACGCTGGGAAAGGTGCCGACCAGATGGATATGGGTGAAGTCGGCCAGCGGATCGTAGGGCACGTCCTTGTAGAGGACGGGTCCGATGCCGTGTGACGCAGCGCTCGACATCATGACGACATGCGCATCGCCCTTTGCCTTGGCGACCATGTCGGCGCCCAGCAGGCCGCCGGCGCCGGGCTTGTTTTCGACGATGATCGGTTGGCCGAGCCGAGTGCCGAAATACTCGGCCAGTGTGCGAGAGAGAATGTCGGCAGCGCCCGCCGGCGGAAAGTTGACGATCCAACGGATCGGTTTCGATGGCCACGGCGTCTGCGCGGAAGCGATGGCAGGCGCCGCGAGCGCGGAGAGAACGGCGAAGCGCCGGCGGGAAAGCATGGCCGATCCTCCAGACTATGAAAGCCAGGATGCATACTGCAACATGCATGCCGGGCATCAGCCAACAGCAAAGAGAGCCGGTGATGGATTTCGACCTTGTGCTACGCGACGCGCGCCTTCCCGACAGCAAGCCGGACCAGCCGGCGGTCGACATCGGTGTGAAGGACGGCCGCATCGCCGCCATCGGCTCCGGGCTTTCCGGCACCGCCAGGGAGCAGGCGCAAGCCGGCAATCGGCTGGTCTGCTCGGGCTTCGTCGAGACGCACATCCATCTCGACAAGTCCTGCATCCTCGGCCGTTGCGAGCACGAGAAGAAGCGCTTTCCGCACCTGGCGATGGAGCGGACGTCTGCCGTCAAGCACACCTTTACCGTCGAGGACGTCACCGAACGGGCGGGCGGGACGCTCGAGAAGTGCATCTCGCACGGCGCCACGCGCATGCGCACCCATGTCGAGGTCGATCCCAAGGTCGGATTGCGCGGCCTGGAAGGCGTGAAGGCCCTGATCGACCGCTACAAGTGGGCGATCGACCTCGAGATCTGCGTCATGCCGCAGGAGGGATTGACCAACAACCCCGGCACCGACGAGCTCATGGTGGCCGCCCTCAAGAACGGCGCGACCGTCGTGGGTGCGGCGCCGAACTACGACACCGACCGTCCGGCGCAGATCCGCCGTGTCTTCGAGATGGCGCGCGAGTTCGACGTCGATATCGATATGCATCTGGACAGCGGCGCTTCGGCCGAAGAGCTCGACACGCTGCTGGTGTGCGAGCTCACAGAAAAATACGGCTGGGGCGGCCGGGTCGCCATCGGGCACGTGTCGAAGCTGGCATCGATGCCCCAGCCCAACATGGACAAGGTGGCCAAGCGCATGGCCGACGCCGGCGTCGCGCTCACGGTGCTGACGGCGACCGACCTCTATCTCGGCGGTCGGCACACCGACCACAACGTGCCTCGTAACGTCGTCGACGCCAACCGGCTCACCGAGCAGGGCGTGCTTTGCTCCGTTGCCTCCAACAACATCCTCAATCCCTTCACACCCTTCGGCGACGGCCAGTTGCTGCGGCAGGTCAATATGCAGGCGATCGTCACCCAGCGTGGCACCGACGCCGAGGTGCGCGCCGCCTGGGACATGACGACCTCATCCGCCGCGCGCCTGATGGGCCTGAAGGACTACGGCATCGCCGTCGGCGCACCGGCCGACCTCGTCGTCCTCGACGCGCCCGATCCGGTGACAGCGCTGCGCACGGTGGCGCCGGTGCTGATGGCCTACAAGCGCGGCCGCCGCACGGTGACGCGCGAGCCTGTGCGGCTGCATCGGCCTTAGTCGAGAGCGTCGACACGCCCTTCATGCTCCTCTCCCCAGCTAGGGGGAGAGGTTGGGTGAGGGGGTTACTGACAGCCTTCGCAGCCCCCTCACCTAGCCTCTCCCCCTAGCGGGGGAGAGGAGCATGAAAGGTAGGGGCTCAGTGATGCCCGCCCTTGGGCGCCGCACCGGTCTGCTGCGAGATCCAGTCGACGATGGCGATGCCGATGGCCGACAGGATGAACAGGCCGTGGATGATCGACTGCCACATGATGCCCGCCTCGGTGAGGGCCGCGTTGGGCCTGCCGAGCTGGCCGGCCTCGATGAAGGTCCGCAGCAGATGGATCGACGAGATGCCGATGATGGCCATGGCGAGCTTGATCTTGAGCACGCTGGCATTGACGTGGCTCAGCCATTCCGGCTGGTCGGGGTGCTTGTTGAGCTCCATGCGCGACACGAAGGTCTCGTAGCCGCCGACGATCACCATGATCAGCAGGTTGGAGATCATCACCACGTCGATCAGGCCCAGCACGATCAGCATGGCCTGCTGCTCGGTGACGCCGGGGCTTTCCATGACGAGATGGATCAGTTCCTTGAGGAACAGGTAGACATAGACCATCTGGGCGACGATCAGGCCGAGGTAGAGCGGCAGCTGCAGCCAGCGCGAGGCGAAGATGAACCGCGGGATCGGGCGCAGGCCGCGCGGATCGCGGCCGTTGTCGGCTTGGGCAACAGTCGTCATGGAGGACCTGTGAAATGAGACCGGGACCGCGGTCGCAGTCCCTGTGAAGTCTTATGCCGAGGCCGACGCAGAACCCAAGTTACGATTCTGTGGATTTCGCGGATAACAACGTCGCAGGGCGTTTCGGCTTGCCGCTGACGAATTACGGAAAATCGGGCGACTTGGTGTTCCTCATCCCAAAGCCACCCGGCCCGCCGAACAGTCGCTCTACTTCGAGCGCGGCCATGCCGACGTGATAAGGCGTGCTGAGGGGCATGAAGTCGCAATCCGGCTCGAGATTCTTGTTCAGATATTCATGCCAGGAGCCGTTGGAGCCGCAGTACTTTTCAAGGATGAACGTTATCGCTCCAACCAGCGCTTCGCGTGCGCGTTCGGTCGGCGTGTCTCGAACCAGCGTCGTGAGCGCCTTTATCTGTTCCGTCACCGGCCAAATGCGCTTTCGAGAGCTGACGATATTGCCGGATGTGTCGACCATATCGAAGATGCCGCCCGCGTCGACATCCAGGCACCGGCGATCGGCCCATTCCATGATCGGAGCGCAGGCTGACTTGAAGGCAGGCAACTCCGCTATGTCGGCGTACTCGCTGACCAGCCAATACCACTCGTAAAGATGGCCGGGTTCGATGAGCTTTCCCTTTTCGCCGGATGCTTTGGCCTTTTCGTCGAGATGTTCGAGAACCTTGCTGCGATCGGATGTTCTGAGCATTTCCGTATAGATGGACATCATCCGTGTGGCGCAACTCAGGAACGCATCGTCCTTCGTGGTCTTGTATATGGAGAGATAGGCCTCCAGTAAGTGCATGTGCGGATTTTGCTCGAGATTCCTGCCGAGAAGGGTCCAGTCTCGCGTTGTTGCCGGCGCGAACCAGCCGCCCGGCAGGGCAAAGCGATTTGAAACGATCTCGTTCGTTCGGCCAATCCATGGCAGGGCCTTGTCGTCACCAAAGATCGCAAGGTAGTGCGCCAAACCAAACATGATGAAGGCGTGGCCATACAGATCCTTGGTCGTATCGGAAGGACTGTTGTCAACGGCCAGGCTGAAGTACCAGCCCCCGTTATCCTCATCCCAGAAATTGGTTGTTAAGTCCTCGAACAAGCGAGTGGCGCAGTTCCGATAGAGAGGCTCCGCTGTCAGGCGATAGGCATGCGAGAAGAAGAACAACTGTCGCCCGACAACCATTCCTCGGCGATATCCAAGCGACGCAGGTGTCAGGTCGGCTTGCAACCGCTCCACGCTCTGGCCACAAGAGTCGTTCCAGCCGTAAGTCGCGCATAGCCGGGCCATCGTCCTGAACGTGTAATTCACAAACTTACGCGCCTGATCGACTTGATGCGGGGTAAAATTCAAGCTCATTGTTTCACCCGCTCAAGTTCTGCGAGCCACTGCGTCGCTCGACTGAGGTTTCGGCCCGACCGACTTGATCACCAGGAAGGCGATGATGTCCGGAATCAGAAGAAAACAGAATCTTTCCCCATCGAATGATGGACAGCTCGAGAAGCCGTCGCCTGACCTCCCCTAGTACAGCGGGAAGTTGAAAGACTCCAGGGCAATGGCCTCAGTTGCGGCCGACGCTCACGCCGCCAGCACTGCGCGTGGCTGGGAACGGCGATGGCTGAGCGCCTGGGCGATGTGCAGTCGTCGTTCCGCGTCGGGATCGGCAAGCGTCCGCGCCACGCGCAGGGTGCGATGGAGCCAGTCTACCAGCGAAGAAGCTCAAGCGCCGCAAAGAGAGCGGTCTGGCCGACGATCAGCATGGTGATCCATTTCAGCAAGTCGATCTTGTTGGCCTTCATCGCGGCCAGCAACTCGCTCTTGAAAACCAGAAGGTCGCCCTTGATCGACGCGATATCGCTCTTCAGGGGGCCGATATCGCTCTGGGTGGCCACTTCCTCTCGCAACGCCTGATCGAGCCCGTCGGCCAAGGCGCGCGCCCGAGGCTCGTTGAAGCCCGCCGCCGTGAGCCGGTCAACATAAGCCAATTTGTCGAAAGTCATCGTGGTCGTCGCAAGTGTTTCCTGAAGCTTAGGATCATTGGCCTACGCTGCCAGCGCCGCGCGTGGCTGGGGGCGGCGATAGCTCAGGGCCTCCGCGATATGCAGGCGCCGCACCGCGTCGGAGCCGTCGAGATCAGCCAGCGTGCGGGCCACGCGCAGGGTGCGATGCCAAGCCCGCGCCGACAGGCCGAGCCGCTCGGCGGCGCGGGTGAGAAGCGCGCGGCCTTCGGCGTCGGGCTCGGCGACGGCGGCCAGCACGGCGCCGTCGGTGTCGGCGTTGCAGCGCGGCTTGGACCAGTTGCGGACGCGGTCGGCGAGAAGGCCCGCCGTCTCGTCGGCCTCGACGGCCGGAAGCTTGCCTTTGCGGTCGAACTCCTCCAGTCGCTCGCGCTGGACGGCGCGCGCCGCCGCGACGCGCGCGGCGACATCGGCCGATGTCTCCGACGGTGGCGGCAGGGCGAGGTCGGCGGCCGCGACCGGTGGCACGTCGATGCAGAGGTCGATGCGATCCAGCAGCGGGCCCGAGAGCTTGCCCTGGTAGTCGAGCCCGCAGCGCGGGGCGCGGCCGCACGCGCGCGTCGGCTCCATCAGATGGCCACAGCGGCAGGGGTTCATCGCCGCCACGAGCTGGAAGCGTGCCGGATAGGTGACGTGGGCGTTGGCACGCGCCACGGTGACACGGCCCGATTCCAGCGGTTGGCGCAGCGCCTCCAGCGTGGCGCGGTTGAACTCGGGCAACTCGTCGAGGAACAGCACGCCGTGATGAGCGAGCGAGACTTCGCCGGGCCGCGCGCGATGGCCGCCGCCGACCAGCGCCTGCAGGGTCGCCGAATGATGCGGATCGCGAAAGGTACGGCGGCGGCTGAGCTTGCCTTCGCCGAGATCGCCCGCCAGCGAGCGCACCATCGAGGCCTCCAGCGCCTCCTCCGCTTCAAGAGGCGGCAGGATGCCGGGCAGGCGCGACGCCAGCATCGACTTGCCCGAGCCGGGCGGGCCGATCATCAACAGGTTGTGGCCGCCCGCCGCCGCCACCTCGAGCACGCGCTTGGCGCTCTCCTGGCCCTTGATCTCGGCGAGGTCGGGGTAGGTCGCGCGATCGTCGGCGACCAGCGCCTCGGGCGCCGCCAGTCTCTGCTGGCCGCGCAGGTGATTGATCAGGGCGAGCAGAGAAGGCGCGGCGATGATCGGCGGCCGGTCGGCATCTGCGTCATCGAAGCCACCCCACGCGGCCTCGCCGCCGCACACCGCGGGGCAGATCACGCCGCGCCCCGCCGCGCGGGCGGCGATCGCCGCCGGCAGCACGCCGGGAACGCGACTGAGCGAGCCGTCGAGCGCCAGCTCGCCCAGCACGACGTAGCCCGCGATGCTTTCGCGCGGCACCACGCCCATCGCCGCCAGCAGGCCGAGCGCGATCGGCAGGTCGTAGTGGCTGCCCTCCTTGGTGAGGTCGGCCGGCGATAGATTGACGGTGATGCGCTGCGGCGGCAGCGAAAGGCCAAGCGCGCGGAAGGTGGCGCGCACGCGCTCGCGGCTTTCGCCGACCGCCTTGTCGGCCAGGCCGACCATGGCGAAGGCGAGATTGCCCGGCGCGACCAGGACCTGGACGTCGACCGGCAGGACATCGATGCCCTGGAAAGCCACGGTCCGCACCTTTGCCTGCATATACATCTCCGATTTGTGCAGAACAATTATAGAACGATAAAAGAATATGTAAAACACGTATCAGTTGTGCTTTGCCGAATACCCCTAAAGAGAGTATTGATTGACCAGATACAACTCACGACAAGGAGGACGAGATGGCCGCGAAATCGATCTCCGCCAAAGAGCTTCGGGCAGCCGTGAGCAAAGCGATCGAAAAGAACAAAATCCCGAATGCCGAGGTCAACATCGCCGTCTACCCGTGGATCCTGGGATTCATCCTTCGCGACGGGCCGCTGGCGCGGAAGTCGCAAGCGGAATTGAAGACGATGGCCAAGAAGATCACGACCGATCTCGGCAAGACACTGCCGCTGGCCAAGACCGGCAAGCCGGCGACCCTCATCCATGACGGCCACATCACCATGGGCTTCATTCCCGACATTCCTGTCGACACGCTCTTCGAGAGATAGCCGTCGTGTCGGCGCAGCCTCCGCGTGAGCCGCTTCGCTGCCCGAGCGCCCAGGCGGACATGCCGGACGCCCGGATCCTGGGCGTCCTCTCGGGCGAGGGGCCGGCGCGGCTCACCTACCTGCGCGAGCCGGTCGCGCCGACGCCCGAGATCCTGGGCTATGCGGCGCCCGTCCCAGCGGAGGAGGTCTTCCGGTTCTCCGCGCATTGTGAAGAGGCGAAGTGCGTGCACTTCGCCGACCATCGCTGCAACCTTGCCAGGCGCATCGTCGACATGATGCCGGAGGTCACCGACGGCCTGCCGCCCTGCATCATCCGGAAGACCTGCCGCTGGCATCGCCAGGAAGGACGCGCCGCCTGCGTACGTTGCCCGCAGATCATGACGTCCAATCCAAGGGCAGACGAAGGCCTGCGGCGAGTGGCCGGCGTGCCGCCCGCCCCGGCCGAATCCTCGTAGCCGCCATATCGACGCGCGGCGCCCGGGCTGCTTCAATGGGCCCATGCGTCGCCGTCAGATCCTGCCGTTTGCCGCCGTCTTGATGGTTGCTCCATCGGCTTTCGCCTGGCCTGACCAGCCGGTGAAGCTCGTCGTGCCGTTCACGCCCGGCACCGGCCCCGACATCATCGCCCGCTTCGTGGCCGAGCGCTTGAAGTTCGGCCAGCCCGTGGTGGTCGAGAACGTCGCCGGCGCCTCGGGCAACATCGGCAGCCAGCAGGTGGCACGCGCCAAGGCCGACGGGCATACGCTGATGTCGTCGGTGAACACGCTGGTGATGAACGCCAGCCTCTACAAGAACCTGCCTTACGATCCGGTCGCCGACTTCGTGCCCATCGGCCTGACGGCCTGGGGCTCGCTGGTGCTGGTGGCGCATCCCAGCCAGAAGCCCGGCACGCTTGCCGAGCTGATCGCGGCGGCCAAGGCCTCGCCCAAGACGCTGACCTACGGCAGTCCCGGCGTCGGCACGCCGCATCACCTGTCGATGGCCCTGGTCGAGACCACCGCCGGCATCGAGATGGTGCATGTGCCCTACAAGGGCACGGCGGGCGCCGTGCAGGATCTTTTGGGCGGCCAGGTCGGCTACATGTTCCTGCCCGTGCACGTCTCGGCCCAGCACATCCGCGCCGGCAAGCTGAAGGCGATCGCCGCCGGCAGTCCGCAGCGCCTGCCGCAACTAACCGATGTGCCGACCCTGGCCGAGAGCGGATTGAAGGGCGTCGACGTCGACATGTGGTACGGCTTCTTCGCCCCCAAAGGCACGCCGCCTGAGCTGGTCGAGCGGCTGAACAAGGAGGTCTCGGCCATTCTCAATTCGTCCGAAGCCAAGGCCGTGTTCGAGGCACAGGGGCTGATCCCCGCCACCTCGACGCCTGCGACGCTGGGCGAGATCGTGGCGCGCGACAAGACGCGCTGGGCCGATGTCGTGGCCAAGCGCGGGATTCAGCCGGAGTGACCAGCAGCGAATCCGACGTCCTGATCGTCGGCGGCGGCATCGGTGGGCTGACGCTGGCGCTCAGCCTGCACCAGGCCGGCATCTCGTGCCGCGTGTTCGAGGCGGCGCCCGACATCCAGCCGCTCGGCGTCGGCATCAACATCCTGCCGCACGGCATGCGCGAGCTCTGCGAGCTTGGGCTGCAGGACGCGCTGACGGCGCTGGCGATCGAGACGCGCGAGCTCGCCTTCTACAGCCGGCACGGCCAGTTCATCTACAAGGAGCCGCGCGGCCGCTATGCCGGCTACGACTGGCCGCAGCTGTCGATTCATCGCGCCGATCTGCACAAGGTGCTTCTGGACGCCGCAGTCGAGCGCTTGGGCGCTGATGCCATTCGGCTCGACCATCGATGCCTCAACGCCGCGCAGGACGGCGCGGGCGTCACCCTGCATTTCGACAAGGCCGAGCCGCAGCGCGGCAAGGTCGCGGTCGGCTGCGACGGCATCCATTCGGCCCTGCGCTGGCAGCTTTATCCCGACCAGGGCCCGCCCAAATACTCCGGCGTCAACATGTGGCGCGGCGCGGTGCGCTGGCCTGCGTTCCTGAGCGGCGACACCATGGTGTCGACCGGCTGGATGACGGTCGGCAAGACGGTGATCTATCCCGTGCGGCCGGGCACGCCCGAGACCGATGGCAAGCCCCTGATCAACTGGGTGGCCGAGATCGAGCGGCCCGAAGCAGTGCGCCAGGACTGGACCGGCCGCGGCCGGCTCTCCGACATGATGCCGGCCTTCGCCGGGCTGAAATTCGACTGGCTCGACATCAGCGGCATGATCGAGAGCACCGAGGAGATCCTGGAATACCCCATGGTCGATCGCGATCCGCTGCCGCGCTGGACCTTCGGCCGCATCACGCTTCTCGGCGACGCTGCCCATCCGATGTATCCGCGCGGCTCCAACGGCGCGGGCCAGTCGATCATCGATGCGCGGTATCTCACTGGACAGATCAAGCAGCTCGGTGCGACGGAACAGGCGCTCCAGCAATACGAGGCGGTGCGCGGTCCCGCGACCGCCAATGTCGTGCTGGCCAACCGCAACAATCCGCCCGACACGATCCTGCGCGAGGTCTGGCAGCGCTCGGGCGGCCAGCGCTTCGAGCGCATCGAGGACGTGATCTCGCCGGCCGAGCTGCAGGCGATCTCCGATCGCTACAAGAAGGTGGCAGGCTTCGACCGCGAGTCGCTGCGGACGCGGTCGAGCTTCGTCTAAAACGCTACTTCTTCGCTTTCACCGCGAACGACTTGTCCATCGGCACGATGGTCACGGCGAACGGCGTTCCCGCGTCGTCCGAAAGGAACGGCAGGCCGCTGCGCCGATCGTTGTCGCCCAGCCTGGCGTTGTCGTAGTACGGCAGGAACAGCATCAGATGCGGGTAGATGAATCCATGGCCAAGGTGCGGTCCGAGATACTGGTCCGCCGAGAACATGTAGGCGATCGAGGCCGTGGTCACGTTGGGCAGCTCGCCCTTGGCGTAGGCCGCCTCGACGCCGCGGGCGATCTCGTCGGGCCCCTTGCCCTGCATCCCGAGCGTATGGCGCAGCTCGTAGTACGGCATCATGGTCCTGGACGAGATCTGGTCGAAGCAGATCGGCGCGCGCAGGTCGGCGACATAGACATAGTCGCGCAAAGGCGGCGGGCTGTAGGTGGGGGCACCCCAGCCGCGCAAAACCAGGCAAACGAAGCCGTTCTGGCCTTCGACCGCGACCTTGAACCCCTGCGGGGTCAGGACCTTCACCGTGGCGGGCCCCGAGACGTTATCGGGCGCGGCGCTTCTGGCGAGGGCGATCTCCGCCCCCTGCTCCATCATGTAGTCGCTCAGCGGCGGGTACTTCTTCTCCTGGGCCATGGCCGCCGAGCCCGCCGACAGCAGGATCAACGCAAACGCCAACGTCCTCATATCTGCCCCCTTTCGGTTTTCACCAAGGGAGAGACGAACGGGACAAGGCAAAGGATTCGCCAAGCTCTGCGTTTCTGCAGGGCCATCCCCTGCTAGATTCGCCCGCAAAAGGGGAGTGTGTGATCGTGGACCTGAACTTTGCCCCGCCGGCCGAGGTGATCGACCTTGCGCAACGGGTATCCGATTTCGTCAAGACCAGGATCGTGCCGTACGAGAAGGACCCGCGCTGGACGCCGCATGGGCCGACCGACGAATTGCGCGTGGAGATGAACGATCTCGCGCGATCAGCCGGCGTGTTCGCGCCGCATGTGCCCAAGGAGTATGGCGGCGTCGGCCTCAGCCAGGTCGGGCGCGCCTTCGTGTTCGAGGCGGCGGGCTATTCCATTCTGGGGCCGACAGCGATCCACTGCGCCTCGCCCGACGAGGGCAACATCCATCTCTTGGACGTCGTGGCGCGGCCCGATCAGCGCGCGCACTTCCTGAAGCCGTTGGCCGAGGGCAAGATCCGCTCCTGCTTCGCCATGACCGAGCCGGGCGGCGCGGGCTCCGATCCCGGCATGCTGCAGGCCACGGCGCGACTCGACGGCAACGAATGGGTGATCAACGGCCGCAAATGGCTGATCACCGGCGCCGAGGGCGCGGGCTTCGTCATCATCATGGCCAAGGTCGACGGCGGCCCGCAGGACGGCCATGCCACCTTGTTCCTGGCCGATCTGCCCGATCCTGCGATCAGGATCGAGCGCACCCTGGACACGATCGATTCCAGCTTCACCGGCGGCCATGCCGTGCTCGAGATCAAGGACCTGCGCCTGCCGGCCGACGCCGTGCTGGGCGAGGTCGGCAAGGGCTTCCGCTACGCCCAGGTGCGCCTGGCGCCGGCGCGGCTCAGCCACTGCATGCGCTGGCTGGGCTCGGCGGTGCGCGCGCAGGAGATCGCCGCCGACTATGCGCGCACGCGCGTCGCCTTCGGCAAGACGCTGGGCGAGCACGAGGGCGTCTCCTTCATGCTGGCCGACAACCACATGGACATCCACCAGGCGCGGCTCTCGATCCTGCACACCGCCTGGCTCCTCGATAAGGGCGAGCGCGCCTCGAACGAGAGCTCGATGTCCAAGGTCGTGTGCTCCGAAGCGATCGCGCGAGTCGCGGATCGCTCGATGCAGATCCTGGGCGGCATGGGCATGACGCGCGACACCGTGGTCGAGCGCATCTTCCGCGACACGCGCGCGTTCCGAATCTACGACGGTCCCTCCGAGGTCCATCGCTGGGCGCTCGGCGCGCGCATCGTCTCAGGCAAGATGTAACTAAGGCGCGAGGCCGAGGTACTGCCTGAGCTCGCGCTTCGCTGCGTCGAAGTCGGCCTTGAACTCGGGGCGGTTCCGCAGCGCCACGGCGATGGCGGTGCCGGTCAGGCGGCCGCCGTCGAGATCGTTGGGATAGTGCATGCCGGCGATCACGCGGCTCCACGCATAGTCGTGCGCACGCTCCCAGATCGCGTCGCGCTTTTCCGGAACGATGTCGCCCATGACGATGGACGACGCCGTAATGTGCGTGGTGTGGCCCGACGGGTAGGAGCCCGTGATGGATGGCCGGACCAGCGCCTTGATCTCCGGATCGCTGAGATAGGGGCGCACGCGCTTGAAGGCCGTCTTGGTCGGGGCGACGACGGCATCCTCCGTGTCCTCGAGCCGCGCAAACAACCGGGTGGTGGCCGGCAGGGCCGACGCCGGCAGCGCCTTGCCCAGCACGGCGGCGAACATGGTGTCGACCGATTCGTCGGCGTCGCGCCTGGCCTGCTCAATGCGCTCGGGCGAAGCCGTGCGTTGCGCCCGAAGCACCACCGCGAGCTGCTCGCGGTCGGCCGCGCTGCCGGCGACGACGGGCGGTGGCAGGATCGACACGAGGTCGAGCTCCTGCGCGGTGATGTAGGTTGGCTCGCGCGCCGAGGCCGCAAGCGGTACGGCGAGCAGGGCGAGGAGAAGAAGGCGGCGTAGCATCATGCCTCGTATAGATGACAGGCGACGGCGCGGCCACCGCCCATGTCGCGCATCGGCGGGTCGACGCTCTTGCACACGTCCATCACCCTGGGACAGCGGGTGTGAAACCGGCAGCCGGGCGGCGGGCGCATGGCCGACGGCACTTCACCGATGATGATCTGCTGCGGCCGCGTCGCCTCGACCTCGGGATCGGGAATCGGGATCGCCGCCAGCAGGGCCTGCGTATAGGGATGCAAGGGCTTGGCGTAGAGCTCGCCGCGCGGTGCGATCTCGACGATGCGGCCGAGATACATCACGGCGATGCGATGGCTGATGTGGCGCACCACGGCGAGGTCGTGGGCGATGAAGATGTAGGTGAGCCCCAACCGCTCCTGCAGCTCCTGGAACAGGTTCACGACCTGGGCCTGGATCGACACGTCGAGCGCCGACACCGGCTCATCGCAGATGATCAGCGACGGCTCCAACGCCAAGGCGCGGGCAATGCCGATCCTCTGGCGCTGGCCGCCGGAGAACTCGTGCGGATAGCGGTCGGCCATGTCGGGCAGCAGGCCCACCATGTCCAAAAGGCTGGCAACACGCGTATCGTAGGCGGCGCGATTGGAGGCGAGACCATGCACCTCGAGCGGCTCGCCGACGATCTCCGACACCTTCATGCGCGGGTTCAGCGAGCCGAACGGGTCCTGGTAGACCATCTGCATGCGCCGCCGGATCGGGCGCATGCGGGACCGGTCGTACGCCGAGATGTCCTCGCCCTCGAACTTCACTTCGCCCGAAGTGATGTCGATCATCCTCAGGATGGCGAGCCCGGTCGTGCTCTTGCCACATCCGGACTCCCCCACCAGGCCCAAGGTCTCGCCGCGTTGCACGTCGAACGACACGCCATCGACCGCCTTCACGCTGCCGACCTGCTTGCGCACCAAGGCGCCCGCCATGACGGGGAAATGGACCTTCAGGTCCCTCACCTCAAGGACGGTCTCAGGTACCGACATGGGCGCTGAGCTGGGCATGGAAATGGCAGGCCGAGAGATGATCGGGAGTGCTCCTGACCAGCATCGGGCGCTGGCGGCAGATGTCGGCGGCGCGCCGGCAGCGCGGCGCGAAGGCACAGCCCGGCGGCAGGTTGGCGAGATTGGGCGGCGAGCCCTCGATCGGCACCAGGCGGCTCCCCGCCTCCTGATCGAGCCGTGGTACCGAGGCCATCAGGCCGATCGTATAGGGATGGCGCGGCCGGGCGTAGATCTCGCGCGCAGGTCCTGCCTCGACGATGCGGCCGCCGTACATGACGCAGACACGATCGGCGTAGCGCGCCACCACGCCGAGATCGTGGGTGATGAGAATGAGCGCGGAGTTGGCCGCGCGTGTCACCTCCTTCAGGAGGGCGAGGATCTGCGCCTGCACGGTGACGTCGAGGGCCGTCGTCGGCTCGTCGGCGATGATGAGCTGGGGCTGGCAGGCGAGCGCCATGGCGATCATGGCGCGCTGTCGCATGCCGCCGGAGAACTGGTGGGGATAGGCCTTCACGCGGCTCTTGGCATCGGGCAGTCGCACGCGCGCCAGAAGCTCGGCGGCCTTGTCCATGGCGGCGGCCCACGGTGTCCTGCGATGCAGGTTGATCGGCTCGGCGATCTGCAGGCCGACCGTCAGCGACGGGTTCAGCGAACTCATCGGCTCCTGGAAGATCATGGCAATGCGGTTGCCGCGGATCGCGCGGATCTCCGCGTCCGACATCTCCAGGAGGTTCCTGCCGTCGAACACCACCTCGCCCGCCGAGATCCGGCCCGGCGGGTTGGGGATCAGGCGCAGGATCGACATCGCGGTCACGCTCTTGCCCGAGCCCGATTCGCCTACGATGGCGAGCGTCTCGCCGGCCGCCAGATCGAACGAGACGTCGTCGACAGCCTTGACGACGCCGCGCTCGGTCCGAAACTCGGTGGAAAGGTTCCTGACGCTGAGTAGACTCATGACTCTTCCGGACCGCGCGCGTCTCGCGCGCTCATGAGGCGCGCGAGGACGCGCGCGGTCCGGAAGATCATGAGCATGATCAATATCCCATCTTCTTCTTCAGCTCCTGGTCCACCCAGATGCGGGCGTAGATCGGGCCCGGCCGCACCGCACCGGCGCGCATCTCGCCGGCGTAGTTCTTCACCCACGGCCACCAGGCCGCATAGTAGTAAGGCGTCGGCAGCCAGATGTAGGGCGCCTTGTCCAAAATCTCGGTGGTGAGCTCGCGCAGCATCACCTGCCGTTTGCTCTCGTCAGGCTCGCGATAGATCACCTCGATCTTCTTGTCGTACTCGGGATCCGACCAGCCCGAGGGATTCCACGTCTGCTTGGTGCCGAAGCTCTTGCGGATGGTGGTGATCGGGTTGGTATGGCCATTGTTCATGAAGTAGGCCGGCGTCATGGTCCGCGAGGTCATCGCCGACAGGAAGGCGCCGTACTCCATCGGCTGGATTTCCAGCTTCACGCCGACCTGCTCGAGATAACCCGCCACCAGCGGCAGCAGGTCCATGTGGTCGGGATTGCATGAGCAGACCTGCACCTTGGTGGTGAAGCCCTTCGGGAACCCGGCTTCGGCCAGCAGCTTCTTGGCCTTCGCCGGGTCGTACTTGAAGAGCTCCTGCACCGAAGCCGGCTGCTTATCGAGCGGCTCGAAGTAGCCGACATAGTCGGGATGCTGCGGGTAGGAGAACAGCTCGGCGTTGCCGTTGTAGTAGGCCTGCACGATCTCCTGCTTGTTGACGGCGTAATTCAGCGCGCGACGCACGCGGATGTCCTTGAACGGCCCGTCGACATCGACGCGCATCGCCATGAAGGTGCCCGACTGGTTCAGCCAGCGGTTCCACTGCAGCTGCGGCGCGCTCTTCTTCAACGAGTCGACGTTCTGCCAGCGGATCGCCTCCAGCATGTCGAGCTTGCCGGTGCGCAGCGCCGTGATGTAGGTCGCCTCGTCCTTGATGGTGCGATAGGTGATCTTGTCGACGAAGGGCAGCTTGTATTCCTGGCCGCCGATCTTCTCCTTGTCCCAGTAGTCGGGGTTCTTGACATAGACGTTGGAGTTGCCGGCGATGAAGTCCTGCAGCATGTAGGGCCCGGTGCCGTTGACGTTCTTCCAGTTGGAGGCCCCGGCGTCGGCCACTTCCTTCGGGTGGATCGCCGAGTAGTAGCCCCAGCCGAACTGGTAATCCCATTCGGCGAAGTAGTGCTTCATGTAGAAGACGATGGTGTGGCTGTCCGGCGTCTCGACCTTGTCGACATGGTCGAAGTAGCCCAGCAGCTTCTTGGGGCTGTTCTTCAGCCGGTTGAAGGTGAAGAGGATGTCGTCGGAGGTGAACTCGCGCTTCTTCATCACGCCCGGTTTCTCGGGATACATGACGCCCTTGCGCACCTTCATCTCGACGCGCAGCGGGTCCTGCTTCCATTCCCAGCTCTCGATCAGCTCGCCGCGGATGGAATCGGTCGGCAGCCAGGCGTCGGGGATGTAGTTGTAGGGCCCGCCCGCCTTCTTGCTCTTGGACATGTCGCCGGCGAACAGCTGCTCGTAGAACAGGCCGGTATCGTGGTTGAGCTTCCAGTTGAAGTCGGCCGGATCCCACGACAGCGCCGAGATCGTCACATAGACCGTCCCGATCTCGAGCTGGCCGCCGTACTGCGGCTTCTCGCCGTTCTCCGCCGATACCCCGCCCGCCGCCATCATCATGGCTCCGGCGAGCAACGCTCCTTTCAAAGTCCTCATGTCACTCCTCCCTTTCCCCGTTTCTTATCGGCTCCCTCTCATGCGCGGATCCAACAGGTCGCGCAGTGCGTCGCCGAATACGTTGATGGCGTAGACCACGATGGTGATGCAGAGGCCGGGCGCCAGCGCCAACCACGGCGCCATGTACATGTAGGAGCGGCCCGAGCCCGACAGCATCCCGCCCCAGGTCGGCGCCGGCGGCGGCACGCCCAACCCGAGGAAGGCCAGGCCCGATTCGGCCAGGATCACCGCGCCGACGCGCGTGGTGAAGAGCACGATCACCGGCGCCATGACATTCGGAAGAATATGCCTCCACAGGATGCGCGGCATCGAGGCACCGGTCGATTGCGCGGCATGGACATAGGCGTTCTCGCGCACCGACAGCACGGCGCCGCGGATGATGCGACTGCCGCCGATGCCGTAGAGCAGGCCCAGAAGCACGATCACCGGGCCCATGCCCGGACCCACCACCGACACCACCACGATCAGGATGATGAGGTCGGGAAAGCTCATCCAGGCATCGACGAAGCGCTGCATGATCATGTCGAACTTGCCGCCGAGATAGCCCGAGACGATGCCGATCAGGACCGACACCACGGTGGCGAGCGCCGCGGCCGAGAGCCCGATGATCACCGAGAGCTGCGCGCCGTAGAGGCAGCGCGAAAGCATGTCGCGGCCGAGATTGTCTGTGCCCAGCCAGAATCTTTCAGACGGCGGCTTCAGGCGGTTGATGGGGTTGATCTGGTTGTAGCCGTAGGGCGCCAGGACATCGGCGAAGATGCCGGCGAACAGGAACAGCACGCAGATCACGAAGCCGAAGGCGCCCAGCGGCTTGTCGCGGAACAGCCGGCCGATGAAGGCGAGCGTGCCGCTGCCAGGAAGCCGGCGGCGCCGCGGTGACGGGCGGACGGTTTCGGCGACCGCGACCATCAGCGGTACCTCACCTTGGGATCGAGCAGGCCGTAGCTAAGATCGACCAGCAGGTTGATCACCACCACGGCCACGCCGACGATCAGGAACACGCCGGTGATGATGGGATAGTCGCGCGTGCTCACCGCTTCGAGCAGCAGCAGGCCCATGCCGGGGATGACGAAGATCTGCTCCATGATGACAGCGCCGCCCACCAGCACCGGCGCCTGCAGGCCGACCAGGGTAACGACCGGGATCAGGGCGTTGCGTAGCGCGTGGCGCAGGATGGTGGTGCGCGTCGCCAGGCCCTTGGCGAGCGCGGTGCGGATGTAGTCCTGGCGCATCACCTCCAGCATCATGGTGCGGGTGAGGCGCATGACGACGGCCGAGAAGGCCTTGCCCAGGATCAGCGCCGGGATCGCCATCTGCGCGAGGTTCCTGAGCGGATCCTGGGTGAAGGAGATGTACTTCACCTCGGGCGACCAGCCCCACCAAATCGACGGGAACACCATCACCAGGGTGCCGACCCAGAAGCCGGGCAGCGCCAGCGCCAGGATGGCGAAGGAGCGCGTGACGTAGTCGCCGACCGTGTCCTGGCGCACGGCGGAGTAGACGCCGATCGGGATGCCGACCAGCAACGCCACGACCAGCGCCATGATGCCGAGCTCGAAGGTGATGGGCAGGCGATGCAGCACCTCCTGCATCACCGACGTGTTCTGCCACAGCGACTTGCCCAGGCTGCCCTCGAACAGGATGGCGCCCAGCCACCGGAAGTATTGCGTGAACATCGGCTGGTCGAGGCCGAGCGCCGCCTCGAGCTGGGCGCGGCTCTTCTTGTCGGCGCCGATGTCGTTGGACGACAACATCAGGTCGATGATGTCGCCCGGGATCAGCCGCACGGTGATGAACACGATCAGGCTGGCGAACAGCAAGGTCGGGATCATCGCCAACAGGCGGCGGATGATGTAGGCCTGCATCAGAGGGGGCCTCGTGGAG
>NZ_BKAJ01000089.1 GCF_007992495.1 Reyranella soli
CCGACCGCCAGCTCGCCGACGCGGCGCGTCAGCTGCGGCCGGAACTCCGGATCCTGCTCATCACCGGGTATGCCGAGAACGCCGTGGTCGGCAACGGGCATCTGGAGCCGGGGATGGCGGTGCTGGCGAAGCCGTTTGCGATGTCGTCGTTTGCGAACAAGGTGCGGGAGATATTGGAGGAGCGCGCACCATAAGCGCGCCCTTGCTCTTCTCGCGACCAAGACGACGCGGGCCTACCTGGGCCGTGACTGAGGAATGGCAAGGACGACGTGGCCTTAGCGCAATTTGACCACTGGATGCGCGCGATGAGCGCCGCCACCGGGGAACTTTGATAACATTACTCGGTCATTCAATCCCGGCCTTGCGCCATAAACGCTGTCGAAATTGAAGAAAACATCAGTGCCATCAACAGCAATAAACCCCCAAGCGTTGTGCCGAATAGTTCGAATCGTTCCGACGTGACGCTCCACCATTGGGTAGTAGAGCTGACTACATTGTCCGACAAGTTGATCTGCCGTGGGTCGCTTCTGCGCATCCTTGGCTAGACACTTGAGAATCAGGTCCGACAGCGAGTTTGATAGTGGCGCGAACTGGGCATTCGAGGTCACGAAGGACGGGAACTCCGGCGGCTTTGCTTCCAAAATGGCACGAACGGCTTTCAATCCAGTCCCATAGGGTGGCTTCCCGCTCACCAACTCGTACATCATCGCGCCGATGGACCAGATGTCAGCACTAAGTGCCACTTTTCGGGGTGTCTCAATGGCCTCGGGGGCCATGTAAGGAAGGGCACCAACAGCCGTTCGCGAACTTGTAATAGAGTCGCTGCCTCCTTCCGCGGCCTGCGTCAGTTCTTCATCCGCCAATTTGGCGATACCAAAGTCCGTAATCTTAATCGCTCGGAGTTGAAATCCTCCACCGACCATGACGTTTGACGGCTTCAGGTCACGATGAACAACGCCAACGTGATGCGATGCGGCAAGGCCCTTGACCAGGTGGTGGAAAACACGCGCCGCCAAATACGGATCGATATAGTGTGCGTGCCCGAGCAGTGCTTGACCGAGATCACTTCCGCTCACGTACTCTTCCACTAGATACGCCCTATCTCCTACGTCCAAGTAGTCGAGCGTCTTTGCGACATTTGGATGATTTACCTTAGCCGCTACAATAGCGCTGCGATGGAAGCGCTTCTCGGCCGACGCGTTTTTTGGCGTCTTTAGAGCAACGCGACGATCCAGCATCAGGTCATGCGCCCGGTAGACAAACTGCATGCCGCCTTCGCCCAAAAAGCCATCAATTCGATAGCGACCGCTGACGATCTCATTTTTCTTATGTGGCCCCTTCACAGCACTACCTCTGGATGGGAGACATCGAAAGTTACGTAAGCTCTTTGAAACCACTGACGATGCCCACCGCCCAGGGCCACCACACAAGATCCAGGAATCTCTTGCCCAACCACAACCGGCTTATTGTTGATGGCTACTTCTCCGCTGACCGCAGTTACCTTGAAACGATACATATCGTACGAGATTTCAATTTTCCCAACGCTAGGCAACTCAAGCTTCACCACTCGATTCCTTGCGTTTAGATACGACGCCTTTCCATTGAGAACAGTTAGTGCTTGATGTTTTCCACGAAGGAGTTGCCGAGCTATCTTATCGCGAATGGTAGACATCAAGGGCCGTTGTGCGGGATCGTGCTCCATCGTGGCTTGCAACAGGTCCGCCAGCGATGACCGAAGTCCCAAATTAAGTCCTCTAAAAGTGCCGTCCGCCAAAGCCGAAGGAGGTTGCTGCAGTATGTTCTTCGGCAGGTTGCGTGTGGCGAGATAGAGCGCCGTTGCTCCAAATGCGTAGGTGTCTACCGCCCGCGAAAAGGGCACCGTATTGGTCCCGTAAAGTTCGGGAGCAGCGAAACCGCGCGTGCCCACGAAATTCTTGGTGACCGCCTCGGCCCCTTCCGCCCTTGCCAGTCCAAAGTCAAAGATCTTTATGATGCCTTCGCCATCGAACTTCATATTGTTGGGCTTGATGTCTCGGTGAATAATCTTTGCTTCGTGAATGTCCGCAATGCCCGAGGCGATTTGCCAGATAGCCCTCAGATACTCGTTCAATGAGCTTGGAATGTCGCTCTCAAATAGATCTTTGCCTGGGATAAATTCCTCCACGATGCCGACTGTATCTTCTGGACCAGGAACCAAGTCGTAGACTTGAACAACGTGCTTTGACCGAAGGGTCAAGAGCGCCTGAAACTCATCTTTCAAGCGGCGACTTTCTGCGGGGTCCTGAATGAACTTAATGGCCACAAGTCTGTCTAGATGAAGGTCCCGGCAAAAAGTCACATGGCCGAAACCTCCGCTTGAGCCGGCTCCTTCTGGTTTATAGCGCGTGGGCAGTACAAATCTGGCCTTCGTTGACCTAGCCATTATCCTCGCCTCGATCGAACTTAATCTTCAATTGAGGCCGGGGCGGTGCGTCTTTCTTTTGTTTGAGCTCGTTCTTTGGCTTCTTCGATACTTTCTTCGTCTGTTTTGAGCCGCGAAGGCGGCTTCTTTGTTCAGCCTTAGTGTCTACCCACTCGTTTCCGTTCTCGGCCCCATGCGGCGAAACTGGTGTCGGCTGCAAAGCGTCAAGTCTGTCGGTTCCAATGATCTGAACTTCCCCAAAAGCATCCCACAGTCCGATCGTGCCTGCATCGTCATGAGTAATTCCACCAAGTTGACGAGGGTTCACGACCGCAATGCTTCCGTTGTCGCGACCATCAGTCCAGTTCGCAATGTCTAACAGCCGTTGCGCAATGGCGAGCGGATCACCCGCGAGTTCGATGACCCGTTCAATAGTTCGCTGGTCTAAGAAATGAATTCCATCACTAGTAAGGAGCAACGTTGTTGCATTTCTTGGAATTGCAACGATGTGCGGCTCAATCGCATCTCCTATCCCGACATACTGCAGGAGTTCATTGCGTCTCTCTACAAAGTTCCTGTCGCCGCTGAACTGTCCCGCTAAGGTGTCGTCTCTTGAAAGTTGCTCCAGCGATGATTGGAAATTGTAAATTCTGCTGTCCCCGATGTTTATGCCAGCAGCCGACGCGTTGCTCTCCACGATCACCGCCGACAATGTGGCTCCGCCGCGCCCCTCATATTCTGCAAAAACCGCGTCATTCGCTTTCTTTGCCGCAATGTAAAGTCGTTGTTGCAGAGGAATTTGCCGCTCGCGGATGCACGTCGAAAAGAAAACCGCAATCGCGAGAGCAGCGCAGCCGGCGCCGTCTACCATCCCGCCCATGCCATCACACAACGCGACAGCTAGGTAGGAACGTTCTCGGCTAATCTGCACCTTAAGAACGCCAACTCGATCCTGATTCTCTTTCCTAGCAACCCCTGTATCTGTTCCGAGTGCTAGTGGCAGACCATCGATTCGCCGAACTGCGCGTTTGCGCAAGTCGCGACGATGAAACCACCGGCGAAGTTGAGTTTGCAATCTATCTTGACCGTTAGAGTATATCGTCATTATGGCGAACCGGCGTCACACTGTACACGATTAAGTTGTATTGCGCTCACAAGGAGCCTACTGCTGAAGGATCATTTTGAACAGATCTTGCTGCATTTTGGCCAAAGAAGCGCTGTTGACACTTTCGAAGCTGTGACTTCCTCGTCGGGCGCAAAACGCGGTCATCCTCCACTAGCGGACAGCAGCCGGATGACGGTCTCATAGGTGCCCCTGAATCAGGGACGATCCCAGATGGCGGTCGAGATCAGGTATCCATGCGTCTACGTCGCCGAGAACCCCACTAGCATACACCCGATTGGAGGCGTCTCGACGTCGACTGCGGCTTTCGTTGGCTCAGCGCGAGCCGGCCCTGTCGACGGTCCGGTCACCTGCGCTGCTACCGCGACTACGCGCCGACCTTCGGCAGCGGATCTTCCAGGGAAAGACGGCGCTCGAGGCCTGGTTCGTGAGATGCAACGCGGAAACGCCGACCCAGGACGACATTGACGCCGGCATCGCCAACATCGTGGTCTGCTTCGTGCCGCCCAGGTCCGCGGTGTTCGTGATCTTCACGATCCGCCAGCTGTTCGAGACGCAGAAGCCGTGGCTCAAGGGCCGCAGGCGAAGTGCTGAATTCCAGCAATCGACGGTGCTAAATCTTTTCGGCGCAGCGCGACGGCCTGCAGACCTTCGCGTGGAACGTTCGCGCAAGCCCGCCGTTCGGCTCTCATATGAGGTTTCCATGGACTTCTGGATCAACGGCCGTGCGGTCTCGGTCGACATCGACTTGCGCACTTCCCTTCTCGACCTGCTGCGCGATCAACTGAGCCTCATCGGCGCCAAGAAAGGCTGTAATCAGGGTGCCTGCGGGGCCTGCACGGTGCTGGCCGACGGCGAGCGCATCAACGCCTGCCTGGCGCTCGCGGTGCAGTATCAAGGGCGTGAGATAGTTACCGTCGAGGGATTGGCGGACAGCCACGGCCGGATGCACCCGCTGCAGGCGGCGTTCGTCGAGCATGACGGCTTTCAGTGCGGCTATTGCACGCCGGGGCAGCTCTGTTCGGCGGTCGGGATGGCGGCGGAGTTGGCGCGCGGGGTACCGAGTCAGGTCACGGGCGATGTTGCCGCCGAGGGCATTGCGCTCAGCCGCGACGAATTGCGCGAGCGGATGAGCGGGAACCTTTGTCGGTGTGGGGCGCACAACGGGATCGTGGCGGCGATTGCGGAGACGTTTGCGGAGGGGAAGAACGCGCCACTGGACCTGCCTGCGCGAAGCCGAAGCGGCTTCGCTTCGGCGGAGGCAGGGTGGCGCGCCCCCAGCGAAGAGGAGAAGGTGGCATGAACCCCTTCACTTATACGCGGCCGGCTGATGCAGCCGCTGCGATCCATGAGGCCGCTCACGCGGGAGCCCGTTACCTGGGTGGTGGCACCAACCTGGTAGACCTGATGCGAGAGGGTGTCGAGCGGCCGGCCGCGCTGGTGGACGTCACCGGGCTCGACCGCACCATCACCGAGCTTCCGGACGGTGGCCTGCGCATCGGGGCGGCGATCAGCAATACCGCGCTGGCGGCGGACCGGCGGGTGCGGACGCGCTATCCGATGCTGACGCGGGCCATCGTGGCGGGCGCGTCGGCGCAGATCCGCAACATGGCGACGCTGGGCGGCAACCTGCTGCAGCGCACGCGCTGCCTCTACTTCTATGACGATGCCGCGCGCTGCAACAAGCGGCAGCCGGGCTCCGGGTGCGATGCGCTGGAGGGGTTCAATCGCATGCATGCGATCCTGGGCGCATCCGATGCCTGCGTGGCGACGCATCCGTCCGATCTCTGCGTGGCGCTGGCGGCGCTGGACGCGACGGTGCATCTCGAGGGCGCCGACGGCAAACGTGCCCTGCCCTTCGAGGCGCTGCACCGCCTGCCCGGCGACACGCCCGAGCGCGAGACCGAGCTCAGGCCGGGCGAGCTGATCACCGCGATCGAGCTGCCGGCGTTGCCGATGGCGCGGCGCTCGACCTATCGCAAGGTGCGCGACCGCGCGAGCTATGCCTTTGCGCTGGTGTCGGTGGCGGCGGCGCTGGAGATCGAGGACGGCACGATCAAGGACGTGCGCGTGGCGCTGGGTGGTGTGGCGCACAAGCCGTGGCGGGCGCGGACGGTGGAGGCCCTCCTTCGCGGCCAACAGCCGTCGGAGGAAGTGTTTCGTCGCGCTTCGGCGGGCGAGCTCTCCTCCGCGCGTCCGCTCAGGGACAACGGGTTCAAGGTCGAGCTGGCCAGACGCACCATCGTGGCCGTGCTCTCGCAGCTGGCGGGAGGTCGGCCATGAGCGTGACCGGGATCATGCGCACGGTGCTGCGCTATGTGCCCGACGCCCTCGTCCCAGGGACTCGGCCTGACGACGAGCGCGTCCGGCACGGGCACGTCGGTAAGCCGGTATCGCGGCTCGATGGCGCGCTCAAGGTGCGCGGCCAGGCGAAGTTCGCGGCCGAGGTGGCGATCGAGGGGCTGCTGCATGCCGCCGTCGTGCATTCGACGATCGCACGCGGCCGGATCGCGAGCCTGGAGACGAAGGCCGCCGAGCTGGCGCCCGGAGTCGCCCTGGTGATGACCCATCGCAACGCGCCGCGGCTCAAGGCGCCGGAAGCATTCGGCGAGGGCGACGGCGTGGCCGGCAGCAACCTGCCGGTCATGCAGGACGACCGCATCCACTGGAACGGCGAGGCCGTGGCCGTGGTGCTGGCCGAGACCCAGGAGCAGGCCGACCATGCCGCCGGGCTGGTGTCGGTGACCTACGAGGAGGAAGGGGCCGTCACCAACTTCGCCGTGGCACAGGCCGATGCGCACCATCCCGATTCGGTGCTGGGCGAGCCGGCGGTGCTGGCGATCGGCGATGCGGAAAAGGCGCTGGCCGCCGCTTCCCATCGCGTCGATGCGACCTACACGACGCCGCCGCTCAACCACAACGCCATCGAGCTGCATGCGGCGACCGTCGAATGGGCGGACGGCAAGCTCACGGTGCACGACGCCACCCAGATGATCAGCAGCACCGCGGGCTCGCTCGCCAAGGTGTTCGGGCTGAAGCCCGGCGCGGTGCGCGTGCTGTCGCCGTTCGTCGGCGGCGGCTTCGGCGGCAAGGGACTGTGGAGCCACCAGATCCTGGCGGCGGCGGCATCGAAGCTGGCGGGCCGGCCGGTACGGATGATGCTGAGCCGCCAGAGCGTCTATCGCCTGGTCGGCGGCCGCACGCCGACGGTGCAGCGCGTGGCGCTGGGCGCCAACAGGGACGGCGGGCTCGACGCGCTGATCCATGCCGGCACCGTGGCGATGACGACACACAACAACTGCCCCGAGCAGTTCACCTTCCCGGCACGGCATCTCTACGCCGCCAGGAGCATGCGGCTGGAGCAGAAGGTCGCCGACCTCGACATGCTGGCCAACACCTGGATGCGTGCGCCCGGCGAATCGGTCGGCACCTTCGCGCTGGAAAGCGCGATCGACGAGCTGGCGCACGAGATGGGCATCGATCCGATCGAGCTCCGGCGGCGCTGGGAGCCGGAGCGTGATCCCACCAGCCATTCGCCGCATTCCTCGCGGCACCTCGTGAAGGCCTATGCCGACGGCGCGGCGCGCTTCGGCTGGGACAGGCGCGATTCCGTTCCCGGCCGGCAGCGCGACGGCGAGTGGCTTCTAGGCATGGGCGTGGCCACCGGCACCTACCCCTACTACCGCTTCCCCGGCGTGAAGGCGCGGGTGCGGCTCGATGCCGACGGGCAGGTCACGGTGTCGACGGCGGGCCACGAGATGGGCATGGGCACGGCCACGGTGCAGGCGCAGCACGCGGCAGACCGGCTGGGCGTGGCGCTGGAGAACGTGGCGTTCGAGTACGGCGACAGCGACCTGCCGGCCGGCGCCATGGCCGGCGGCAGCTCGCAGACCGCGGGCACCGTGGCGGCGGTGACGGCGGCGGCCGATGCCCTGCTCGCCCAGGTGCTGAAGCTCGCCGGCAACGACAGTCCCCTCGGCGGTCTTCGAACCAGCGAGGTCGTGGCGCGCGATGGCGGCCTCGGCCATGCCAGGGACCTGGCGCGGCACGAGAGCTACGGCTCGATCCTGCGGCGGGCCAAGCGCGATTTCGTCGAGGCCGAGGAGACGGGGTCGATGCCGCTGGAGCAGATGAAGTATTCCATGCACTCCACGTCGGCGATGTTCGCCGAGGTCGGCGTCAACGCCGTGACCGGCGAGGTGCGGGTGCGGCGCTTCCTGGGGTCGTTCGACTGCGGGCGCATCCTAAATCCCAAGACGGCGGCCAGCCAGTTCCGCGGCGGCATCATCATGGGCCTGGGGCTGGCGCTCAGCGAGGCGACGCTGTTCGACCCGCGCTCCGGCCGGGTCATGAATCCCAGCCTGGCCGAGTACCACGTGCCGGTGCATCTCGACGTGCCGGAGATCGACGTGATGTGGACCGATATCCCCGATCCGCAGGCGCCGCTCGGCGCGCGCGGCATCGGCGAGATCGGCATCACCGGCACGGCGGCGGCGATCGCCAACGCGGTGTTCAACGCCACGGGCCGGCGCGTGCGCGACCTACCGATCACCCTCGACAAGCTGTTGTGAGGCCAACCATGGAGGCTGAGATGCGGAACATGCTGTCTCTGCCGGCGACTTCGATCGTGCCAGGACGGCAAGAAGTACGACCTGACGTTCGATCCGACCTACAAGGTGCTGACCAAAGCGCGCATTTGATTATTCAGGTACTTGGAGCCGGGCGGGGTCAGGCTGTCCGCGCAGCCGATTTTCGACGTTGCCGAGTAGACGGTGCGTGCGCCAAACGCAGCGCAGCTTCGACGCCACCTTCCAGGATCTGCTCAGCCTCGGCAGCATTGGACACAGCCCGCGCGAGCTGGAGGGTTCCCACCATGAGGGCGAAAATGGCCGTCGCGCGGCGACCGCTTGTTGCCGAACCTGCATCTGGAAGCAATGCGGCTAACGCCGAGACGTAGCTTCGCAGCCCCTCCTCGTACCTTTGCCGGGTCCTCAAGGGCTGGCGGGCGATTTCCGGGAGCAATGCCGCCGAAGGGCACCCGCGTGCAGGGCCCCCGAGGTGGGCGCGACTTAGGTATCCTCTGATCGCGCCCTCCAGATTCATGCCGGTCCGCTGGTCTTCTTCAAGGCGGTGTTGTTGGTCCGCAAGTGCGCTCGCCAGCGCTTCCCGAACCAGAGCCTCCTTGGATGCGAAGTGCGCATAGAATGCCCCATTGGTCAGGCCCGCCTCGCCCATGATCCCTGCAATGCCGGCGGCGGAGACGCCATCCCGCCGGAAAGACTTCGAGGCCACCTCGAGAATGTGCTGCCGGGTCGCCGCCTTATGACCTTTTTCGAAACGCATGTTGTCTCCAATCCATCAATACTGCCGGAGCCGTCAGCTTGCAGCCGCTTCCAGCAAGGCCTGGAGGTCGCTGTCAAGCTGCCGGGCCACGCCATCGACCTCATCGTTGCCAAACTGGCCGAAAACGGAGGCTGGTCGATCATATTCGAAGGCGATCACGCCAGCGGCGTCCTCGCGCAGCAACACGCGGATGGGCGCATAGAGTCCCGCCGATAGTCGATGGCGAGTCATCTTGGAGGCGGTGAGCGGATTTCCGATATCGTATTGGATCGCGCGGCACGTCAGCCCAGCAATGGCTAGCAGCGCTCCGTGGTCGCGTTGGCCAAAAATGGCGAGCGGCGGAGAGGCCTCCAACTCTCGAAGTGCACGCGTGCCTTCACCGTATCGCAGGAGAGTGAAGATCCCGTCGTCGATCCGCGGCGCCAAGGTCACGAGCTTGGCTCGAACGTCCTCGAAAGGCTTTGTTGAGCTGATGGTGACGTGCTCGACCGTGATGGCACGTGCTGAGTACAGTGCATTGGTCATCCGTTGATCCTCCAGTCGGTTGCCGTTGTCCGTAGCGGGCTCTTCGTCACGCGATGGGGCTGGAGCGTCAGATAGCAGTCGAACTGGCGCCCAATACGCTCTCGACCCCGCGCGCAAGTCTCAAAAGCCTTCGGTCGCTTCCTAACGGGGCGTCGAGCTCAAGCCCGATTGGCAGCCCGGCCCGAGACAAGCCGATGGGAAGGCTGATACCCGGCAACCCCACGCTGCTCGCCGACACGGTATGGTTCGCCAGGGCGAGATAGCTGACTTCCTGCCCCGCGATATGGACGGTCGCCTGCTCCTCGATCAAAGGCGCCGTGCAGGGCGTCGTCGGTTGCAGAATGACCTGAGCCTTCCGATCGACAAACGCCTTGTTGAGGCGACGCTGGATTTCCGGCCGGCTCACGGCGAGCGCCGTCTGATACACATCTGCCGACGTAGCGCCTGCGCCGCTCGGCAGTACAATGTGCTCCCACGCTTGATGAAGCTGGGGCTTGAGGCCCTCGTAGATCGCGTCGAACGTGGTCGGAATATCGTGGCGGCGAAGGAATTCCGAAATTGCGCCCATCGTCTCATGAGCGAAGATGCCCCACGTTGCCGTTTGGATGAGGGCATTGAAATCGTCGCCGAGGTCCACCTCAACAACCTCGGCGCCGGCTTCCTCCAGCCGCTGAACCACCTCGCGGAAGCGGGCCTCGACTTCCGGGTCCACCAGATCCAGGAACTGTCGCGGCGCGAAGGCCAGCCGGGCTCCCTTCAGGTCAGAGCCGCCATCGCCGAACTCCGCAGCCTGTTCGCGAGTGACGACCCGATCCAGCAAAATACAGTCCTCGACGCTTCGGGTGAATGCGCCTGTCGTGTCGAGTGTATGGGAGATCGGCGCAACGCCGTTGCGCGGCCAACGTCCGGTGGTTGGCTTGAATCCCACGACGCCACAGAACGATGCTGGCACCCGGATCGAGCCGACCGTGTCCCCACCCAGGGAGGCGGGTACGATCCCGGCGGCCACGGATGCGGCAGAGCCGCTCGAGGAGCCGCCTGTTACGCGATCGCGGGCGTGCGGGTTCTTCACCTGCCCGTAGCGCTCGTTGTGGCCAGTCAACCCATAGGACATTTCCACCAGATTGTTCTTACCGAAAACGATGGCGCCGGCGTCCTTGATTGTACGGACGGCATCAGCGTCTTCCTGCGGGATGAAGTGAGCCAGGCGATCGAGGCCCAAGCTGGTGGGCAGACCTGCCGTCAGATAGCTGTCCTTGACGCCAAGCGGCACGCCCAGAAGGGGCGCCGCTGACCCTGCCGAGCGTGCCCTATCTGCGTTCTTCGCGCCGGCGAGCACGGCGTCCTCGTCGATGGTTATGAAGGACTTGATGTCGGCCATCGCCCTTGCCTGCTGCAGCAGAGCCGTGGCGTAAGCCTCAGAAGTAATGTCGCCGTTGCGGATCGCCTCGGCGGCCGCCGCAAGCCCGAGTGAAGTGACACCTGGCTCGTTACGCGGCGCCGTGTGGCCGGCAATGGCAGTAGAAGTTGTGTCGTTCATTGCTTCCTCGCAAAAGCTGTGACCCAGGCATGTGGACCGCCCAACGTCGCAGGCGCTTATGATTATGATCATATTATTATCTTATGATCGTAATTCAATGGGACGCAGCGCAGAAATCATGAATTCGTTTCGCTGCGCTGGGGCTAGAGATCGAACTCTTCGATCTGACCACGGGGCACGGACCAGGAACGGCCAAAGCCCGAAGCCGCGCTGAAGGAAGCCGGCTGCAGCGGCGGCAAGATGGAGTTCGACGACGACAAGGCGGCGGCCTATCCCAACAGCAAGTTCGCGGTCGACGACGCGACCTGCCAGGACGGCAAGAAGTACGACCTGACGTTCGATCCTAACTCAAGGTGCTGACAAAGAAGCTCGACTGACCATGACCCCTCCGTCCGCTTCGCGGACACCTCCCCACGCCGAGCGTGGGGAGGAAGGCTATCGTGGCCTCGAGAAGCGCAGGACCTTGGGGCGCACCCGGCGCGCCGGCCGCTTGCGCGCAGGCTGCGCCGCGGAAGGCCTGCTGCGCACCATGCGGGCAATGCCGAGAGCGCGATTGACCGTCCGCAGCCCGTTCACGACGCCATAGCGTCGGACCACGAGCAGGCCGACGATTCCGACGGCCGCCAACAGCAGCAGCATCGCCGGATCCGGTTTCGCCCGTATGACTCGCTTCACCGTCATGGGGCGACCAACGTGGGAACGGTGACGGAGGTTGCCCCGCGCCATCATCTCGACAGTCGGGCGGAGCCACATCCATCAGCGCAACCGATTGATCTCTTCGGAGCCATCACACGACGCCAGCCGCGCGCAACTCGGCCACCTGCCCGGCTGTCATGCCGAGAACCGACGAAAGAACGCGCTGGGTATCCTCGCCGTAATTGGGACCGGAGCGGCCGAGCATCCCGCCGGCGTAGGCCGGGCTGCCGTCGAGGCGCGCCGGGAAGCCCTTCACCGGCCAGGTGCCGAGCTCGGTTTGCGGCAACTCGACCAGCCATTCCAGATGGCGAAGCTGGGGATCCCTTTCGTAGCGGTCCTCGGCCGTCTGGCAGATTCCGGCCGCGACCCCTGCGGCCTGCAGACGGGCCATGAGGTCCGCCCCGTCGTAAGCGCCTGTGGCGCCGGAAATCAGGTCGTCGAGCGCATCTTCATTGGCGCGCCGGTTCGACAATCCGTCGAACCGCGGATCGTCGAGCCACTCGGGATGGCCGAGCGCGGCGGCGACCGCCCGCCATTGTTCGTCGGTGAAGGCGGCGATTGCGATCCAAGTGTCCTCGCCTCGTGTCGGGTAGGCACCGTGCGGTGCGGCGAGTCGATAGGGCGAGCGATTGCCGTATCGCGACCAGCGGCGCCCATTGACCGAGTGATCGAGCACCGCGGTTCCGGTCAGGAAGATGCCGACCTCCGCCTGGGACGCATCCACGTGACAGCCGCGGCCCGTCGTGGCCCGCCTGTAGAGCGCGGCGAGCGCCGCGGTCGCCATGTTGTACGCACCGAACCAGTCGAGATACGAATAGCCGATGCCGGCCGGCGGACGAGGTTCGGGCAAGCCGGACATGTCGCTGATGCCGCTGAACGCCTGCGCGGTCGGGCCGAAGGCCCGCGCCCGGCCATAGACGCCGTGCTGGCCGAAGCCTGACTGCTGCAGATAGATGATGCCGGGGTTCAGCTCGCGCAGGCGATCGTAGCCCAGTCCCATCCGATCCATCGTTCCCGGCGAATAGCCCTCGAGCACCACGTCGGCGTTGCGGATGAGATCCTCCAGGATCCGCTTGCCCTCGGGCTTCTTCAGGTCGAGCGATATCCCGAGCTTGCCGGCGTTGATCTCCATGAAAGAGCCGCTGCGATTGAGCCCCTCCTTGGGAGGCGTCGGGATCGTCCCCGTGGCCGCTTGCCGTTCGGCGCGCCCACCGAGCGGACAGGCGGCTGCACCGAAGCGCATGCCGTCGGCGCGCGACTCGTGCTCGACCTTGATCACCTCGGCACCCAACGCCGCGAGGTAGCGTCCCGCGCCGGCGCTGGCGAGCATCCAGCCGAGATCGACGACGCGCACACCGGACAGCGCGAAGGGCTTGCCTGTGGGACCCGCCTTGGCAGGCCCTCGGGCCAGGCCGCAGTCGGGCGACAATGACGGCAGCTTTCCGGGCACCGCCCACTCCTCGATGACCGCGCGTGTGTGCTCACCGAGCCGGGGCGGCCGTTGCGTCGATACTGTCCAGGGTGCGTCGGGACTGTACCAGCGAGCAGCAACATACGTGTACGAAGTCCCGCTCTCGGGGTGCGCCACGTCGGCGAAGCTTCCTCGCTGAATGTAGTGCGGATCGCGGGCATTCTCCTCGGGCCGCCGCACGGGCGCCCACGGCAGCCCATTGTCCTGGCCGTCACGCCACAGATCCGCGTCGAAATCCAGGCTGGCCGCAACGCGATCGACCAGCGTGCCGACCTTGGCTTCCGCCTCCGCGTCCAGCTGGTCGAGCTTGCCGAGACCTTCATCCATTCCGTGCTTGGCGAGGACCGCGATGGTTCCACGAAGGGCGTCCGAGGAATAGGTGGCCGTGGCGCGGAGATAGGTCTTGTACGGCAGGAGATATCGTCCGTCCCGGGTCTGCACGAGAGCCGGCAGGCTCGTCGACGGCATCGAATGCCGGCATGTCTGGCGAAAGTGGCGTTGGCGCAAAAATATCCAGTTCGGCAGGTCGACCTCGGTATTCATGCTGACGGCTTCGTGGATGCTGAGGGACAGACGCTGCCCCTCGCCTGTCCGCAGCCGGTGCGCGAGAGCGCCGAGCAGCGCGATCACGCTCATCTCGCCGGCAATGTGGTAGGCGTGCCACATCTGCGGCGCGATCGGAGGCGTGTCGTAGCGGCCGGACGAATCGGAGTCGTAACCGCAGTTCATCATGACGCCGCCCAGCGCCAGATGAACGAGATCGCTGCCTTTGAAATCGGCCCACGGGCCGGTATCCCCGAACGGGCTGATCCGCAGACAGATCAGTCGCGGATTGGCCGAGCGCAATCGTTCGAAGGCGAGGTTTCGGTCTGCAAGATACCCTCGCGGGCGCGCATCCAGCACGATGTCGGCCGCGGACGCGAGCCGCAGGAACGACTCCTGCCCGTCGGGCTTGTCGAGATCGACGACGATGCTGCGCTTGCCGAAATTGTAGTGCCAGAAATGGAGGCTCTCCTCCGGCGACGGCACATCCCCGCGGAAAGGCCCGATTCGCCGGGTCGTCTCGCCTTCCGGAGGCTCGAGCTTGACGACGTCGGCGCCCAGGCCTGCGAGCACCCGGCCGGCATATTCTCCCGTCTCGTCCGCAAGCTCGAGCACTCGGATGCCGTGGAGATAAGCCCCCTCGTTGCGGCCAGTGTCAGCCATGCGCCTCGCTCCCCGACCCTTGTTTGCCCGGAAATGTCGCCCGCGTCGCAGCCCGGCGACAAGTGGCAAAGCAAGCATGGCAGCTCACGGCCAGGAGCGCGCCACTGCGGCCGAAGAGGATCAACCAACCCGACGGATCATAGACTCAGGATCGGCTCGGCAAAACGGAGGCAGGTGCCAAGTGCGGCCAAGGCGACCGAAGCGGCGGTTGCCGCAAGAGCGGCGCGGGCTGGCCTGGCGCGAAGCGAAGGCGTCGGTGCGGCGGGTGGCGGCGCCTTGGCCGTCGAAGCCGGGCTCAGACTGCCGGCCGCCTCGCCAATGCGGCGCATCATCGATGATGCCGTCTTGAGCGACACGTTCAGGATGCGCTGCAGGTGATACGGCCGCATGGGCTTGGTGCCGCCGTCGGTCAGATAGACGGCCTGCAGCCACTTGTGGGCCGGCACGTGGCTCGACCTCATCATCGTGCCGTGCAGGAGGGAGAACGGCTTGCGGCAGCTGTAGCATTTGAAAGTGCCCAAACGAGTCGACGCGCCGTTCAGTCTGCCGACCTTGGCGTTGCCGCAGCGTGGACAACACACGCCGCCAGGCCACAGCAGGCGCTCGAGGTAACGATGTGCACTGAGTTCGTCCGCGAACATGGCCAGCGCTTCGCGAGCGCTGCTATTCAACTCTCGTTCCATAGCCCACACCCTCTTCGGAAGACACGCTCGACCCCTCGAGCCCCAATGATCTCGATGTGTCCCACCACATCGAAATCGCCTTAACGACCTGAACTGATGTCACCCTCCTGAGCAAAGTCCGTACGAGTTCTTCCAGCTGCCGAGCGCTCTCGCGAGCCCGGCCCGCGAAGCGCGCGAGAGGTCAAGCATTCGTCAAACATGTGAATGCCCTTACATTCACTCCCCACACACGGCGCGCATTTAACTACCTGCAGCCACGTGGCAAAGACGGAAAGTCACATCGCCTATCAAGATTCGCTGACGCCGCGAGCTGATTGCTCAACGGGCTGGGCTTCGGACGCCTCACACTGCAATTTCTCGGCACTCTTCAGTGCATCTCGGGAATCAGCATCTCCCAATAAACCGTTGGTCTTGCTCGCAGGAACTAGACAGGCCCTCTGCCCGTCACATCGTCGCCAACAACCCTCTGCTCTGTGCGCTCATGCGACAATTTTGCCGCCCTTGTTCGAGGCGACGTTTCGATTTCGCCAATTTGCATTGCCATGCCTCGAGCGAGCTTTGCCGAGATACCACTGCAATTTGCAGTCGAGAGCGTGGAGTTGCCGCAACTCGGCGACCACGGCATTGGCACAGAACTCATTCCGTGGCCCCGTATTTCAAGCGTTCGCTATGACAGGGCATGTCGTCGGGAACGCGAGCTCTACTTCTCCTTGCCACTCGTATCGTCGAGCGTCATTTGGTTGTACCCGCCGCCGTGGGGGCCGAGCGCGCTGCGGAGAGCGGCGATGACGATCTGCGGGAGAATCCGGCGGTCGTCGGCGCCGTTCATCGGCAGGCCGGCGACGAACTGTTGTGCACTCGTGTTGGAGAAACCGAGATTCTGCAGCTTCAGGGCGCGCCGCGTGACCTCGCGCGCAGACTGCACCGCCGGCAGCAGCAACGCTGCGTGACCGACCGGCAAAACCTGCTTCGCGTCGAGCAACTCGCCGACTTTCGCAGCCAGCTTGTGGCGATCCCCGACATTCGCAACACTCTCCCCGCCAAGGAACTGCTGGATGCCCTGAACGGAAATACCCGACCGCTGGAGAAAAGAGGTTACTACCTGCCTGTCGCTCGATGACAGGCTGCGGCCGCCAGCGGAAAACCGGCTGACAAATCCATGGAAGTGTCGGGGCGTCGTCATTGGTGCGGCCTGCGAGACGAGCTGCCCCCTGTGGGGCGGCCGGCTCCCGATAGTACCTTATTACGCGCGCTCGCGCGCATTGGGATCTATCTATTCAGCACCAGGCAAATCCCCGGATTGCACCATCCCGGCGACGCGCTGCTAAGGTGGCGCCATGTCGTCGCGTTTTGTGCTGGGCGCGCTTTGCGCCGTCGTCACCATCACCATCTGGGCAGGCTGGCTGGTCGTGATGCGTGTCGGCATGGCGAACAATCTCTCCGTCGTCGACCTGATCGCGCTGCGTTTCGCCGTCGCCGGAATCATCATGGTGCCGGTGGTGATGCGACGAGGCTGGGCGCTCGACCGGCTCGGCTGGACGGGCTTTGCCGCCATCACGATCGGCGGCGGCGCCGCCTATACGCTCACTGTCGGCGCCGGCCTTGCCTTCGCGCCGGTGTCGCAGGCCAGCGCCTTCACCCAGGGCGTGCTGCCGCTCACCACCGCGGCCATGGCGGTGATCGTGCTGAAGGAGAAGCTCATCGCCTGGCGCAAGTTCGGCATCGCGCTGATCATCGCAGGCGCCGTCATGATCGCAGGCCTCGGCCTTGGCGATTTCGGCGGACGCGAGAGCATCGGTCAGGCGATCTTTCTCTCGGCCACCCTCCTGTGGGCGGCCTACACCGTCGCCTTGCGCAAGGCGCGGCTCGACGGCCTGCACGCCACGGCGATTGCCTGCGTCGCCTCGCTCATCGTCTATATCCCGGTCTATCTCGCCCTGTTCGGTCCGCGTGTTCTCGCTGCACCCTGGTACGAACTCGTCTGGCAGGGTCTCTATCAAGGCCTGCTGACGGGAGTCGTGTCGCTTGTCCTGTTCGGCCGCGCGGTGACGTTGCTGGGCGCTTCGGGGGCCGGCGCCTTCATCGCGCTCGGCCCGGTCATCGCCACGCTGCTTGCCATTCCCATCCTGGACGAATGGCCGACCGCCGCGGACTGGATCGGGATCGCCGTCATCAGCGTCGGCGTCTATCTCGCCAGCGGAGGCCCGCTGCCGCGCCGGCTATCGGGCCGAGTTGCTTAGCCGTCCGTCCCGTCGACTTCCATGTGATGACGTGCCCGACGAGCCTCAGATGAGATCCAGCACCTCGGCCACCGGACGGCGCGGCTTCTGCGGCCAGTTTCCTGGACGCTCTGCCCCGATGGACAACAGCATGACCGGCACTTCGTCATCGGCCAGTCCGAACTCGCGATGCACCGCCTCGGCATCGAAACCGATCATCGGCGTCGAGCCCAGGCCCAGCGAGCGGGCCGCATAGATCATCGCCGTCGCACCGATGGCGCCGGTGCGAACTGCCTCGTCGCGCTGGCGCTGCGGGTGCTCGAAATAAAGACCACGTGCGGGGCCTTCCCAATCCGGCACCACCTTTGCCGGCATGATGCCCGCTTCGACCACCGGTGCCAGGCGCTCTGGTATGACGCTGGAATCGGCCAACTGGCCGCAGATGATGAAGGTAACGGCTGCATCGGTGACGGCGGGCTGATCCCAGGCGAGCGGACGCAACCGAGCCTTGGCTTCAGGCGTGCGCACGGCGATGAAGCGCCAGTTCTGCAAGTGGAAGGATGTCGGCGCGGTGGTGCCGATCCGCACCAGCTCGCGGATCTGGTCATCGCTCAAGGTGACGGCAGGGTCGTAGTACTTGGTGGTGCGGCGGCTCACGATAGCGTCGATGACAGCGTTGGTCATGGTGCTTCCTCGCATCGATAGGTGCTTGTCGCTCACGGACGAACGCGGATGATCGTCTTCCCGTTGATCCGCTTGGTCCGGTTGAAGGCGGCGACGGCGTCATCGAGGGTCGAGACGTTGCCGATGTTCGTCCGCAGTCGTCCGTCCCGCACCCGCTGGACGATCTCACCCAGTTGAGCGCGATCGGCCTCGACGACGAAGTCGACAACCAGGCCGTTGGCGGGCCGTGCCTCGGTCGGGCCGGCGATGGTCACCAGGGTTCCTCCGGCTCGAACGAGGCCAGCGGACCGCTTCGCGATGTCGCCGCCGAAGACATCGAACACCAGATCGACTTCGCCCGCGTCTTCCAGGGCGTCGTTCTCGAGGTCGACGAACGCCTGCGCACCGAAGTCGAGCGCCGCCTGACGGTGGCCAGCGCGTCCGGTGCCGATGACGTAGGCGCCGAACTCACGTGCGAGCTGCGTCACCATCGAACCGACGGCGCCGGCCGCGCCGTGCACGAGGACGCTCTGCCCCGCCTGAAGGCGCCCGTGCTCGAACAGTCCCTGCCACGCCGTCAGGCCCGAGATCGGCAAGCTCGCGCCCACCGTGAAGTCGACGTCGCCCGGCAGCGGCGCGAGGTTGCGTGCCTCGACGGCCACATGCTCCGCCAGGGTGCCGTCGCGATACCAGTCCGCAAGGCCGAACACCCGCTGTCCCACCGACAGCCCCCTCGTGCCATATCCGAGAGCGGTGACCACTCCGGCCAGCTCGTGGCCGGGGATCGACGGTGTCCGGTCACGGTCGAGGCGATCGGTCCAGGTCGGGGGCCACGTCAGCTCGTCCGGGACGAATCCCGACGCATGAACCCGAACGACGACGTCGTTGATCGCCGCCTGCGGCTCGGGCCGCTCCACCAGCTTCATCCCGGCCGTTCCCGCGGCCTGGTCCGTCACAACGATTGCCTTCATGCCGATCTCCTTGGTCCGCGCTGGAGATGCCGTCTGCCGTGGTCATAAAACAGTACCGAAACCGGCAAATCGGAGAGTACCATCGAGCCATGGCTGGCCCCCGCATCGACCTCGATCGTGGCGGAAAGACGCCGCTCGCCGTCCAGATCTACGGGGCGATCCGCAGCGCCATCGAGACAGGGCGGCTCACCTCGGGCGCCAGGCTGCCGTCCTGGCGCGACCTGGCGGCTCAGCTTGGCGTCTCGCGCGGCACCGTGCGCGTGGCCTACGAACGCCTGATCAACGAGGAATTGGCGATCGGCATGGGGTCGGCGGGCACGCGCGTCGCCGAGCGCCTGTCCCCTGCTTCGACACCCGCCTGGTCGCCGGAAGCGCCCCCTCTGCCGGAGCTCTTCTATTACGACTTCGGAACGGTGCCTCTGCCCTTCCAGATGGGCGTGCCCTCCCAGGATGCCTTTCCCTTCAAGCTGTGGTCACGCATCCTCGCGCGTGAGGCCCGGCGCGCGGCGACGGCGCCGGTCGCGTATCCCGATCCACGCGGCGAGCCGGACCTGCGCAAGGAGATCGCGGCCTACCTGGCGATCGCGCGCGGCATTCGGTGCACTCCCTCCCAGGTGCTCGTGACGACCGGGTTCGCCAGTGCGCTCGGTCTCGCGGTTCGTGGACTCGAGCTCGAAGGGAAGGCAGCCTGGATGGAGGATCCGGGCTTTCCGCTCACGCGCACCGCGCTCGGCCTGGCGGGCATGACAGTGACCGCTGTCCCGGTCGACGCGGAAGGCCTGGATATTGCCGCCGGCCTGCGGAGCGCCGCCGGCGCCGCGCTGGCCGTCGTGACGCCAGGCCAGCAGGCGCCGCTCGGGATGACGATGTCGCCGCCGCGACGACTTGCGCTGCTCGCATGGGCCCGGCGGAACGGCGCCTGGGTCATCGAGGACGATTACCTGAGCGAGCTGCAGTTGAAAGGACGGGCTGCTCCGGCTCTCGCGTCTCTCGATCACGGGGGACGGGTGCTGCATATCGGCAGTTTCAGCAAGACCATCAGCCCGGCGCTGCGCCTCGGCTTCCTGGTCATACCGCCGGAGTTGGCGCGTCGGTTCGGCGAGCTCGCGGCGTGCCTGGCGCCGGCGCCCGCCGCGCCCGTGCAGTGCGCCGTGGCGGCATTCCTGCGGGAAGGGCACTACCTTCGCCATCTCCGCCGCATGAAGCGGCTTTATGCCTCGCGACGGGAGAGCTTGCTTCGTTGCCTGGGCGAGGTGGCATCCGGTTCGATGACCGTGAAAGCGGCCGCGGGCCTCAATGTGGTGGTCCTGATGCCCAAGGTCGCGTCGGACGTCGAGATGGCTTCCCGTGCCCTGCCGTTCGGCCTGGCGCCGTCTCCCCTTTCGCCCTGGTACATGCAGTCTCCGCAGCAGGGATTGTCGCTTTGCGTGACCAACCTCGATGAACGGCGGCTGTCGGCCGACTGTTGCAAGCTGGCAGAGCTGGCTCGATAGGCCCACTAGCCAGTCGGGCAGACCCGCATCACCCCAGCACCGTTCCTCGCCGCCTCCGCGTCGAGCGGATCGCAAGGCCGCTCGCGCGCGATCTTCTCGATGGTTCGGCCGGGCTCGGCCACGCCACGGGGCGAGATGGCGATGCGGATGTCGGCCCAGGATTCGCGACCTAAAGGCCAGTCAGCAGGACAAGTAACTGATCAGCTTTGCTCACCGAGGAACGCCTTTCTCGCCGCAGTCGTGATCTCGGTGATGCGGTTAATGACCGCGCGCACGGCGGGCGAGCGGCCGACGTCGCGGTGGAAGACCAGCCACAGCTCACGGCTGGGCGGCGGTGGCTCGGTCGGTACCCGGACCAACTCAGGCTCATGGCTCGCCATGATACAGGGCAGGACGGCGAGGCCGAGGCCGGCCCGCGCCGAGGTCATCAGGGTGAGGAGGTCGTTGGAGCGCAGCGCGAAGCCGCGATCGCCGGCCAGGGTCTTGAGCCAGCTGCGGCACGTGATCGAGGCTCTCATCGTAGCCAAGGTAGTCCTGATCGTTCGCTGGGCGGGCGACGCGCTCGCGCGAGCCGTAGAGCCCGTGGCCCACCACCGCCAGCCGGCGCGCCACGATGCCTTTCTCGCGCGGCCGAAGGCTATTGCGGGCATGCGAATTGCCTGCCGCATCGTCGACCCGACGGAGAGAGGCGCGCCGTTGTACCGCCGCACCGCCCAGCCGATCCGCCATCAATGGACCCACGCCCTGCGGCTCGCGCGCCAGTGGCTGGCGGAACGTGTCGAGGACTTTCCGATCCCCGTCGAGGACGTGATCTGGGTCGAACGCGCCGGGCATTCGGTCGCGACAGATGATACGCTGATCCGGCGGCTCGCCCGGCCTCTCGGCCGCTAAGCCCGGACGCTCGACGACACGCCAGGCCGTGGGACGCCGTACGCCTCATCCCATCAGGCGGCTGGCCGGTCCCAAACGAGGACACGCACCGGCGTTGGGTTGAAGCCGTTGCACGGATTGTTCACCTGCGGGCAGTTGGAGATCACGAAGATCACGTCCATCTCGGCCACGATGTCGACGTGGTTGCCGCCAGCCGAGATGCCGTCGACCACCGTGAAGTTGCCCGATGGATCGATCGGCACGTTCATGAAGAAGTTGAGGTTGGCGACGATGTCGCGCTTGCCGAGGCCATGACGCGACAGCTCCAGGATGAAGTTCTCCCGGCAGGCGTGCTGGTAGCGGGTCTGCTCGCCGAAGCGCACGGCATTGCTCTCGCACGAGCAGCACCCTGCCGAGGTGTCGTGGCGGCCGCAGGTGTCGGCGGCGACGTGAGCCATGGTGCGGCCCTTGTTGGAGACCAGCCGCGTCCCCAGCCCGATATAGGCCGAGCCCTGCACGCGCATGGTGTCCTGGGCGCTGTAACGTTCCTCGGGGTTCTCGGCGCAGTAGAGCAGTGCGTCGACCGCCTGCTGGCCTTCGAGGTCGACAATGCGCAGTGTCTGCCCCGCCTTCAGCAACCGCGACCACGGTCGCTCGGCCGGCACGTCGTGGCTGTAGACCGCATCGGCGGGATCGGGCAGCGGACGATTGGACATCGCGGTCTCCGTCATGCGTACAACCGGTCGGTGAAGGCAAAGGCGCGTGCAATCTCGGGCGAAATCGTGCGGCAGGGATCGTCGGCGGCGGCCGGCGGCGCACGATGGCGCACCAGCTCGACCGGTCCGCCCTGGGCCGGCCGTGCCGGATCGAGGGGGTGCGGGCAGTTGGAGGCGACCACCACGAGGTCGCTCTCGGCCCGCAGGTCGACGAAGTCGCCCGGCCGTTTGGCATCGCCGTTCCATCGGAAGCGACCGTCACCGTCGAGCGACACCGGCGCGAAGAAGGTGACGCAGGGCGGGATGTCGCGCAGGCCGAGGCCCATCTTGGCCGCTGCGGCGAGGAAATTGTCGTGTGTGTTCCGCGCGCTCTCGCCGTAAGCCGCCAGGGCGGATGCCGGCGTCGAGCCGCCGACCAGCAGGTCGTGCGCACCGCTCGTATCCTCGATCAGCGACAGGAACACCCGACCCATGTCGGTCAGGATCACCCGCCCCTTGGCGAGCGCCGCACTCCACTGCACCTTGGCCGTGTCGGCACAGTTGAGACGCTCCGCAGTGTCGTGCAGGCACCACCCGATCAGCGACACGCTCGCCCGGCCGGAGACGTCGACGATTCGCAACGCCTCGCCGCGCCGCAACCGCACGGTCTCGTACCAGCCCGGCGGCACCGTCTCGCTGCGGATGACGGCGCCGGGCGCGATCGGTGCCCCGTCGAGGGCGGTCAGTGGCGGCAGCGCCTTGGTCGTCTCGCCCTGGCCGGCCGCACGCAGTTCCTCGTAGCGCCGGCGGTTGGCTTCGGCGATCCCTTCCCGGGTCATGATCTCACCGCGATCATGTCGACCTCGACGATACCGCCGCGCGCCAACCGGTTCACGCCGACCGTGGTGCGGGCCGGCCGCTTGCCGTCGGGAAATTGGGTCGCGTAGATGGCGTTGAAGCCGGGATAGTCGCGGTCGAAGTCTGTGAGGAAAATCCGCACCATCACCACATTGCCGAAGTCCAGTCGGCAGCCTTTCAACACGCGGTCGAGATTGTCGAACACCTTGCGGGTCTGCGCCTCGATGCCATCCGGCAACGGCAGCGCATCGTCGTCCGGATCTGTGGCGAGTTGACCCGTCACGAAGACGAACGAACCGGCCTCGACGGCGTGGCTGTAGGGCGCCACCGGTTTGGGGGCATCGGGCAGGAGATGGAAGATCGGCTGCATGCTGGCCTCACCGTTGTGCTGTCACGGCCTCTGCCGCGTAACGCTGCAGGAACTGGCGGGCCCGCTCCGTGGCGGGCCGCGAGAAGAACTGGTCGGGCGTGCCAGTCTCGACCATCCGTCCACGGTCGAGGAAGAGCACACGCGTGGCGGCCTCGCGCGCGAAGGTCATCTCGTGGGTCACGATCACCATCGTCATGCCCTCATGGGCGAGATCGCGCATCACCACCAGCACCTCGCCGACGAGCTCTGGATCGAGCGCGCTCGTCGGCTCGTCGAACAGCAACAGGTCGGGCCGCATGGCGAGCGCCCGGGCTATTCCCACCCGCTGCTTCTGGCCGCCCGACAGCCGGGCCGGAAAGGCGTCGCGCTTGTCATGAAGCCCGACTTTGGCGAGCAGGGCCAACGCCTCCTCGTGGATCTCGGCCCTGGGCCGCCGCTGCACCTGCAGCGGCGCCTCGATCAGGTTCTGCAGGACCGTGAGGTGCGGCCAGAGCGCGAAGTGCTGGAACACCATGCCGATGCGCGTACGAATCTGCGACAGGCGGCGGTCGTTCATCACCACGCCGGCCGAGGTGACGCCGACCGGCTCACCGTTCAGATAGACGTGGCCGGCATCGGGTTTTTCCAGCCAGTTGATGCAGCGCAGGAGCGTCGACTTGCCCGAGCCCGACGGCCCCAGCACGCACACGGTCTCACCCTTGCCGACCTGGAAGCTGATGTCCGACAGCACCTCCACCGCGCCAAAGCTCTTGGACACGCCAACCACGTTCAGCACGGGATGCGGCAGTGCGTTCATCGACGGGCGTCCGCGAGACGGCGCAGCACGTTGACGCCGCCCTCGACAACCAGGCAGAGGCCCCAGTAGAGGGCCACCGCGGTGATGAAGGCGGCAAACGGCACGTAGTAGCGGGACTGGATCGAGCTCGCCGCGTGCGTCAGCTCGGGCAGCGCGATGATGGTGAGGAAGGCGCTGTCTTTGATGATCTGGATCAGCTGGTTGCCGACCACCGGCCCGGCCGACAGCACGAGGCCCGGCAGGACGATGCGCCGGAACAGCCGCACGCCCGAGAAGCCGAAGGCGGTGCCGGCTTCGATCGGCTCACGCGGCATGGCGGCCCAGGCGCCGCGAAGGATCTCGGCCATGTAGGCGGTGTTGTACAGCATCAATGCCGCCAGGCCGGCGCTCCAGTTGTCGAAGTTGATGCCGAGCGACGGCAGGCCGTAATAGACGATGTAGGCGAACAGCAGGAAGGGAATGCAGCGCATGGCATCGACGAAGGCGCGCGCCGCCCCCGCAACCGCACGGCGTCGTGACATCATTGCCGGCGTCAGCGCCGAGCCCAGCAGCAGCGAAACCACGGCAGCGATCACGGAGAGCAGCGCCGTGTTGGCAAGGCCGCTCATCAACAGGCCGCGCTGGTCCCACACGATGCCGAAATCGTGGATCACGCCGCCTCCGCCGCGGCCTGGCGCCGCTCGATGAAGCGCTGCAGCGATACCAGCCCGTAGATGATGGGCGCATAGAGGGCGACCGCCACCAGGAACGGCGGCAGCGGCTCGTACGTCTCGGCCCCGATGCGAACGGCGGCGCGCGTGATGTCGACCACGCCGACCACGGCCAGCACCGGCGTCACCTTGATCAAGAGCGACATCTCGTTGACCAGCGCCGGCAGGCTGGCGCGGGCGATCTGCGGCAGCACGATGCGGCGGAAACGCAGGCCGGCGCTCATGCCGACCGACATGGCGGCCTCGAGCTGGTCCTTCGGGAAGGCGAGCAGCGCCGCCCGCCAGATCTCGCAGTTGAACGCCGAGGTGTTCATCGACAGCGCCAGGATCGCCGCCGAATATGGATCGATCGGCACCCCGACATTGGGCAGAGCGAAGAACAGCAGCAGCAGCAGCGTGACGAGGGGCGTGGCCCGCAGAATGCTGACATAGAGTGCGACCAGCCGGCCGATCACCGGCACCCTCGCCCAGCGGATCAGGGCGAGGCCCAGCCCCACCGGCAGGCCGATCAGGATGCCGGCGACCGACAGTGCGACGGTCACCACGGCACCTTGGGCGAAGGCGGAGATGTCGCCCGGCGTCATGACGGCACGGCGGCGCGACGCGTGGAGCTAGAACTCCGGTTCGAAGGTGACCGGCAGGTCGGGAAACGACTCGTTGAACCACTTCTTCTGCAGCTCGGCGAAGCGGCCGTTGGCCTTCTCCTTGCCGATGAACTCGTTGAGGAAGGCCAGCAGCTCCTTGTTGTCCTTGGCCACCGCCCAGGCCGGATAGGACTTGCCCGACACCGCCTGGCCGATCTCGAAGACCGTGGGCTTCTCGGTGACCAACGCCTTGATGTTGATGATGGTGTTCACGACATAGTCGACGCGCTTCAGCGCGAGGTCCTGGTAGGCCTCCGGATAGGACGTGTACTCGACGACCTTGCCGAGCTTGCCGCCGTCCTTCTTCAGCATGGTCTCGAGCTCGGGCAGCCGGCCCAGCAGCGCGCTGCCGGCCTGCACGCCGCAGGTCTTGCCGCTCAGGTCCTTGATCGAGGTGATCGAGGTGTCGCCCTTGCGCTTGACGTAATAATGCGTGGCGTCGGCGATCGGGCTGGTGAAGTCGAGTGACTTCTTGCGCTCCTTGGTGATGATGGCCGCGGTCAGCGCCACGTCGTACTTGCCGGTGCTGACGCCCGCCAGCAGGCCGGTCCAGGGAATGATCTCCTGCTTGACCTGGAACGGCGCGAACTTGCGCAGATCTTCCAGCAGCTCGTTGTCGAAGCCGGTCGGCTTGCCGTCCTTGACGAACTCGAAGGGTCTGAAATCGTCCTCGGTAGCGACGATCATGTAGCCGCGCTTCTTGATCTCCTCGAGCGTGGCGGCCGACGCGGCGTGGCTGAAAAGCGGCACGGCAAGCGGCGCGGCCAGCAGGCCGAGCGCATGGCGACGGGAGAAACTGGACGTCATGACAAATCCCCTTTCCTTCAGTCGAGCGTGAAACCGTGGCGACGCAAATACGGCGGGAAAGCCGCGCCCTCGGCCTTGGCGGCCTGGCGCGCCTTGTCTTCCGACCAGCCGTAGAACGCCGCCTTGCCGAACTCGGCGTTGGAGCGGTGCTGGTCCGGCGGGATGCTGTGCCGGGCGTCGCGGCGGCGGTCGTAGTCGTCGACCTCCTCGGCGAGCCGCGAATCGTCGTATCGGTCGAGATGCGTGGTGACGCGCCGCGGCAGGCGCAGGCTGACGTAGCCCGGCCCCTGCGGATAGCCGAGACAGAGGCCGGCCACTGGGAACACCAGGTCGGGCAGCCCGAGGATCGCGGCGACCTTGTCGACTTCGTTGCGCAGCACGCTGATTGGGCAGACGCCGAGGCCAGCATCCTCCGCACACAGGATCATGGTCTGCAAGGCCAGCGCGGCGTCGACGGCGGCGTTGAAGAAGCCCTCGAGCGTGCCGTTGCGCACCGGCTTGTCGCGGAGCTCGCCAATGCGCTGCAGACGCCGCGCGTCGCCCAGGAAGACGTAGAGGACCGGCGAGACGCCGATCCAGGGCATGGCGGGGAAAAGCGTGCCGATTGCCGCGCGCGCGGCTGGATCGACGACACGCAGGATCGAGGCCTGCTGGAAATCCGACTTGGCCGAGGCGCTGAGCGCTGCCGCGACCAGCAGGTCGAGCAGGCCTTCATCCGGCATGACGTCGCTGTAGCGGCGCACGGTCTTGCGGCTCAGCACCCGACCAATCAGCGCAGTGTCGGCAGACCTGCCCGCAGGACCTCCGTCGCCGAAGCGTTGCTCGATTGCGTCTGCGAACGAGGTCATGCTTCTGAGCTGCAATCAGCATGCCAAGTTATCGGAGAATCGACGCATCTCGACCGAGCCGGCCGGCGGCCACCCTGCAGCCTGGCTGCACCCCAAGGCCAGTGCCGCGGGCTCGACCGACATCGCCTACTTCCGCGCCCTGGCGCAGACCGCCGAGAGGGGGCTGCGTCGACCTCTTCTTCATTGCCGACACACCGGCTGCACGCATAGGGCGCCACGCAGGGCCCGTCGGAGCCGACCAGGGCGGAAGGAGTGTGCGACCTAAAGGCTAACCAGCAGGGACGAGCACTGATCAGCCTTGCTCCCCGTGAGCCGTCACGCCAGCACCGCTCCCCGCCGCCTGAGCAGCCGGCCCGGCAGAGCGCCGGTGTGCTCGCTGCCATCGATCACGATCGTGCCGTTGACGATCACCGTCGCGATGCCCGCCGGATACTGGTGCGGGTCGTCGTAGGTCGACCGGTCGATGATCGTTGCCGGGTCGAACAGGACGACGTCGGCCGCCTGGCCTTCGCGCAGGAGGCCGCGGTCCGCCAGGCCGAGCGCCGCCGCGGCGCCACCGGTCATCTTGGCGATCGCCTGGGGCAAGGTGAGCAGGCCGAGATCGCGGGCATAGTGCCCGATCAGCCGAGGAAAGGTGCCGTAGAGACGCGGATGCGGCTTGCCCTGGCCGGTCACGCCATAGGGCGCCACGCAGGGCCCGTCGGAGCCGACCAGGGCGGACGGGTCGGCGGCGATGGCGCGGACGTCGGCTTCCGACATCGATCGCACCACGATGCGGGTCGCGCCCTTGTCGGCGATGATGACGTCGCAGACCGCGTCGAGCGGATCGCAGCGCCGCTCGCGCGCGATCTCCTCGATGGTTCGGCCGGGCTCGGCGGCGCCACGGGGCGAGATGGCGATGCGGATGTCGGCCCAGGACTCGATCTGGCCGAAGTTGTTGAAGCCGACTTCGGCGATCTTCTGGCGGATGCGCGAGCGGACATAGGGATCGGCGAGGCGTTCCAAGGTCGCCGAAACGCCGCCTTCATGCAGCCAGGTCGGCAGCAGGAAGCGCAGCGGGTTGGTGGCCCAGTCATAGGGATACTGGTCGCCGTGCACGTCGACGCCGCGGCCGCGGGCGGCGTCGATCGCTGCGAGAAGGCGATCGGCCTGGCCCCAGCTGTCGGTCCCGCTGAGCTTCATGTGGGCGATCTGCACATGGACGCCGCAGTGCTCGCCGATGTCGATCGCCTCGGCGACGGCCTCGTGCACGGCATGGGATTCGTCGCGGATGTGGGAGGAGTAGCGCGCGCCGTGGGCTTTCAGCACGCGCCCGAGCGCACGCAGCTCGTCGCGCTCGCTGAAGCTGCCCGGCGCGGTGAACAGGCCGGACGACAGGCCGAGCGCGCCGGCTAAAAGCCCCTCCTCCAGCATGTCCTGCATGTGGCGCAGCTCGGCCTCGCGCGGCGCGCGGTTTTCCATGCCCATCGCCATCAGGCGCAGCGTGTTGTGGCCGACCTGCATCACGGTGTTCACCGCGATGTCGGGCCAGCGGTCCATGTAGCGGGCAAAGTCGGTTTCCTCGAACGTCAGCCAGGGGGCGCTGCCGGACAGATACTCGCGGAGCGCGTCGACCTTGCCGGGCAGTGCCGGCGCGACGGAGAAGCCGCAATTGCCGACCACCTCGGTCGTCACGCCCTGGCGGATCTTGGCCTCGGCCTTCGGGTTGAGCGGCAGCGTGAAGTCGGAATGGGTGTGGATGTCGATGAAGCCCGGGGCCACCACCGAGCCGTGGGCGTCGATGACGCGATCGGCGCTGTCCGCCCGGTCCGCCTCGATGGCGACGATGCGGCCGGCGCGGATGGCCACATCGGCCACGCGGGCCGGCGCGCCGGTGCCATCGATCACCTGGCCGCCCCTGATCAGGATGTCGTCCATCACCGCCTCCCTCTCACGAGCGCCGATCCAGGCCGGCATCGCCAGATGGCTGTCGTATCGCAGGATAGGTTTGCCCCTGGAGGGCGGCAACGCCGGAAGACTGTGTCGCCAACGCCGACACGGCGCACACAGTCCTACGTCGTCAAGCGAGCGGCCATCCGGTCGGCGGATCGCGAAGTCGACTGTGAGCGCGTGGCGCCCGCGCTCTCGATGCAGGACGAAGCCGGCCGGGTCGCTTCGACAATCCGGCGCATCATCGACGAGGCAGTCTTGAACGACACGTTCAGGATGCGCGCCAGATGGTACGCCCGCATCGGCTTGGCGCCGCCTTCCGTCAGCCACATTGCCTGAAGCCACTTGTGGGCCGGCACGTGGCTTGCGCTCATCAACGTGCCGTGCAGGACCGAGAAGATCTTCCGGCACTTGTAGCACTTGTAGGTGCCGATGCGGGTAGAGACGCCATTCAGCTCACCGACCTTTCCGCCGTCGCCGCACCGTGGGCAACACACGCCATCAGGCCAGAGCACCCGCTCGAGGTAGCGATGTGCGCTGATCTCGTCCGAAAACATCGCCAGCGATTCGCGAAAATTTCGATCTGCTTCCGATTCCACGGCCTCTTGCCCTTTTTCCAAGATGCCTCTCCAAGCGAAAGAGAACGCAAACTGCGAGTCGCGCAGCCGAGCTTCGCTTTCGCACGGTAGATGCGTAGTCGACGCTGGGAGACCGTACGGTGCGGATTCGCACATAAGCGCTACAGGTCACGCTTATCCGATTCGCACTTCGCTGACCCACCGCCCGGATCGGCCGCACCGCAGATATTGGCAAGGCAGGCCAGAAAACCTAATCTTTCTGGCAATGGAGCGCTCGAAGTCCCGGCGTTTGCAGCGGGGGAAGCTGTGCGAGTGCGCTTTTTCGGCACGCGAGGATCGATCGCCACGCCTGGTCCGCAAACGCTGCGGTATGGCGGGAATACGTCCTGTATCGAGGTCCGATCGAAGTCCGGCACGCTCGCCATTCTCGATATGGGCACCGGAGCCGCAGGTCTCGGGCGTGAATTGATGGCGCGCGGAGAGCCGCTATCCGGCCATATCCTGATCAGCCACACCCATTGGGACCACATCCAGGGCATCCCGTTCTTCGCGCCGCTGTTCGCTCCGGGCTTCGAATGGGACATCTACGCGCCACGCGGCATCGGCCAGAGCTTGCGACAGACTCTCGCCGGCCAGATGCAATCCATCTACTTTCCCGTGGCCATAGAGCAGCTCGGCGCCACAATTCGCTATCATGAGCTCGTCGAGGGGCGCCTGAGGATCGGCGACATCGACGTCACCACGCGCTACCTCAACCATCCGACGCTCACGCTGGGCTACCGGCTCGAGGCGGACGACGTCGCGTTTGTCTATGCCTGCGATCACGAGCCTCATTCGCGCGGGCTCGCAACCGGCGTCGGCGATATCTTCGGAGAAGACCGGCGCCACGCCGAGTTCCTGGCAGGTGCCAACCTGGTCGCGCACGACGCGCAGTACCTCGCCAGCGAATACCCGCGCAAGATCGGCTGGGGCCACAGCACGATCGAGTACGCGTTTGCGGTTGCCAGACTTGCGCAGGTGGAACAGCTCGCGCTCACCCACCATGATCCGATTCGCGACGACGCTGCGATCGACGCCATTGTCGACACGCTGCGGTCGGACAGCCTGCGCATGGCGGGGCCCCATATCCTCGCCGCCGCCGAGGGCCACGAGGTAGATCTCTCTCCAAGGACTTTCGTGGCGGCCGCCAAGCCCCGGTTCTTGGGCGAAGCATCGCTGGTCACGGCGCTCGTCGGCCGGTCCGCTCTCGTGGCCATGGCAAAGCCGTCGCGCATCGACGAGCTTTCCGATTTTCTGCGCGCCGATGAAGTGCACGTTCACCGGTGCGGCATCGAGGATGCGCCTGGGCTCGCGGAGCGCGAAGGGCCGATGCTGATGCTGCTCGAAGATACCGGCGATGATCGCGCTGCCAAGGCATGTCATGCGATCCGGCGCTTGCGCGGTGGCGACGACCTGCCAATCGTGCTCGTCACGTCGGGCGACCACGGCGCCAGCGAGCGCCACGCCCATGCCGGTGCCGTCGATGACGCCTTTACCGATATTCTCATGCAACCCTACTCGCCGATCTATGCGAGAGCGCGGATCAGGGCCTGGCTCATGCGCGCGGCCTGCCGCTGGGTGCGGCCGTCCGAACCGAATGATGAAGAGCGGCGCCTTGCAGCCACCCGGGCGCTTGGACTGTGGCAAACCGCGCCAGAGGAGCGCTTCGATCGGATTACGCGCGTTGCCGCCGCGGCGCTCGATGTCCCCATCGCGCTCATCGCTTTGATGGATCGCGATCGCGAGTGGTTCAAGTCATGCTTCGGGCTGGAGATTCGCGAGGTCCATCGCGATGATTCCTTTTGCGGTCACGCCATATTCCAGCGTGAGCCCCTAGTCGTCAGCGATGCCCTCCTGGATGAGCGATTTGCCGATAACCCCTATGTGACCGGCGCTCCCGGCGTTCGCTTCTATGCCGGTCATCCGCTGATCCTCGGCAATGGTTGCTGCGTTGGCACGCTCGCCATCCTGGACATCAAGCCGCGTCATTTTGATAACAGCGGCCTTTCCGTCCTGCATGACCTGGCGCAGCTCGCGATCGGGGAGATAGAGCGGCCAAAAGGCGTGTAGGGCGGTCACCGCCATGCGACGATGACCGATGCCTCCTACTCCCGCGGCGGCCCTACTCTGCGGCAGCGGGCCGCCGCGCCGGCGAATCGCTGCGGCCGATCTCGGCATCCCAGGGGCCCGGAAAGCGGCCGGTCCCGGTCTTCTCACGCGTGAATATGTTGTAGTCGACCGGCCATTCGGCGCGCGGCATCTCGTAGAACACCTCGACGCCGTTGCCGTCGGGGTCGCGCAGGTAGATGCCGAGCGAGATGCCGTGGTCGATGATGCGCTCGATCGGCTGTCCCTGGGCCTTGATCCGGCCGTAGAACTCCTTGAGGTCGTCGAGACTTTCGAGGCGCCAGGCCATGTGGTTCAGGCCCACCTGGCCCTTCGATTGCAGGGGCGCATCGTCGCCCAACTGCATCAGCGCCACCTCGTGCGACTGCTCCTGATCGGCCGACAGGAAGGCGGCCCAGCCTGGCCGGTACTCGTAGACGTGGAGGCCCAGCAGCTCCTCATACCATTTCTTCGACCGCTCGACGTTACGGACGTAAACATTGACGTGCTGCAGATACATCGGGCGCTTTGTCATGTTGTCCTCGCGTTGCCGACAGGTGTGACGCGGGTAGCTTCCGGAAAGCCACTCTCGCCAACAGCATCGGCCGAATGGTCGCCTCTATCAAGTATTGACCGATAGCCTATCATCCGCCGCCATCACCGGGAGGTGCCAATGCTCACCGTCACGCGCGACATGATCCTGCCCACCACCGTCACCGGCTCTTACCCGCGGCCGCTCTGGTTCGACCGCAGCCTGGACGGACGGTCCTTCAAGTCGGCGCTGGGCGATTCGCTGTTCCGCGAACAGTATCTCGATGCGGTCGCCGGCATCATCGCCGAGCAGGAAGCCGCCGGGCTCGATATCGTGACCGACGGCGACAGCCGCTTCGACCTCACCGTCGGCGGCAAGTCGTGGTTCTTCTACCCCATCGAACGTCTCGGCGGCATCGAGGGCCATCGCGACACCTCGCGCGGATGGATGTCCCGTCACGGGCTGCGGCCGGGAAAGATCCTGTGGGAGGTGCAGGAGGCCTATCAGCCCGGTGTTGTCGCCAAGAAGCTCACGCGTGGTCCGCTGGAATACACCGAGCTCTGGAAGGTGGCGCAGCGGCTCACCGACCGGCCGGTGAAGTTCGGCGCCATCTGCGCGCCGGCGCTGGCCTCGATGCTGTGGAACGAGTTCTACGCCGACGACAAGGCGATGGTCCTCGATCTCTGCGACATCATGAACGCCGAGTTCCGCGCGCTCGCCGACGCCGGTTGCCCGCTGATCCAGGTCGAGGAGCCGCCGCATCACAGCCGCGCCCTGCAGGAGGGCACAACCGACGCCGATCTCGAATTCCAGACCGAGGCCTTCAACCGCCAGCTCGCCGGCGTGAACGCCGAGATCTGGGTGCATACCTGCTGGGGCAATCCGAACCAGCAGCGCGTCCACTGGAAGGTCCCGAGCTACGAGCGCGCCCTGCCCCACCTGCTGCAGCTCGATTGCGACGTGCTGACGATCGAGTGCGCGAGCTCCGACGGCCAGGACCTGCCGCTGTTCAAGCACATCAAGACCGACAAGAAGATCGGCATCGGCGTGGTCAACCATTGCAACACGGTGGTCGAGCCGGCCGAGCACGTTGCCGCGCTGATCCGCAAGGCGCTGGAATACATCCCCAAGGAGCAGCTCGTCATCAGCACCGATTGCGGCTTCGGCCGCGAGGGCCTGTCGCGGCGCATCGCGTTCTACAAGTGCGTCGCCTTGGTCGAGGGAACCAACATCGTCCGCCGCGAGCTCGGCCTGCCCGAAGCGCGCGTGCGGGCGGCCGATCCCAAGCTGTGGTTCGCCAAACCCTGAGCCACGCGGACGGCTGGGCGCAGGCAGCCGCCCAATAACTGAAGTGGCGGGGAAATCGAGCACCGCAGTGGTGTGACTGTTGGCACAGACGCTGGTCCGCCGAGCCCTGTACGATGTCACCACGTTGTTTCGGGCGCCCGTGCCCTTACACGCTACTGATCCAGCCTCCACGGGGGCGTGGTCGTGTTCGAATTCGGGGAGCCATGGGGACCGGCAAACACATTGTGCGACGCCTGGCGGCGATCATGAGCATCGATGTCGTGGGCTATGCCCGCCTGATGGGCATCGACGAAAGCGGGACGCACTTTCGCCTGAAGGAACATCGAACGGAACGCATCGAGCCCGCCGTCCGGCGCCACGGCGGCCGGCTGATCAAGCTCACGGGCGACGGCGCCATGATCGAGTTCGCCAGCGCGGTCGAGGCGCTCGGCGCCGCCATCGAGGTCCAGCAGGCGATGGCCGACGCCAATCGCGATCAACCGGCGGACACCGCCATCGTGTTCCGCATCGGCCTCGACCTCGGCGACCTGATTGTCGACGACGATGAGCTGTATGGCGACGGGGTGAATATCGCCGTCCGCCTGGAGGGAGCGGCGCCGCCCGGCGGTATCCTGATCTCGGGGAGCCTGCACGACGCAGTCGCAGGCCGACTGAAGGCCGGTTTCGAGGATGTCGGCAGCCTCGAGCTGAAGAATATCGGCCGGCCCGTTCGCGCCTGGCGCGTGACATGGTCCGCAGCCGACTGGTCGACGGAACCACCGACGTCCCTGCCGGGGCTCGCGGCACCACCGGCCCTGCCCGACAAGCCGTCGATCGCCGTCCTGCCTTTCACCAACATGTCGGACGATCCCGAGCAGGAGTATTTCACCGACGGCATCAGCGAGGACATCATCACCGAGCTGTCGCGGTTCCACGAGCTGTTCGTGATCGCCCGCAACAGCACCTTCACCTACAAGGGACGGGCGGTGGACGTGCGGGTCGTCGCGAGCGAGCTCGGCGTGCGCTACGTGCTGGAAGGCAGCATCCGCAAGGCGGCCAATCGCGTCCGGGTCACCGGCCAGCTGATCGACGCGCTGAGCGGCAATCACATCTGGGCCGAGCGCTACGACCGGGTGCTCGAGGACATCTTCGCGGTCCAGGAGGAGCTGACGCAGAGCATCGTCCGGGCCATCGCGCCGCAGATCCTCGATGCCGAGGTCGAGAAGATGCATCGCCGCCGCCCGGAGGACCTCAACGCCTATGAGATCGCCGTGCGCGCCAACGCCAGGGCCGCGGAGGCCTGGCTGAAATCGGACGCCGGCCTGCGCGATGTCGCCATCGACGATGCCATCGCCGCTCTGGCCATCGATCCCCGAAGCACGACGGCGCTCACCGCCCTCGCCTTCGCCCAATGGCAGCACCTCGCCTTCGCGACGGCCGCCGACCGATCCAGAGCGTGGCACGAGGGCGTGACGGCCGCCGACCGGGCGATCGAGATCGATCGTTCGCTTTGCTTCGCTCACAGCATGAAGGGGCTTCTGCTGGCCTTTTCCGCCGATCGCGACCGGATAGACGAGGCCCTGGACTGCGCGCGGCTGAGCTACGACCTCAATCCCCACTCGATGGCGGCGGTGACCGCGCTGTCCTTCATCGAGATCCTGTGGGGCGACCCGGAAAGCGCCATCGAGCATCTCCTGGAATCCCTGCGCCTCAGCCCCCGCGACCCGCAACGGCCCATCGTGCTGTTGAACCTGGCGATGGCGAGCGGATGCGCGGGCCGCTACGCCGACGGCGTCGGCTACGCGACGCAGGGCATCCGCGAAGCGCCCAGCTTCGCGCCGTTATACGCCCATCTTGCCGTCAACCATGTCGGGCTGGGCCAGATCGCCAAGGCGCGGGCCGCGCTGGCCGAGTCGACGCGCATCGCCCCGGGGCAGGTCGAGCGGTCGCTGGCGGGCTTCATGTTTCGCAAGCCCGAGCACCAGCGGCGCGGCACGACGTTCCTGCGCATCGCCGCCGGGCTGGAAGACCCGGCGGCCGCCGAGGCGCTGCGCTGACGGCCGTCACTACTGTTTCACGAATGCAACGGGCGTTGTGCCCAAGCCCGGACCACCGTAGGCAAAGCCCACCAACTTGCGATCTTCCGCCAGTTTGACGCTGGTCAGGGATTGCGGGCCTTCAATATTCAAAAGCGTGCCGTCGAACTTGCCCGACATCTGCTTGCCGGCGATCAATTGCTCGCCGAAGCGAGTGACCTGTCCGGTTCTGACGCATTCCATGGTCCCGGTGATGGCGCCGGAGCGGGATTGACTGGCAATCCTGAGCTTGAGATCGCCGCAATCGCCCGTCTTTGTCACCCAGTTTCCCTGGATGCTGGTCGCCGTCTGTGCGAGCCCAACGTCAGCGGACGCGATGTAGGCAAGCGCGCATACCAAAACAAATCGATGCATGATCCGTCCTCGGCATGACGGATGATACCTCAAACAACGCTCCGAAGAGTGCATATCTAAGAAGCCGCTTCGGGCCTCGCACTACCTCTTGTCGATATTCCAGAACACCACGACCGGCGAATCGATCCAGCCGGTGACGTTCTTGCGCATGCCGGCGACGCTGAAGCCTTCGCCGAGATGGACATGGGTCACGATCTTCGCCTGGTGCTTCTGGACCTCGAGCGCGATCGCCTTGCGCGTGTTGGCGTCGGCGGCCAGGGCAAAGCGCTCACGCAACGCCTCCATCTCGGCGTCGCACGGCCAGCCGGCGCGGCTCTTCTCGCAATTGGCCTGGAGGAAGGGCGTCATCAGCGGGTCGAACAGGTCGGCCATCGACCAGTAGGTCAGGAACACGTTCCAGCCGCCCTCCGAAGGCGGACCCTTCTTGGTCAGCAGTCGGTTGACCAGGGACTGCCAATCCATCGGCTGCAGGTCGACCTTGAAGCCGATGCGCTCCAGCAACGCCTTCGCCACGGGCGACAGGTTCGAGAGCGCCGCGGTGTCGCTCGCCTGCAGCACCACGACCGGCGTGCCATCGTAGCCCGACTCCTTCAGCAGCGCGCGGGCGCGTTCGATATTGCCCTCGATCAGGCCCTCGAATCCCACCGTCGATTCCAGCGGCGAGCCGCAAGGGAACATCGACTTGCAGACCTTGTAATAGCGCGGGTCGCCGACGATGGCGCTCAGGAAGTCCGGCTGGTTCAGGCCGACCATCACCGCCTGGCGCGCCTTCTCGTTGTTGAAAGGCGGCTGCAGCCAGTTCGGGCGGAAGACGTACTGGTTGCCGGTGCTGGCCTTGACCAGCGTGATGTTGCGGTCCTTCTCGACCAGCGGCAGCAGGTCGTAGGGTACCTGCTCCATGATGTCGATTTCGCCCTTCTGCAGAGCGTTGACCGCGGTCTGGGAGTCAGGGATCCAAACCCATTCGACGCGGTCGACCTTGGCCACCTTGCCGCCGGCCAGGCCCGACGCCGGCTCCGGCCTGGGCTTGTACTTGGGATTCCTGACATAGACGATTTTCTCACCCGGCTTCCATTCGTCCTGCTTCAGGATGAACGGCCCCGAGCCGACATACTCGGCGATCTGCTTGAACGGATCGGTCTCGGCGACGCGCTTGGGCATCATGAAGGGGGTCACGACGCTGGGCTTGGAGAGCGATTCGACGACCAGGCCGTAGGGCTGCTTCATGGTGAGCACGAAGGTCCGCGCATCGGTCGCCTTCATGTCCTCGACGAAGGGCATCATCTTCTGGCCCATCGGGTCGCGCGCCCCCCAGCGGCGGATCGAGGCGATGCAATCGTCCGCCGTGACCGGCTTGCCGTCATGCCATTCCAGGCCCTCGCGCAGGGTGAAGGTCCAGGTCTTGCGGTCGTCGCTCGTCGACCAGCTCTCGAGCATCTGCGGCTTGGGCTGGAACTTGTCGTCGAGCGCGAACAGCGTGTCGTAGACGAGATAGCCGTGGTTGCGCACGATGTAGGCGCCGCTCCACACCGGATCGAGCACCTTGATGTCGGAATGCATGACGACGCGCAGTGTCCTGGGCTCTTGCGCCTCACCGGGGAGAGCCACTGTCAGCAGCGCGACGGCCGCCGCGATGCGCACCATCCAGTTTCTCATCGTGTGCCCCCTCCGGTAGCCGGCCCATCCTAGGCCCGATCAGACTGGGACTCCATGCAAGGAAGATGCCCGCCTTCGCTTGGCAGCTTCGGCGGGCGAGCCCGGCTCCAGCCAACTCGGCCATGGTCTTCCGCCGCGGCCACGGATAGGGATAAATCTTCGCCAGCACTGCGCCAGCCTGCCTATTGGAGATCCGTGCTCATGAGTCTCATCGGCAAGGCCGCCGGCGGCGCGGCGATCGTGCTGGCAGCAACCGCCGCCTATCTCTGTTTCTGGCCAGTTCCCGCCGAGCCCGTCGCGTGGCCCGCGCCGACGCCGCCCGCCTTCACGGGCCCGTTTGCGCCAAACACACGTCTGGCGGGCCTGCGCACGATCGACCTCGGCGGCGAGGTTGGACCGGAGCACGTTGCGATCGGGCCGGACGGCAAGCTCTACGCCGCGATGGAGGGCGGCAAGCTGCTGCGCATGGAGCCGGACGGCGCCAGGCGGGAAGTCTTCGCCAGCACGGGCGGACGCGTGCTGGGCTTCGACTTCGATGCGAAAGGACGCCTGATTGCCGCAGACGCCTTCAAGGGGCTTTTAGCCATCACACCTGATCGGCAGGTGAGCGTGCTGGCCGATCGCGTCGGCGCCAACGACCCGATCGGCTATGCCGACGCCATCGTCATGGCGCCGGACGGCATGATCTATTTCACAGACGCCTCGACGCGGTTCGCACCTGCTCGATGGGGCGGCACGTTGCCGGCAAGCGTGCTCGATATCATGGAGCAATCGGCCACTGGCCGCGTGCTCGCCTACGATCCGGCGACGGGAAAGACACGGGTCGTGGCCCGTGGCTTCTCCTTCGCCAATGGGATCGCGGTCTCGGCGGACGGCCATACCCTGTTCGTGACCGAGACTGGCCGCTACCGCATCTGGAAGATCGACGGACGTGCAAACGACATCGACGTGCACCGCGGTGGCGCGCAAGCGAGAGTGCTGCTCGACAACCTGCCGGGCTATCCGGACAACGTGATGCGCGGTCGCGACGGCCGGCTCTGGGTCGGCCTGTTCAAGCCGCGCAACCCGGCGGCCGACTCGCTCGCCGAACGGCCCTTCTTGCGCAAAGTGTTGCTCCGGCTGCCGCGCTTCCTATTGCCGCTCGGCGAGCCGTACGGGCACGTCTTTGCCATCGACGAGGAAGGCCGCGTTACCGACGACCTGCAGGACCCCAGCGGCACCTACGACACGACGGGAGCGACCGAGACCGCAGAACGGCTCTACATCCACAGCCTGCAGGCGCGCGCGCTGGGCTGGCTGCCGCGATAGCGCTAAGAATAAAGAGTTCGAGCTCTGCAAGGCGGAGGTCCACGATGGCGGTCGAGACCAGCTATCCAGGCGTCTACGTCGAGGAGACATCGACCGGCATTCATCCGATCGAAGGCGTCTCGACGTCGACGGCGGCTTTCGTCGGCCCGGCCCGCACCGGCCCTGTCAACGGTCCGGTTCACGTGCACAGCCATCGCGATTTCGTGCAGGCTTTCGGCAGCGGATCACCGCCCTCGCCGCTGGACCATGCCGTCCGGTTGTTCTTCGAGAATGGCGGCAGCGATGCCCTCATCGTGCGCGTCGGCGGGAGCCGCGGCGGCGCGATCACCGACAACGCCATCTCGGCGCCGCGCCTCGAGGCCGCGAAGCGTGGTCTGTGGGCGCTCGACAAAGCCAAGTGCTTCAACCTGCTCTGCATCCCGCCGTTGGCGGACAGCAAGGACATCGGTTTGCAGACCCGCGCTGCCGCCATCCGCTACTGCGAAAAGCGCGGCGCCCTGTTCATCGCCGACCCGAGCGTCGCCTGGCAAAGCGCCAAGCAGGCGATCGCAGGATTGGACGCCACCTTCCCGACGCGCAGCGCGCACGTCGCGCTGTTCTTTCCCTTCCTTCAGGACAAGACGATGACCGTCGCGCCGTGCGGCGCGGTCGCGGGCGTCATGGCGCGGACCGATGCGCAACGAGGCGTATGGCGGCCGGCGGCGGGACTCGAGGCGACGCTCGAGGGGGTGTCAGGGCCGGCGCTGAAGCTCAGCGACAGCCAGAACGGCGCGCTCAATGCGCTGGGCATCAATTGCCTGCGCACCTTCGCGCGCTCCGGCCCCGTGGTCTGGGGAGCGCGCACCCTCGCCGGCGCGGACCAGGCGGCATCGGAGTGGAAATACATCCCGGTCCGGCGCCTGGCCTTCTTCATCGAGGGAAGCCTCCAGCGCGGCATCCGCTGGGCCGTGTTCGAACCCAATGCCGAGCCGACCTGGGCGAAGATCCGGCTGAATGTCGGCGCGTTCATGGACCGGCTTTTCCGCTACGGCGCTTTTCAGGGACGTAACGCGCGGGAGGCGTACTTCGTGAAGTGCGATGGCACGACGACGAGCCAGAACGACATCAATGCCGGCATTGCCAACGTCGTGGTCGGCTTCGCGCCGTTGAAGCCGGCGGAGTTCGTGATCATCACGATCCAGCAGTTGTTCGAGAAGAAGAAGCCCTAGGGAAGAGGCCTGCGGTTCCTCGGCGAGCGACCGCCGCCGCCGCTGGGCCCGTGTGCATTTTTCGTCGATGTCATATGCGACGGCGATTAGCCCGCCGACGCCGGCTGCCCTTGCCTCACCCCGACGCTAGGATCACGCTCGACCCGCAGCTTCCCCTGCCGCCCCGGCGATCCGTGCATCGGCCTCGCGAGCGTCGCTCGAAGCTGCGCCACGACAAAATGCGATGGGACCAAGAGGAGGAAGCGATGAAGTTCATGCTTTTCGTTTTGCCGACCGTTCCCGGCACGCTCGAGGACCGCAAGCGGCTTCGCCCGATCGGGCGCAATAACGAGCGCTACCAGCAGATGCTCGACGAGCTGCGCAAGCTCGCCCAGTTCGCCGACGATGTCGGCTTCGACGTGATGGCGACCACCGAGCATCATTTCCACTCCGAGGGCTACGAGACGTCGGTGGCCCCGCTCCTGCTCTATGCCGACCTCGCCGCGCGCGCCAAGCGCATCAAGTTCTCGCCGCTCGGCCTGGTGCTGCCATCGTGGGATCCCATGCGCGCCGCCGAGGAGCTCGCGGTGCTCGACCATCTCACCAAGGGGCGCATCTATGCCGGCTTCGCGCGCGGCTATCAGGACCGCTGGGTCAATGTGCTCGGCCAGCAGTACCACGTGACCGGTGCGCCGATGGACGGCTCGTCGATCGACAACCACAACCGCAAGGTCTACGAGGAGACGCTCAAGGTCATCAAGAAGGCGTGGACCGAGGAGTCCTTCGACTACGACGGCGAGTATTACAAGGTGCCGTACCCGTACAAGGAGGGCATCACCCGCTGGCCCGTGCACGAATGGACACGCACCTACGGCGCACCGGGCGAAGTCGACGACCAGGGCGTGATCCGCAAGATCTGCGTGGTGCCGAAACCCTACCAGCAGCCGCACCCGCCCCTGTTCCAGCCTTTCTCGGTGAGCGAATCGACGATCCGCTACACCGCGCAATCCAACATCGTGCCGTGGATCCTGGTCTCCAATCCGCCGGACTTCGAGCGCCTGTGCCGGACCTATCGCGACGTCGCCGCCGAGAACGGCCGCAAGCTCGGCCTGGGCGAAAGCGTCGGCGCCTTCCGCGCCGTGCATTTCGGCCGAACCGAGGCCGAGGCCGTCGAGCTGCTGCGCAGCACCAACTATGCCGGCTTCAATCACTACTTCGGCGGCTTCGGCTTCTGGGAAGCGTCCCGCACCCAGGACGATGCAGCCAAGTACCCGATCGATCCCTACACGCCACTGCCGCCGTCGGAATGGACGCTGGAGCGCATGCGCAAGGTCAAGTATGCGCTGGCCGGCACGCCCGATCAGGTGAAGCGCGAGATCGAGACGCTGCACAAAATCGGCAACGAGGGCGAGCTCGAATGGTTCGGCTGGTTCTTCGACCAGGGCTTCATGTCGCTCGACGAGGAGATGCGTCAGATGGAGACCTTCGCCAAGCACATCATCCCGGCGTTTCGGTAGCTGCCGGCGAAGCACGACTTTCCGCACGGCCCATCGTCCCGAACCGAGGGCGAAGCGCGCGCCGCGCTTCGCCCCCTGGTCGGGACGACGAAAGAGACTGGGCCCAAGTGGTACTCCGCTCAAGGCCCTCGCAGCGGACGCCCTGCGTCGAAGCAAGGCCCGTCAGCGATGATGGCCTCCATGGAATCCACCGTGAAAGCGAAAGCCACCGGAAGGGTGGACATGGTGGAAACCACGAACGCTGTCGAAACGGTGGAACCGGGTGAACCCACAGCAAAATGCAGGCCCGACCTCATAGACGAAGCCAGGCCCATAGGCGAAACCAGGCCCATAGGGGTAGTCTCCATAGGTGTAGTTTCGATAGGCGTAGTTGGGTCCAGCGGTCTCCGCGCACGATGCGAGCGAAGCCAACAAGATCACTGACGTGAGAAGTTTTAACCCACGCATACCTGGACGTGGTCAGCCCCGGTACAGACGACAACGTTGACGGGTGCCGTTGCAAGCAAACGTGATTGTTTGAAGGGCGCGCGCGCATTCAAAACGTTGGCGCACGGTGCAGAGGGCCAAGCGCGATAGCATCGCGGCCGGGGAATGCCGATCACGCTCGACAAGCTTTTGTGAGCAGCGCCGCACTCCCCGCGGAGCCAGCGATAACCATTGCCGGCAACCGTGACGCCCTTCGCGATGGGCAAAGAATCTATGCCTTGTGTAAAAGATTTAAATTGTTTCGCCAATATCCTGTGCCAAAACCCTTTTTCTGCTTGCCGCAGAACCGATTTCTGATACCGTGGCAAAAATACAACAACATTGAGGCAGGCATGTACCCTCTCATGCTGAGCTTTGCTGCCGGCCTGTGCTTGGTCTTCGCCGGCACGAGTTTCGCTCAGACCAAACACAGCGTGCCGAAAGCGCCCGCCGCCGTGCGTGGCAGCAGCGCACAGATGCCCGTCAAGAAAGTTGCCGCCAAGCCGGCCGCCGCAAAGGCTTCGATGGCGCATTCGGCCAGTCGGCCTGCGGCCAAGCCGTCGACACAGAGCCAGGTGCGCGCCGCCCGGTACGGCGGCTTCATGATGGCCCCGCCTCCTCCGCCGCCGTCGCTCGACACCACCAGCCCGCGCACGCTCAGCCTGGTGAACGTCAACACGGACGAGGCTCTTACCGTCACCTACTGGTCCGACGGCGCCTACCAGCGCGATGCCTTGAACAAGCTCAACCACTTCCTGCGCGATTCGCGCGAAGGCACCGAAACGGAAATGGATCCGCTGCTGTTCGACATCCTGTGGCACACCCAGATGCATGTCGGCTTCACCGGGCCCGTCGAGGTCCTCTCGGCTTTTCGTTCGCCCGCCACCAACGCCTGGCTGGCGAGCGTCAGCCGCGGCGTCGCCAGCGACAGCCAGCACATGAACGGCAACGCGATGGACATCAGCATGCCCGGCGTGCCGGTGTTGAAGGTCCGGCAGGTTGCACGGTCTCTGGGCATGGGCGGCGTCGGTTTCTACCCGCGCTCGGGCTTCGTCCATATCGATACGGGCCCCGTCCGCTACTGGTAGGAGCGACGGCGCGCATCGATCTGCCGCTATCGTTCAGAAGGTCAGCTTGACGCTGGCGGCGGAGCGGTGAGCGGGACCGTGATAGACAACTTCGATGTTGTTGCCGTCGGGATCGAGGAGGAAAGCGGCGTAGTAGCCCGGATGATATCTCCGTTCTCCCGGGCCTCCGTTGTCTCGCCCGCCCGCATCCAGTCCGGCACGCCAGGCCTTGTCGACCATCTCGCGGCCATCGGTCTGAAAAGCCAGGTGAACCCGGGAGCCTGCGTCACCCGAGTCGATCCACAGCTCGTCAGCCGCGAGATGCTTGTCGTCGCTCACGACGGGTATGCCGAGAACGTCGAGGATGGCCGCGTAGAACCGCCGGCTGGCCGGCAAATCCCGTGCGCGCAGGTGGACATGGTCGATCAGGCGGCCGCGATGAAGGTCCATGGGCGAAGATCTCCTCCGGCATCCAACGCGCGATCACCCTACAGGTTTCTTGGCGACGCATCCGTGACCAGCGCGCGCCGACTCATCACCACTTATATTTCAGGGTCGCATAGACGTTGCGCCGCAAACCGTAGGAGCAGAAGTTGGCATTGACGCACGATGCGACATACTGCGTGTCGAATAGGTTGCTGGCATTCACCTGGATCGAGGCGCCTTGCAGCTTGGGCATGACGGCGCCGAGGTCGTAGCTCATGACGGCATCGAACAGGGTGAAGCCCGGCACGATGAAGGAGTTCACCGTGTCGCCAGGCTGCGGACCGATATAGCGCACGCCGCCGCCCAGGCCGAGGCCCGTCACAGACCCGGTCGTGAACTTGTAGGTGCTCCAAAGCGAGGCCATCTGCTGCGGCACGCCGTTGACCGGCTGGCCCTGCTGCTGGATCGGCGTGCCCCAGATATTGGCGGTCACCGCGTTGGACCTCGTCGTCAGCGCATCGGTGTAGGTGTAGCTGCCGATCAGGTCGATATTGTCCGTCAGGCTCGCGCGCGCCTCGAGCTCGATGCCGCGCACGCGGATCTCACCGGTCTGGACCGAGAAGCCGGGATGCAACGGATCGGTGGTCAGCACATTCTGTTGCGTCAGGTTGTACGCCGCCGCGGTGAAGAAGCCGTTGAAGCTGGTCGGCCGATACTTGATGCCGATCTCGTACTGCTGGCCGGTGGTCGGCATGAAGGGATTGCCGGAGAAGTCGAGGCCGGCCGTCGGCGCGAAGGATGTCGTGTAGCTGAAATACGGCGCGATGCCGTTGTCGAACAGATAGTCGACGGCCGCGCGATAGGTGAAGGCCTGGTCGAACTTATTGCTGGTGGTCGGGCGCAGATAGTCGTCGGTCGTGCTCGACACCCAGTCCTGCCGGCCGCCGAGGACCAGCGAGAGGCCACCGAACTTGAGGACGTCCTCGGCATAGAGGCCGACCTGCTCCTGCCGTAGCCGGGCACTGGTGTAGGTCGAGGTCGGATTGAAGGCCGGCGGGATGATCGACTGCCAGTAGACCGGCGCGAACAGGTTGAGCGGCGGCGCGCCGAAGTTGGACGCAGACGTCTGGCGGTTGGTGTTCCACTGATAATCGAGGCCGAGCAGGAAGCTGTGGCTGACCGGGCCGGTCGCGAACTTCGCCGTCACCTGATTGTCGACGGTGATGGTGTTCAGGCTCTCGATATCGCTGAAGGCGTAACGGTTCAGGATCTGTTGATTGGCCTGCAGCCCGTTGGCGTAGAGACTGTTGTCCGAGGCGAACAGGTTCTGGTAGCGGAAGTTCTGCCGGGCCGCCCAGACATCGTCGAAGCGGTGATCGAAGGTGTAACCGATCTGCGCGACGGTGCGGCTGTAGTCGTTGAGGTTCGGATCGCCGACATAGAGGCTGGTCGGGATCTGTCCGTTGGCATTGAAGAGGACGGTGCCGCGCGCCGGCACGAAGCCGTTGAAGGCCGGCCCGTTGTCCCGCTGCAGCTGGCCAAGGATGGTGAGCGAGGTTGCGGCGTCGGGCTTCCAGGTGAAGGCCGGCGCGATGGCAAAGCGCCGGCTGTTCGAGAAGTCGACCTGCGATCCTGCATACTTGCCGACGCCGGTGACGCGGTAGAGGAACTTGCCCTCGGCATCGATCGGCCCGCCGACATCGAAGCCCGCCGAAAAGAGATTGTAGGTGCCGGCCTGCGCCATCACCTCGTGGAGTGGCTGGTCCGTCGGCCGCTTGCTGGTGAGAGCGACGATGCCACCTGGCGTGCCCTGGCCGTAAAGCACCGAGGCCGGACCGCGTATGACCTCGATGCGGTCGAGCAGGTAGGGATCGATCTGCGTGTAGCCGAAATTGCCGATGATCAGCTTCAAGCCATCCTGATACTGGTCGGGCGTGAAACCGCGCACCAGCATGTTGGTGTCGCTGAGCCCGTTGAGCGGGCGGGGATCGGAGAAGACGCCCGGCGTGTAGCGCAGCGCCTGCCGCGTGCTCTGCACCGCCTGGTCATCCATCTGCTGGCGCGTGACGACGGAGATCGATTGTGGCGTCTCGAGGATCGGCTGGTCGATCTTCAATCCTGACATGCTGCGTGTCGCGACGTAGCCCACGCCGGGCCCGTCCGGACGCTGGGCGTTCTCGCCGCTTTCCACGCGCACGGGATCGAGCACAACGCTACTACCGGCACCGACCCGCTGGACAGTGATCGTCGAGCTGTTGGGCATCGAGTAGGTCAAACCCGTGCCGCTCAAGAGACGATTGAGCGCCTCGTCGATCGACATCGTTCCCTGCACGCCCTGAGTCGACATTCCTCTGACCAGCGCACCATCGACCGAAATGTTGCGACCCGACTGTTGCCCAAGAGCGCCAAGAGCCGTCCCAAGAGGCTGAGGGGGAATATTGAAAGCGCGCCGCTCACCAGCTTGCGCCATGAGAGTTGCGTCGGATGACTGCGCCAGCGCGCCATTTGGTAAAACAACACCAGCTGCGACTGTGGAAGCAACGGCAATGATCGATACTGAATCCCGCCAAGAGTTGATCTTCACCCCAAATACCCTCACTCAAGTTGGGGCGGCTTGGCGGCTGCTGTGCCCCTACCCACGGGGACGAGACACGATGGAGAATTTCTAAAGGAATCTTCAGATCGAGGAGATCACGATCATCCAGGGCGTAATCTGCCGAACCCGGGCGCCGTGGACGCGTGCCATTGCGCGCAGTGCTTCTTCCGGATCGCTCAGATTATAGGCGCCCGTGATCGGCTTGCTTGCGAGCGCGGAATCCGCCAGCACAATCGTTCCCCTGTAGTAGCGACGGAATTGGTCTACTGCGTCACCCAACAGCTGATCGTGCAAAACAAGCTGGCCTTGCCTCCATGTTGCGACCAGGCCAGGTGGCACATCCGCTCGCGTGGATTGGCCTCTCCATGTCCACTTTACCGCCTGTCCCGGCGTCAGCCTCTCGGCATCCTTGCGCGAGCCGGCCGAGTACGAGACCTCTACGATGCCTTCTTGAACGGCCACTGCCACGCCTGAGGAGTCTCTGCGGACATCGAAGCTCGTGCCGACAACGCTGGTCGTGATGTCATCGGCGATGACCCGAAAGGGTCGCTCCGGGTTGCGCCGGACTTCAAAGAACGCCTCACCTTGCAGCAGGCTCACCCGACGTTCGTCTGCAGAAAACGAGACAGCGATTGCGCTCGACGCCGCGAGGGTAATCCGGCTTCCGTCGGGCAATTCGAGCTGTCGGGACTCCGCTACATCAGTGGTCAGGTCGGATTGCAGACGGATCGCCAATCCCGGCCCAACAACCAACGCCAAACAGGTAGCGACAGCCAACGCGCCGGCGTATGCCGCCCAACGACGGATCGGCCGCCTTGTGCTTGCGGCAGACGCAGGAGCCCGTGAAACGTTCTGAGACGGTTCGAGCGAGAGCGCAAACTGGGCAAGGGCACGCGTTTCTGCCCAGGCGGACTTGTTGGCTGGCGAGGCCGAAATCCAGGCACGGAATTCGGCCATCACGACCTGATCGTGGAGGTCTTCCTGCAGACGAATCAACCACTCGGAGGCTTCAATCGAGGCCTGCAACTGCGCCGGACCCGGCGTTGATTCCATTCCATCCCTCATTTGCGCGCACAGTCATGCACCTGGAGCGACCCTACACTCCTAGACGAACTGGCTTCGAGCATTTCTAAGAAAATCGTACGGGCCGTCGGCGCTATTTCCAACGGAGCCTTTTCTTACAAAGCTGCAGCCCTTCCATCACCAATACGTGCGCCAGAGGGACAGAAACCTTGAGCGCGGCGGCAACTTCACGCAGCGTACGTCCCTCGATGCGGTGCATTTCAAAAGCCGCGCGGGTGCGAGGCGGTAGCTCGAGCAGCGCCTCCTGAAGGCGTCGAATGTTGTCTTTGTCGGTCGCGATTACTTCCGCCGAGGGATAGGGATCGGGCAGCGCCGCCATGATTTGTTCGGCATTGGTCCGGAACAGCTTGTCTTCAACGTTCTGACGACGCTTTCCATCGAAGGCGGGATTTCTGACAATGCGAAACAGGTAGTGCAGAGGCTCGCTGAGATTCTGTTGTCGAGCGGCCTCTTCGAAACGAAGCCATGCTTCCTGGACCAAGTCCTCCGCCTGCGCGCGGGAGCCCACCAAGCCCGTGGCATACTTCACGAGTGTTCCGCGGTGTTCGACGAAGAGTGCCGTTGTGTCGGCGGGCACGGGTTAGTCCTCTCGGCGCTGATGAGCACCTTCGAGGTAGATATCGCAATTGCGAATAGTTCGCAATCGCAATTCGTACAGTCGTTCGGCGGCAGGCGACAACGTTAGGCAGACGATGGCGGAACTCGCGTCTGAGGCTCCGCTTCGGCAATCGTCCGATCACGGAACATGGCGCTCAAGACAGACGCCAGCCTTCATGGCGCGACGCCCCTCAGCCGTCCGACGCATTTCAACATGCACGCCTCGGCGCGACTTGACAGTCCCCCGGCCCGTCGGCGAACGTCGTTTCATTACACGAACGAAGTTCATATACATGAACGACAACGTGAAATCCGCGGCGCGGGTGCTCGATATCCTCGAGCTGCTGGCCCGCAGTGACGAGCCGATGGCCCTGAAGGACCTCGTCTCGGTCCTGGCGCTGCCCAAGAGCAGCGCCCACGCCCTGCTCCGCACGCTGCAGTCGCGCGGCTATGTCGAGCGCGACGCCGCCGACCGCTATGCGCTGAACGAGTCGATGCGCCAGTCGGCGGGCTGGATCGGCGGGCCGGAAGCGCACCTCGCGGCGGTGGCCCGCCCGGTGATGGAACAGCTGCGCGACGAGCTGGAAGAGAGCGTATTCCTGGGCGTCCGCGAGGCCCGCGGCGACGTCAAGGTCATCGCCAAGGCGGTCAGTCGCGCCGCCATCCGCTACGATTCCGACGATCCCGATCCGCGGACCGCCTATTGCACCGGAATGGGCCGCATCCTGCTGGCCTTCTGGGACAAGAAGTCGACCGCTGCCTATTTGATACGCAACCGCTTCCGCGCCCACACGCCGCGGACCGTGACCGACCCCGCCAAGCTACGCGCGATCCTCGCCAAGGTGGCGGCCGACGGCTACGCCGTCGTCGAAGAGGAATACGTGCTGGGCGGCTCGGCGACGGCGGCGCCGGTGTTCGGCGCCAATGGTACGGTCGTTGCTGCGCTGAACGTCGGAACGGTATCGGCGCGCTATCCGGCCGCCAAGCCGCGGATCATCGCCGGCGTCGTGCGCGCGGCCGCCACCATCAGCCAGCGCCTCGGCTACCGGCGCGCGGCATAGTTTTAGACGGAGGGTTTCAGCGGTGAGCTATCGAATCGGCGTCGACATCGGTGGCACTTTCGCGGACTTCTGTGCGCTGGACGAAACGACGGGTCGTCTGGCGACGCTGAAGGTGCTCTCGACGCCGCAGGAGCCCGGGCGCGAAGTCATTACCGGGCTGGCCGAGCTCGGCAGCCGCTTCGGCATTCAGCCATCGGACATCGGGTATTTCACGCACGGCACGACCGTCGGCATCAACTCGGTGATCCAGCGCAAGGGCATCCGCCTCTGCCTGTTCACGACGGAGAACTTCGTCGACGTGCTGGAGCTGGCGCGGCTGAAAATGCCTGACCCGTACCACCTCATGTCGTCGCGCGCCGAGCCGCTGATCACGCGCGACCGCGTGCTGGCGGTGCGCGAAAGGATGCTGGCCGACGGAACCGTCGACCGGCCGCTCGATCATGCGAGCCTGCGCGAGGCGCTCGACCAGGCGATTGCGCTCGGGGCTGAAGGCATTGTCCTGGGGCTGCTCCATTCCTATCGCAATCCCGCACACGAGCGCGAGGCCGCGCGGCTGATCGGCCAGTGGGCTCCCAAGATGCCCGTGTTCTGCTCCAGCGACGTGTGGCCGATCATCCGCGAATACGAGCGCACGGCTACAGCGACGATTCACGGCTACGTGCAGCCGCCGGTGGCGCGCTACCTGACGGCCCTGCAGGCGGCCCTGAAACAGGCCGGCGTTACCGCCGAGGCCATGGTGACCAAGTCGAACGGCGGCGTGATGACCGCCGAGCTCGGCAAGTCGGCCTGCCTGCAAATGCTGCTGTCGGGCACGGCCGCCGGCGTCATCGGCGCGGGCTTCGTGGCGCGCCAGGCGGGTGTCGACAAGATACTGAGCCTCGACATCGGCGGCACCTCGGCCGACGTCGCGATCATCGTCGACGGCACGCCGACTTACGGCACCGGCGAGATGGTCGGCGACTTCCCGATCTACATCCCGACCGTCTCGGTGACGTCGATCGGCGACGGCGGCGGCTCGATCGCCAAGGTGAGCGAGTTCGGCATTCTGACGGTCGGACCCGAAAGCGCCGGCTCGACGCCCGGCCCGGCCTGCTACGGCCGCGGCGGCACGCGGCCCACCATGACCGATGCCTTCGCGACCTGCGGCATCATCGGCCACGGCAATATCGGGTACGATGCGGTCTCGGTCGACGTCGAGAAGGCGCGCGCCGCCATCGGCACGGTCGCAAGCAAGCTCGGACGCGGACTCGAGCAGACCGCCGAAGCCATCATCCAGGTGGCGGTCTCCGGCATGTATCGCGAGGTCGGCAAGCTCGCCTCGCGCCAGGGCATCGACCCGCGCGACTTCACCCTGCTGGCGTTCGGCGGCGCCGGCCCCATGATGGGATGCTTCCTGGCGCGCGAGCTCGGCATGCACCAGGTGCTGATCCCGACGGCGCCGGGCGTGCTGTCGGCGCTGGGCGGGCTGGTCGCCGACGTGAAGAACGATTTTATCAGCACAGCGTACTATCCATTGTCGGCCGACGAGTTGCCGCGTCTCAAAGCCGATTTCGACCATCTCGCCAAGCGTGCGTCCACCTGGATCACCGAGGAGCAGAGATTCACCGGCTCGTACGTGCTGCAGCCTGCCGCCGACATGCGTTACCTGGGGCAATCGTTCGAGATCGAGGTGCCGCTGCAGCTGGAGTGGATCACCGCCGGCGACATCGAGCGCATCGCCGCGGCCTTCCATGCCGAGCACGACCGCCTGTACGGGCACAGCTCCGCCGCGACGCCGATCCACATGGTCAGCCTGCGCATGGTGGTGGTGGGCGGCTCGCCGCAGCCCAAGGCCGCCGCCGAACCGCTGCGCACCGGCGCGCCAGTGCCGGCCAAGCAGATCGACGTCTATCTCGATGGCGCCTGGCGAAAGGTGCCGCTCTATCGCCGAGCGGACCTGGGCCACGGACATCGTCTCGCCAGCCCTTGCGTCGTGGCGCAGGAAGATACGACGATCTGCGTTCCGGAGGGCTTCACCGGCGCGGTCGACGCGTACGGCAACATTCTTCTGTCGCTTGGCCAGTAAGGAGTACGCAATGCGCATCGATCCGGTCACGCTGCAGATCTTCGCCAACCACGCACAGGCCGCGGCCGACAGCATGGCCTTCACGCTGTTCCGCACGGCTCACTCGACCTTCGTGAAGGAAACCGAGGACTTCACCACCGGCCTCGCCACGCCCGACGGCATGACCTTCGCCAGCCCACGCGACCTCGGCGCCACCTGGTTCATCGGGCTCGATTACGCCAACGCCATCCACATGATCGAGGACTACCAGCCGGGCGACATCTGCATCACCAACGATCCCTATAGCGGCTTCGTGTGCACCCACACGCCCGACTTGCACATGTGGAAGCCGATCTTCTGGGAGGGCGAGCTCGTCGCCTTCTCGGTCAGCCACATCCACAACACCGACGTCGGCGGCGCGGTGCCGGCCTCGCTGTCGCGGCAATTGACCGAGGTCCATCAGGAAGGCATCCGGATTCCGCCCAACAAGCTCTACGAGGCGGGCAAGCTGAACAAGTCGCTGCTCAACGTGATGCTGACCAACGTCCGCATGCCCGAGCAGAACCATGGCGACCTGCAGGCGCAGATCGCGGCCATGAACACCGGCGAGCGCAAGGTGCACGACATGGTGCGCAAGTTCGGCGTCGACGTGTTCCGCCAGGGCGTAAAAGACCTGCTCGACCTCGGCGAGCGGCAGGCCCGCGCCCTGCTCTCCCGCATCCCCGACGGCGACTATTTCTTCGCCGACTACCTCGACGAGGACGCGCCGGGCGGCGTGCCCGTCCGGCTTGCCCTGACCTTGAAGATCCGCGGCGACGAGGCGGTCATGGACTTCTCCGGGTCCGATGCGCAGCTGCAATCGTCGCTCAACGTGCCGACCGGCGGCGCCGAGCGCCACATCCTGCTGATGGTGGGCTACACCTACTGCCTCTACAGCATCGACCCGACGATCCTGCTGAACGGCGGCATCACGCGGCCGGCGCGCTGCATCATCCCCGAGGGCACGATCCTCAATCCGAAGTTCCCGGCCGCCGTCGGCATGCGCAGCATGACCTGCAGCCGCCTGCAGGGCGTCACCATCGGCGCCTTCTCTGCGGCGGTGCCCGAGCTGCTACCCGCTGGGCCCGCCGGCGGCGGCGCCATCATGAACGTCAAGACGACCGACAACCGGACCGGCCGGACCATCATGGCCTCGATCGACCCGATCACCGGCGGCGCCGGCGGCTGGTCGGGCAGCGACGGCGCCGACGGCTCGGGCGCCAATTCGAGCTTCCTCAAGAACACGCCGGTCGAGATCAACGAGACCGAAGTGCCGATCAAGGTGCTGCGCTACGGCCTGGTGCCCGATTCCGGCGGCGCCGGCCGGCATCGCGGCGGGCTCGCCACCCAGCTCGAGTTCAAGGTGTTCGCGCCCAACACGGTGGTGACGGCGCGCAACCGCGACCGCACGCGCTTCTCGTCGTGGGGCAGCAAGGGCGGCCGGCCGGGCGCCACCTCGTGTTTCTGGCGCAACCAGGGCAGCAACGGCGCCGTCGATCTCGGCAACACCGACGTGGTGCCTCTCGATCCGGGCGACGTGATCCTGGTGACGTCGTCCGGCGGCGGCGGCTTTGGGCCGCCCTGGGAACGCGACCCCAAGGCGGTGCTGTTCGACGTGCAGCAGGGCAAGGTTTCCATTCAGGCCGCGGCCGACGACTACGGCGTGGTCATTCGCGACGACGCGATCGACGATACGGCAACGGCCGCCCGCCGGACGCGCCTGGCGGCCAACGCCAAGGCGACAAACGCCAAGGGAGGCATCTTCGCCTTCAACGCCGAGCGCGAGGCCTACGAGCGCGAATGGACCGACGCCAACTACGCCGCCCTGACCGAGGTGCTGGCCACCCTGCCCGTCAATTGGCGCCACTACCTGAAGAAGCGCATCTTCGCCGCGATGGCGGAGCTGCCGGCGCACCAGCGTCGCGGCGATGGCAGCGAGGTGCGGCGCGCCTTCGAGCTGGCGGTCGGCGAGTTCCCCCAGCTTCGGCAGGCGCAGGCGGCGGAGTGAGCAGCTGATGGACATCCATTTCGACAATCAAGCGGTCATCGTCACCGGCGCCGCGCGCGGGATCGGCGGCGGGATCGTCGAAGGCTTCGTCGAACGCGGCGCCAGGGTCTGGGCCTGCGATGTCCTTGAGAGCGAACTGTCGGCGCTGAAGGCGCGCGCTAAGCCGCAGCGCGGCGGCACGCTGGAGGCGCGCACGGTCGATCTGACGCAATCAAAGCAGGTCGACGCCTTCGTGCGCGAGGTCGAACAGGCCTGCGGCGGCGTCGATGTGCTGGTGCATGTCGCGGGCGGCGTGCGCGGGCAGAGCAAGCGCCCGGTCGAGGAGGTGAGCGACGACGACTGGCGCGCCATCCAGGCCGTCAACGTCGAAGGCGCCTTCTTCGCCAGCCGCGCCGTGGCGCCGGGCATGAAGAAGAAGGGCAAGGGCCGCATCGTCGTGATCGCGAGCCGCGCCGGCCTCGGCGTCAGCCTGACCGGCATCCAGTCCTATGCCACCGCCAAGGCGGCCCAGCTCGGCCTGGTGCGCCAACTCGCGCACGAGCTCGGGCCAAACGGCATCACGGTCAATGCGGTGGCGCCGGGCTTCCTGCGCACCAGCCCCGACTACGAGCGGCAATGGCAGTCCTATGGTCCCGAGGGCCAGAAGGCGATGATCGAGCGCGTCGCCATGCGCCGCCTGGGCGAGCCGCAGGACATCGCCCATGCCGTGATGTTTCTGGCCTCGCCTTATGCCTCATGGATCACGGGCCAGGTGCTGCCGGTGACCGGCAGTCCGATTTCATGACCCAATCACCGTCATCCCGAGCGAAGCCGCCCGAAGGGCGGCGTAGTCGAGGGACCTGTTTTGAGCGACGCATCGACAAAACAGCTCCCTCCGCTACGCCTCGCTTCGCGAGGCTCCGGTCGGGATGACGGGAAAGAAGAAGGAGGAAACAATGTCCCCTGCACGCCCGACCATCGTTCCCAAGCAGGATGAGCCCGAGCAGCCCTGGCAGTGGTCCGAGCAGCGCTGGCGCAGCATTGTTGAGCGCGTGCGCGCTGGTAAGACGCTGCGACCCGACGCCTGGCCGAACGGTGCGCGCTGCGCCGTGGCGATCTCGTTCGACTCCGATCACGAGACCGGCGAGCTGCGCGAGGGCGGCGAATCGATCGGACGCCTGAGCCAGGGCCAGTACGGCAACCGCGCCGGCATCCCGCGCATCCTGGCGCTGCTGCAGAAGTACGCCGTCCCGGCGACCTTCTACGTGCCGGCGGTCTCGGCCATGCTGCATGCCGACGAACAGCGCCGCGTCACTGCCGAGGGCCACGAGATCGGCATCCACGGCTGGATCCACGAGCGCAACTCGATCCTGCCCGAGGCCTCGGAGCGCGACCTGCAGATGCGCGCGGCCGACATGCTGGAGAAGATCTCGAGCCAGCGGCCGGTCGGCATCCGCACGCCGTCCTGGGACTTTTCGCCCAACACGCTCGCCATCACCCGCGACATGGGGCTGCTCTACGACTCCTCGCTGATGGCCGACGACGATTGCTATGAGCTGCTGCTCGACGGCCAGCCGACCGGCGTCGTCGAGCTGCCGGTCGAATGGATCCGCGACGACGCGGTCTACTTCAATATGAACCGCTTCGCGGCACTCAGGCCCTACACGCCGCCCTCTTCTGTGCTGGAGATCTTCCGCCGCGAGTTCGACGCGGCCTATGCCGAGGGCGGGCTGTTCCAGCTGACGATGCACCCGCATATCATCGGACACCGTTCGCGCATGATGATCCTGGAGGAACTTATCCAGCACATCCGCGCGCACACCGGCATCTGGTTCGCCACACACGCCGACGTCGTGCGTTACGTCAAGCAGGGGAGCTGAACGAAAAAAGAGGAGGCAGGAGATGAAACGGAGAACTCTGTCAGCGCTGGCCGCGATCGCCGCGGCAGCATCGTTCGTGTTTTCAGGAAGCGCCTGGGCGCAGGGCAAGTACGTCCACGCAAACAACAGCGGCTACGACAACCTCGATCCGCATGTCGTCTTCGACGTCGGGCGCGCCGCGTCCCGCATCAACTTCTACGACGGTCTGCTTCGCTGGGTCGACAACCCGCCGAAGATGATTCCCTGGCTGGCGGAAAGCTACACGGCTTCGGACGACGGCAAGACCTGGACGTTCAAGCTGAAGAAGGGCGTGAAGTTCCACGACGGCAGCGAGTTCACCGCCGACGACGTGCTCTACAGCATCGAGCGCATGCTCGCGACGAAGAAGGGCGCATCGTCGCTGTTCCTGCCGATCATCATGCCGGGCAGCACCAAGGCGCCCGACAAGTACACGGTCGTCTTCACCCTGAAGGAGCCGTCGGCGATCTTCCTCTCCACGGTGCCGGAAATCCTGATCGTCAATTCCCAGCTGGTGAAGAAGAACGAGAAGGACGGCGACTGGGGCCAGGCGTGGCTCGCCAAGAACGTCGCCAGCACCGGCTCCTACAAGCTCAAGCGCTACGATCCGGCGATCGGCTTCGTCGGCGAACGGTTCAAGGACCATTTCGCCGGCTGGGGACCCAAGGCATTCGACGAGATCGAGTTCCGCACCGTGCTGGAGACCAACACCCGCGTTCAGGGACTGATCAAGGGCGACATCCAGGGCACCGATGGATATCTGCCCTACGACCAGATCCTGCGGCTGAAGGAGGCGAAGAACGTGCAGATCCTCGAGCAGGAATCGATGCGCGTCTTCTACTTCAACATCCATAACGGCCGCGGCCCGATGAGCGATGTGCACTTCCGCCGGGCGCTCGCCTATGCCTTCGACTATGACGGCTTCGTCAAGGACATCCTGAAGGGCGCGGTCTCGCGCAACGCCGGGCCCAACCCGAACAATCTCTGGGGCTCACCCAAGGATCTGAAGCCATACACCTATGATCTGGAGAAGGCCAAGGCGGAGCTGGCGCTCGTGAAGGAGCCGATACGGCCGATCACCATCGGCACGCTGGCCGGCTTCAGCGAGACCGAGCAGGCCGCCACCCTCCTGCAGAACGGCGCCAAGAAGATCGGCATCGACATCAAGATCGAGTCCGCGCCCTGGCCTGTTATCCAGACCCGCATGCAGGACCGCGAGAAGAACTACGACATGGTCCCGCTATGGAAGAGCACCTACTATGTCGACCCCAACAACTGGGTCGGCGAGATGTACGCCTCGCGCTACATCGGCACGCGCAACACCTCGTACATCAATGATCCCGAGATGGACAAATGGCTCGACGAGGCGCTGGCGATCAGCGACCAGGACAAGCGCAGCGTGCTCTACGAGAAGGCGGTGACCAAGGCGACCGATCAGGCCTTCGGCATCTACGTCTACAATACGCGGTGGTACGGCCCCTACGCCGCCAATGTCGCCGGCATCCGCTTCAGCCCGATCGGCAGCGGACAGGACATGCGCTGGGCCTACTATAAATAGTCATGATCTTCCGGACCGCGAGCCTCTGGCTCGCTCAAGCTCATGAGGGAGCCAGAGGCTCGCGGTCGGGAAGAGGAAGAGTCTGATGCGCCGTCTAGAGATGATCCTGTCACGACTGGTCTGGTTTGTGCCGACGATGGCCGGCCTCGTCGTCATCGTCTTCCTGATCTCCAACGTCATCCCCACCGATCCGGTGAAGGTCCTGCTGGGCGAGAACGCCACGCCGGCGCAGATCGAGGCGATGCGCGTGAAGCTCGGCTACGACCAGCCGCTCTGGGTCCAGCTGGCGCGGCACTTCCACGACATCGTGTCGGGCAATCTCGGCACCAGCATCTACAGCCAGCGGCCGATATCGGAGGATCTGGCCACGCGCCTGCCGGCCACGCTCGAGCTCACCCTGACGGCCATCATCGTGTCGGTCGCGCTCGGCATTCCGCTCGGCGTGATATCGGCGCTGAAGCGCAATTCGCTGCTCGACCACATCCTGCGGGTGGTCAGCGTCTCCGGGCTTGCCATCGCCGCGTTCTGGCTGGCGCTGCTGCTGCAATTCTTCTTTGCGATGAAGCTCGGCGTGGCGCCGCTCAACAGTCGCATCGACGGCTTTGGCCCCACTCCGGTGACCGGGCTGATGATCATCGATTCGATGCTCGACTGGGACATGGAATCCCTGCACAGCGCGCTGTCGCACATCGCCCTGCCCGCGCTCACGCTGGCGCTGCCGGCGGCCGCGACGATCGTTCGCTTCACCCGCGCCGGCGTGCTCGACGTCATCAACAGCAACCACGTGCTCTACCAGCGCGCCATGGGACTGCCGCCGGGCCTGATCGTGTGGAAGTACGTGCTGCGCAACGCGCTGATCTCGACCGTCACCCAGATCGGCCTGATCTTCGGCGTGCTGGTGACCAACGCCGTGATCGTCGAGACGGTGTTCGACTGGCCCGGCATGGGCACCTTCGCGGTGCAGTCGATCCTGCAGTCCGACCACAAGGCGATCATCGGCTTCACCATCTGGATCGGCGCCCTGATTGTGATCGTCAACCTGCTGGTCGACATTACTCATTCGTTCATCGATCCAAGAGGTTCGCGATGAGGGGATCGCGATGAAGGCTGGCTGGCGGCGTGGGCTGAACCGGTTCGCGAGCGACCGCGCCTCGGCGCTGGGGCTGGCACTGCTGGTCTTGCTGCTCGTGGCGGCGATCTTCGCGCCGATCCTGGCGCCCTTCCCCGGCGACGTCGCGGATTTCCATACCGCCAACCGCCTGCGCCCGCCCGACGCCGTGAACTGGCTAGGCACCGACCGCATGGGTAGCGACCTGTTCAGCCGCATCCTGTTCGGCGCCCGCATCACCATCACCATCGCCGTCGTCGCCGTCGGCTCCGCCGTCCTGGTCGGCGTACCGATCGGTCTCGTCGCCGGCTACTACGGCGGCTGGCCGAGCAATCTCTTGATGCGCGTCTCCGACATCTTCCTCGCGGTGCCGCAGATTGTGCTGGCCATCGCCATCGCCCAGACGCTGGGCCCGTCGATCGAGAACGTCATCCTGGCGCTCAGCATCACCTATTGGCCGTTCTGGGCCCGCCTGGTGTTCGCCGAGACGCGGTCGCTGAAGAACGAGGTCTTCATCGAATCGGCGATCGCGCTCGGCGCCTCGCCGTTGCGCGTGATGACTCTGCACGTGCTGCCCAACATCGCCTCGGCCATCATCGTGCGCACGTCGATCGGCATGGGCGCCACGATCCTGACCGCGGCTGCATTGGGCTTCCTGGGACTGGGCGCCCCGCCGCCGACGCCCGAATGGGGCCGCATGATCGCCGAATCGCGCGAGTTCCTGCCCGAGGCGTGGTGGTACGCGACCGTGCCCGGGATCGCCATCTTCATGGTGGTCATGGGCTTCAACCTGCTGGGCGACGGGCTGCGCGACTTCCTCGATCCACGCATCAGGCGGGGAGCCGGCGTCAAGTGACGGCGCTGTTGTCAGTCGAAGACCTGTCGCTGGGGTTTGCGACCGAGGCCGGCTTCGCCTCGGTGCTCGACCGCGTCAGCCTGTCGATCGAACGCGGCCAGGTCCTGGGCCTGGTCGGCGAAAGCGGCTGCGGCAAGACCACCTTGGCACGCGCCATCCTGGGCGTCCTGCCGCGCGAGACGGCCCGCATCACCGGCGGTCGCGTCCTGTTCCGCGGGACCGATCTGCTGACCGCCGATCCCGCTTCCGTCAACCAGACGATCCGTGGCCGCGCCATCACCTTCGTGCCGCAGGATCCGTTCACCAGCTTCAACCCGGTCTTCACGGTCGGCGACCAGATCATGGAGATCCTGAAATGGAAATCGCCGCGCGCCGCCGAACTGCCCGGCCGTCGATGGCTGCCGGCGGTCGTCGCGCGCTATCCCGCCGAGCGCCAGCGGGCCGATGTCGATGCCGTCCTGGAGCTGCTCGACACCGTGCAGCTGCCGCGCCCCAAACAGCTTTTACGCAAATATCCGCACGAACTCTCCGGCGGCCAGCGACAGAGGCTGATGATCGCGATGGCGCTGCTACCCGGACCGGACCTGGTGATTGCCGACGAGCCCACCACGGCGCTCGACGTCACCATCCAGGCACAGATCCTCGGCCTGATCCGGCGGCTCGCGACCGAACGCAACGTCGCCGTGCTGCTGACGACGCATGACCTGGGCGCGGCCTATGAGATCTGCGACGCCGTCAACGTCATGTATGCCGGGCAGGACGTCGAATCCGCGCCGGTCGACCGCTTCTTCGCCTCGCCGGCCCATCCCTACACGACGAAGCTCCTGGCGAGCCTGCCCGACGCGAACGGCACCGCCAGCGGCATTCCCGGCGAAGTGCCTGGGCTGATCACGCCGCCCGGCGGTTGCCGCTTCCATCCCCGGTGCGAGCGGGCTGACGGGCCGTGCCGCGAAGCGCGCCCGCCCGTCGACCAGCTCGGCGCCGGGCACTGGGTACGCTGCTATCACCCGCACCGCGACGCGCCATGACACAGGCGATCCTGAGTCTGGGTGACCTGCAGGTCCACTTCGCCGTGCGCGGTCCGTTCAACCGACGCATCGGCTCGATCAAGGCGGTCGACGGCGTCTCGTTCGACCTGATGCCGGGCGAAGTCTTCGGGCTGGTGGGCGAGAGCGGTTGCGGCAAGTCCACGCTCGGCAAGGCCATCATGGGCATTCACAAGCCGACGGCGGGAGAGATCTGGTTCGAGGGGCAGCGCATCGACGCGCTGGCGCCGGCCGCCCGGCGCGCCGTGCGCCGCAGCCTGCAATACGCCTACCAGGATCCGGGGGCGTCGCTCGATCCGCGCTGGAAGATCGGCAGCTCCCTGCACGAGCCGCTGGTGATCCATACCGATCTCGACCAGGCGGCGCGCGAGAAACGCATTCGCAGCATCCTGGAAGCGGTCGGGCTGCCCGACACGCACCTCGATCTCTATCCGCACGAAATTTCCGGCGGCCAGCAACGGCGCGTCGGCCTGGCGCGCATCCTCACGCTGCACCCGAAGGTCGTCATCCTGGACGAACCGACATCGGGTCTCGACGTGTCGGTGCAGGCGACGGTGCTCTCGCTGTTCCGCGGCTTGCGCGAGACCTTCGACCTGACCTATGTCCTGATCAGCCACGATCTTGCGGTCATCCGCACGATGTGCAGCCGCGTCGCGGTGATGTATCTCGGCCGCATCGTCGAGAGCGGACCGACCGAGGAGATCTTCGAGCGGCCGCGGCATCCCTATACCCGCTCGCTGCTGGCGGCGATTCCCAAGATCGGCGGCCCGCGCATCACGCGGGATTTCTGGCTGCAGGGCGAGCCGCCCGATCCGGGAAACCTCCCCTCCGGCTGCCGCTTCCGCACGCGCTGTCCCAAGGCCACCTATCTGTGTGCGCGCGAGGAACCGGTTCTGTCACCGCTGGCGGCGGGTTCGGTCGCCTGTCATTTCCCGGACTGACGTCGGCCGTCCTGGTCAGAAGTCGGCGGTCAAGGACAGGCGGAATGTCCGCGGCGCCCCCAGGAACATGAAGTTGGCGGTCTCGTTCGCGCCGGACCAGTAGTTGGCATCGAGCACGTTCTCGACGTTGAAACGCGCAACCAGCATCTTGCCCGTCGCACCGGGATTCTCGAAGGCGTAGCGCACGCCGACGTCGAAGCGCGTCCAGTCCGGCAGGCTGCGCCGTGGATAGGTCGTGTCGATGTACTGGGAGCTCGTATAGAGCGCACGCCCGAGAAACGTGAGCCCGCGCACGAACGGCACGTCGATCTCGCTTCCGAGATTCAGCGTGAACTGCGGTGAAAATGGAGCGATCCATCCGTCGGTCGTCCCGCCCTGGGTCTTGGTCAGGACGGGGTTGAGGAACATTGCACCGCCCAGAACGCGGAAGCCCTTGATGGGCTCGCCGAAGACATTGAGCTCGAGCCCCTGATTGACCTGCTCGCCGCCGAGATACTGCGTGTTGTTGGCGAGGTTGGTAAGGATGCTGGGCTGCGATATCTGGAACAGGCTCGCCGTCGTGGTGAGCTTGCCCCAGTCGGCCTTCACGCCGACTTCGTACTGCGTCGAAACGAAGGGCGGGAAGATCTGGCCGGCATTGGTGAAGGGCGGCTGGACGGTCGTCCCCTGCTGCAGGCCCTGAATCCAGTTGCCGTAGAGCGACACGTTCTCCCACGGCTTGAAGACCAGCGAGACCGAGGGGCTGAAAGCGCTCTGATTGTAGTAGTCCACGGGTGCGCCGGTCACGGCGTTGTAGTTGGTGCCCGAGACCGTCTGGGCGCGCCCACCGACGGTGAGCTGGATACGCTTCTCCGCCGCCGACAGCGTATCGGCAAAGCCGACGCTGGAGAGGCCCGCGGTCGAGATCTTGTTGGCGGCCGGTGTCACGATCGTGGGCTGCCCAATCGTGGTCGGGCCGTAGATGTTGGTGGCGAACGGTCCGATGGAGCTCACCACGGTGCCCGAGCCGGTCTCCTGCGAGTAGGTCGTCGCGGTGACGGCGAGCTCATGGCCGATCGGTCCGGTCTCGAAGTTGCCGCGGATGCCGCCCTCGGCCGTGAAGAAGGTGTTGTAGGTGCTGATATTGAACGGCGCGTTGGCGCGCGCCGTGCCCGCGACGCTCAGGATCGTGGTGAGCGGGGAATAGACGCCGCCCAGCCGGTTGTCGTGGCCGCCGACCGCGACGTAGGCAGTAACATTGTTGGCGATGTCGACTTCGGCGCGCCCGACCGCGAAGGCATCCTGACGCGACTGGAATCCCCAGGGCTGCGCGGTCGGGTTACTGCGGGCGCTCGGGGCATAGGGAAGCTGCACACCCGCCGCCAGCGCGATGTAGGGCGAGAGGCCCGCGATGTACTGCGACTGGATGCCGAGGTCGGCGGAAAGCCTGATGCCGTTGCCGCGATAGTCGAGGCCCGCCAGCGCGAGCGCGCGCTGGTCGGAATTGTACTGCAGGTCGGTCTGCCCGGCGCGCAGCACACCGTTGAAGCGGACGCCGAACTCCTTGTCATTGCCGAAGCGGCGAGCGACGTCGACATGGCCGCCGCCCTGCCCGGCGGAACCGTAGCTGGCAACCACCCGCGTCAGGTCTTCGTCAGGCGCGCGCTTGGGCACGATGTTCACCATGCCGCCGATCGACTTGTAGGGCGCCATGCCGTTCAGCATCACCGACGGCCCCTTCAGCACCTCGATGCGCTCGGCCATCTCGGCCATCGGCGACTGCAACGGCAGCATGCCGTAGAGGCCGCCATACGACCACGCCGCGGCATCGACCGTGAAGCCGCGAATCGTCACCTGGTCGAAGCCGGGCCCGCTATCGCTGCGGCTGAAGCGCACCGACGGATCGTTCAGCAGCACGTCGCGTACTGTCCTCGCCTGCTGATCCTGAGCTGTCTTCGCCGTGTAGCTCGTCTGGTTGAAGGGCGTGTCCATCACCGAGCGGTTGCCGAGCAGGCCGAGCTGGCTGCCGGTCGCGACCTGCCCGCCTGCGTACGGCGGCGGGATGTTGTCGATCATCGCCTGCGACGGCACCGCATAGCCCTGGACCTGGACGGGATCGAGGTGGATTGTGCCGGGATCGGCGGCGCTGCTCTGCCCCGGCCTCTGCAGCGCGATCGTGGTCGCGCTGGGAAAGGTCGCGACGAGACCGGTGCCGGCGAGAAGGCGGCGCAACGCCTCCTCCACGCTCATCGTGCCCTGCACGCCGGGCGTGGAGAAGCCCCTGATCAATGCACCGTCGACGGTGACCTGGCGCCCCGACTGCTGGCCGAAGATGCCGACTGCCGTGGCGAGCGGTTGCGGCGGGATGTTGAAGGCGCGCAGCTCCGTCGACTGTGCCGTGTCGCTCCGGTCGACCGAAGTCTGCGCCAACGTCTGCGTCGTCGTCGCCGCGGCAACGCCGGCGAAGACCACTGCGGCCGAACAGCGGCCGAACCACCCTACTCTCTTCACCCCAAACTCCGTTCCCCGAGCACGGGCATTACGCGCGACGGGTTACGTCGCGTGCGCCCTTACCCAAGAAGACGAGCGAGCAGATCGAGTTTATAAAAATCGGAGTCGCTACGAGCTCGACAGCACGATCAGCCAGGGCGTAATGCGGCGCATCCTGGCGCCATGGGCACGAACCAGGCCGAGCAACGCATCTTCGGGATCATCGAGATTGTAGACGCCGGTGACGCGTCGCTCGGCCAAGGCATCGTCGGCCAGGATGATCGTGCCGCCGTAGTACCGTCGTAGCCGGTCGACCGCTTCGCGCATCGTCTCGTCGCGAAGGTAGAGCTGGCCGCGCCGCCATGCCGCGACAAGCTGCGGCGGCACAGTGGTTCGCGAAATCTGGCCGTCCATCGACAGCCGGGCCACCTGCCCTGCCTCCAGCTTCTGCGGCATCATGCTGCCTCTATCCGGATAGCCGACCTGCACGATCCCCTCCGCGACGGCGACGGTCACGCCTTGCGGCCCCAGGCGGACGCCGAAGCTGGTGCCCAGAACCGAGGCTTCGGCGTTCGACGCGATCACGCGGAAGGGCCGCTTGGGATCGGGCGCCACGTCGAAGAAGGCCTCGCCCTGGAGCAGCCTGATCCGCCGCTCGGCCGCTTCATAGGAAACCGCGATGGCGCTGCCTGCCGCCAGCGTGACCTCGCTGCCGTCCTGCAGTCCAAGCTTCTGCTGCTCCGCCGTACCGGTCATGTAGTCGGACTCGATGCGCAGCATGAGCACTGGCGCGGCGACGATGGCCAGGCAGGCAGCAAGAGCCAGCGCCGCGCCGCCGACCGCCCAGCGCCGCCTTGGCCATCGTGGCCGCACCGGCGAGAGACGCGTCGCCTGTACGTCAGCCGCACGCTGCCGCGCGACCTCGGCCTGCCAGCGATCGGCGAACTCGGCAGGCATGATCGACGCCACATCGGCCACATGCTGCATCGCCATCCAGGCGTCGGCGTTGGCCGGGCTCGCCCGCAGCCAATCCTCGAAGCGCCGCTTCACGGCGGGATCGTCGGGCTCCTCCTGCAACAGGATGAGCCAGCCCGACGCCTCCCTCGAAGCTCGCGCCTGGGCCGCCTCGGGTCCCTCTTCCATCCCTTCCCCTTGTCGTTGCCGATGGCCGTCTTGCAACGCACCGAACTCACGTCGCAGTACGCCTACACTGTTAGACGAGCGACGGTCGCGGCATTCTAAAAAGAGTCCAACGACTGCCGGTCAGGGCCATCCCAGGCGATGCTTGACGTGCTGCAGGCCGTCCATGACCAGGGTCTGCACCATCGGCGTCGATATCTTCAGGACGACGGCGATCTCGCGCAGCTTGCAGCCGCCCAGGCGGTGCATCTCGAAGGCGATGCGCGTGCGCTCCGGCAGCTCGGCCAGCGCCTCGCGCAACAGCCGGAGCTCGTCCTTGTGCAGGGCGACCATCTCGGCAGAGGGCTGGGTGTCGGGCAGGACGGAGGCCGCCCTCTCGGCACTGCCGCTGAAGATGCGGTTCTCAAGCGCCGCCCGCCGTTGCCCATCGAGCGCCAGGTTGCGGACGATGCGATAGAGGTAACCCAGCGGCTCCTTTAGGAACTGCTGCCGGGCGGCCTGGTCGAAACGCAACCATGCTTCCTGTACGAGGTCCTCGGCCTGCGTCCTGGACCCGACGATGCCCGCGGCATAGTCGACCAGGGAGCGGCGATGCTCCGCGAAGAGGACTGTGATGTCGGAGGGCACAGCGCGCGCTCGATACTTTCCCGATGCCGCCGGCTGGCCCCAAGCACAGCCGGCATCGCAGCCTATCGCGATTGCGAATTGTTCGCAATTGGAGATTGGCAGTCAGCGACCCCCTCCAAGTCGAAGAGCTCGTTTTTCCAACGAGCGATGGTTTCGCATGACCCGGATGTCAGCCAAGGCCTATTGCGGAGCAAAGATTTCGTGCGGCCAATCGCGCGCTTGTCGTTTTCGATCGGGGCGTTATATCCACGCATAGCCGACGCCATTCCCCACAATCGAGCGATGACAGTCGGGCCGCCGGGCCCGCGGAGGCGTGTTTTGAGTGCGTTGAGGAACGAGATCGTGCAATCGGTCCATCACTGGACCGACGAGTTGTTCAGCTTCAGGACCACGCGTGACAAGGGGTTCCGCTTCGCCAGCGGCCAATTCACGATGATCGGGCTCAAGATCGACGGCAAGCCGCTCTTGCGCGCCTACTCGATCGCCAGCGCCCACTACGACGACGAGCTGGAGTTCTTTTCCATCAAGGTGCCGGACGGCAAGCTGACGTCGCGACTGAAGGACCTGGCGCCGGGTGACGCCGTCCTGGTCGGCGCCAAGGCCACCGGCACGCTGCTGCTCGACAGCCTGACGCCCGGCCGCAATCTCTACCTGCTGGGCACCGGCACGGGCCTCGCCCCCTTCCTGTCGATCGTGCGCGACCCGGAAGTCTACGAGCGCTTCGAGAAGGTGATCCTGGTCCATGGCTGCCGCCAGGTGCGCGACCTCGCCTATCGCTCCAAGCTCGCCGACGAGCTGCCGGCCGACGAGATCCTGGGCGACCTGGTGCGCGACAAGCTCGTCTACTATCCGACCATCACCCGCGAGCCGTTCAAGAACCGCGGCCGCATCACCGACCTGATCGCAAGCGGCACGCTGGCGAGCGATGTCGGCCTGCCGCCGATCAACAAGCAGGACGACCGCTTCATGCTGTGCGGCAGCATGCAGATGCTGGCCGACATCCGCACCCTGCTCGAAGGCGCGGGCCTCAGCGAAGGCAGCACGACGGTGCCGGGCGAGTTCGTGGTCGAGAAGGCGTTCGTCGAGTAGCCGCACCGGCCTGGTGCCGAGTATCGCCGGAGGGCGAGTCGCAGCTGTCACCCCGAGCGCAGCGCCTCCCTTCGGCTTCGCTCAGGGCAGGCGCTGCGCGGATCAAGCACCTCGCCAACCGCTCCGCGGGCGCGGTCCAAGGCGAGGTTTGCGCAGTTCCCGCAGTTTGCGACGTGAGAACCACCT
>NZ_BKAJ01000090.1 GCF_007992495.1 Reyranella soli
ATCTCCTCCCCCGTCATACGGGGGAGGATAAAGGAGGGGGCGAGCCGCAAAGACGATCTCTCGAATGAGAAGATCATGATCTGAAATTGGCCACGCCCGATCTGTGGCCTGCCCCCTCCTATATCCTCCCCCGTATGACGGGGGAGGAATGAGAGAGACCTGAGTAGGGGTTCAGCTCGCTGCCGCCAGTGCCGGCGTTCCCTTGGCGTCGGCGGGGGCCGGGGTAGCCTCCGCCACCACGCGTTCCACCGAGGCGGGGGCAGCCTGCACGACGACGGCCGCCCCTTCCTTGGCGAATTCGATGCCCATGGCCGGGAAGACGCTGAACATGCGCTTCACCGCCTCGCGCTGGATGGCGGCGGGGTTGCCGGGCTTGGCCGTGAACTTGAAGCGGACCAGCAGGGCGTTGTCGGCGATGTCGGCTACGCCCTGCATCTTGAAGGGCGCCAGGATGTCGGCCTTGATCGCCGGCATTTCCATCATGTCCGCGCCGATCTTCTTCGCCGCCTTGCGCAGCTTCTCGAGGTCGGTGTCGCGGGCGAAGCGCAGGTTGAACTTCACCGTGATCCAGTCGCGGCTGAAGTTGGTGATCTGGCCGAGCTGGCCGAACGGAATGGTGTGCACCTGGCCGTTCTGGTGGCGCAGTTTGATCGAGCGCAAGGTGAAGCCCTCGACCGTGCCCTTGGCCTTGCCGCAATCGATGTACTCGCCGACACGGAAGGCATCGTCGGACAGGTAGAAGATGCCCGAGACGATGTCCTTCACCAGCGTCTGGCTGCCGAAGGAGATCGCGATGCCGAACACCGAGGCGCCGGCGATCAGCGGCGTGATGTTCACGCCGAACGATTCGAGCGCGATCATCACGGCGACGATGGTGATCAGGACCGCACCCGTCGCCCGCAACAGCGGCATCATGGTGCTGATGCGCGAGGCCGGCGCCGCCGCGGCGTCGCCGTCGGCGATCGCCTCGGCGGCGCTCTTGTTCTTGTGCGCCATGTAGGGATCGGTCTGATACTTGAAGAGCTCCCACACGACGTAGGCCACGAACAGCGTGAAGCCGGCGGTGCGGGACGAGCGCGTGATCGCGTCCCATTGGGCCTCGTCGACCAGCGCCAGGACCTGGACGACCCAGCTCTCGGCGATCGTGACCGCGACGCCGATCAGCACCGCCACGCGCACGCAACGCGCCACGACGTCGGGCAGCTTGGCCGAATCGCTGGCCGGCGTGGCGCCGAGCAGCTGCGAATCGAGGCGGCGCACGAAGGCCTGCATCAAGGTCTCGAACATCAGCACGCCGACCACGAGGATGAGGGTCAGCAGCATGGCCTGCCCGACATGCATCAAGCCCGAGATGGCGCCGTAGACCTGGGTGAGGCCGAGGATCAGGAAGAACGTGGTGGCGACCGTTATCCAGTTGCGGCCGACCACGCCAGCGAGCGGCGCAACCTTGCCGAGGCCGCCCAGCCACTGGGCAGCGGCATCGCGCGAGCTGCGGACCAGCCAGATGAAGGTCGAGACGTAGATCACCGTGACGATCACCTGGTAGGCGCCGATGGCGGCAATCGGTGTCTGGATGGCGAGCAGCACGTGCCCCAGGATCCGGCCCAGGATGATCATCAGCATCACCAGCTCGATGCGGGCATACATGGCGCGCGCATCGTGGTCGGCGACCTCGCAGAGCCTGCCCTGCGGCAGTGCCGGCCGCAGGATGATCAGGAACAGCAGCACATAGAGGCGCCAGTAGAAGATGCCGTCGAGGATGGCGGCAGCGAGCTTGTCCTGGCCGGTCGCACCGGTGAACCAGGCGCCGATGGCGGCATTGCAGATCAGCCAGACGGCGAGGACACCGAGCCCGTCGAGCACTGCCAGTGCCGCCAGGTTCGCCAATGATCGCAAGCCCTGTTCCGGGACGGCGTTGCCGGCAAGGCGATGACGGAACCGGGTCATGAAGGCGCGCAGCACCGCTTCGGCCGCAAGCGCCGCCGCGGCAACGAGGCCCAGCAGCAACAGGAAGATCGAGGTGCTGCGCCCGCCCGCAGCGGTCTGATCGAGCAGGCCGGGGATCGAGCCGAGCTTGGCGCCAAGCGTCGGCAGGGCGCGCGCGAGGTTGCCCGCGTGGTTGATGAAGACGGCGAAGGGGCCGGGACCCTCGGGGATCGGCGTATGAATGATGGAGGGCGGCGGCGGCTTGGCCTTGGACTTGGAGGTCGAGGAGGCAGCGGGGGCTGCCGGGGCCGCGGCCGGCGGAGCCGCCGGAGCGTCATGCACGCCTTCCGCCTTGAGCTTCTCCGTGACGGAATTGCTGATGGCGTCGACCAGCGCGTTGAACTGCTCCGGCGTCATGCCGGCCGGCGGCGCCGCCGGCGTCTGGGCGCCGGCACCTGCCGCGCTCAAGAATAGGACAAGCGTCAGGATCGTTGCGCCGATGGCTCGCATGAAAGTGGGCATTTCAATTCCCCTCTCGCCGATACGCTTGCAAACACGGGCAAGGCATCTGTCTACAGCGGCCTTGTCGACCGCTTGTGTCGGAATTGTATCGACCAACGAAAGTTGAACTTCAAGTGCAAAAATATGAGCGGCGGCTCGTTCAGGCCGAGGCCCGCTCCTCGCGGACCCCCCACAGCAGGATAAAGCCCAGCACCAGGAAGAACAGCACGCATGCTACGCCCAGTCGGTTCGAATCGGTCGCCTCGGTGACGATGCCGATGGCGAGCGGCGCCATCCACGCCGTCGCCCGGCCCGAGAGGGCGAACAGGCCGAAGAACTCGCCGGTCATGCCCTCGGGCGCCAGCCGGCCGATCATGGTGCGGCTCGCCGCCTGCATCGGCCCCATGCAGACGCCGAGCAGCAGGGCGAAGCCCATGAATACCCTCTCCTGCAGCGAGCCAAACAGGTCGCGGGCCGGCTGCAGCTCGGCCGCCGGGATGAAGAACAACACCCGGTCGGCGCTGACGCCCACGATGCCGACGGCAGCCACGATCACGCCCACGATGGCCGCCTGCACGACGCGCTTGCTGCCCAGCTTGTCGTCGAGCCGGCCACCCAGGAACGCGCCGGGAATGGCGAACACCGTCAGGATGATGCCGAAGACTCCGAGCGTCACGGTGCTCCAGCCGAAGGTCGCGGCGGCGTAGACACCGCCGAAGGCGATGATGGCGGCGAGACCGTCGTTGTAGAGCATGAAGGCGATCAGATAGCGCAGCGCGTTCCGGAAGCGGCCGAGACGCCGCACCGTATGGACCAACGACGAGCCTCCGCGCCGGGCCGCCAGCAGCAGCGGGACATGGCTCTTCGCGCCATCCGGCGTGAACAGGAACATCGGCATCACGAACACGATGAGCCACAGCGCCGACGCGGGCCCTATCAGGCGCTCGAGCTCATGCGTCTTGGCATCGAGGCCGAACAACGGCTGGTCGATTCGCTCGGGCATGCCGAACAACTCGGGGCGGCTGACCAGCAGCACGGCAAACAGCGCGACCAACCCGCCGCAATAGCCCAGGCCCCAGCCGAAGCCGCTCAGCCAGCCCATGCGCTCGGGCCGCACGATGTTGGGAAGTTGCGCGTTGTTGAAGACGATCGACATCTCGGCGCCGATCGTGGCGATCACCACGGCTGCGCTGATCGGACCGATGAGGTCGGGCCGGTCGGGATAGGCCCACCACAAGGAAATGCAGCCCAACACGAGCAGGAGCTGGAAGGTGAAGATGTAGGGTTTGCGCCGGCCGCCGGCGTCGGCCATGGCGCCGAGGAAGGGGCTCATCAGCGCGATCAGGATGCCCGAAGTCGATTGCGTGAAGGCCCAGGCCGCCTGGCCTTCCACCGGATTGCCGACCATGACGTTCGCGAAGTAGGGCGCGAAGATGAAGGTTGTGATGATGGTGAAGAAGGGCTGGTTGGCCCAGTCGAACAGGGCCCAGCTCACTTGGCCGAGCTTGGAGGCTTCCTTGGGGGCTGAGGTCATGCCGGGCCAGTATGCCCGAGAACCCGTCGCGGCAACTGGCTGATCGCTTCGCGGTTTGTGGGCGAAAAGGTCCGCTCCATCGCCTCCTGCCAGGGCAGCCAGAGCTGGGCGACGTGCTCGGCGGGATCGAGGGTGGCGACCGTCGCACTGTCGACCAGGAAGCCGAACACGTGCTCGGTGTTGTGCGTGACGTCGGGCGCATACTTGGCGCGCCACTGCGGCCAGATCTCATAGCGGTTGACGTGGCCCCAGTCGGTGAGCGTGCCGACCGACAAGCCGGTCTCTTCGAGAAGCTCGCGCCGTGCCGTCGCTTCAAGGTCGGGATCGTCAGGCTCGCGCGAACCGGTCACCGACTGCCACATGCCCGCCTGCTTGGCCCGTTCGAGCAGCAGCACCTCGAGCTGCCGCGTATAGACCACCACCAGCACTGATTCGGGGATCTTGTAGGCCATGGCGCCAGCATAGAGCACAATCCGCTCGGCGGGGGGCGCGCCACTCCAGTGGCGCGCCCCCAGCAGGCCCGAAACGTTGACTCCCCGCCCCCCAACGCTATGGTCCGGCGGCATTTTCGAGAGGGACGATGAGCAAGCAGCTTGAGGCCGCCATCGATGCGGCGTGGGAGAAGCGCGACGGCATCAACAGCGCCACCAAGGGCGAAGTACGCGACGCTGTCGAGGCCGCGATCGCCGGCCTCGACGACGGCAGCTTTCGCACGGCGGAGAAGTTCGGCGACGAATGGATCGTCAATCAGTGGCTGAAGAAAGCCGTGCTGCTCTCCTTCAGGCTCTATGACTCGGTGCCGATGGACGGCGGTGCGTCGTTCCCGGGCATGGGCGCCGCCCCATGGTTCGACAAGGTGCCGCTCAAGACGACGGGCTGGGACGCCAAGCGCTTCGCCAAGGCGAACTTCCGTTCGGTGCCAGGCTCGGTGATCCGCCGCGGCTCCTACGTGGCGCCGTCGGTCGTGGTCATGCCCTCGTTCATCAACCTCGGCGCCTATGTCGACACCGGCACCATGGTCGACACCTGGGCGACGGTCGGCTCGTGCGCCCAGATCGGCAAGAACTGCCACCTGTCGGGTGGCGTCGGCATCGGCGGCGTGCTCGAGCCCTTGCAGGCCAACCCGGTGATCGTCGAAGACAACTGCTTCATCGGCGCGCGCTCGGAGGTCGTCGAAGGCGTGATCGTCGGCACCGGCGCGGTGCTGTCGATGGGCGTGTTCATCTCGGCCACCACCAAGGTGGTCGATCGCGCCACCGGCCAGATCCATGTCGGCAAGGTGCCGCCCTATTCGGTGGTGGTGCCGGGCAACATCGGCGGCGGCCCGGATCGGCCCTCGACCTACTGCGCGGTGATCGTGAAGACGGTAGACGAGCGCACGCGGTCGAAGACCTCGATCAACGAGCTTTTACGCGACTGACACCATGATCGGCCAGGCGCTCCCCGAACGGTTGCTCTGGCGCGGTGATACCCTGGCCAGTGCGGCCGGCCGCGTCGTGATGCCGGCCGACGTCGAGCAAGAGCTCGACCGGGTCGTGTTGGCGCTCGACCGAGATCCGCTGCCGCTCCTGTTGCTGCGGCCCGACGACTTCGCCCTGGACGCCTCGCGCGCCTTCATGCGCGAGGTCAAGCGCACCATCGACGACGGGCCGGGCTTCGCCATCGTCGATCGCCTGCCCGTCGAGCGCTGGTCAACAGACAGTGCGCGGGCCGTGTGGTGGCTGCTGGCTTCGCTGGTGGCGCGGCCGGTGGCGCAGAAGTGGGACGGCACCTCGATCTACGACGTCACCGATCTCGGCCGGCCGCCCGGCAACGGCGTGCGGCCCGACGTCACCAACGCCGAGCAGAACTTCCATACCGACAACAGCTACAACCACGTGCCGCCGCACTATGTCGGCCTGATGTGTCTGCGCACGGCGATGGAAGGCGGCGTGAGCGGCATCGTGAGCTTCGCCACGGCGCACGAGGAGATGCGCAAGCGCCACCCCGAGCTGCTGCCGCGGCTGTACAAGCCGTTCTACTTCGATCGGCAGCGCGAGCATGCGCCCGATGACGTCATGACGACCCATCATCCGATGCTCGAGGACAAGGACGGGCGGCTGATCGCGCGGCTGTCGCACTTCCAGGTGAAGAACGGCCAGAAGCTCGCCGGCGTGCCGCTCGACAATGAGGGCGCGGCGGCGCTGGAGGCCTTCGAGGCGATCCTGAACGAGCCCGGCATGTCGGCGCGCTTCCAGTTCCAACCCGGCCAGATGCAGATCATCGACAACCGCGCGCTCGGCCACAAGCGCACGGCGTTCCGCGACTGGCCGGAGGCCGCGCGCAGGCGCCTATTGGTGCGACTCTGGCTGCGTGACACCGGCAGCCGGGCTTACAACGGCTGAGCCGGTCGTCCAATGAAGCCGCACCGCAGGCTGAAGGAAATGCTCTGCATTGCGCGGTTGCAGTCACTACGCTGCCAGGAAACAGTCACGCGGCCCTTGCGGTTTTCACACCCGATCTACCGAAACGGATATCATCAACGCCAACGACAGCTTCTCTTTGATATGCTGAGGGCGTTTCAAAGAAAGCGGCTGGCCCAACGCCGAGCTTCAAGTCAGGCCTTTACACTGGATTAGGTGCGATTGCCGTCGCCGGCAGGCGAGCGGTAGGCTGTGCGCATGGGTCCACCGATCATATCGCGTGCTCCGGAGGTGATGGGAGGCGCGGCGGTTTTCTACGGGACAAGGGTGCCCGTACAGACGTTGCTCGACTATTTGGAAGCAGGCGAGTCGATTGAGGATTTTCTCGCTGGCTTCCCGTCGGTAACACGTGCGCAGGTGATCGCTTTCCTTGAAGAAGCGAAGGATTGAGATGGGCATTGCCCGGCACTGGTTCGTTCGTCGGACCGGCCTGATCGCGGCTGGCGTTTTTCGACGCCCAACCTCAGTTCTGCATCGCGTCGAAGTTCGGGCAAGCGCCGCCCGTCAGGCCGACGACCGAAGGCAAAGCCTTCCCGGCATCATATCCCTTGGCGATCATGCCGAAGACGTAGGGGTTCCACGTGTAGCCGCAGTGGGCGGTGTCGGGACGCTCGACATATTTGAAGTAGGTGGTGTCGTTCGACACGATCACGTTGACGACGCGGAAATCCTTCAAGTCGCCGGCAAGATGGCCGGCAATGATCCTGTAGCTGAGAAGATCGTTGGGATCGGAGAAGGCGACCACGGTCATCGGCTTGGCGGCCGGAGCGGCGTGGCGGCGGGCGCGGGAAATCACGTCGAAGACGTCCCTGCTGTGGCCAGGTGTTGTCAACTCGTCCAGCGCGGCTTCCAGGGCGCGATCTGCCATCGACGTGCCGGCAACGTCGAGCAGCGGCAATTGATTGGCCACCATGTACATCATCCTGGTGGAAGCGAGGCTGGTCGCCAGACGGGGAATCGCCGTCTTGTCGTTGCTTTTCTCCGCGGCGCCCCAGATCGACAGGATGGCGTCGAAGACAAGCTTGCTGCCCAGGCTCTCGGTGACGAAGGCGAGGGCGGCGGGCGAGGCGCCCTCCGGAACCTCGCAGGCCGTGCCGTCGATGCGGCCGCCCATGGCCTGGCAGACCGCCTCTTTGGCGGCGCGGCGAAGCGCCTGCCCGTTGGCGCCGCCATAGACCACGACGTCGGTCATGCAATCATTGATCAGCCCTCGCTTCAATTCGCGGTTCAGCGACGCTCTCGTGTAGGGAAAGGCGCCGCCGTAATCCGTGGAATGATCGTACGCCAGCGCCGCCTTGTACGGTGCGGTCAACGGCGACCAGGTCAGGAACATCACATCGATCGTCGACGACCGGAGCTTGATCCGATCGGTGCGCAGGGTGGCGGCGTGGTCACCGACACGACGCACGCTGAGCGTCTCGGATGTGCCGCCGATCGAGGTGGTCAGGCGCTTCATCCGGTCGTCGACCCAGCTCGCTGGATGACTGCACATGCCATGGGTCCACAGGACCTTGATCGAGGACGATGGCGGCAGCGACTCGGCCAAGGTCAGCAGGCCATCGAACGTACCGGGGTCGCCATCAGTCAGCTTCTCGACAACCGGCGTCGAGTATGGCGTCTCGTAGGCGATCGAATGCGGCAGGTATTCCGTGGATGCAAACGTCAGGATCCCAAGCCCGACGGCCCACGACGCAACGCTCTTCACTGGCTCCTCCCCCGAGAAACCGAATGGCACCACTCAAGCGTGCATATGCAAGCATGGAAGTCCCACCCGTCCAAGGCGAAGGTGTCGACACTTTTGCAGACCTTGCCGACGTTTTTCGGCAGATCGAAAGAAGAACGTTCAGCCGAGGTGTCGTCTGAAGTCCGGTTGTTTCTTCAGGTGAGAACCTTCTTTCGCGAGAATTTTTGCAGTCCGCTCGGGGGCAAACCCCAGATCGACGAAAGCAGGTCCGACATTGGCGACCTCGCTGTACTCGGCGATCTTGCCGTCACGCAGCTTCATCATCGACACGCCCTCGAAGCCGACGCGCTTGCCGTTGGCCTCGGGCAGCAGCGAGACGTAGCTGAACGTGTAGTAGGCGTAGAGCATCTTGCCGTCGCTCACCGGCCGGTGCATGTCCCAGCGGAAGTCGCGGGCGGTGCGGTGGAAATGGTCGTCGATCATCTCGGCGATCTTCTGATGGCCTGTGAAATCGCCATAAAACACGTCGTGGTAGACGCCATCCTCGGTGAACAGGCTGGCGAAGGCCTTGCCGTCGCGGCGTTCCACGGCCGAGCAGAATTCCTTCAATAGGGCTGTCGCATCCATATTCGTCCTCCCGATATGGCCGCAATCATGACTAAACTGGGCGTTGCGGCAAGGAGGCCCAAGGCATGAGTTTCTGGATCGTCGTTGGCGTTCTCGTGGTGATCGCGCTATGGGCGATCGCCGTCTACAACGGGCTGGTCGCCGGCCGGAACCAGGCACAGACCGCGTGGAGTCAGATCGACGTGCAGCTCAAGCGCCGGCACGACCTGATCCCCAACCTGGTGCAGGTCGTGAAGGACGCCATGGGCTACGAGCAGGAGACGCTCACCAAGGTCGTCCAGGCGCGCAATGCGGCGGTGGCCGCCAGTGGCAACCCGGCGCAAGCGGGACCGGCCGAGGCGTTGCTGACACAGGCGACGCGCGGACTGTTCGCCCTGGTCGAGAGCTATCCGCAGCTCAAGGCCAACGACAACGTCAAGCAGTTGCAGGAAGAACTGACCACGACCGAGAACAAGATCGCTTTCTCTCGCCAGTTCTACAACGACTCGGTCAACGCCTATAACAACCGCCGGCAGAGCTTTCCCGCGGTCCTGGCGGCGGCATCGCTGGGCTTCGGCCCCATCGAACTCTTCAGCATGCCCGACACAGAGCGCGAGGTGCCCAAGGTCGCGCTGCGCTGATCCATGGCCAACGTCACCGACTTCGTCGGCGCGCAGAAGACCAACCGTCGCAACACGATGGTGCTGCTCGTCATTCTGACGGCGCTGGCCGCGCTGGTCGGCTATGTGATCGGCTGGCTGCTGGAAAGCGAGGCATCGAATGCCGTGCCGCTCTTCAGCAAGGGCGGTGTCGCGGTCGCCGGCCTGTTGGCGATGGTCAGCGTCGGCTGGAGCGGGCTATCGCTCGCCTTCGGCGACAAGATGGTGCTGACCATGGCCAACGCGAAGGAGATCGACAAGGCCGACGCGCCGCAGCTCTATAACGTGGTCGAGGAGATGGCGATCGCCGCCGGCGTGCCCATGCCCAGGGTCATGGTGCTCGAGACCGATGCGCTGAATGCCTTCGCCACCGGCACGAAACCAGGCAAGGGCACCATCGCGGTGACGCGCGGCCTGCTGAACAGCCTCAATCGCGACGAGCTGCAGGGCGTGGTGGCGCATGAGATGGCCCACCTCGCCAACCTCGACACGCGCTACATGGTGGTGGTCGGCGTCACGGTCGGCTTGATCGCGCTGATCTGCGACATGGTCCTGCGCAGCATGGCCTGGGGTCGCGGCAACCGCAGTTCGAGCAGCAGCAGCGACAAGAAGGGCGGTGGTGCGGCCATCCTGATCATCCTGCTGATCGTGGTGGCCATCCTGGCGCCGATCGCGGCGAAGTTCGTGCAGATGGCGGTATCACGCCAGCGCGAGTATCTTGCCGACGCGACGTCGGTACAGTTCACGCGCAATCCCAACGGACTGATAGCGGCGCTGGGCAAGCTCGCCGAGAAGGCCGAGCCCTTCCCCGGAGTGAGTCGTGCCACGCAGCATCTCTTCATCGTCAATCCGGTGCAGACCTTCACCAGCAAAAGCTCGGCGCTGCTGGCCACGCATCCGGACATCGCCGATCGCATCGCTCGCCTGCGCAATCTGGGCGCTTAGCGTCTCGGCCCACGCCTTCGACCTGCAGGGCCATCGCGGCGCGCGGGGCTTGGCGCCCGAGAACACGCTGGCCGCCTTCCGCACCGCCCTCGATCTCGGCGTCAGCACGCTCGAGACCGACATGGCCGTGACCAAGGATGGCGTCGTCGTGATCAGCCACGATCCCTTCCTCAATCCCGATCTCACTCGACTGGACGGCCAGTGGCTCGCCGCCGCCGGGCCGCCGATCCGCACGCTCACGCTCGACGAGCTCAGGCGCTACGACATCGGCCGCATGAACCCGGCGAGCAAATACGCCCAGCAGTTTCCCGAGCAGAAGCCGGTCGATGGCGAGCGCTTTCCGACACTGGAAGAGCTGTTCGCCATGGCCGGGCCAACCGTGCGCTTCAACATCGAGATCAAGACCGATCCCGGCAAACCCGACCTCACGCTCGAGCCCGAGCGCTTCGCCGAGCTTGCGGTCGCGGCCGTCCGCAAGGGTGGGGCCGCAGCGCGCACGACCATCCAGTCGTTCGACTGGCGCGGCCTGCTCGCCTCGGGCCGCCTGGCGCCCGACATCGCCACGGCGTGCCTGTCGATCGAGAGCAACAACGTCGACACGGTACGGCGCGCGGGCGGCCAGCCCTCGCCCTGGTTGGGCGGCCTCGACCTCGCCGCCCATGGCGGCTCGGTACCGCGGCTCGCCAAGGCCGCCGGCTGTGCGGTGTGGTCGCCCTTCTGGCGCAACGTCACAGCCGAGAATGTGAAGGAGGCCCAGGGGCTTGGCCTAAAGGTCGTGCCATGGACCGTGAACATTCCCGCCGACATGGCGGCGCTGATCGATCTCAAAGTTGACGGGTTGATCACGGACTATCCGGACCGCGCGAAGTCCGTGTTGGCGACAAAAGGGCTCAAAATCCGCTAAGCGGGTTGACTCCTGCGAGTCTGTGTTCTGTATACAGAACATGCGCCCATTCCTGCCCGAACCCGATCTCAGCGAAAAAGTCCACGACGCCGTTTTAGACGCCATCTGCTCCGGTGAACTGAAAGCCGGCGCCCGCATCACCCAGGAGGAACTGGCCAACCAGTTCGGCGTCAGCCGCCAGCCGGTTTTGCAGGCCATGATGCTGCTCAGGCGCGAGGGCTTTTTGATCGATGCCGGCCGCAAGGGCGTGTGCGTGGCGCCGCTCGATGTCCAGCAGGCGCGCAACCTCTATGTCGTGCGCGGCGCCCTCGATGGCGCGGCGGCGCGACTGGCCGCGGCGAACTACACACCGCATCTGGCGCAGCGCGGCCGCAGTCTCCTCGAGGTCGGGCGGCGCGCCGTCGCCAGTGGCTACGTGCCGTCGGTCATCGAAGCCGACATCGATTTCCATCTCTTCGTCTACGAGGCCTCGGGCAATCCGCTGATCGGCGAGACCGCCCAGCCGCACTGGCAGCATCTGCGCCGTGTCATGGCAGCGGCCCTCGGCGAAAGCGACCTGCGCGTTTCGGTATGGGACGAGCACGAGGGCATCCTGCGCGCTCTCGAGGCGGGCTGCGCCCGCGAGGCCGAGGAGCTCTGCCGCGGCCATGCCGAGCAGATGGCCGACATCCTGACCGGCCGCCTGAAAGCCGTGATTTCCCGCGCGGCCTGAGCCGCGTCACTACCAGCCAGGAGGAACGCCATGAAGCTCACTTCTGAGCAACTGAAGCGCTTCGACGAGCAGGGCTACCTGTTCTTCCCCAATTACTTCTCGGCCGAGGAGACAGCCATCCTCAAGGCCTCGGTGCCTGAGGTCTTCGCCCAGCGCCGCGAGGAGAACGTGCGCGAGAAGACCGGCGACGTCGTGCGCACCGCCTTCGCCGTGCACACCTACCATCCGGTGTTCGAGGCGCTGATCCATCATCCGCGCTTCGTCGAGCCGGCCGAGCAGCTCCTGAAGGACAGGACCTACATCCATCAGTTCAAGATCAACGGAAAGGCCGCCTTCGACGGCGATGTCTGGCAGTGGCACCAGGACTACGGCACCTGGAAGGCCGACGACGACATGCCCGAGGCGCGCGCCATGAACCTCGCGGTGTTCATGGACGACGTGAACGAGTTCAACGGCCCCTTGTGGTTCATCCCGCGCAGCCACAAGAGAGGCGCGATCGAGGCCAAGCACGACCTCACCACGACGTCGTACCCACTATGGGTGATCGACAACGACACCATCGCCAAGCTGGTTGAGCAGGGCGGCATCGTTGCGCCCAAGGGCGGGCCGGGCTCGGCGATCTTCTTCCATGGCACGCTGGTGCACGGCAGCCCGCCCAACATGTCGCCGTGGGATCGCCAGATCATCTATGTGACCTACAACGCGGTCTCCAACGCCATCCGCCGCTTCAAGCGGCCGGAATACATCGCCCATCGCGACTTCGCGCCAATCGATGCCTGGGAGGACGACGCCGTGCTGCGCGCCGCCCAGCGCAAGGCCGCCGCGGAATAATCAAGGTTTCGGGAGGAAGAGGATGAGTCTCCATCGCATGCTGCTGGCGCGCGCGGCCGAGAACAAGCCGCTGCGCATCGGCGTGATCGGCGCCGGCAAGTTCGGCTCCATGTACCTGTCGCAGATCCCGACCACGCCCGGCATCCATCTCCTGGGCATCGCCGATCTCTCGCCGGCCCGGGCCAGGGAGAACCTGGCGCGGCTGGGCTGGAAGCCCGAGGTTACGGCGGCTGGGTCGTTCGCCGAGGCGCGCAAGCACGGCAGCACCCATCTCACCGACGACTGGCGCGCCCTGGTCAGCCAGCCGGACATCGACATCATCGTCGAATCGACGGGCGATCCGATCGGCGCGGTGGAGCACGCGCTGGAGGCCTTCAGGAACGGCAAGAGCGTGGTCATGGTCACGGTCGAGGCCGATGCCTTCTGCGGCCCGCTGCTCGCCCAGCGCGCGGCGGCGGCCGGCGTGATCTACAGCCTGGCCTATGGCGACCAGCCGGCGCTGATCTGCGAGTTGGTCGACTGGGCGCGCACCTCGGGCTTCGAGGTGACGGCGGCCGGTCGCGGCCACAAGTGGCTGCCGCACTACGCGCAATCGACGCCGGAGACGGTGTGGAAGTACTGGGGCCTGAACGAAGAGCAGGCCAAGCGCGGCGGACTGAACCCCAAGATGTTCAATTCGTTCCTCGACGGCTCCAAGCCGGCCATCGAGAGCACCGCCGTCGCCAACGCCACGGGCCTCACGCCGGCGCCGGACGGGCTCGCCTTCCCGCCGTGTTCCGTAGAGGACCTGCCGTTCGTGATGCGCCCGGCCTCCGAGGGCGGGCAGCTGCATCACAAGGGCCAGGTCGAGGTCGCGAGCTCCCTGGAGCGCGACGGCCGCGCCATCCCCTACGAGATCCGCAAGGGCGTGTGGGTCGTGTTCGAGGCGGCGACCGAGTACCAGAAGAACTGCTTCGAGGAGTACATGCTGCAGACCGATCCGTCGGGCCGCTACTCGGTGATGTACAAGCGCTGGCACCTGATCGGGCTGGAGGTCGGCATGTCGGTCGCCTCGATCGGCCTGCGCAAGGAACCGACCGGCTGCCCGATCGGCTTCCACGCCGACGTCATCGCGACGGCCAAGCGCGACCTCAAGCCCGGCGAGATGCTGGACGGCGAGGGCGGCTACACGGTCTACGGCAAGTTGTTCCCGGCCGAGAAGTCGACCGGTCTCGGTTCCCTGCCGCTCGGCCTGGCGCACAACGTCAAGCTCCTGAAGCCGATCAAGGCCGGCCAGTCCCTGACCTACGCCGACGTGGTGATGGATGAGTCGCTCACGGCCGTGAAACTCCGCCGCGAAATGGAACAGGCCTTCGCGCCAGCCGCGAGCAAGATCGCCGCTCAGTAGCTGGGGGCGCGCCACTCCAGTGGCGCGTCATGGTCTTCTGGACCGCGCGCGTCCTCGCGCGCCTTATGATCATGAGCGCGCAAGGATGCGCGCGGTCCGGAAGAGTATGAGAAGACGCGCCCGGCGCTACGCTGATGTCATGACGCCCGACAGGGCGGTGTAGGTCTCGGTCCAGGCGGCCTTCACTTCCGGCGTGAAGTCGGGGCCGAGGCCCTTTTCCAACGTCCACAGCAGTGCCGCGCCGACCGGCGCGTAGTGCGCCGCCGTCACGCCGTAGCCCTTGTGGCGAGCGCCAAGGTCCTTCACCGCCGGGAGGATCGTGTCGAGCTTGTGCAGGCTGCCGACCGCGGTGCCCAGCATGGCCATCAGCTTCTTCTTCTGCTCGCTGAGATCCTGCGGGAACATCGACCGGACCTCGGGCGCGATCTCGAACAGGCGGTCGTAGAACAGGTCGGCGGCGGTGCCAGCGATCGGCACGACCTTCTTGAAGCTCGATTGGACCAGATCGATCTGTTGCGGTGTCATCGGCGGAGTCTCCCGGGCTGAGACCTCCACGCCGCAATTTCCATGCCGCCCTATCTAAAGGGCGTGCTCGGGATCCTTCGTCTTGTCGGCCGGCTTGCCTTCGGCCTCGTCGCGCTCCTTCTCCTTCCGGGCCTTCAGGAGCTTGCGCAGGATCATGTTGCGCTTGAGCGCGGAGATGTGGTCGATGAACAGGATGCCGTCGAGATGGTCGATCTCGTGCTGCACGCAGGTTGCGAGCAGGCCCTCGCACGTCATGTCCTGCTGCTTGCCGTCACGGTCGAGGTAGCGGACCGTCACCTTGGCCGGGCGCACCACGTCGGAATAGTGGTCGGGCACCGACAGGCAGCCTTCCTCGTAGCTCACATCCTCGTCCGAGGCCTCGACGATCTCGGGATTGGCCATGAACAAGGGGCCGGTCTTGACGTCCTCACGGTCGATGTCGAGCACGATCACGCGCCGGAGCTCGCCGACCTGCGGCGCGGCGAGGCCGATGCCGGGCGCGGCGTACATCGTCTCCAGCATGTCGTCCATCAGCCGGCGCACGCCGTCGTCGACGGCCTCGACCGGCTTGGACTTCTTCTTGAGGCGCGGGTCGGGCGCCGTCAGGATGGGCAAGAGGGCCATAATGCCTAAATATGCAGCGAAATCAGGCGTTTCAAGCCCGACCGCGCTTCACCCCCGTCCTCGTTTCACCATGGTGCCCAGGCCGGACTCGGTGAAGATCTCGAGCAGCAGGGCATGGGGCACGCGGCCATCCAGGATGGTAGCCGCCTCGACGCCCGAGTTCACCGCATCGATGCAGTTCTCGACCTTGGGGATCATGCCTCCGGAAATGGTCCCGTCGGCGATCAGGGCCCGCGCCTGGTCGATCGTCATCTCGCTGATCAGCTGGCCGTCCTTGTCGAGCACGCCCGGCACGTCGGTCAGGAACAGCAGCCGCTTGGCCCGCATGGCGCCGGCGATGGCGCCCGCCGAGGTGTCGGCATTGATGTTGTAGGTGAGCTCGTCGTCGACGCCGAAGCCGATCGGCGCAACGACGGGAATGACGTCGGCGCGGCGCAGCTGCTCCAGCACCATGACGTTGATCTTGGCGGGCTCACCGACCTGCTTGAGGTCGACCTTCAGCAGCTCGCCCGTCTTGGGATCGCGCATCTCGGTGACCTTGCGGGCCAGGATCAGGTTGCCGTCCTTGCCGCATATGCCGACGGCGATGCCGCCACACTCGTTGATGTCGGCCACGATCGCCTTGTTGATGGCGCCGGCCAGCACCATCTCGACGATCTCCATGGTCGCCGCATCGGTGACGCGCAGGCCGTTCACGAAGGTGCTCTTCAGCCCGACGCGCTCCAGCATCTTGTTGATCTGCGGGCCGCCGCCATGGACCACGATCGGGTTCATGCCGACCTGCTTCATCAGCACGACGTCGCGCGCCACCAGATCGCCGAGCTTGGGATCGGTCATGGCGTGGCCGCCGTACTTCACGACGAACGTGGCGTCGTTGTGTCGGCGCATGTAGGGCAGAGCCTTGGAGATGGTCTCTGCCATGCGGATGAGCCGCCGTTGCTCCTTGTCGGTCTGAACCGGCTCGGCCATTTCTGCGTTACCCCGAGTTGGCAAAAGCCCCCTCCCGGGCCGGGAGAGGGCTAAGACGGCATCATATATCAAGCGGACTGCGGATAGAAGAAGTGGGCGGGCGGCGCAAGGATATCCAGATGATCGACAGCGACACTTTGGCCTCCCGCGGCTTCGTCGTGGCGCCCGGCCTGATCGACCCGGCCGAGTGCCGCGCCCTGGCCGGCCTGTGGCCCGAAAAGCCCCGCTTCCGCAGCCATGTCGTCATGCAGCGGCACGGCTTCGGCCAGGGCGAGTACCAGTATTTCGCCTACCCGTTGCCCGAGCGGATCGAGGCGCTGCGCCAGGCGCTCTACCCCGAGCTGGCGGCGGTGGCCAACCGCTGGAACGCCGAGCTCGGGGTGGCCAAGCGCTATCCGCCGACGCTGCAGGGCTGGCTGAAGCAGTGCCATGCCGGCGGCCAGAAGCGGCCGACGCCGCTGCTGCTGCACTACCGGGCAGGCGACTACAATTGCCTGCACCGCGATCTCTATGGCGAGCTGGTGTTCCCGCTGCAGGCGACGGTGCTGCTGAGCGATCCCGCCAAGGACTTCAGCGGCGGCGAGTTCATGCTGGTCGAGCAGCGCCCTCGCATGCAGTCGCGCGGCGAGGTCGTGCCGCTCAATCAGGGCGACGCCGTGATCTTCGCCGTCAACGAGCGGCCGGTGAAGGGAAGCCGCGGCTTCTACCGCACGGCCATGAAGCATGGCGTGTCGAGCCTGCACCAGGGCGAGCGCTTCACGCTCGGCATCATCTTCCATGATGCGGCGTAGGAAGACCTGAGATCATGATCACCTCCCCCGTCATACGGGGGAGGCCGGAGGGGGAAGGCCTTCGCAAAAGCTCTTCCAAGAAAAAGATCATGATCTGAAATCAGCGGACGACACGACTGTGGCTCGCCCCCTCCCTACCCTCCCCCGTATGAACGGGGGAGGAGAAGAGGACAGCTGACCTAGTGCACCAGCTCGCGGGTCGTGAACTCGCGGCTGCGCATACCGCGGATCACGATGCCCTGACGGTCGGGATCGGCCCACGCGTCGACGACCGGAACAGGCTTGGGGGCGTTCTGGATCCTGGCGATCCAGGCGCGTGCGTCGTGCAGGCTCTTGAACAGCTCGACCGGCCCCTCGTGGGCGGTCTGGTTGGCGAACATCCGGGGAAACGGCTGGTCCAGCTCGCGCACGACGAAGGCGATCGGTCCGCGGCCGTCGGCGTCGGCGCGCAAGGTCATTGCCAGGGCCATGACGTCGGCCGGCTGGAAATCGAAACGGGCGCTGGCGACCTCGACGATCTTGGCGAAGCGGCGGACCCGGGCGTCGGCCAGTTTTTGCGCGGTGCCGCGCACTTCATCGCCACTGACAGTACCGCGCGCCACAATCGTCACAAGACGATGGAGCGGCGATATCTCCATGTAGATCGGCATGCCTTCCCACTACACTACGGGGCGTCCCTGTCTGCAACAATCGGCCGGGTGGACGGTGGATCGGCGATTTTCTTCTGGCGGTGGCTGGCGCGACCCTCGGTCTTTTTCTACGAATGCGCCGGGGGAAGTAAGGAAGGGTGATGAGAGCGATAATTCTGCTGTGCCTGCTTGCGCTGCCGGTGGCTGCCCACGCTCAGACGACCGGCCAGCCCGCGGGGCAGCCAACCGGGCAACCCCCCAGCCAGCCCACAGGCCAGGCTACTGCTCCGCCTGCAGGCCCGGCGCCCATCCCGCTGCCGCCGTGGTTCATCGAGATCGACACCGCCAAGAAGGGCGAGGTCGCGCGCGCCGACTTCCTGAAGTACCGCATGAAGTCGTTCGACGATCTCGACCTGAACAAGGACGGCAAGATCTCGCTCGAGGAATTCCTCAAGCTCGCCGAGCCGCCGCACTCCAGCGACCAGCCGGGCGGGCCGAGCCTGGAGGACCGCCGCAACCGCCTCCGCGCTGCCTTCCAGAACCTCGACCTCAACAGCAGCGGCTTCATCGAGCGCGCCGAGGCGGAAGCGCCGATCCAGTCGGAGTTCAATCAGTTCGACACTGACCGCGACAACAAGATCACCGAGCCTGAGATCCGGCTGATCATGCAGCGGCTACAGCAGCGGCAGATGGCCGAGCGCCAGCAGGCCGAGGCGGAGCGACGCAAGGGCCTGGTCGCGCTCAACGAGCTCATGGACATGCAGATGCGCGACGCCGACAAGCTCGACAAGAACAACGACGGCAAGATCAGCCAGCAGGAATATCTCCTGGCCGCCGGTCCGGCCGACGGCGCGCAGAGCGAGGGCCTGCTGCCGTACGACATCCGCAAGAAGCTCGTCATGATCAAGTTCAACGACATCGACAGCAACAAGGACGGCATCATCGACCGGCCTGAGCTGACGGCCTACGCACTGAAGGAGTTCCTCGAGACCGACCTCAACAAGGATCGCTTCCTCGACCAGGAGGAGGTCAAGAAGTTCCAGGAAGCCGAGGCCGCGAAGACGCAGGAGCTGATCAAGAAGATGATGCCGCCGCCGGCGCCGCCAGCGCCGCCGAAGCCGGCACAGCCGCAGCGCGCACCGGCGCCCCAGCAGGGCGCGCCGCCGACCGGCCTGCCTCAGGGGACGCGGTAAGCGTACAGGCACGCTGTCATCCCGAGCGTAGCGAGGGACCTTTACTGTCGCCTCAATGGTCCCTCGCTACGCTCGGGATGACAGACGTCGCTAGCCCAGGCCTACGGCTGCAATCTCGGCCCTGAGTTCCGGAATCCCGAACCCCGTCTCGCTGCTGGTCGGCAGCACTTCGGGATGCGCCGCGCCGTGCTTGCGCGCGACCGCCTCGGCAGCCGCCACGGCGCGCGGTACGTCGGCCGCCTTGAGCTGGTCGCACTTGGTCAGCACGAGCTGGTAGGACACCGCGGCCTTGTCGAGGTTCTTCATGGTCTCACGGTCGGTGTCCTTCACGCCGTGCCGCGAATCGATCAGCAGGCAGACGCGCTTCAGCGTCGGCCGACCGCGCAGGTAGGCCGAAGCAAGGTCCTGCCACGCCTCCTTCATCGAGCGCGAGACCTGGGCGAAGCCGTAACCCGGCAGGTCGACCAGGTAGAGCCGGCCGGCGAGGTCGAAGAAATTGATCTGGCGAGTGTGGCCGGGGTTTGACGAGGTGCGCGCGAGCGTGCGCCGGCCGGTCAGCGCATTGACCAAGCTCGACTTGCCGACATTGGAACGGCCGGCAAAGGCCACTTCAGGCAGCGAGATCGCCAGCATCGACTGGGGCGACGCAGCACCAGCCACGAACTCGCAGGGGCCGGCAAAGAGCTTGCGCGCCGCCTCGATCTCCTCCGCCGCGCGCCCCTCTTGCTCTTGATCTGGCCCTTGATCTGGCATCAGCGCTTCTTCGCCTTGCTGCCCTTCTTGCCGCCTCCACCGCCTTCGGCGGTCGCGGGAGCCGGTGCCGGCGCCGCGGTGGCCACGGCCGGCTTGCCCTTGCCGCCGATCTGGGCGCCATGCCGGCGCATAATCGTGTACTGCTGGGCGATCGACAGCGTGTTGCTCCACGCCCAGTAGATCACCAGGCCGGCGGCGAACGGCGCCAGCATGAAGGTGAACAGGATGGGCAGGAACTGGAACACCCGCGCCTGCACCGGATCGGTCGGCGCCGGGTTCAGCTTCTGCTGCAGGTACATCGTCACGCCCATGATGAGCGGCCAGATGCCGATGTTGAAGAAGTGCAGGAACTCCGGCACGTGCCACTGGAACAGGCCGAAGCCGGTCAGGATGGTGAGCGGATCGGGCGCGCTCAGGTCCTTGATCCAGCCGAAGAACGGCTGATGGCGCATCTCGATGGTGGTGTAGAGCACCTTGTAGAGCGCGAAGAACACCGGGATCTGCACCACGATGGGCAGGCAGCCCGCCGCCGGATTGACCTTCTCGCGGCGATAGAGCTGCATTAGCTCCTGGTTCATGCGCTGGCGGTCCTCGCCGTAGCGCTCCTTGAGCTTCTCCATCTCCGGCTGCAGCGCCTTCATCTTGCTCATCGCCGCATAGGACTTGTTGGCCAGCGGGAAGAACACCGCCTTGACGATCACCGTGAGGATCAGGATCGACAGGCCGAAGTTGCCGAGGTGCACGTAGAGCCACTCGAGCAGCCAGAACAGCGGCTTGGTGAAGAACCAGAACCAGCCCCAGTCGATGGTGAGGTCGAACTTGTCGATGCCGTACTTGGTCTCGTAGTCGGAGATGATGCGCACGATCTTGGCGCCGGCGAACAGCTTGGCGTCGGTCGTTGCGGTAGCGCCCGGCGCGATCGCCTGGCCCGGCGCGATGTAGTCGATCTGGTATTTCAGGTCCGGACCCGAGCCGGTCTGCTTGATGGTGACGTCGACCTTCTGCTTCTGATCGGGGATCAGCGTCGCCATCCAGTACTTGTCGGTGATGCCGACCCAGCCGCCGGTCGTGGCGATCTTCTGCTGCTTGTTGTCCTTGAAGTCGGAGTAGCCCCACTCCTTCAGGCTGTTGTTGAAGACGCCGTAGGGACCTTCATGGAGAATGTAGATGCCCTCGGCCTTGGGCTCGCCGTAGCGGACGACCAGGCTCCAGGGATAGACGGTGACCGGCTTGTCGGTCTTGTTCTCGACGCTCTGCTTGACGTCGAACATGAAGTATTCGTCGAGCGAGATGTCGAGGGCGAAGATCAGGCCCTGGCCATTGTCCCAGGTGAGCCGCACGGGCTTGCCCGGCGCCACCGTGTCCTTGTCGGCGGTCCACACGGAATCGGGCCCCGGCACCTTGATCGACGGATCGGCCGGCGACCAGCCGAACTCGGCGTAATAGGGATGCTCGCCACCGACCGGCGACAGCACCGGCACGGGCGGGCTCTTGGGATCGACGGTCTCGCGATACTTGACCAGACGCACGTCGTCGATGCGCGCGCCCTTGAGCGCGATCGAGCCGACCAGCTCGGGCGTGTCGAAGGTGACGCGCGGCGAGCGGGCGAGCGCCTCGCTGCGGCTCACGATCTGCGGTGGCTGGTTGGCCGGGGCGCCGGGCTGGGCCGTGCCCTGGGTGCCGGGCGCACCGGGGGCGCCGGGTGCGCCGCTCGGCGCCTGCGGGGCGGTGCCGTTCTGGGTCGATGCCGTCTGCTGCTGATTGACCGGCGGCTTGGCCGGCGGGAAGGCGTACTGCCAACCCATGATGATCAGCACCGAGAGCACGATGGCGATGATGAAATTCTTCTGGTCCATGGGGTCAGACTTTTAAGCGCGCTCGGCGGATTGACAGGAAAGCTTCGGCGGCACGGGATCGAAGCCCGCGCCTCCCCATGGCCCGCAGCGGCACAGCCGATGGGCGGCCAGCCAGCTGCCGCGCAGCGCGCCATGGCGCGCCACCGCCTCGGCCGCATAGGCCGAGCAGGACGGCTCATAACGGCAGGCGCCGACGAAGAAGTAGGCCAGCGTCAGCTGATAGAAGCGGATCGCGCCACGCAGCGCGCCGGACATCAGGCGGGAGAACATGCGGCCCGGAAACTGGCGATTTGCCGGGGCATGCGCAAGGCGTCCGTGCAGGTCATGGCGTCGCGAGGGACGACGTGGCGGCCAATGCTTTCAGCCGCTTGAGGGCCTCGAGCAGTTCCAGGCGAAGGGCGCCGTAGTCGCGGGCGATGGCGGCCTGGCGGCCGACCAGGACGTAGTCGAGATCGGGGCGTGCCCGGCCCGGGATCACCTCGCGGGCGGCCTCGCGCAAGCGACGGCGGACCCGGTTGCGCACGACGGCATTGCCGACCTTGCGGCTGACGGTGAAACCGACCCGGATGGCCGGCAGGGCGAGGTCCGTGGGGGCGGGGGCGACCTGCAGGACAAAGCCCGGCATGGCGCAGCGCCGGCCGGCCTGGACGCGCAGAAAATCGCGGCGGTTCGGCAGCCGCCCGAGGCGCGCCGAGGCCAATTTGGCGGGGCCGGCTAGGCCGAGAGGCGCTTGCGGCCCGACTTGCGGCGGCTGGCAATGACCTTGCGGCCGCCCACCGTCGCCATCCGCGACCGGAAGCCGTGCCGGCGCTTGCGCACCAGCTTGCTCGGCTGATAGGTGCGTTTCATCACGCAACTCCTTCAAATACAAGACCCCCGCCAGTTACAGCGGGGGCTAATTCTGTGGGCGAGGGTAATAAGCGGGGCCGGCCCCCGAGTCAACGAGGCTGGGAGCGCGGGCCTCTGGCCCGCTCATGATGCGGGCCAGAGGCCCGCGCTCCCGTACAATGGGCCATGTCCCTTGTCCTGCATGGCTACCACTACAGCGTCTATAACCGCATCGCCCGGCTGGCCCTCGCCGAAAAGGGCGTCGCCTACGACCGGGTCGAGGTGAACCCGTTCGCCGAGCCGTCGCCCGAGTACCTGGCGCTGCACCCTTTCGGCCGGGTGCCCACCCTGGTCCATGACGGCTTCGTCCTCTACGAGACCGGCGCCATCACCCGCTATATCGACCGCAGCTTCGCCGGACCGGCGCTGCAGCCAGGATCGCCGCAGGCGCTCGCCCGCATGGACCAGCTGATCGGCGTCATCGATTCCTACGGCTACTGGCCGATGGTCCGGCAGGTCTTCTCGCATCGCGTCTTCCGGGCCGCCGCCGGCCGGCCGGTCGACGAGGCGGAGATCGCTCAAGGCCTTTCCGGCTCGGCCAAGGTCCTGGCCGCTCTCGAGGCGCTGGCGTCCGAACCTTTCCTCACCGGGGCCGACCTGTCGCTCGCCGATCTGCATGTCGGCGCGATGGTCGCCTACTTCACGCTCGCTCCCGAAGGCACCGCTGCGTTAGCCAAGTACCCGCGGCTTGCCGCATGGTGGGCGAGAGTCAGACAGCATGCGAGCTTCACCACGACCGATCCGGGTCTGCCAAAACCTGATCGCGTCACCTAGGCGTGAGCGCATTTGCTTTGAGGCAGCGGGCCAACAAGCCAATATCGATCGTGAAGCCACGCAAAGGGCGACATGACCTCCCAGATGTGGCGCCGGCTCGCACCGGCGGCGATCCTGCTGCTGGGACTGGCGCTGTTCCTGCTGTTCGGCCTCGAACGCTACTTCTCCTTCGAGATGTTGAGCCGCAACCATGCCGCCCTCCTCGCCTGGGTGACGGCCAACACCATGCTCGCCGTCGTCCTGTTCGTGCTGGCCTACACGCTGGTCGTGGCCTTCTCGCTGCCGATCGCCATCATCATCACGCCGCTCAGCGGCTTCCTGTTCGGCGTCTGGATCGGCGCCGTCCTGTCGGTGATCGGCGCCACGCTGGGCTCGGTCGCGGTGTTCCTGGCGGCGCGCACCGCCTTCTACGATCTCTTCCACGCCCGCGCCGGCGCCATGCTGGCGCGCTTCGAAGACGGCTTTCGCCGCGACAGCTTCAGCTATCTGTTGTTCCTGCGCCTGGTGCCGGTGTTCCCGTTCTGGCTGGTCAACATCGTGCCGGCGCTGCTCGGCATGAAGCTCGGCCCCTACACGCTCGCGACCTTGATCGGCATCATCCCGGCGGCGTTCGTCTATGCCGGCGTCGGCGCGAGCTTCGGCCTGCTGTTCGACCGCGGCGAGTCGCCGGACCTCGGCATCATCTTCGAATGGCGCATCCTGCTGCCCCTGCTCGGCCTCGCCGCACTGGCGCTGGTGCCGGTGCTCTATGCGCATCTACGCGGCCGCAATGACAACGCTCGCTCCTGACGTCTGCATCGTCGGCGCGGGCTCGGCCGGCCTGGTCGCGGCAGCCGGCGCCGCGCAACTCGGACTTGATGTGGTGCTGATCGAGCGCGCCGCGATGGGCGGCGATTGCCTCAACCAGGGCTGCGTGCCGTCCAAGGCGCTGATCGCCGCGGCCAGGATGGCGCAGGCGCAACGCGACGGCGCCCCCTTCGGCATCGTCCCGGTCGAGCCCACGGTCGATTTCGCCCGCGTCATGGATCACGTGGCCGAGGTGATTGCGGCCATCGCCCCCAACGATTCGGTCGAGCGCTTCGAGAAGCTCGGCGTCCGCGTCCTGAAGGAGGAAGCGCGCTTCATCGGCCGCACCGAATTGCAGGCCGGACCGCATCGCATCAGCAGCCGACGCATCGTGCTGGCGACCGGCTCCCAACCGGCGGCGCCGCCGATTCCCGGCCTGGCCGAAGCAGGCTTCCTGACCAACGAGACGATCTTCGCCAACCGTACCCTGCCCAGCCACCTGATCGTGATCGGCGGCGGGCCGATCGGCCTGGAGATGGCCCAGGCCCATCGCCGGCTGGGGTCGCGGGTCACCGTGCTCGAGGTCGCCGAGTTCCTCGCCAAGGACGATCCCGAACTCGCCACCATCGTCGTCGCGCGCCTCAGGAGCGAAGGCGTCGACCTCTGCAATCACACCAAAATCGCACGCGTCGACCGTTCACCGGCGGGCGTCGTGGTGATCCTGGAGAGCGGCGAGCGCCTGGAAGGATCGCACCTGCTGGTGGCAGCCGGCCGCGCGCCGGTCGTCGACGGCCTCGATCTCGACAAGGCCGGCGTCGCCCATACCGCCAAGGGGATTACGGTCGATGCTTCGCTCAAGACGTCCAATCGCAATGTCTGGGCGATCGGCGACTGCAATGGTCTCTATGCCTTCACGCACATGGCGGGCTACGAGGCATCGCTGTTCATCCGCGGCGCCTTGTTCCGCGCACCCGCCCGACTCGATGCCGCGATCGTGCCCTGGGCGACCTACACCGATCCCGAGCTGGCGCAGGTTGGCCTCAGCGAACGCCAGGCGCGCGAGAAGCATGGCGATGCCATAAAAGTCCTGCGCTGGAAGCTCGCCGAGAACGACCGCGCCCAGACCGAGCGCACCACTGAGGGCATGGTCAAGGCGATCACCGACCGGCGCGGCCGCATCCTGGGCGCCGCGATCGTGGCGCCGCACGCCGGCGAATTGATCCAGCCCTGGTGCCTGGCGATCGCCAAGCGGCTGAAAATATCCGCGCTGGCGAGCTTCGTGCCGCCTTATCCCACCTTGGGCGAGGCGAGCAAGCGCGCCGCCGGCAGCTACTTCACCGAGACGCTGTTCGGCCCGCGCACGCGCTGGCTGGTGCGCCTGCTGTCGCGCTTGCCTGTATAGTGGCCGCAATGGCCCGTCCGCACATTGTCATCGTCGGCGCCGGTTTCGGCGGCCTCAGCGCCGCCGCCGGACTCGCTGGCGCCGATGCCGACGTCACCGTGATCGACCGGCACAACTACCATCTCTTCCAGCCGCTGCTCTATCAGGTGGCCACCGCCGGCCTGTCGCCGGCACAGATCGCCCAGCCCATCCGCTCCATCCTGCGCAAGGCGCCCAACGTGCGCGTGATCATGGACAGCGTGACCGGCGTCGACCGCCACCGCCGTGTCGTCAGTCTCGAAGACGGTGAAGTGCCCTACGACACGCTCGTGCTGGCCACCGGCTCGCGGCACGCCTACTTCGGCCATGACGAGTGGGAGAACGTGGCGCCGGGCCTGAAGACGATCGACGACGCCACCGGCCTCCGCCGCCGCATCCTGTCGGCCTTCGAGCATGCCGAGGAGAGCAGCGATCCCGAGGCGCGGCGGCGTTTCCTGACCTTCGTCGTGATCGGCGCCGGCCCGACGGGCGTGGAGATGGCGGGCGCCATCGCTGAGCTCGCCCATGTGGCGCTGCGGCACGACTTCCGCACCATCAATCCGCGCGACGCCCGCATCGTGCTGGTCGAAGCGGGGCCGCGCGTGCTGGCGGCCTTCCCGCCGACCTTGAGCGAATCGGCGCTGCGCTCGCTCGAGCGCCTGCATGTCGAGGTTCGGCTGGGCAAGCCCGTCGCCGAGTGCGACGAGCGGGGCGTCACCATCGGCGATGAGCGCCTCGAGGCTTCGACCATCATCTGGGCGGCCGGAGTCGCTTCCTCGCGCGCCGCGCAATGGTTGGACGTCGAGAAGGATCGCGTCGGCCGGGTCGTCGTCGGTCCCGACCTCACCGTGCCCGGCCATCCCGAGATCTTCGTGATCGGCGACACCGCGCACGCGACGGGGTCCGACGGGCAGCCGCTGCCCGGACTGGCGCCGGTGGCCAAGCAGCAAGGCGGTTATGTTGCGCGCGTGTTGCGGGCGCGGATTGGCGGGCGCGCGGCACCCGGGGCTTTCCGCTATCGCAACTACGGCGCCATGGCGACGATCGGCCGGCGCGCCGCCGTCGCCGACTTCGGCTGGCTGAAAGTCGACGGCACCTTGGCCTGGCTGCTGTGGGGCCTGATCCACGTCACTTTCCTGATCGGCTTTCGCAATCGCTTCGTCGTGCTGTTCGACTGGCTGTGGTCCTATGCAACTTTCCAGTCGGGCGTACGGCTTATCACGGGACCGGGCTCACACTGATTGCGTCCGTCATGGAAAATGTCGATCATCGGCGCAGTCCCTGGAGAGCATCGAATGAAGATCACGTTCTTCGCCAGCCTTGCCGTGACGGCAATGTCGATGTCGATGGCCCTGGCCCAGCAGCAGCCGACGACCCAGGCGCCCGCATCGCCGCCCGATCTCGGCCTGAAGGTCGAAGTCGATCCGGCCGCCATGGCCATCGTGAAGGCCATGGCCGACAAGCTCGCCGCCGCCAAGTCGATGAGCTTCACGGCGTTCACGATCTACGAAAGCCCCGACCGCACCGGCCTGCCGCTGGCCTACACGACGCTTTCGCAAGTGATCATGGAGCGCCCCAACAAGCTCAAGGTCGTCTCGCCGGGCGACGGGCCGCGCACGGAATTCTACTACGACGGCAAGACCGTCAACGCCTACGAGCCCGCGGCCAAGCTGGTGGCGACGGTCGATGCGCCCGACACGATCGACGCCATGCTGCGCGCGGCGTTCCAGCGGGCGGCGATCTACTTTCCCTTCACCGATCTCGTGGTCAGCGATCCGATGAAGGCGATCAGCGAAAACGTGCGGGTCGCCTTCGTCGTCGGCAAGTCGACCGTGGTGGGCGGCGTCACGACGGACATCGTCGTGCTGGTCGGCAAGTTCGCCCACGTCCAGCTCTGGATCGGCAGCGACGACAAGCTGCCGCGCATGGCGCGCGCCATCTTCCTGGAAGATCCGGCGCACTACCGCCATACCGCGATGTTCTCGGACTGGAAGATCGATCCGCCGCTCGCCGCCGACACCTTCGCCTTCACGGCGCCGGCCGACACGATCCGCATACCGTTCGCGCCGCCGGGCGCCACGGAAAAGGGCAAGTAAGGGTTCAGGAGAGCACGATGAACAGGAAGCTGTTTCTTCTCGCTGCAATCGCCATCGCCACGCCACTGGCGCCCGCTGCCGCGTGGTTCCATGCCGGCGGCTGGAGCGGCGATCGCTCGTCGTGGTCCGCGCATACCTGGCGCGGCGGCACGGCCTCGGGCGGCGACGGTTCGTGGTCGGCGACGGGTGCCCGCGGCGGCACGGCCTCAGGCGGCGGCGGCTCGTGGAACGCCACCGGCTATCGCGGCGGCACGGCGAGCGGCGGCAGCGGCTCGTGGAGCGCGACGGGCGTCAACGGCAACCATTATTACGGCGGCCCGGACTACTATCACGGCGGCTATTACGGCGCCTACAACGCGCCCACCGTGGTCAATGCCTACGGCGCGGGTTGCTACAATTGCGGCGGCTGGAACACCGGCGGCGCCGTCGCGGCCGGCCTCGTCGCCGGCGCCGCCGTCGGTGCGGCGGCGGCTTCGAGCGCCAACAACCAGGCAGCCTACGCCGCCGGGGTCCAGGCCGGCGCCGCATCCGCCACCGTCGCGGCCAATCCGCCGGGCACGCTCTACGGAAGCTTGCCGGCAGGCTGCACTTACAAGCCGATCGGCGGACAGGCCTACTACAGCTGCACCGACGGGTTGTGGTTCCTGCCGGCCTACGGCGCCAATGGCGTCTATTATCGCGTCGTCACGGCGCCCTAAGAGTTGAACACCCGGCACCTAGGAGGGCCCGGCCGACTTCGATAGAGTCGGCTGATGGCTGCCGACGTCACCATCCAAGCCCGATCCGACCAAGCCGGGGCAACGCAGGCGGTGCGCCGGCGCAGCTTCACCTTCGGGCTGTCGTGGCGCATCCTCGCCCTGGTCGTGGCCGCGGTGATGACGGCGGAGATCGCGATCTTCCTGCCGTCGATCGCCCGCTTCCGCACGGTCTATCTCAACCAGCTCATCGAAAGCGGCACGCTCGCCGCGTTGGCGCTCGACGCCACGCCCGACAACATGGTGACCGAGGAGGTGAAGCGCACCTTGCTCGACCATGCCCGTGTCGACGCCGTGGTGCTGGTCGAGCCCAACAAGCCCAAGCGGGCGCTGTTGAACATCGAGCCCAAGCCCAGCATGCCGACCTTCAACCTCAAGGAGGAAGGCGCGCTGATGCTGATCTGGGATGCGCTGCAAGCGATGGCCAATGACGGTCAGCGCTACATCCGGGTCGGCGGCCAGTCGATGCGGCTGCCCAACGCCATGGTGTGGATCGTGGCCGATGAGCTGCCGATGCGCATCGCCATGTACGGCTACGCCAGCCGCATCCTGGTGCTGTCGATCATCATCGCGCTGTTCACCGCCTTCCTCCTCTATCTCGCGCTGCGCTGGCTGGTGATCCTGCCCTTGCAAGGCCTGTCGGCCGACATGGTCGCCTTCCGCCGCGCGCCCGAGGAGCCGGGCACCGAACGGCAACCGACCAAGCGGCGCGACGAGATCGGCGTGGTCGACCGCGAGTTCCAGAACCTGCAGCGCGAGTTGCGCGCCTCGCTGCGCCAGAAATCGCGGCTGGCCGAAGTGGGTGCGGCGACCAACAAGATCAACCACGACCTGCGCAACATGCTGTCGACGGCGCGTCTTCTGTCCGACCGTCTGGCGCGCAGCGAAGATGAGCGCACGCGCGCGCTCGCGCCGACCATCCTCAACACCATCGACCGCGCGGCGCGGCTGGCGAGCGATGCCATCGAATACGTGCGCGACCAGCGCACGCCGCGCCTCGCCGCGATCGACCTGGCCGACCTGGTCGACGAGGTCGGCGTGGCATTGCAGGAGCAGGGCGAGGAGAGCAATCCCAACATCGTGCGCGGCTGGATCAACGAGGTCGCCCACGACCAGCTGGCGCGGGCCGACCGCGACCTGCTCTATCGCGTGTTCGTCAATCTCGGCCGCAATGCGTTCGAGGCCGGAGCGACCACGGTGACGGTGCGCGCCCGCCGCGACGGCGGCACCCTGCTGGTCGATGTGTGCGACAACGGCCCCGGCATTGCGCACGAGCTGGCCGACGACATCTTCCGCCCGTTCGTCAGCGGCGGCCGCCCGGGCGGCGCGGGCCTCGGCCTCGCCATCGCCCGCGACCTGGTGCGCGCCCACGGCGGCGACATCACGGTCGCCGAGACCGGCCAGCAGGGCACGACCTTCCGGTTCACGCTGCCGCTTTAGGGAGCGCGGGCCGGAGGCTCGCGCTCCCACTAAGACGCCTTCAGCTTCGCAATGAACTCGCGGATGCGTTTCGCGTTCACGCCGAGGTCGGATTCGCCGTCGCGGCTCTTGGAGCGGATGTCGATCTTGCTGCCAGCGCCGTCGGGCCGGATGCGGATGACGATGTCGTCGCGGAAGCCGAACCAGACGCTGGTCGCGATCGCTTCGATGCGGCCGTCGGCTGGGGCGCGGGCGACGACGTCCCAACCCATCGCCATCGCCACGGCATCGACCTTCTTGAACGCCTCGGCCGGCGGGACGGGCAGGACGACCGGCACGATGTCGGGATAGGCGGCGCGTTGCAGTACCGCTGCATTTGCTCCGGGATAGGTTGCCGGATTGGAGGCGCCGCGACGCAACTGCAACGTCACCACCAGCGGCGGCGGGCTGTTGGTGTCGGTCGTGATGTCGTTGAGCTCGGGCGCCTGCTGGGCGTGCAGGAACCAGGTGAGCGGCATGTAGGCGGTGGCGACGCCGACCACGATGGCGAGCAGCGCCGCCACGAAGCCGCGCCGGCGATCGCCGGGCCGCGTCGGCACGATGGTGGCAAGCCCCAGCGTCGCGCCGGCCACGGCAAAGTAGAAGCCGTAACGGAAGATCGTGAAGGCCGGCTCGATCTCGAGCCCGGCAAAGCGATGCAATGGCCCCGCAGACGCGACGATCAGCGCCGCGACGCACGCCATGATGAAGGCCATGCGTGCCAGACGATGACTGACCGGGTTGGTCGGACGAACGAACATGGCGTCGCACATCGTAGCCGCGAAACAACTGACACGCACGGCTCGACAAGTGCAGTTTCCCTCTCTAAGCGCCGCCTATGAGAATTGCCGACGCCGACCGACGCCGCGCAATGGCCGCGGGCTTCGCCGCCATCGCCCTGTGGAGCGCCCTGGCGGCGCTGTCGGTGTCAGCCGGCCCGATCCCGCCGTTCCAGATGGTTGCCATGACGTTCGCGGTGGGGGCTTCGATCGGCATCGTGCGCGCGCTGGCGCGCGGCGTCGGCTGGCGCGGACTTTTAGGCTGGCCGATGCGCATCTGGCTGCTCGGCGTCGGCGGACTGTTCGGCTATCACGCGCTCTATTTCGCAGCACTCCAGCTTGCCCCGCCGGCCGAGGCCAACCTGGTGAACTACCTGTGGCCATTGCTGATCGTGCTGCTGTCCGCGCCGCTCGCCGGCGAGCGCCTGGCCTGGCCTCATCTGCTCGGTGCCTTTCTCGGTTTTGCCGGAGTCATCCTGCTGGCCTTCGGCCGCGGCTTGAGCTTCACCGGCGCGCACGCACTGGGCTACGCGCTGGCGCTGGGCTGTGCCTTCATCTGGTCGCTCTACTCGGTGCTGTCGCGCCGCTTCGGCGAGACGCCGACCGACGCGGTCGCCGCCTTCTGTGCAGCGTCGGCCCTGCTGTCGTTCGCGTGCCATCTCCTGTTCGAGCGCACGGTGTGGCCCGCCACGACGACGGCATGGCTTTCCGTGCTGGCGATCGGCATCGGCCCTGCGGGCCCCGCATTCTATCTCTGGGACCACGCCGTCAAGCACGGCGACATCCGCGCACTCGGCGCATTCGCCTATGCCACGCCCATCCTGTCGACGGCGCTGCTGATCGTCTGTGGTCTCGCCGAGCCGACCGGTGCGCTGCTGATCGCAGCCGCGCTGGTCACCGTCGGCGCGGTGCTGGCATCACGTGAGCTATGGCGTTCCTGAATCTTCGTCGTAGTAGTTGGTAGTTCCTGGTACCGGCCAAGCCGTCCAAGCATTCCATTGCTTGTCGAATTCCAGCACCGCTTCCATCTCCAATTCGCCAGTCATATAGATAATCACACGCATGCCGTCGCGGAGCTGGTCGGCGATCGGTGCAATGTCGTCGAGTGATCCCTTAACCCAGAGCCCATACCGTCCATCGGGGGTACCGTCGTTGGTATCGAAGTAGATGCGAAGCATTGACATGGGGCGACCTACGAGCGCGGCTGCCAATCCGGCGGCGCCATCTCGAAGCCCTTGAACTCGAACCCCGGCGACACCGTGCAGCCGACCAGCGTCCAGGCGCCGAGCGAGCGTGCCGCCTGCCAGACGTGGCACGGCACAACCGCCTGCGGCTGCTCGCCGACACCGAAGTCGGTGCCGAGCCGCAGATGGCGCACCCTCTTGCCGTCGTCGCTCATCGACAGCTCCAACGGTGCGCCAGCATAGTGATGCCAAATCTCGTCGGCATCGACCCGGTGCCAGTGCGAGCGCTCGCCCACCTTCAGCAGGAAGTAGATCGCCGTTCCGGAGCTGCGTCCTTCACCCGGCGCGCGGAAGGTCTCGACATAGTGGCCGCCCTCGGGATGCGGCTTCATCCCGAGATGGGCAATGATCTCGTCTGCGGTCACGCCCCAGTTCTCATGAGGGTGGAGGCACCGTGGCCTTCATCGACGGCAGCTTGGAGAAGGTCGTGAACCACTTGGCGAGCTTGGGCCGCTTGGCGCGCCAGTCGTGATTGGCGAAGCGGAAGTCGAGATAGCCCAGCGCGCAGCCGATGGTGATGGTGCCGAGCGTCGGCTTGCCCTTGAGCGACCTGGCCTCGGCCTCGAGCGCATCGAGCACGCCGTCGATCTTCTTCATCTGGCCCTTGCTCCAGTCGGGCCAGCGCCGGTCCTCGGGCCGCAGAAAGCCCTCGTAGCGCGCCAGCAGCGCGGCATCGAGCAGGCCGTCGCCCATCGCCTGCAGGCGCAGCGCCACCCAGCGGTCGCGGCCCTTGCGCGGCAGCAGCTTGCGACCCTTGTGCTGGTGGTCGAGGTACTCGCAGATCACCGGCGAGTCGAAGAGATCCATGCCCTTGACCGACAGCGCCGGGATCTTGCCGATGGGATTGTGCTTGTCGACATCGGCGTTGGGCTGCACCGGCGTCAGCGCCACGTTGATCATGTCGATCTTCTTGTCGAGCTTGGTCTCGAGCGCCAGCACCCTGACCTTGCGGGCATAGGGTGACGACGGCGAATAGTAGAGTCTCATCTTGGCCATAGTCGCTCTCCCCTTCGTTTGTTCAGGCAGCTGCCATCTGCGGAATCTCGGTATCGTTCAACCGTACCTTGCGCGCGACATCCAGAAGCTGTTGCCAGGTCGTGCCGTCGATCGGCACGCCGTTCTTTTCGCGATCGATCTTGCGGGCGCGCTCGGGCTCGCCCGGCGTCAGCACCTCCGGCACACCGGGCTGCGGCTTGGCCGACTTCACCCAGGTGATGAAGGTCTCGACCTCGTCCTCGAAGAACGCGGTGCCGCCCATCGCCTCGGGATCGATGATGATCGACAGCATGTTGTTGATTATGTCGGTGCCGGGCTTGATGGTGCGCGGGCTGTGAGTGCGGCCGCCGGTCAACGCGCCGGCCAGCAGGTCGCAGATCACCGCGAGCCCGCCGCCCTTGTGCAGGCCGAAGGGCAGGATGGCGCCATACGGCGGATTGTAGAGCACGCCGGGGTCGGTGCTGGGATGGCCCGCCGAGTCGATCAGCAGGCCGTCCTCCATCTGCACCTTCTTGTTGAAGGCGACGCGCACCTTGCCTGCCGCCACCTGGCTGGTGGCGAAGTCGAGCACGATCGGCTCCTTGCCCTTGCGCGGTATGGCCGTGCAGTAGGGATTGGTGGTGAAGCGCGGCTCGGCGCCGCCGAACGGCGCCACCAGCGACTTGTGGCCGTGAACGTTCACCCAGTGCGTGCTCACCATGCCGGCGCGCGCGCACTGCTCGCCCCAATGGCCGATGCGGCCGATATGGTGCGCGTTGGTGAGGCCGACGACGCAGACGCCGTGCTTTCTGGCCCGCTCGATGCCGATATCCATGGCTTCCTTGGCGACGACCTGGCCGTAGCCCGCGCCGCCGTCGATCACGATCACGGCCCCGTTGTCGCGGATGATCTTTGCATGATTGTTACGGACGCAGGCGCCGGTGTCGGTGTTCTGGATGTAGTGCGGGATCATGCCGACGCCGTGGCTGTCGTGGCCGAATAGGTTGGCCAGCACCAGGTGGTCAGCGACCAGGCGCGCTTCCACATCGGAGCTGCCGTCGGCCCGGCAGATCGCCATAGTGAAAGCATGCAACCGATCGGGCTTGATCCTGACCTCACCAACTGAACTCTTGCCCTCGGCCATGCCTTCATTCCCCTGGGATTTCGCTTTCGGGGCGCAAGGTTCCGCGTCGGCAGAGCCCTGTCAACCGACGCGCAAAAGTCGCGGGAATCCGCCTAAATTTGGCCCCCAGGAGCCGGCAAGACGGGGCTCCGACCCCGTGGTAAACGGGGGCTGAATAGCGAGGCCTGCGTGCGCTTTCCCATCCGACTGGCGTGGCTGCTCCTGCTGCTGGTCACAGCCGGCCCGGCGTTGGCCCAGACGCCGGCGCCGCCGCAGCGGCCGTTCGGCCAGCTGGTCGAGCTGTGGACGCGCCAACTCGACCGCATCGCCACCCGCGCCGAGCAGGCGAACCTGCTGCCGGTCGAGATCGACGCCCTGCGCGAGCAGGCGGGCGACGTGCGGACAGCGGCCGCCGCCGCAGCCAACCTTGCTCGCGGCGACCTCGCCGACACGCGCAAGCTTCTTGCGCCGCTGGAAGCCAAGCCGGCCAGCGACGCCGTCCCCGAATCGGATGCGGTCAAGGCCGAACGCGATCGGCTGACCGAGCAGGCCACGGTCAGCGAGGGCCGCGTCAAGCAATGCGAGGTGATAATCGCCCGCGCCGACCAGCTCATCGAGCGCCTGACCAAGCTGCGCGGCGAGGTCATGCTGCGCACGCTGCTGCGCCGCGACGCCTCGCCCCTGTCGCGCGACGTCTGGAGCAAGCTCGGGCCCGAGCTCGGCACCTCACTGCAGGCGCTGTCGACGGCGACCAGCGCGTGGCTCGGCGCCGGCTTGCAGTTCGACGGCCGCGACCTTGCCGGCCTGGCCGGCTGGGCCATCATCACCGTGTTGCTGTGGGCCGGCGGCCGCTTCCTGCGCCGCCGCTTCGGGCGTGGTGAGGCGACCGAGCCCGGCCAGCGCGACCGCACCGTCACCGCCGCCATCGACGGCGTCGGCCTTGTGCTGGTGCCGATCCTGGCGGTCTGGCTGATTGGCAAGCTTCTGCTCGCGACCATGCCGCCATCGCCGATCAACATCCTGCTGCCCGAGCTGATGACCCGGGTGATCACCTTCCTGCTGGTCGTGGGCCTGACGGCGACGGCGCTGTCACCGCATCGTCCGGCGTGGCGCATCTTGCCCTTCACCAATCAAAGCGCGCAGCAACTGTCGCTGGCGCTGCGCCGCCTGATGGCGGTCGGCCTCACGGTCGACTTCATCTACGTCGCCCTGACGCGCAGCGGCGGCGAGACCGACGCTTTGTCGGCAGTCGGCGCGCTGGTCCTGGCCACCGTCATCTCGCTCCTCACCCTGCCGGCGCTCGCCAACCGTGCCTGGCATGCGGCCCAGCCCGAGGGCGAGGAACGCTCGAGCATGATCGGCGGCACCTGGTGGTCGGTCGCCCGCCTGCTGCTCAGCGTCGCGGTGTTGTCGTCGATCGTCTTCGCGCTATTGGGCTACGCCACGCTCGCGGCCCAGCTGCACAACGCCATCTACTTCACCTGCCTGCTGATCGCCGTTGCGCTGCTGGCGCACCGCATGATCGGCGACCTGCTCGAGGAGGCGGCGGCGCCCGACACCCCGTCCGGCCGGTGGGTGCGCCATCGCCTCGGCCTGCCGTCGGACGCGACCCTGCGCGGCCAGCACCTGGTGATGCTGGTGGTCGACATCGTCCTGTTGGCGCTGCTGGCCGTCCTGATCCCGGCCGCCTGGGGCGTCGACACCGACGCCATCCTGAACGGCGCCGGACAGCTCATCCGCGGCGTGCAGGTCGGCGGCGTCACGATCTCGCTCGGCAATATCGGCATGGCGATCCTGGCCTTCGTCGTCTGCATCCTGCTGGCGCGCCTGATCCGCCGCATCGTGCGCGACCGCGTGTTGCCGACCGTCGACGCGCCGATGCCATTGCGCCAGTCGATCGATGCGGGGCTGAACTATATCGGCGTGATCGTGGCCATCCTGATCGGCATCGGCGCGCTCGGCATCGATTTCACCAATCTCGCGATCGTGCTGGGCGCGCTGTCGGTCGGCATTGGCCTCGGCCTGCAGAACATCGCCAACAACGTCATCTCCGGCGTCTTCCTGCTGGTCGAGCGGCCGATCAAGGCGGGCGACTGGGTGACGGTGAGCGGGCACGAGGGCTTCGTGCGACGCATCAACATCCGCGCCACCGAGGTCGAGACCTTCCAACGCACGCACGTGCTGGTGCCCAACAGCATGTTCCTGCAGAATCCCGTGGTGAACCGCACCTATTCCGACACGTCGAGCCGCGTGGAGATCAAGCTCACGGTGGGGCTGGGCACCGATGTCGCGGCCATGGAGGGCCTGCTGCGTGAAGCCGCGCTGGGCCATCCGCGCGTGCTGCGCGTGCCGGCGCCGATCGTGCGCTTCATCCAGATCACGACCAGCGGCCTCGACTTCGAATTGTTCGTGTTCGTGGCGCGGCTGGAGGATCGGCTGGTCGTGAGCAACGATCTCAACAAAGCGATCCTGGCCAAGCTGATCGAGCTCAAGATCGTCGATCCCGCGCCGGTGCCGCAGTTGCGTCTGGTCGCCGCCGAGAACGCTTCGACGGAGGAACGTCAGCCGAGAAAGCCGACCGATGCCGCCGCGTCGTCGTAGGGACGAGGGGCCGCGGCGGCGCCCCCGGCGTCACTGGCCGATCATTGCGCTGTTCGTGCTGGGCGCGTTGGCCGGCGTGGCACTGTGGGCCTACTCGCCCAGCCTGCCGGCCGAGACACTGGTCGCGCGCTATGCCAACGACCGCTCGAAGTTCATCGATGTCGGCGGCGTGCGCGCGCATGTCCGAGAAGAGGGCGATCCCGACGGCATACCGATCGTGCTGATCCATGGCTCGATGGGATCTCTGCACATGTGGGAAGGCTGGGTGCGCGAGCTTTCAGGCAAGGCGCGGCTGATCTCGGTCGATTTGCCGGGGCACGGGCTGACCGGCGCCTGGCCGCGCGACGAATACACGATCGACGCCTATGCCGATTTCGTCGAGGTGCTGGCCGACGAGCTGAACCTCGATCGCTTCGTGCTGGTCGGCCATTCGATGGGCGGCGCGGTGGCCTGGACCTTTGCCGCGACGCGGCCCGATCGCGTCAGCCAGCTCATCCTGGTCGATGCCGCGGGCTATCCGCGCACCGGCGAGGCGCCGCTGCCCACCCGTCTGGCGCGCATGCCGGTGGTCGGCGACATCGGCATCTACTTCAAGCCCGAGCGCCTCGTGCAGCGGTCGCTGAGCGAGGTCTACGCCGACCCAGCGATGGTGACGCCCGAGCGCATCCGCCGCTATGCCGAGCTGCAGCGCTTCCCCGGCAACCGCGAGGCGACGCTGCAGCGCGCCCGCACCCAGGAGCCGCTCGACCCCGCGCCGCTCAGGCGCCTCGACGTGCCGACGCTGATCCTGTGGGGCGGCAAGGACCGCTGGGTGCCGACCGCCGACGCCTTCCGCTTCCAGAACGACATCAAGGGCTCTGAGATCGAAATCTTCGGGGCGCTGGGCCACAACCCGATGGAGGAGGACCCCAAGGCGACAGCCGCCGCGGTCGCCGCCTTCATCAAGCCGATCACGCCGCGCCCGACACCGCCGCCCGAGCCACCGGCCGACCAAACGGTCCATCCCTCGGTCCTGCCAGAGAAGGATTAAGCTGGGTCTTGATGACACAACAGCAGTCATCCTGAGCGCAGCGAAGGATCTCATCGCCGCCAGCCATGAGTGAACGCCGCTACTTCGTCTATATCATGATGACGAGTAACTCGCTCAACACGATGTACATCGGCGTGACCAACGACATCGGTCGGCGCGTTTTCGAGCACCGCAATCGCAAGGGCAGCGAATTCGCAGCGAAGTATCGTGTGACCCGGCTTGTCTACGTTGAGGAGTTCGAGAATCCAACCGAAGCGATAGCCCGTGAAAAGCAGCTCAAAGGCTGGAAGCGGATTCGCAAGAACCAGCTCGTCCGTGCGGCTAATCCTACGTGGGCCGACCTCGCCCCCGAGTCATCCTGAGCGCAGCGAAGGATCTCATGCCGTCGACGACAGAGTCCTGCATCGACGGCGATGAGGTCCTTCGCTGCGCTCAGGACGACAGGTAGGGCTAGCTTTCGCGTAGTCGACGAGCAGGACTGCCTCAACGGCGATGAGATCCTTCGCTGCGCTCAGGATGACTGAAGGAGCGCCATCACCTTGGCGAAGGCTTGGTCGGCAATTGCCTCGATCTCGGCCTTGGTGCGGTTCTGGATGGGATGGGGGACGTAGACCACCGCCGGATCGAAACCCAGCGATTCGCTTTGCGCCTCGACGCCGTCGACGAAGCCGGTGGTGACGATGTTCACGCCGGGGATGCCGCGGGTGTCGAGGTTATGAATGTCGTGCAGACTGCACGATGTGCAAGACCCTCAATCGCTTAAGGCGATCACTGCGAGCTGGTTCTCGGCGGCGATCTGCTGCATCAGCGCCGTCGGCGCCACCTTGGTGTTGGTCGGCTTGGCGTAGCGCCTGGTCGCCACGCCCGCCTTCTTGAAGTGGCCTTCGAGGCGGTCGATGAATTCCGCCCCGCGCGACTTGCCGATATCCATCAGCGCCACGGTCTTGCCGTCGAGCGACGAGGGCGGTGTAAGACGCGCGCGCCGCACCGGCGAGCTTTCAGCGGTGGGATCGCGCAGCTTCGTTTGCGAATTCATGGGCGAATCTCCCTGGTAACGGCCTGGCATTCCTCGCGCACACGCTGACCCGGCCAGCCGCCGATGATGGCGGAGAATAGCCCGGCTTCGCCGCCAGCGCGAACGATCAGCACGCCGTCGGGCATGGGCTGGAACTTGTCGACGACCAGGTCGGCGTACTTGGGCGGCAGGCCTTCGGCCACGTTCTGGGCGCCCCAGACCAGGTCGCGGCCCGGTCGCTTCAGCGCCTGGAACAGCTCGTCCTCGATGCGGCGGCGGTTCCAGCCGCCATCCTTAAAGATCTTGTAGTGCTCGGGCGTCAGCACCAGCACCGCGTTGCCGGCATCACAGAGCTTGGGATGCCCGACGCCGAACAGGCCCATGGCCAGCGAGCGCACCAGCTCTTCCGGCGTGCGTGACTTCTGGTCGATGAAGCCGTGCACACCCTCGCCATGGAACAGCGTGACCGCGCTCTTGCCGGGCGCAATGCCGCGGCGCACGGACAAGGGCTCCCAATCGGGATCGGATTCGTCCTCGGCGAAGCAGAAGGTGTACTTGCCGGGATTGCCCAAGGTCGCGCGATCGATGGCGCCCGGCAGGCCGCCGCCGACGTTACGCACGATGAGCTGCAGCGCGCGGCCGATCGTGGCGTTGGCGCGATTGCCCTGGCCCAGCGCATTGACGCCGCTGTTCATGCCGATCGCCTTGGCGGCCGGGCCGTTGATGATCACCAGTGGGCCCGAGAAGTGCGTGGTGCAGAGCAGCCCGTGCAGCACGAACAACGGATCGAGGGCGGCCTCCAGCACGCCCAGCACCACGGGCATATATTCCGGCTTGCAACCCGCCATCACGGCGTTGATCGCCACCTTCTCGACGGTGCAGGGCGCGAGGTTGGGCGGAATGAGCCCGACGACCTCGTCGGGCTTGCGCTCCGTGCCGCCCAGCATGCGCAGGATGCGCTCGTCGGTCGGCGGCACGACGGGCAGGCCATCGGTCCAGCCGCGCTCGAAACAAGCCTCCATCGGATCGTCCCAGTTGCCGACGGCGATCTCTCGCGACTTCAGGCCGGGATCGCCATAGCGCGCGATCAGCGCTTCGTGCATACCGGGCTCGACGCTCTTGGAGCCACAGCCGGGCTGCCAGTCGGGCAGGCCCTTGCCCTCGGCAGCGTCGCCGGCGAGCCGCATCCATTCCTGGCGCTGCCAGCCTACCGTGCGCTCGACCTCGCGGCCGTCCTTGAAGCGGATCAGGGTCGGCACCGCCTCGATGTTGAGTCGGAACGAGCGCTCGAGCGCGTCGTCGTAGAGCACCGAGCGCACGCCCGACGGGAAGGTCGGATCGTCCTGGCTGACCACGGCCAGCGGGCCGGCGCGATCGAGGCTCTGCATCACCGGCTCGACCAGCACGCAGGTCGGGCAATCACGCTTGGCGACGATGACCAGGCCGTCGCGCGGGAGGAGGGTGTCGGGCATGGGGCCACTCCTGTCATGCTGAGCGTAGCGAAGCATCTCATCGCCGTCGAAGCCAGTCTCGATTTCGACGGCATGAGATCCTTCGCTGCGCTCAGGATGACAGAAGGGCGTTCACCTGGGCATCGACGAAAGCCGCATCCTCCGGATTGCCGTTGGGATTGCCGGCGCGGTGGCCCCAGACGGACGGGATCTCGACCAGCCTGCCGTGCCTCAGGTGGGGCAGCTCCAGCCGGTTGTCGTCGGTCTGGAAATAGAGGTCGGTGGCGGACGGCATCAGCAGCACCTTGGCCTTGATGCCGGCCAGCGCCATCTGGAGATCGCCTCGGTAAAGGTCGTTGGCCGAGATGTCGCCGTTCTGCCAGGTCCAGAGCTGGGCCATCAGGTCGCGTGCATCGCGGCGCAGGAAGTTGGCCTCCCATGAGCGCACCAGAAAATCCTCCAGGCTGGTGAAGCCCAGCCCGCGCCACATCTCGCGGCGATAGAAGGTCTGGCTGAGCGCCCAGCCGGCATAGATGCGACCCATGGCGCGCAGCCCGTCTTGCGGCGTGCGCGCGTTCTGCACCGCCGTGCGCACGCCCTCGAGGAACACGAAATTGTGCGGCGCCGTCTTGGCCGAGCCGCAATTGACGACGATGCGCTCGACCGCGTCGCCGAACAGGGCGGCCCAGTGATAGGCCTGCTGCGCGCCCATCGACCAGCCATAGACCATCTTCACCCGATCAACGCCGAACAACTCGGCCAGCAGACGGCGCTGCTGCGTGACGTTGTCGTAAGTCGTGACCTCGGGAAACTCCCCGGGGGTGTTCGACGGCGAGGACGACAGGCCGTTGGTGAACATGTTGGGGATGACGATGAAGTAGCGGCTGGGATCGAGGCAGTGCTCGACCTTCACCAGCCATTCGATATCGGTGTGATGGGCCGAGTAGCTGGTCGGATAGAGGATGACGTTGTCGCGCTTGGGCGAGAGCGTGCCGTAGGTCTTGTAGACGATGCGCGCGCCCTTGAGCGTGCCGCCGCGCTGCAGCGCGAGGTCGCCGCACTCGAAGGTGCCTTCAGCCGTTCTCACGTTGAACTCTCCTGTCATGCTGAGCGAAGCGAAGCATCTCATCGCCGTCGAGGCCGTACTCTGTCACCAGCGCCATGAGATCCTTCGCTACGCTCAGGATGACAGAGGGGCTCGCGACAGAGAGCGCACGATCTCGCCCTGCACCTGGATGTAGCCCTTGGCGACGTACTTCAGATGCGGCCGCAGGTGGCGATGGGCCTCGGGCAGGTTATGGAAGGCGATGTTGGGGAACAGGTGATGCTCGGCGTGGTACGGCAGGTTCCACATCAGGAAGCGCACGATGGGATTGCTGAGCGTGGTCCGCGTATTGGCGAAGCCGTCGTCGGAGTTGGGGCAGAGCGTGTGCTCGCACAACAGATAAAGCCGCAGGAACGGCAGGCCGACCAGCAACGGGATGAACCAGACCCACAGCACGACCGTCGTCTGCAACGCGATCGAGCCCACGATCAGCACGGCATAGAGCGCCAGCAGCCAGCGGCCCCAGCGCCGCACCTCGGGCCACGCCGAGGGATGGATGTAGTCGACATCGCCGCGATAGCCGAACGGGAACAGGAAGATGTCGCGCACGCGCAGCATCAGGAACGGGATCGAGCTGACGCGGAACAAGTACTGCCCCCACGTTTTTGGCGTGCCCGACGTCACCAGCTCGGGATCGCGCGCGGGGTCCTGCGTATAGCGGTGATGCGCCATATGATAATGCCGGTAGAAGCCGGCATTGTTCAGGATCGCCGCACCCGAGAAGAAGGCGAGCACGTCCGCCATCCAGCGCGTCTTGAACGAGCCGTAGTGCACCGATTCATGCATGGCGCCGAACAGCGAATTGACGAAGAGGCCCTGCACGAGCAACGCCGGCACGACCCACCACGTGCCCTTGGTTGCAAGCACCAGCCAGCCGCCGGCGACCAGCAGCGCCACATGCGCCGCCGTCTGCACCAGCCCGTGCCGGTCGGACCGGGTGTAGAGGCGCTTCAGCACCTCGGCCGGCACGACCCGCATCTGGCGGGCGCGCTGGCCGGTTATGGTATAGGCGCCCATAGCCCGTCCTTGTAGGCGCGCTCGGTGCGCGCCTCGGCCGTCTTCTTGTCTTCTTCGCTGAGGCCGATCTGCTCGCCGACCATGCGGCTGATCGACGGGAAGGTGCCCTTGGCCTGGACATAGTCGGGCTGCCACAGCCTGGAGCGCAGCAGGGCCTTGGCGCAGTGCAGGTAGGCCTGGCGCACCGAGATGACGATGGCGCACCTGGGTTCCTTGCCCTGCACCGCCATCGAGGCCAGCAACTCGGGATCGACCGAGAGCCGCGCCGTGCCGGCCACGCGCACCGTCTCGGTGATGCCGGGGATCAGGAAGATCAGCGCGATCTCGGGATTCTCCAGCAGGTTCTTCAGCGTATCGAGCCGGTTGTTGCCCGGCCGGTCAGCCAAAGCGATCGTGCGCTCGTCCAGCACCTTGAACGACCCCGGCGGATCGCCCCGCGGGGTGACGTCCTGCTTGCCGGACGCATCGGCCGTGGCGACCAGACAGAGCGGCGACAGTTCGATGAAGCGACCCATGTGCACGTCAATGCGGCCGATGTCCTTCAGCGCCGCGCCCTTGGAGACGGCGGCGTAGGACCCGACCAGCGCGGCCGCGCCGGCGGCATCGAGCAGGACAGGCGAACGGGGTGCCAAGGCATCGGGCATGGGGACCTCCAATGGCCGAAAGGCTAGCACAATTCGCGCCTGCAACCGCTCGCCAAGTCGCCGCCGATCTGATTACCTGCCCCCTTGGGGCAGGGGGTTCGTCGAATGAGGCGACGCGATTTCACGACCATGGTTGGCGGCATGGCGCTCGCCTGCGCGCGCCCTGCCACCGCGCAGACCTCGGCGAAAACCTGGCGCCTCGGCACGCTTTCGCCGGGCGCGCCGATCAGCGAGAACAGCCCCAACGGTAAGGTCCTGTTGGCCACGCTGGCGCAGCACGGCTACACGCTGGGAGGCAACCTCACCTACGAGGCGCGCGCCGCTGCCGGCCAGATCGCCAAGATTCCCCCGCTTCTGCAGGACCTCAAGGCAAGCGGCGTCGATGCCATTGTTGCCATTGGCTACCCGCCGGCACTCGCCGCCAAGACGACCGGTATACCGACGGTCGTGGCCTTCGGCGTCGGCGATCCGGTGGCCACCGGCTTGATCGACAGCCTGGCCCATCCGGGCGGCTCCATCACGGGCATTTCCGACATGGCCGGGCCGCTTTCCGCCAAACGCCTGTCGCTCTTGAAGGAGCTGGCGCCGAAGACGAGCCGGGTAGCGATGCTGTGGAACCGGGACGATCTCGGCATGTCGCTGCGCTACGAGGCGTCGGCCGCCGTCGCCCGCTCGCTCGACATCACGGTGCAGCCTCTCGGCGTGCGCGAGCCGGACGATTTCGAGGGCGTGTTCGAGGCGATGAACCGCCAGCCGCCGGACGCCATCCTCATGGTCTCCGACTCGCTCACCACGCTCAATCGCAAGCGGGTGTTCGACTACGCCGCTGCCAAGCGCCTGCCCGCGATCTACGAGTACGACTTCCTGGTACGCGACGGCGGCCTGATGTCGTACGGTTCCGATCTCGCCGAGTCCTTCGATCGGGCGGCCGCCCTGGTCGACCGGATCTTCAAGGGCGCCAAGCCGTCGGAATTGCCGTTCGAGCAGCCAACGCGCTACCCCTTCGTGATCAACCTGAAGACCGCCAAGGCGATGGGGCTGGAAATCCCTCCGAACGTGCTCGCCCGCGCTGACGAGGTCATCGAGTGAAGCGTCGGCATTTTCTGCTGGCGGCAGCGACAACGGGAATCGCTCCAGCGGCGCACTCACAGTCGCCCTCCGGACCGCGCATCGTCTATTTGAGTGGCAGGTCCGCCGCCACCGACTCCCATCTGCTCGAAGCATTCCGCGAAGGCTTCAAGAGCACAGGCTATGTCGACGGCCAGAACGTCACCATGGACATACGCTGGGCCGACGGCCGCTACGGCGACGTGGCGAAAATGGCGGCCGAGGTCGTGGCGACCAAGCCCGACCTGATCGTCGCCGTCGGCGGCAACCCGGTCGGGCTCGCGGCCAAGCAGGCGACCTCGACCATTCCCGTCGTGTTCGGCGCCGGCGCCGATCCGGTCAAGATCGGGCTGGTCGATAACCTCAACCGACCGAACGGCAACCTGACCGGCATGACCTTGTGGGCCAACGAGCTCGACGCCAAGCGGCTCGACCTGCTGCACGACATGCTGCCCAAGGCGCGCACCGTGGCCGTGCTGATGAACCCCGACAACCCGGGCTACGAGGATCTCCTGCCGCGCACCCGCGAGACCGCCGCCGCGCTCGGCCTCGAGATCAAGCTCCTGACCGCGGCCAGCAGCTCGGCGATCGAGCGCGCCTTCCAATCCCTGCCGGCGGGTTCGGTCGATGCCCTGGCCGTCGGTGCCGATGCTTTCCTGATCAATAGCCGCGCCCGTATCGTGGCGCTGACCAACGAGCGCCGTTTGCCGACGATGTTCCCGGCGCGGGAGTTCGCCATCGACGGCGGGCTGGCGAGCTACGGCACGCGCTGGACCGACATGTACCGCATCCTCGGCAGCTATGCCGGTCGCATCCTCAAGGGCGCCAAGCCGGCCGAGCTGCCGGTGCAGCGGCCGACGACCTACGAGCTGGTGCTCAACCTCAAGACAGCGCGGACGCTCGGTCTTGACCTGCCGCCGCTCATCCTGACGCGCGCCGACGAGGTCGTCGAATGAGGCGGCGCCATCTGCTGTCATTGGCAGACGCGTCAGCTGCCAACCCAATGCCCGCGGCCGTAAACCAGAAGACGGCGCGGGCGCTGGGCTCTACCCTGTCGCCCATGGTCCTCACCCGCGCCATGTGGTTCGACCGCCAGGCTGTGGTGGCCGGCGGCCTGATCTCGCTGTCGGCCAACACCAACGACATCTTCGAGCGCGCCGCCGTCATTACCGACAAGGTCCTGAAGGGCGCCAAGCCTGCCGACCTGCCCGTCGAGCAGCCCGCGATCTTCGAGCTGGTCATCAATCTCAAGGTCGCCAAGGAGCTCGGCCTCACCCTGCCGCGATCGGTGCAGGTGCAAGCCAACGAACTGATCGAATGAAGCGCGGCCTGTTCCTCAAATACGTCGTTCTGTTCGTCGGCCTGGTCGCCGCCGTGCTGGTGATCAATTCCGCGCTCGGCCTGTGGTTCGTCTACCAGGAGAACCGGCGTGCCTCGATCGAGGTCCAGCACGAGAAGGCCGAGAACGCCGCGCAGCGCATCGAATCCTTCGTGCGCGAGATCGAGCGCCAGATCGGCTGGGTGGCCCAAGCACAATGGGCCGCCCTGCCGGTCGAGCAGCGGCGTTTCGACTATGTCCGCCTGCTGCGCCAGGTGCCGGCCATCACCGAGCTGGTGCAGATCGACCGCGAAGGCCGCGAGCAGCTCAAGGTCTCACGGCTGACCATGGACGTGGTCGGCAGCGGCACCGACCTCTCCAAGGAGCCGGCCTTCGTCGAGGCGATGGCCAAGAAGACGTGGTTCGGACCGGTCTACTTCCGCAAGGAATCCGAACCCTACATGACCATGGCGGTGGCCCATGGCGGGCGCGGCGGCGTCACCGTGGCCGAGATCAACCTCAAGCTGATCTGGGACGTCGTCACGCAGATCAAGGTCGGCAAGGACGGTTACGCCTACGTCGTCGGCCCCCAGGGCCGGCTGGTGGCGCATCCCGACATCTCGCTGGTGCTGCGCGGCACCGACATGAAGCGCCTGCCGCAGGTGGCCGCGGCGCTCGCCTCGCCCGGCGCCAACGACAGCGAGAGCGACGCCACGAACCTGGCCGGCGTCTCGGTGCTCTCCGCCCACGCCGAGATCCCGGCCCTGAAATGGCTGGTCTTCGTCGAAGTGCCGACCATCGAGGCACAGCAACCCGTCATCAATGCCGGCCTGCGCGGCCTGGCGCTGCTGGTGCTGGGCCTGCTGATCGCAGCCTTGGCCGGCGCGTTGCTGGCACGGCGCATGGTTGTGCCGATCCGCGCCATGCAGGCCGGCGCCGAGCGCATCGGCAGCGGCGAGCTCGGCCATCGCCTGTCGGTCAAGACCGGCGACGAGCTGGAATCGCTCGCCAACCAGTTCAACCGTTCGGCGGCGGCGCTCGAGGAATCCTACGCCACCCTGGAGCAGCGGGTCGTCGACCGCACCCAGGAGCTCACCGAGTCGCTCGAGCAGCAGACCGCGACGGCCGGCATCTTGCGCGTCATCTCGCAATCGCCGACCGACGTCGAACCCGTGCTGCAGGCCGTGGCCGATGCGGCGGCCGGCCTGTGCCGTGCCGACGAGGCCGCCGTCTTCCTGTTCAAGGACGGCGCCTATCGCTGGGCGGCGTCGGCGCATATCGCCAGCACCTATGTCGACATCGTGAAAGGCGAGACCTTCACGCCCGGCAACGACAGCCTGGTCGGCCGTACGGCGCTGCAAGGCACGGTCGTGCAGATCGAGGATGCCCCGAACGATCCCGAGTACGGCCGCCGCGACCTCGCGCAGCTGGGCGGCGCGCACACGCTGATCGGCATTCCCCTGCAGCGCGAGGGCGAGACGATCGGCGTCATGGTGCTGACGCGCCGTCACGTCGAGCGCTTCACCGACAAGCACATCGAGATCCTCAAGATCTTCGCCGATCAGGCCGTGATCGCCATCCACAACGTGCGGTTGTTCACGGAACTGCGTCAGTCGCTCGAGCAGCAGACGGCAACCGCCGAGATCCTGCAAGTGATCTCGAGCTCGCCGACCGACGTGGCGCCCGTCATGCAGGCGGTCGCCAAGGCGGCGGTGCGCTTCTGCGGCGCCGAGGACGCACACGTCTTCCTGCGTGACGGTGACGAGATCGTGTCGAGCGCGCATGAGGGCCCACTGTCGGCCCATCCGCTGGGCCATCGCGATCCACTCGATATCCGTCTAAGCCGCGCCCAGTCGATTCTCGAGGCGCGCGTCACCCACATCGTCGATACCGAGGCGCTCGACGCTCAGGAATATTCGGTGACGAAGGCCTATGCGGTGCAGTACGGCTTTCGTGCCCAGCTCAACGCGCCCATGCTGCAGGAGGGCCGCGCCATCGGCTGCATCTGCCTGCGCCGCCGCGATCCCGGCGCCTTCACCCAGCGCCAGATCGAGCTGCTGGAGACTTTCGCGGCTCAGGCCGTCATCGCCATCCAGAACGTGCAGCTGTTCACCGAGATCCAGGAAAAGAGCCGCCAGCTCGAGGTCGCGAGCCAGCACAAGTCGCAGTTCCTGGCCAACATGAGCCACGAGCTGCGCACGCCGCTCAACGCCATCATCGGCTACACCGAGATGATGGCCGACGGCCTCTACGGCGACGTGTCGGAGAAGGCGCAAGGCGTGCTGGAGCGCGTGCAGGCCAACGGGCGTCATCTTTTGGGCCTGATCAACGACGTGCTCGACCTCTCCAAGATCGAGGCCGGCCAGCTCGTGCTGGCGATGGAGGAGTATTCCGTGGCCGACATGGTGGCGACGGTGCTGTCCGCCACCGAATCGCTGGCCCGCACCAAGAACCTGAAGTTGGGTTCCGACGTGCCGGCCGGGCTGCCGACCGGCACCGGCGATGCGCGGCGGCTGACGCAGGTGCTGCTGAACCTGGTGGGCAACGCCATCAAGTTCACCGACCAGGGCTCGGTCGAGGTGCGGGCGCGCCAAGTCGACGGACGCTTCGAGCTCAGCGTGGTCGACACCGGCTTCGGCATCGCGCCCGAGGACCAAGCTAAGATCTTCGAGGAATTCCAGCAGGTCGACAACACCAGCACGCGCAAGAAGGGCGGCACGGGGCTAGGCCTCTCGATCTCGCGCCGCATCGTCGAGTTGCACGGTGGCCGCATCACGGTCGAGTCCGACGTGGGCAAGGGCTCGACCTTCAAGGTCACGGTTCCCATCAACGCGTCCCCCATCGAGGAAGCCGCGCAATGAGCAAGAAGATCCTGGTCGTCGAGGACACCGAGGACAATCGCCAGATCCTGCGCGATCTTTTAGGCATGGCGGGCTACGAGATGGTCGAGGCGCATGACGGCGCCGAGGGCGTGGCCAAGGCGTCGGAGCACAAGCCCGACCTGATCCTGATGGACATCCAGATGCCGGTGATGGACGGCTACGAGGCGACGCGGCGCATCAAGGCCGATCCGACACTGAACAGCATTCCGATCATCGCTGTGACGTCCTATGCGCTCTCCGGCGACGAGCAAAAGGCGCGCGCCGCGGGATGCGACGGCTATATCGCCAAGCCATACAGTCCGCGCCAGATGCTGGCCAAGGTGCGCGAGGTGATTGGATGATTGCGATGAAGGGCGCATCGTCGCTACCACCAGCACCACCTCACCCTGAGGAGCGCACGAAGTGCGCGCCTCGAAGGGTGGGCCACAGGCCGGTCGGTTGCCCACCCTTCGAGACGCGGCCCTGCGGGCCGCTCCTCAGGGTGAGGTTGGGTTTTGTTTCGTCGTCCCCCTGATGCGTAACCCCGCGCGCATCCTGATCGTCGACGACGTCGCTGACAATGTCGAGATCCTGCGCATGCGGCTCTCCTCGCTGGGCTACGAGGTGGTGGTAGCCGAGGACGGCGAGCAGGCGCTGGCCCGCGTGCGCGACGACCTGCCCGACCTGGTGCTGCTCGACATCATGATGCCCAAGATCGACGGGCTGGAGGTCGTGCGCCGCATGAAGGCCGATACGAGCCTGCCCTTCATTCCGGTGATCCTGGTCACGGCCAAGGCAACCCCGAAGGACGTCGTGGCCGGCCTCGACGCCGGCGGCGACGACTACCTCACCAAGCCGATCGAGCACGGCGCGCTGGTTGCCCGCGTGCGCGCCATGCTGCGCATCAAGGCATTGCACGACGAGGTGCAGGCGCTGAACAAGGACCTCGAGGCCAAGGTGCAGGCCCAGGTCGGCGAGCTCGAGCGCGTCGGCCGGCTGCGCCGCTTCCTCGCGCCACAGCTTGCCCAGGCGATCGTCTCGGCCGGCGACGAGAACATCCTGGGCAATCATCGCCGCGAGATCGTGGCGATGTTCTGCGACCTGCGCGGCTTCACCGCCTTCTCGGAGACGTCGGAGCCCGAGGACATCATGCAGCTGCTGGCCGAATATCACGGCGCGCTCGGTCCGCTGATCCGGCAGTACGAAGGCACGCTCGACCGCTTCACCGGCGACGGCATGATGGTGTTCTTCAACGACCCGCTGCCCTGCCCCGACGCGCCCGAGCGGGCGACCAGGCTCGCGCTCGAGATGCGCGATGCGGTGGCGAGGCTTGGCGAAACCTGGCGCAAGCGCGGCCATCGGCTGGGCTTCGGCGTCGGCATGGCGCAGGGCTACGCCACCCTGGGCCGCATCGGCTTCGAGGATCGCTTCGACTACACGGCGATCGGCGCCGTCATCAACCTGGCGGCCAGGCTGTGCGCCGAGGCCGAGGACGGCCAGGTGCTGGTGAGCGGCCGGCTGGCCGCAGCAGCCGAGACGGTGGCCGAAGTCGAGGAACTGGGCGAACGCCAGCTCAAGGGGATGGCCCGACCTCTAGTGGTCACCTGCCTCAGGACCCTCAAGACCTAAGTTCCTGAAACGAACCGGAAATTGGCTTGGAACACCTCCGGCCGAGAGGCGTTCATCCCGCATGCGCTTCCGGAGAGAAAGGAGAGACCGATGAGTGACTACATTCCCAATCCGCCCAATCCCGAGCGCGACCCTCGCAACTACGACCGCTACTACGAAGACAATAGCGGCAAGGGCGTGACCCTGGTGGTCGGCATCCTCGTGGCGATCGCCTTGGCAGCGGGCTTGATGTTCTTTGCCGGCTCGCCGAACGAACGCACCGACCAGGCGCAGCTGCCGGCGCAGGAGCGCACGATAACTCCACCGGCCAACCCCGCGCCTGCGACACCGCCGGCCCGTCCGGCCACCAATCCGCAGCAATAGAGCTCGGGTAGTAGCTTACTAGGCGAAAAAAAGGCCCGGCCGCGCGAACACGCGGTCGGGCCGCAAGGGCCTTTTGGTCTCAGCCGCTTGCTAGCACGCGTCGTGGACCGCATCCCGCGCATCCCACGCAAAGCTGATTTGCATCTTGTCGGACCGCGGGCCTCCAGGCCCGCCGTCGATCAGAAACTTATTTGGCCATCTTGTCGAAGGGTGGCCGCAGGAAGAGGGGCACGCTCACCCCTTTCACCTCGGCCCGGCTGCGTTCGACGTCCTTGGAGATGCAGCGGCGGTCGAGGGCGTCGTCCTTGGCGTCGCGCCCATAGGTGCGCACGGTCGCCAGCACCATCTGCACCATCTCGGCGCTCTGGCGGGCGCTGGCACCGGCTGTCTTCATCCGCTGCACCGCCTGCTCGAGGTCAGCCTGCAGGCCTGCATAGAGGAAAGGCACCGTCTCGGTCGAGCCACGCAGGCAATAGAGGATCAGCGAGCGGTCGTCGGCGTAGTCGCGCGCCGTCATCAGCACCGATTCGAACTGCGCACGCTCCAGCGCCGCCTGGGCATGGGCCGCCGGCAGCGTGAGCAGCAGCATGCTCCCCGCCAGGAAATTCCGGGCTGATTTGACCATGGTCACGACATCTTGGGCGCGGGCCAGCGTCTTGTCGATCAAGCGACGAAGACCTTGATGGGCTGGTCGGCTGGTGCTGTCCGTGGCATTTGCCACATTCAGATCGTGCCTACAGATAGCGCCGCAGCGTCGGCAGAGCCTGCTCGACGCAGGCGCGGCCTTCGTCGATCGCCTCCTCGGCGCGGTTGAACTCCATCAGGCCGATTTTGCGCAGGCGCGGCACCAGCATCACGTGAGGCGGCTCGCCCGCCAGGCGCGCGCGGGTGATGTGGTCCTGCATGATGTTGATGGCGGTGGCGAGCACGTCGAAGTAGCCGGGCGCCGCTTCGCGCGGCGGCGGCGGGCTTGAGTCGGCCTCGGCTGACGGGCGCCGCAATGCCGCCGGCAGAGGCCACTGGCCCAGCATGCGCCGCACGACCTCGCCCGAGAGACGCGACGGCTTTGTCTCGACCGGCGGCTCGGGCTCGGTGAAGCGTCGTCCAACGAGCTCGCCGTTGAGATTGACGGCGATGATGACGTCGGCGCCCAGCGCGCGGCAGACCGAGACGGGGATGGGATTGGAGAGGCCGCCGTCGAGCAACCACCTGTCGTCGAGTCGAGCCGGGCTGAAGATGCCGGGGATGGCGATCGACGCGCGCACCGCTTCGTGGATCGGGCCCGACTGCAGCCAGATCTCGCGTCCCGTGGCCATGTCGGTGGCGACGGCGGCGTAGTGCGTGGCGTAGCTCTCGATCGGCTCGCCGATGCCCATGCCCTTCAGGAAGGACATCACCTGCCGGCCGCTGATCAGCCCGCCGCCGCTGAGGCGCAGGTCGGTCAGCCGCGCGATCGTGCGCCAGGTCGCAGTGCCGGCCCATTGCCTGAGCTCAGGAAGACGGCCTGCGACGTGCGCGGCGCCGACCAGCGCGCCCATCGACGCACCGCAGACGATGTCAGGCTGGATGCCGGCTTCGGTCAGCGAGTCGATGACGCCGATATGCGCCCAGCCGCGGGCCGAGCCGCTGCCCAGCGCGAGGCCAATACGGGGCCGTACCATGGCAACATCATAGGCGCAGGTAATCCGCGGATACCAGACGCCAGACTGCACGGATCATGCGCAACAATCGGCCGCCATATCGTTGACTTGATGTCAGCCGATGATCGCCGAGTGGGGAGGGCAGAGTAGTAGGAACGTGGGCTATGAGTATTCTAGGTGACCTGCAGGCGGTGGCAGCCAAGCTGTCGCTGCAAGACAACCGTCAGACCTGTGCCTTTTGCGGCAAGGGCAAGCTAGTCCTGATCGCCGAACGGCCGGATCCCAACTTTGGCGCGCTCGGTGTCGTCGAACAGACGTTCCGATGCGACTCCGCAGAGTGCGGCAAGCTCACGATCGACTGATAGTCTGGAGATCCTGGAGCGCACGGCGGCGAGAAGCGCCCGCTGTCATCGCGGCGCGCGATGACAGAGTGCATAGCCCCGGGCCCCAACGCTGCGCGGGTAGTGTGCTTTCCGCGGGTTGCCCGAAACGGGCTTCCGGGGCAGCATGCCGTCCATGACCGAGAGCGTGCACAAAGTCACCAAGCGCATCGAAGAGCTGCAGGGCGCGGCACGCAGGGCGCGGCTGGAAGCCATGCAGCTCGCCGCCAAGCTGCTCACGACCTCCAACGCCGAGCTGTCGGGTTCGCCGACCAACATGCCTCGCGACGGCGAGCTCGCCGCGTTGCGCGCCCGCTACGAAGGCCTGGTGAAGATCGCCGACGAGGCGCAGGCCCAGATCGACCGGCTGCAGGCCGAAGAACACGAGCGGAAATACTATCGCTGACCAGACCTCCCCGCTGCACAAGGTCGCCGATGCCGCCTATCTCACGGCGGCCTTGCAGCGTTGCGGCGTCTTGGGCGACGGCCGCGTCGTCTCGGTCGAGGCCGAGGCGCCGCGCGACCAGCTCGTGTCGCGCATCGTGCGATTGCAGCTTACTTACGAAGGCGCAGCCGACGCAGCGCCCCGCTCGCTGATCCTGAAGATCGCATTGCCCGGTCGCGCCAGTGACGGGCCGTTCGTGCAAGGCGAGCGCGAGGTCGCCTTCTACGCCAAGGCTGCGTTAGCGACGCCCGCAGGCCTGGTGCCGCGTTGCTTCGATTCGGCCTGGGAGCCAGAGAGCCGGCAGTGGCACCTGCTGCTGGAAGATCTCACCGACACGCACGAGATCGCCACACAGTGGCCGTTGCCGCCCGACGAGGCGCTGTGCCGGCGCATGGTGCAGACGCTGGCACGCTTCCACGCCGCATGGTGGGACCATCCATGGCTCGGCAGGGAAATCGGCACACGGGTCGACGCCGAGACCGTGCGGCAGACGATGCAGCAGTATGCTGGCGCGTACGAGCGCTTTGCCGATCACCTGGGCGATCGCCTGTCGCGCGAGCGGCGCCAGCTCTATGATCGCTTCTTTGCATCGGCACACCGCGTGCAGGCGCGCGTGCTGACGTGGCGCAATGTCACGCTGGTCCACGGCGACGCCCATGTCTGGAACTGCTTCGTGCCGAAGGACGGCTCGGACGACCTGCGCTACTTCGACTGGGATACCTGGCGCATCGGGCTCGGCACTGGCGACCTCGCCTACATGATAGCGACGCACTGGTATCCCGAGCGCCGCCGGCAGTTCGAAAGGCCATTGCTCGACCACTATCACCGGGCCCTGCTCGCCCACGGCGTGCAGGACTACGACCGCGCCGCCCTCGCCGAGGACTATCGCCGCTCGGTGCTGATGCAGCTCCTGCTGCCGCCGCTGCAGTGGTCGGTCGGCATCCCGCCCTGGGTGTGGTGGCACCATATCGAACGCATCACGGCGGCAGTCGACGATCTCGACTGCCGCCCACTTCTCGGCTGATCCGGCTCACGCCTTGATGAAGGCGAGCAGCTCGGCATTGATCGTGTCGGCGTGCGTGGTTGGCAGGCCGTGCGGGAGGTCCTTGTAGGTCTTCAGCGTTCCGTTCTTCAGGAGCTTGGCCGACAAGGGGCCCGCATCGGCATAGGGCACGATCTGGTCGTCCTCGCTGTGTACCACCAGGACCGGGATCGTGATCTTCTTCAGGTCCTCGGTGAAATCGGTCTGCGAGAAAGCGACGATGCCGTCATAGTGCGCCTTGGCGCCGCCCATCATGCCCTGTCGCCACCAATTCTGGATGATCGCTTCCGACGGCTTCGCGCCCGGCCGGTTGAAGCCGTAGAACGGCCCGGCCGGGAGGTCGCGATAGAACTGCGAGCGGTTGGCCGCGAGCTGGACCTGCAAGCCGTCGAACACGTCCTTCGGCAGGCCACCCGGATTGGCCGCCGTCTTGACCATCAGCGGCGGCACCGCGCAGAGAATCGCGGCCTTGGCCGCCCGGCTCTCACCATGCCGTCCCAGGTAGCGCACGACCTCGCCGCCGCCGGTCGAATGGCCGACATGCACGGCGTCCTTGAGATCGAGATGCGCCACGACCGCTGCGAGATCGTCGGCGTAGTGGTCCATGTCGTGGCCGTCAGACACCTGGGTCGAGCGGCCGTGGCCGCGCCGGTCGTGGGCGACGACGCGGAAGCCATGGTTGAGGAAGAACATCATCTGGGCGTCCCAGTCGTCGGCCGAGAGCGGCCAGCCGTGGCTGAACACGATGGGCTGACCCTTGCCCCAGTCCTTGTAGAAGATCTCAACACCGTCCTTGGTCTTGATGAAAGGCATGGTCGCTCTCCGTTACAGCATTCGATGGACGACAGGCATATGGCGCACGCCGACCCTGCACAATCCAACCAAGGTATACGTTCACCTACGTAGAGGTGTGGCTCAGGCCTGTAACAGGGTCATGATGGCGGCGTAGTGGGTGGCGGCCGCGATCACCACGAAGCCGTGCCACAGCGCCCGGGCGTAGGGCCAGCGGGTGGCAAGGTGGAAGACGACGCCGACGGAATAGACCACGCCGCCCGTCAGCAGCAGGACGAGAGTCGTATGATCGAGCGCCGCGAGCAACGGTTCGGCGGCGATCACGCCGACCCAACCCAGCGCCAGGTAGAGCGCGACCGACAGCGCCTCGATCCGGCGCGGCTGGAAGAGCTTGGCGGCGACGCCGGCCAGCGCGGCCGTCCAGACGCCTGTGGTGAGGCCGATTGCCCAGCCGCCCGGCAGGCGAAGCACCAACGGGGTGTAGGTGCCGGCGATCATGACGAATATCGCCGCGTGATCGAACCGACGCAGCCACTCGCGCCACCGGCACGAGCGCCAGACATTGTAGACGGCCGAGCAACCCAGCATGGCGAGCAGGCCGGCGAGATAAACGGAGACCGGTACGAGGTGGCCGTCCCCGGACGATTGCAGCGCCACCCAGAGCATGGCAACCACGCCGGCTGCGCCCAGGGCAAGCCCCAGCGCATGCACGGCGACGTCGGCCAGCACCTCGCGTCGCTCGATATCCATCGGTGAGGGAAACATGGGGCCAGTGGCGGCGGTTTTCAAACCCGTCTGGTGGTACATTCGACAACCCAAGGAGGCCCCATGGCCGAAGACACCCGCCCGCGCCGCTTCGCTGTGCTGATCGATGCCGACAACACCTCGTCGCGCATCGTCGATGGCCTGTTCGAGGAGATCGCGCGCTTCGGCGAGCCGAGCGTGCGGCGCATCTACGGCGATTTCTCCAGCCCGCGGCTGAAATCGTGGACCGAGGTGCTGCAGAGGCACGCCATCGATCCCTACCAGCAGTTCGCCTACACCTCGGGCAAGAACGCCTCGGACATCGCGCTGGTGATCGACGCCATGGACCTCTTGCACAGTGGCCGCTTCGACGGCTTCTGCCTGGTCTCGTCCGACAGCGACTTCACGCGACTCGCCTCGCGCCTGCGCGAGGAGGGCGCCGACGTCTACGGCTTCGGTGCGCAGAAGACGCCCGAGAGCTTCCGCCAGGCCTGCCGGCGCTTCATCTACACGGAGAACCTGGTGCCCGAGGCCGCGACCACGACCGAGCAGGAGGGCGCGCGCCGCGCGCTGCAGCCGCCGAGTGCCGTCGTGCCCCTGCTGGCGCGCGCCATCGAGCAGATGGAAACCGAGGACGGCTGGGTCGGCTTGGGCGCGGTCGGTCAGCGGCTGGCCGCCATCGCCTCGGACTTCGATCCACGAACCTACGGCTATCGCAAGCTCTCGGACCTGGTGCGCAACACCGGTGCCTTCGAGATCGACCAGTCCAGCGGCCGCTTCCTGCGCATCCGCGCCAAGCCGGTGCGGCCGGCCTCCTCGTCGCGCCGCAGCCGCGCCTGACCAGGCATCGAAAAACAACCTTGTGAAGCGGACTGCCGAGGCCCATGTCGGAAGGACGACGCGGCGACCGATTCGGCGCGTGCCCTTTGTTCCGACCACTAGGTGACCCCTGCGTCAGAATCCACTGAACGCACGGCCCCGGCTCCTCCGCACCGAGCTTGCGGCACTGCGCCGGCTGGCGAGCGACCGCCGTCTCGCCTCCACGCGCCTGCCGGCGCTGATTCGCACCGGCCCGGAAGCGCCGCCGATCAAGCGACGCGAAGCACGATGAGCCGCAGCGAGCAGACGCCGCTCAGCACCAACGAGGAGATCACACTGCGGCGCGTGGCCTATGGCCAGTCGGATGTCGCGCATCTGCGCGCCGAGGATCTGGAGCGGCTGCGCGCGCTGGCCCTGGTCGCCGGCAGCCCGCGCACACCAACGCTCACCGCTGCAGGCAAGGCGCGCTTCGATAGGCTGGCCAAGCCCGCCGCAGTGACGCAGGTCAACGCCCAGAACGAGCTGATGGCGACGCTCGGCCGCCTGATGGCACGCGCGGGCCGGCGCTAGACAAACAAAAACCCGCCCCCTCTTGCGAAGGTGCGGGCTCTGCCATCTCACCGGGCTCGCCAGTACATCCGTGGTCGGCCCGGGAAACTTTTGGTCAGGTCGAACGGACTAGCCGACCGCCTTCAGGTTATCGGCTGACGTCTTGCCGCTCCGGCGATCGGTCACGAGCTCGAACTCGACCTTCTGGCCTTCGCTCAGCGAGCTCATGCCGGCACGCTCGACAGCGCTGATATGCACGAATGCATCCTTGCCGCCATTGTCCGGCTGGATGAATCCGAAGCCCTTTTGGGCGTTGAACCACTTCACGGTTCCCGTCGTCATGGGAGACCCTTTCACTTCACGTAACATGCTGCCCACGCGCAACCCTTACGGGGAGGCGGGCAGGCCGTCGAATTTCGCATTTATTTTCGGGGCAAGGTCCTGGCGCTGCGGACATTCCTCTACGCGCGGCGCCAAATCGTCGTCCGTCTATCGACCCCCTGCATGTGGGCGCTTGCCGATCGTTTTGCAAGGCCCAACTGAGGACCACCATGCCCTCGCGCGACTGCGTCGGATGCGACGGTTCGCGGCTTTCCACGGCCGGCGGCAAGGTGTAAGAACAAATGACCATTGCCTCAAGCGTCGGCTTGCGATGGCTGAGAGAGGCGAGTGCTCCCGCCACAGCGCAGGAGCCATCGTGATCAACGCCCTTCCGGACCGCATCTGACATGCAGGCCACCCGCGGCTCGATCCAGTTTCTCGGCCGGCTGAGTGGCGCCGGCGAGCTCGCCTGCGACGGCGAGCCGATGGGACACGCCACGTTCGAAATCGACGGCTTTCGTGCGCGGACCGGAGAGGTCGTGGGTTCGGGCGAGATCCGCATGACTCCCGCCGAGCTCGACCGCGCCTTCGGCCGCACCAACCTCACCCTTACCACCGACGAAGGTCGCGTGCTCGCCGTGCGCTTCTCCGGCAAGCGCCACAACGCCTCGGAGAATGCAGCACACGCCGACATCACCGGCGATCTGCCGGCCGCGAAGCACTGGCGGCGCTAGGCGGCTCTCTTCATTTGCAGCGAACTCAGCCGCTGACTGTCAGAGAGGCTGAAACTTCAGCAGCTCCTGCGCCGACTGGCGCGCGTCGTCGAAGCGGCCGAGCTGCCACTGCGCCACGGTGAGAGAGCGCCAGGTCGAGGTGTGCTTCCGGTTGGCGTGCAGCGAACGCTGGGCCAGCTCGAGTGCGCGCCGGTAGCGGCCTGCGGCGACGGCGGCAATAGCGGCGAGCGATTCGTAGAAATAGCGATGCGGGTCGAGCGGGGACAGCGACAGCGCCCGCTCAGCATGGTCGATCGCCTGCTCGCCCTCGCTCTTGAAGGCGTGCAGCGTGCTCTTGAGCAGCCAGGCAAGGGCATTGCTGGGGTTGGCAACCAGCGCGCGTTCGTAGGATTTCTGGGCGACGTCGAACTTCTTCAGGAGATTGACGTGCACGAAACCGTCGATGGCGAGCGCCAGCGAATTGTCGGGGTCCATGTCGAGGGCGCGCTTGGCACATTCCGACGCAAGATAGGTGTCGCGTTGCGGGTCGTCCGACCAGCCCTGCTGGACGCGCAGCACATGCCAGTTGCCCAGCCAGGCGATCGGCAGGGGATGGCGCACACCTCGGTCGATCAGCGCCTGCAGCAGCCGATGCGATTCCTCGAAGTCGGGCAGCGACAGGCGATGCATCAGGCTGACCGCGCCCATCATCAGCGTGTAAGCCTTGAGCGTCGGCAACGGCTGGGTGCGCGAGCGCAGCACCTCGCGCGCCGTCACCGCGGCACCGACGGCGGCGATCAGCCGGCCGATGAGCTCCTGCTCGCCCGAAACGATGCCGGCCAGATCGTCGTACAGGCTCTCGCTCCACAGCACACGGCCGGTCTTGGCCTCGGCCAGCTCGACGTCGAGCTTGAGGCGCGTCCCGCCGGCGCGATAGGCGCCCGACAACACGTAGTCGGCGCCGAGATGGGCCCTGATCTCGCGCAGCGAGGCGGCGCGGCCGGAGAAGGCGGTGGTCGACAGGCGCGACACCACCTTGAGGTCGGCCGACTGCGACAGGCGGCGGATCACCTCCTCGGCCAGGATCTCGCCGATCACACCCTGATCGGCAGCGGCGCTGCGCGACGCGAAGGGCACGACGGCGATCGACGGCGCCAGCTCGTCGAAGCTCGCCACATCGACCGTCAGCTGCGGCCCGGGCGGGCCGACGCGATAGGCGCGAACCAGGTCGGGGAAGCCGCGTACCGGGCAGTCGCCCAGGTCCTCGATGTCCGCGTCAAGGTCGGCAGTCAGGCCGTCGTGCACGTGCTGTGACACGACGATCTCGCCCGGCCTCGCGAGGCCCACCAAGCGGGTGGCGACGTCGACACCACGGCCTAGCCCATCGTTGGCGCCGACAATCACGTCGATCACCTCCATGCCGATGCGCAGCATGATCTGGCGATCGGCGGCGCGGGCGGAGTTGGCGCGATGGCACTCCTGCTGGATGGCAAGCGCGGCCGATGCGCCGGAGCGCACGTCGGCGAAGTCGAGCAGGATGCTGTCGCCCAGGCCCTTGACGAGGTGGCCGTTATGGCTCGGCACGATGTGCTTCTTCACATGATCGACGAAATCCAGCCAGTGGGCGGTGACACCCCCTTCATCCCGTTCGACGAGGCGTACAGCGCCGGCGATGTCGACAAGCAGGATCGCGCGCCTGGCCCATGAGGCGTGATGTTCCGACCGAAACTCGGACAGATCGAGCTCTGCCATTGCGACCCCAAATACCGCCTGCGCGCCGCGGCAAACGGCTCAATTTCAACCATACCAAACATGGCAGCGGGAGAAAGTGACAAGGCTCACACCCAACGAAAGTGACTTTGCGCACATCCAGCGGGACAGCGCCAAGAATTCCGTCAAATGCCCGCAGATTGCGGTGGAGCTAGGGGGAGTCTGCGGCCTTGATGCGCTCTTCCAGCATGGCGCGGATCGGCGCGTCGGCGGGTAGCAGGGCGAGCAGGGTTTTCCACCGGCGCGCCGCGGCGGCCTTGTCGCCGGCGGCGAACGAGGCCGCACCGAGATAGAACAGCGCCAGCCCGTTGCGCGGCTCTGCCTTCTCCAGGCGCTCGAGCACGGCGACGGCGGCGGGTGACGGCGCCTCACCGGGCTTCAGGCCGCGTACATGGGCTTCGGCCCAGTCGGCCAGCAGGCGGGCATCGACCGGCGCGAGCGCATCGGCCTTGGCGTAGGCGTCGACGGCGTTCGCGCTCTCCCCCAGCACCTTCCAGGCGTTGGCCAGGCGCAGCCAGCCGCCGCGATCCTGCGGGTTCTCCTTCATGCGCGCAGCGAGGCCCTCGACCATGCCGCGGATCGCCTGCTGGCGCTGTTCGGGCGTCAGCGCCGCCATCGCCTCCTGCTGATCCCGCGAGAGCTGCGGCATCGTCGCGCCGGCGGGCAAGCCGGCGGCCTGGGCGACGCGCGCCATCTCGGCGCGCAGCATCGGCAGGAACGGCGCGTTGGGCGGGCTCTTGGCCTCGAGCTCCTGCCAGCGCTTGAGCGCGGCGGCGCTGTCACCGGCCTGCGCCTCGTGCAGGCCGAGATAGTAGAGCGAGCGCGCATCGCCAGGCTGCAGCGTGATGGCCTTGTTGAAGGCCTCGAGGGCGCCAGGAGGCACCGTGCCGTCGGCTTCGAGCGTCAAGGCCTCGCCCAACGCGGACTGCGCATCAGCGCTGTTCGGCTCGGCGGCGACGCGCGCCCGCGCCTGGGCGACCAGTTGCGCAATATCCATCGGCTGCTCGGCTGGCGGCTTTGTGCCGGCAATGAAGGGCGCCGCGGGCAGCCCAGGATGGCCGACCTTCAGATAGAGGCCGAGCGCCAGCAACGGGATCGCCAGGGCGAGCGCGGGCGGCAGCAGGCGATGCAAGGTGTCAGACGATGCCGTTGGCGTCTTTGCCGCGGCGTCGGCGGCGAGGATGCGGCGCTCGATCTCGAGCCGCGCCGCCGCGGCTTCGCTCTCGCTCAAGGCACCGCCGGCGCGCTCGCGCTCGATCTCGGCGAGCTGGTCGCGATAGATCGCAAGCTCGCCCTCGAAGCGGCCCGATGAGCGATGGGTCGCCGCCGTGCGCCCACGCACCAGCGGCATCAGCAGGGCGCCGACCGTCGCCGTGGTGAGAAGGGCGAGCAGGAATTCCAGCATCAGCGGCCCAACAGGGAGCGCAGCCGTTCGCGCTCCTCGTCACTGAGCGGCGGCAAGGGCGCAGTGGCGCGGCGGCGCAGCGCTGTCAGCATGATCGCACTTGCCGCGATCAACAGCAGCAGCGGTGCGCCCAGCCACAGCACCAATGTACCGAGCTTGAAGGGCGGCTTCAGCAGCACGTAGTCGCCGTAGCGCGCGACCATGAAGTCGAACACCTGGGCGTCGCTGTCGCCGGCGGTCAGCCGCTCGCGCACGGCGCGGCGCATGTCGCGCGCCACCTCGGCCGCCGAATCGTCGATCGACTGGTTCTGGCAGACGACGCAGCGCAGCGCCTGGCCGATCTCGCGCGCGCGGGCCTCGAGCGCGGGGTCCTTCAGCATCTCCGACGGGTCGACGGCGAGCGCCGGCAGCGCGAACAGGGTCGCGAGCAGCAGGACGAGAACGCGCTTCACGGCTTGCCGCCCTTCAGGAAGGGCAGGATGGCGTCGCGCACGTCCTTCTCGGTGATCGGCCCGCGGAAGTGGAAGCGCACGATGCCATTGCCGTCGATCAGGTAGGTCTCGGGCACGCCGCTCAAGCCCCAGTCGATGCCGGTCCTGCCGTCGAAATCCTGGCCGGCATAGAGGAAGGGATCGCCGAGCTTGGCGAGCCAGGCGCGTGCCTCCTCGGGCTTGTTCTTCCAGGCAATGCCGATGATGACGGCGCCGTCGCGCTGGGCGAGGCGCGTGAACAGGGGGTGCTCGGCGAGGCAGGGCGTGCACCAGCTGGCAAAGAAATTGACGATCGTGGGCTTGCCGGTGCGCAGCAGCGCGTCGGTGAGCGGTTTGTCGCCCTCGCGCAGCGCGCGCAGGTCGAGCTTCGGCGCGGGGCGGCCGACCATCACCGAGCCGATCGACGCGGGATCGCGGCCCGCCATCAGCGACCAGGCGAAGAAGCCCGCCATCAACGCCAGGGTGGCGAGCGGCAGGAGGAAGAGGAGACGGCGGCTCATTCGGCCGCCTGTACCGCCGGCCGGCGCGAAGGGGCGCCGATCCTGAGGCGGCGGTCGGAGAGCGAGACGAAGCCGCCGAAGGCGCAGAGCGCGGCGCCGAGCCAGATCCAGGGCGCCAGGGGATTTAGATAGAGCCGGATCACCCAGCCGGTGTTGGGATCGCCCTCACCCATTGCGGCATAAAGATCGCGCAGGCCGTCGCTGTGGATCGCGGTCTCCGCGACCTGGCGGCGCTGCACCGTGAACAACCGGCGCTCGGGCTGCAGGATGGTGAAGGGCCGGCCGCCCGTGGTGACGTCGAGCGTGGCGCGCTCGGCGACGTAGTTGGGGCCTTGCACGTTGTCGACGCGCACCAGCGTGATGTCGTAGCCCCCGATGCGCGTCTTCTCGCCGGGCTTCAGGGTCTGGATCACTTCGAGATGCCAGGCGCCGGTCGCCACCGCGCCCAGCACGACGACGCCGAGGGCGGCATGCGAGATGGTCATGCCGATGGCGGCGCGCGGCGTAGCGCGCAGGCGCCGCATCGACTCGGCCCACGGCGCGCGGCCGAGCCGCAGGCGACTTGCGAACTCGACCAGGCTGCCCACGATCAGCCAGACGCCGAAGCCGAAGGCGACTGCGGCCAGGGTCGAGCGGCTGTCGATGGCGACGGCGGCGACGATGGCCGCGATCACCGAGACGAAGAAGGCGATGCGCAGCTGTTGCAGCGCCGGCCACAGCTCGGCGCGCTTCCAGCCCAGGAAGGGGCCGACGCAGAGCGCGGCAAACAAGGGCGCGCAGATCGGCACGAAGGTGGCGTTGAAGAAAGGCGGACCGACCGAGACCTTGTTGCCGGTCAAAAGATCGAGGAACAGCGGGTAGAGCGTGCCTAAAAGGACCGTGGCGGCGAGGGTGCAGAGCAGCAGGTTGTTCAGGATCAGCGCGCCCTCGCGGCTGACCGCCTGGAACAGTCCGCTCGAGGTCAGCTTCGGCGCCCGCCAGGCATAGAGCGCCAGGCCGCCGCCGGTGACGGTCAGCAGGAAGGCCAGGATGTAGAGGCCGCGCGCGGGATCCTGTGCGAAGGCATGCACCGAGGTGAGCACGCCCGAGCGCACCAGGAAGGTGCCGAGCAGCGACAGCGAGAAGGCGAGGATGGCGAGAAGAACAGTCCAGCTCTTCAGGGCGTCGCGCTTCTCGACGACGATGGCGGAATGCAGCAGCGCGGTGCCGGCAAGCCAGGGCATCAGCGAGGCGTTCTCGACGGGATCCCAGAACCAGAAGCCGCCCCAGCCGAGGATGTAGTAGGCCCACCATGAGCCCAGCGCGATGCCGAGGGTGAGGAAGCACCAGGCGGCCAGCGTCCACGGCCGCACCCAGCGCGCCCACGCCGGATCGACGCGGCCTTCGAGCAGGGCGGCGATGGCGAAGGCGTAGGTCACCGAGAAGCCGACATAGCCGAGATAGAGCAGCGGCGGATGGAAGGCCAAGCCCGGATCCTGCAGCAGCGGATTGAGGCCATTGCCGTCGGCCGGCGCCGGCGACAGCCGCTCGAAGGGATTGGAGGTGAACAGCAGGAAGGCGAGGAAGCCGACGCCGATCAGCGCCTGAATGGCAAGCACGCGCGCGCGCAGCGTGTCGGGCAAGTTGGCGCCGAACAACGCCACGGCGGCGCCGAACACGGCAAGGATCAGCGCCCACAAGAGCATGCTGCCCTCGTGGTTCCCCCACACGCCGGAGATCTTATAGATCAGCGGCTTGGCCGAGTGCGAGTTGGCGACGACGTTGGCGACGGAGAAGTCCGACGTCACGTAAGCCTGGGTGAGAGCCGCGAAGGCGATGACCACCAGCAGCGCCTGGGTGAGCGCCGCCGTGCTGCCAAGCGCCATCAACCGCCCATCACCGCGCGCCGCGCCGACCAGCGGCAGCGTGCCCTGTACCAGCGCGACAGCCAGCGCGAGGATGAGAGCGAAGTGGCCGAGTTCGGGGATCATCGGGCGCCCGCAGCGAACGAAGTGAGCGAGGGTCGCCGGCGG
>NZ_BKAJ01000091.1 GCF_007992495.1 Reyranella soli
GTCCTCCCCCGTCTTCGGGGGAGGAGAAGAGCGTGAGCGGCATGCCGCTTGCTTCAGTAGCCCCTCCGGGAGGAACACATGGCCGAGTATGATCTCGTCATCCGCAACACCACCATTGCGACGGCCGCAGACGTGGTGAAGGGCGATATCGGCATCACGGCGGGCCGGGTGGTGGCCCTGGGCGAGCGGCTCGACAAGGGCAAGAAAGAGATCGACGCCACCGGGCTTATAGCCGTGCCGGGCGGCATCGATGCCCATGTCCATTTCGACCAGGACACCGCCGACGGCTCGGTGTTCTGCGACGATTTCGAGAGCGGCAGCCGGGCGGCGGCGGCCGGCGGCACGACCACCATCATCCCCTTCGCCTACCAGAGCCGCGGCCAGGGGCTGCGCGACGTGGTCGACCGCTATCACAAGCGCGCCAACGGCAAGTCGCTGATCGACTACGCCTTCCACGTGATCCTGTCCGACCCCAGCGAGAAGATCATGGGCCAGGATTTCCCGGCGCTGGTGGCCGAGGGCTACACCTCGTTCAAGGTCTACATGACCTACGACGACATCAAGCTCACCGACCGCCAGATGCTCGACGCGCTGGCCGCGGCGCGGCGCGAGCAGGCCATGCTCATGATCCATGCCGAGAATTCCGACTGCATCGAATGGCTGACCGAGCGGCTGGAGCTCAAGGGCATGACGGCGGCCAAGTTCCACGCGACGTCGCGGCCGTTCGTGGTCGAGCGCGAGGCAACCCACCGCGCGATCTCGCTCGCGGAGCTTCTGGACGTGCCGATGCTGCTGGTGCACGTCTCGGCCAAAGAAGCCATGCACGAGATCCAGCGCGCCCAGGCGCGCGGCCTGAAAGTCTATGGCGAGACCTGCCCGCAGTACCTGTTCCTGAGCGAGGAGGATTTCGAGAAGCCGGGCGACGAGGGCAGCAAATGCGTGTGCTCGCCGCCGCCGCGTGGCACGGACAACCAGGAGCACATCTGGACGGGGCTGGCGGCCAACACCTTCCATGTCCTGTCGTCGGACCACGCCGCCTTCAAGTACGACGACGTGCGCGGCAAGAAGCTGCCGGGTGCCGACAAGAGCTTCCGCAAGATCCCCAACGGCGTGCCCGGCGTGGAGACGCGCCTGCCGCTCTTGTTCTCCGAGGGCGTCAACAAGGGGCGCATCACCCTGCAGCAGTTCGTGGCGCTCGCCTCGACCAACGCCGCGAAGATCTACGGCCTGCATCCGCGCAAGGGCACGATCGCCGTCGGCGCTGACGCCGATATCGTGCTGTGGGATCCGAAGCGAAAGGTGAGCCTCACCAACTCGATCCTGCACCACAATTGCGACTACACGCCCTACGAAGGCCGCGAGCTCACGGGCTATCCGGTGATGACCCTGTCGCGCGGCGAGGTCGTGATGGAGGAGGCGAAGATGAGTGGCTCGGCGGGTCGCGGTCACTTCCAGAAGTGCGATCGGCCCGAGGCGGCGCGGCCACGCGGCAAGCCGCTGATCGATCCGTCGATCTTCAGTTAGAGCGGCATCCATCCAAACCAACTCATCCCTCATCCTGAGGAGGCGCGAAGCGCCGTCTCGAAGGATGGCAACAAAGGTGGTGCTCGTGCCCACCCTTCGAGACGCGGTCCTGCGGACCGCTCCTCAGGGTGAGGTCATCAGGTTCGGCTTGAGTGGACAATGCTCTAGGCCAGGGACGTTGTCATCCTGAGCGCAGCGAAGGATCTCATGCCGGTGGCAAGCGGCGATGAGGTCCTTCGCTGCGCTCAGGACGACAGGATCACCGCTCGCGCAACGTCTCCTGCCGGTAGCGCAGCAGCGGCGACAGGAGATAGCTCAGGATCCGGCGCGAGCCCGTCTTGATTTCCACCGTCACCGCCATGCCCGGCGACAGGTTGACCAGCCGGTCGTCGATCTGCATCTGGCTGCGGTCGAGCGAAACGCGGGCGCTGTAGTTCAATTCCTGGCCCTTGGGCTCGCTGGTGTCGTTCTGCGTCCCCAGCGCGCGGTCGTCGGCACGGTCCTGCCGGCGGTCGCGGATGATGGCGTCCTGCGAGACGCTCAGCACCTCGCCGTGCAGCAGGCCGTAGCGGGTGAAATTGAAGGTATCGACCTTGATCTCGGCCTGCTGTCCCGGATGGATGAAACCGATGTCGCGGTTCGGCACCAGGGCCTCGATCTCGAGCCGGCTGTCGCTCGGCACCACGACCAGCAGGGCCTGCGCCGGCGTGACCACGCCGCCGACCGTATGGATCGCGAGCTGCTGCACCATGCCGTCGACCGGCGCCGTCAGAAGCTGAAGCCTGGTCTTCTGCTCGGCCTTGATCAGCTCCTGGGCCAATCCGATCGCCTTCTGCTCCGATTTCGCGAGCTCGTCGGACAGGGTGCGCCGGTATTCGGCCTCCGCCTGGCGGCGCGTCTCGTGAAGCGTGGCGATCGCCGCTTCCGCTTCCTGCAGATGGCTCTTCTGGACGCCAAGCTCCTTCTGCTGCTCGACCAGGAGCTGCAGCGTCTCCAGATAGGCGATCTTCGAACCCAGGTCCTTCTCCATCAGCGTCCGGCGCATGTCGACGCGCGGCTGGATGACCGGGATCACCGTCTCGAGCTTATGGATGGTGGCCGCCGTGGTGGCCTGCTCGGCCTCCTTCTGCGCCTGCTGGCGGCCGATCGCGGCGACCTTGGCGCGATGCTCGCCGACCTGGTTCACCAGAAGCTGGCGTTGCACGGCGACCAGAGTGGCGTCGGCGTTGGCCGGCGGCGAAAAGACAGCCAGGGGATCGTCTCCGCCGGCCAGCGCCGCGCGCAGGCGGGCGACATTGAGCTGCTCGGCCAGAAGATCGCTGCGCAGGTGATCGCGGTCCGCCGCGTTCGCCGTCGGGTCGAGCTCGATCAGCACGTCGCCGGCCTTGACCACCTGCCCGTCCTGCACGCGGATCGAGCGCACCACCCCCGTTTCGAACGGCTGGATGACCTTGGTGCGGATGCTCGGCACGATCTTGCCCGTCGCCGAGGCCACGATGTCGATCGAGCCCCACCAGGACCAGGCCAGTGCCGCGCAGAACAGCGCGATGAGGGTGAACCCGATCGCTCGGCCGACGGGCGACGGCGGTGTCTCGACGATCTCGAGTGCGGCCGGCAGGAAGGCCAGCTCTTCGCGGCGCCTGTCGGCCAGGCGCACGACGTCGTTGGCGGGCGGCACCGGCTGGCGAGGATGGGCAAGACTAGTGGACTTCATGGATCCCTGCCTGCAACCGGTGCAACGAGGCGTAGCGGCCGCCGACCTTGATCAAGGTATCGTGCGAGCCGTCCTCGATCACGCGGCCGCCCTCGAGCGTGACGATGCGATCCATCGCCCGCACGGTCGACAGCCGGTGCGCGATGACCAGGACCGTGCGGCCCTTGACGATCTCGCGCATGTTCTCCTGGATGATGCGCTCGCTCTCATAGTCCAGCGCGCTGGTCGCCTCGTCGAAGATCAGGATGCGCGGGTTGGTGACCAGCGCGCGGGCAATGGCGATGCGCTGGCGCTGACCGCCCGAGAGGGTCGAGCCGCGCTCGCCGACGACGGTGTCGTAGCCCTCGGCGAGCTCGAGGATGAAATCGTGCGCACCCGCCAGGCGGGCCGCCGCGACCACGCGCTCCATCGGCATGGCCGGATCGGCGAGCGCGATGTTGTCGCGCACCGAGCGGTTGAACAGCACGTTCTCCTGCAGCACGACGCCGATCTGGCGGCGCAGCCAGGCCGGGTCGGCCAAGGCGAGATCCATGCCGTCCACCAGCACGCGGCCGCTCTCCGGCACGTAGAGGCGCTGCACGAGCTTGGCGAAGGTGCTTTTGCCTGAGCCGGAAGGCCCCACGATGCCGACCGTCTGGCCGGCCGGTATGTCGAAGCTGACGTCGTGCAGGACCTGCTGACCGTCCAGGCGATAGCGGAAGCTGACATGGTCGAAGCGGATGCCGCCTTGGATCGCTGGCAGGCGCGCGCGTCCCGGCATGTAGGTCGACTCGGCCGTGGTGTTGAGGATGTCGCCCAGCCGCTGGACCGAGAGGCGCGCCTGATGGAAATCCTGCCACATCTGCGCCAGGCGCAGCACCGGCCCGCTCACCCGGCTGGCCAGGATATTGAAGGCCACCAGCTCGCCGACCGACAGGCTGCCGTCGATCACCAGCTTGGCGCCGAAATAGAGGATGGAGGCGGTGACGACCTTGCTGACGAACTGCACCACCTGGCTCGCGGTGTTGCCGAGGCTCAGCACCCGGAAACTGGCCGACACGTAGCCGGCAAGCTGTTCTTCCCAGCGGCGCTGCATCTGCGGCTCGACCGCCATGGCCTTCAGCGTCTCGATGCCGGTGACGCTCTCGACCAGGAAGGCCTGGTTCTCCGCGCCGCGCTGGAATTTCTCGTCGAGCCGGCGGCGGAACAGCGGCGTGGCGGCGCCCGAGATCGCGACATAGATCGGCAGGGATCCCACCACGATCCAGGTCAGCATTGGCGCGTAGAAGAACATCACCGCCAGGAAGACGAAGGTGAAGAACAGGTCGATGACCAGGGTTAGCGCCGAGCTGGTGAGGAAATTGCGGATGTTCTCGAGCTCGCGCACCCGCGCCACCGAATCGCCGACCCGCCGGGCCTGGAAGTAGGCCATCGGCAGGGCCAGCAGGTGGTGGAACAGGCGCGCGCCGAGCTCGACGTCGATGCGGTTGGTGGTGTGGGAGAACAGGTAGGTGCGCAGGATGCCCAGAACGGTCTCGAAAGCCGAGATTGCCAGCAGGCCGATCACCAGCACGTCGAGGGTGCTGAGCGAGCGGTGCACCAGGACCTTGTCGATGACCACCTGGAAGAACAGCGGCGAGATCAGGCCGAACAGCTGCAGGAAGAACGACGTGACCAGCACCTCGCCCAGCAGGCGACGATACTTGTGGATCGCGCCCAGGAACCAGGTGATGTCGAAGCGGCGCGCGACGTCCGCCAGGCCGGCCCGACGGGCCATCGAGATCAGCCCGCCGTCCCAGACAGCGGCGAACTCCTCGCGTGTCATGAGGCTGGGCTGCGCGGTCTGTGGCGACTGGACCAGCACCTGGTCCTTGGAAGCCTTGGCCAGCACCATGAAGCCGCCATCGCGCAGGGACGCGATGGCAGGAAGGGGAGTCCGCGCGAGCCGCGACCATTCGGTCCGCCGGGCACGCGCCTTCAGGCCGAGAGCCTTGGCGCAGCGGATCATCTCCGGTGCGCCGATCTTGTCTGTTCCCAACCGGTGGCGAAGCTGCCCGCGATCCGCCGCCACACCTTTCAGGTGCAGCAGCATAACGAGGGCCTCGAGTCCCGGATCGGCCGGAGCGGCGGGGCTTGGGGAGGGGCGCACGGGCGTTCTCCGGGACTCGAGACTTGGCGTCAGACGTATGGCTGCGCGAGCAGCGGTGGCTGGTTCTTCAAGTGCGGCAGCATTTGGAGGGCCTCGAGTCCCGGGTCGGCTGGAGCGGCGGGGTTTGGGGAGGGGCTCACAGACGTTACTCCGGGACTCGAGGCTTGGCGGTCAGGCGTGCGGCTGCGCGAGCAGCGGCGGCTGATTCGACGTCGGATCGGCCATCGGCGTGCCGGCCGGGCCCTGGCTCATCGGAGCGAAGCTCGAGGCCATGAACTGGCCCAACACGGCCGACTGGATGACGACGTTGCTGCCGGGGCCGCCGTCGAGCACGTCCTGCCCGGCACCGCCGATCAGAACGTCGTCGCCCGCGCCGCCCGTCAGGGTGTCGTTGCCAGGGCTGCCGATCAGGACATCGTCGCCGTCGCCGCCGTTGGCGGTGAGCAGAATGCCCGAGAGGCCAGACGCCTCGATGACGTCGTCGCCGCCGAGGCCGTTGATCACGAGGCGATCGTTGTTCGCCTCGAAGCCGGTGATCTCCACGTCGGCGCCGCCCAGGCCCGACACGGTGATCACGCCGTTGTTGTTGGTGACCACGATCGCATCGTTGCCGTTGGTCGCGTTGAGGACGATCGTGTCCGCCGCGCCATCGGCGCCGCCCAGGTCGATCTTGACCTTGCTGACGTCGGTCTGGCTGAGGTCGCCGACCGTGATGAGGTCGGCGCCGCCCTTGGCCTGGACATCGATCGTCTCGACGTTGTCGAGATCCATCGTGATGTTGGCGACATCACGAGTCAGCCGGGCGTGCCCGCCATTGGCCGAGATGTCGATCTTCTCGGCGATGTTGGCGCCATTGAACAGGAGGGTGTCGGTGCCCGCCTGCCCGTCGACCGTGTCGTTGTCGTCACCCGGGTTCCAGACGAACGTGTCGTTGCCGGCGCCCATCCTGGCGATGTCGTTGCCATCGCCGCCGTTGATGAAGTCGTCGCCCTTGCTGCCGGTGATCGTGTCGTTGCCGAGGCCACCGTTGATCGTGAGCTTGACCTGTCCGGCGTTGAGACCGGCGGCGTTGATGGTGTCGTCGCCACCCTGCCCGTTCACCACCAGCGAGTCGTTGGCCCCCTCGGCGCCGGCGATCGTCACCTTGGCCGCGAGACCATTGACGACCACCGAGGCGCCGCTGCTGGCGACGGTGATGGCGTCGCTGCCCTGCGTGCCGTTGACGGTCACGGTATCGGCCGCGCCATCGCCCTGGCCGCTGCCCGCCTGCGCCGACAGGTCGAGGTTGACCTGCTTGACGTCGGTGCCGGAGAGATCGCCGACCACGATATTGTCGGCGCCGCCCAGGGCGTTGAACTTGATGGTCTCGACGTCGTCGAGGTCCATGGTGATGTTGGCGACGTCGCGGGTGAACAGCGCCCGCCCGCCGTTGGCCACGATGTTGATGTTCTCGGCGATGTTGGCGCCGTTGAACAGCAGCGTGTCGGTGCCTGCCTGACCCTCGACGATGTCGCTGCCGTCGCCCGGGTTCCAGATGAACGTGTCGTTGCCCGCGCCGAGCTGGGCTACGTCGTCGCCGCGGCCACCGGTCACGGTGTCGTTGCCGTCGCCGCCCAGGATCGTGTCCTTGCCCTGGCTGCCGATGACGATGTCGTTGCCGGCGCCGGCATCGATGGTGAGGCCGATGACGCCCGCAGGCAGGCCGGCGGCGTTGATCGTGTCGTTGCCGTTGCCGGCATTGATGGTCAGGAGGTCGCCCGCCTCCGTGCCGGTGACATTGACCTGTGCGCTGAGGCCGATGACCGACACGCTGGTGCCGGCGCCGACCACGCTGATGTCGTCGTTGCCGTTGGTGCCGGTGACGATCACCTGGTCGGCTGCGCCGTCGCCGACGCCACCCGTTGCGGCCAGGTTGATGTCGACCTGCTTGACGTCGGTGGCGGCGAGGTTGTTGACCGTGATCTTGTCGGCGCCGCCCAAGGCGTTGATCTGGACGCGCTCGATGTCGTTGAAGTCCATGTTGATGTTGCCGACGTCGCGGGTGAGCCGCGTGCGGCCGCCATTGGCCGAGATGTCCATGATCTCGCCGATGTTGGAGCCGTTGAACAACATCGTGTCGTTGCCGTCGCCGCCCTCCACCGTGTCGCTGCCGTCGCCGGGATCCCACTGGAAGACGTCGTCGCCGGCGCCGAGCAAGGCAAGGTCGTTGCCCTGCTGGCCGTCGATGAAATCGTTGCCGTCGCCGCCGATCAGAGTGTCGGCGCCGTTGCTTCCGAGAATGGTATCGTTGCCGGTGCCGCCGTCGACCGTGACGTTGATCAGGGCAGCCAGATTGCCGGTGGCGCTGAACATGTCGTCGCCGCCGTTCATGTTGACGACGAGCTTTTCGGTCGTGCCGATGTCGAGGCTGAACGGCGCGGGATTGAGCCGATCGAAGCGCACGCGGGTGCCGTTGGCGGTGGCGGTGAAGACCTCGGCGCCGTTGCCGCCATTGACCTCCGCCGTGTCGGTGCCGTCGCCGCCCTCGAACAGGTCGGTGTCGTCGCCCGGATTCCAGATCATGCGATCGTTGCCGCCTTCGCCGAACACCTGGTCGTCGCCATCGCCGCCGGTCAGCGTGTCGTTGCCCGCGCCGCCGAACAGGAAGTCGTTGCCGCCTTTGCCGAGAAGGGTGTCGTTGCCGGCCTGGCCGAACAGCAGATCGCCGCCCGAGCCGCCGACGATCGTGTCGTTGCCGTTGCCGCCGAACATCTGGGCCGGCGGCAGGGCGCCGTTGCTTTCGTCGAGCACAAGCATGTCGTTGCCGGCCTGGCCGAACACGAGCATCTGTGTGGTATTTGCCACAGTTGGCTGGCCGCCGGTGATCTGTACTGCGCCACCGTTGATCAGGATCAGGCCGGCCGCGTTACGGCTGATCGTGACGGCGTTATCGAGATCGTCGCCGAACACAGACAGCAGGCCGGCGCCGGGGATGAAGCTAGCCTTGATCGCCATGGTGGTTGTCCTTTCGGGGATTTGCCGCAGCGCAGATGAAGAGAGTCGGATCGACGCGCCTTGGTACGGACGGACATGCTTACCCGGAGGCCGGATGGCCGGCTTGAAGCCGCACTTCGGACGGCATTGTTTTTTTCTGGAGATGTCCTGAATTTTTTGTGCGTGCGACGGCGAGCAGGGTCTGCTACCGGCCCGTGCGCAAACGACACAGGCAAACGGGAAAAGTGCAGAGGTCCCGCTTTGCCACGACAAGGTCGTTTTTGAGCGAAGAATGGCTTTGGCGGAACGGTGGGGACAGCAGCGTGCAATTCATCTTTGCCGATCACTTGCTCGATACCGACCGGCGCGAGTTGCACCGCGGCTCCGAAGCCATCTCGGTCGAGCCGCAAGTCCTCGATCTACTGATTTGCCTCGTTCAGAATCGCAATCGTGTCGTAACGAAGGACGATCTCATCGCGTCGGTCTGGCGCGGCCGGATCGTGTCGGACGCGACCATGACCAGCCGCATCTACGCCGCGCGCAAAGCGGTCGGCGACAGCGGCCAGGGCCAAAGGCTGATTCGCACCATTGCCCGCAAGGGATTGCGCTTCGTCGGCGACGTGCAGACCCAATCGGGCCGTGATCAATCTGTGGCCGGGGCCGATCCGCTGACGTCGGACGAAATCCGCGAGCCCGCGCATTCGGCCTTGCCGCTGCCCGAGCGGCCGGCGATTGCCGTGCTGCCGTTCGACAACATGTGTGGCGACCCGGCGCAGGAATATTTTTCAGACGGCATCAGCGAGGACATCATCACGGCGCTGTCCAAATTGCGCTGGTTCTTCGTGATCGCCCGCAATTCCTCGTTCACCTACAAGGGCAAGGCCGTCCACATCAAGCAAGTCGCCGAGGAGCTCGGCGTCTCCTATGTGCTCGAGGGCAGCGTGCGCAAGCTGGGCGAGCGCGTGCGCATTACGGCCCAGCTGAACGACGTCACCACAGGTGGCCACGTCTGGGCGGAACGCTACGACCGCGACCTTGCCGACGTGTTCGCGGTCCAGGACGAGATCACCGAGGCGATCGTCTCGGCGGTCGAACCGCAAATCTATGCCGCGGAAAACTTCCGCGCCCGGCGCAAGCCGCCCGAGAGCCTGGATGCCTGGAATCTGGTGATGCGGGCCATGTCCCACTTCTGGCGGGTGACCCGACAGGACAACACGGCTGCGCAGGAGTTGCTGGAAAGGGCAATCGCCATCGACCCGAACTATGGCCAGGCGCTGGGGCTGCTGGCGACCAGTCACACTTTTGGTGTCCATATGGGCTGGTCAGACAAGACGGTTGCGCCGATCGCCGAGCGTGCGGCGCTGGCGGCAATCCGCGCGGACAGCGAGGATCCCTGGGCGCATCACGCCTTGGGCTGTACCCATCTGTTCGCGCGCCGGTTGGACGATTCGATCGCCGAGTTCGAAACCGCGCTGCGTCTCAATCCCAACTTCTCGTTGGCGCATTGCTACTACGGCATCACCTTGGCCGATAGCGGCCGCTGGCAGGAGGCTGGGGAAGCGGTTCACCGTGCGCTGCGGTTCAGTCCACGCGATCCATTATCGGCGATTTACTTCGGCGCCGCCGCCTTCGCCCAGTACATCGGGCGCAACTATGAGAAAGCGATGGAGTTCGCGCGCGAGTCAATCCGGCTCCGCGGCGATTTCGTCGGAGCCCGGCGCCTGCTGACTGCCGCCGCCGGCATGGCCGGACAGACCGAGGTCGCCGCGGCTGCGCTGGAGGAACTGCGCCGCGCCCAGCCCAACGTTTCTCTTGCCTGGATCGCAGACCGAATGCCGATCAAGCATGACGCCGACCGGGAACACTACCTGGAAGGCTTCCGCCGCGCCGGCTTGGACTGATACAGGCACGCTGTCATCCCGAGCGTAGCGAGGGACCTTTCTTGTTGCTTTAAAGGCCCCTCGCTACGCTCGGGGTGACAGCTGTGACTCACAGTCTTCTAGCCGTCATCGAACAAGTATTGCATACGTCGGCAGGGGGAACCGATCGATGCGCTGCGTGGCAGGAAGCGTTGTTCTCGCCGCACTGGCGGTGGCGACGGGGCGCGCTGAGGCCCAGACCTACGATCCGCAGGGCCAGAAGCTGGTCGGCAGGATCCACGATGCCAATCGCGCCGCCAAGAAGCGGCAGGAGCTGTCGCTCAGCGAGGAGGTCGACAGCGCCCACGTGCGCTATGCCAGGACCAAGAAGGAGATCGAGGACACGACGGGCATCTCCTACTCGATGGAAACGTCTTTCATGAGCCAATGGGGAACGCCCAACGGCGGCTACGGCGCCGTGCAGGCGATGTTCACGCCGGCGGTGAACTGGGATGCGTTCTCCTCGCCCTCGATCGGCAGCGGCTCCGTGCAATTCCATTTCCTGTCGGCGCAGTACCTGTCGGGCGCCTCGGGAACGAGCCTCGGCAGCAACATCAACCTCATCAGCCCGATCAACAACCAGCCGGATGCCAACAACCAGTTCGTGCAGCTCACCTATACGCACGCCTTCCCGGGCAACTGGCTGGCGATCTCGGTCGGCCAGTACGCCTTCTCGAACTTCGACGGCAACGCTTATGCCAACGACCAGCAGGTGAACTTCATCGGCTACTCGCTGACGCAGAACGGCAGCCAGAACTACAGCCAGGCGGGCCTCGGCGCGTATGCGCAGCTCAATCCCACCAGGGAAATCACCTTCGCCGCGGGCTTCCAGGACGCCAACGACTTCAGCGGCAGCTACATCCAGTTCCCGACCGTGGGCCAGGGCCAGTATGCCTGGTTCGGCTACGCCGCCTGGTCGCCCACCGTCAAGGACTGGGGCCAGGGCAACTACGCCCTGCTCTACTACAACCAGCCTGGCGTCTCGCTGCAGCCACTGGCCAGCAGCGGGCTCTCCTTCAGCGCCTCCCAGCCGATCGGCGACAAGGTCGGCCTGTTCCTGCGCGCCAACACGGCCTGGCAGTCGAGCTTCGCCATCCAGTCGTCGATCGCCGGCGGCGCCGTCCTCAACGACCCGGTGCAGCACAGCAGGCACGATCAGATCGGCCTCGCCATGGCCTGGAATGCGACGAACATGTCGCTCTTCACCGGCACGTTCGTTCGGCCGAGCGAGATCATGCTGGAGGCCTACTGGTCGTGGTCGGTGTTCAGGGGCTTCCTGGTCACGCCGGACGTGCAACTCTACCTGCAGCCGGCTCTGGCGCCCTCGAGCGACCTAGCGGCCGTCTTCACGATCCGCGTGACGCAGCTTTTCTGAGGCTCATGCCTCTCTAGGTGAGGGGGCGTCGAACGCTCGTGCAACCCCCTCGCCCAACCTCTCCCCCTAGCGGGGGAGAGGGGCATGAAGATATGACGGGGGAGGAGAAGAAAAGAGGAGGGAGCCCCCATGAAGTTCGGCATCCACAATCCGTCCTGGCTGTTCGGGCCCGACTCGGCGGAGATCTTCGAGGCCGTGAAGACCAAGGCCCAGTGGGCGGAGGATCACGGCTTCACCTGGTTCTCGGTGATGGATCACCTGATCCAGATCGGCAATGTCGGCGCTCCGGACGAACCCTTCATGGAGGGCTGGACGGTCCTGTCCGGCCTCGCCGCAACGACCAAGCGCATCCGCCTCGCGACGCTGGTCTCGTCGGTGCACTATCGCAATCCGGCTCATCTGGCGAAGATTGCCGCCGGTGTCGACCAGATCAGCCGCGGCCGCCTGACCTTCGGCATCGGCGCCGGCTGGTTCGAAACGGAGTACCGGCAGTACGGCTGGGAGTTTCCACCGCGGCCCGCGATGCGCATCCGGCAGATGGAAGAGGCGGTCCGGCTGATCAAGAGCATGTGGACCGAGAAGCGGACCACCTTCCAGGGCAAGTACTTCCAGGCCCAGGACGCCATCCTGGAACCGAAGCCGATCCAGAGGCCACATCCGCCGATCATGATCGGTGGCGGCGGCGAGCAGCTGACGCTGCGCGCGGTGGCCCGGCACGCGGATGCCTGCAATGTCGGCGGCTCACCCGACCAGGTCCGGCACAAGTACGAGGTGCTGCGCCGCCACTGCGAGGCGGAGGGTCGGAAGTACGAGGAGGTCGAGCGCACCAACATCATCAGCTTCGTCATTGCGCGCGACGAGGCGGCTCTGGCGGCCAAACGCCAGAAGCTCGCAGTGCCGGCGAACTACTATGGTGTCGCCGGCACGGTCTCCCAGATCACCGACCTGGTCGGCCGCTACCGCGATGCCGGCGTGCAGCTGCTGATCAGCAGCGCCTACAAGAACGACGCCGAAACATTCGAATTGCTTTCCTCGGACGTGATGCCGGGATTTGCCGGCTAGCTTTCTCCGACATCAGGGAGGTCATCCGTGAACTTCTCGACCCTCTTTGCCCATGGTGTCGCCCTGGTCGGCGGCGCCGCGCTCCAGATGCGGCGCCTGACCGAAGGCTCACCCGAGCCCGCGTGGGGCAGCGCGCCGGCCATCCCAGCGGCGAAACCGCAAGGCAGCATCCCGACGCTGAAAATGCCGACGGCCAAGGGCTGGGAGGCGGGACGGACACCGATCGCGGCCCCCGGGCTCAAGGTCAACGCATTCGCCGGCGTCCTCGATCATCCGCGCTGGATCGAGGTGCTGCCCAATGGCGACGTGCTGGTCGCCGAGGCGCTCAGCCTCGACAGACCACCCCGCTCCGTCTTCGACTACGCCATGATCACCACGATGCGGCGCGCCGACGCCATGGGGGTCAGCGCCAACCGCATCACGCTGCTGCGCGACAAGGACAGCGACGGTGTCGCCGAGACCCGCGAGCTGTTCCTCGAGAACCAGAGCCAGCCGTTCGGGATGGCGCTGGTGGACGACACTTTCTATGTCGGCAACACGGACGGCGTGGTGGCCTTTCCCTACACGGCCGGCGCCAGTCGCATCGCCGCGCCAGGCCGCAAGCTGGTCACGTTCAAGCCAGCCGGCCATTGGACGCGAAGCCTCCTGCTCAGCCCTGACAGACGAAAGCTCTACGCCGGTGTCGGATCGCTCACCAACATCGCCGAGCAGGGCATGGAGGTCGAGGAAGGCCGCGCCGCCATCTATGAAATCGACCTTGCGGGCGGAAGCAGCCGCATCTTCGCCTCCGGCCTGCGCAACGCCGTGGGGCTCGCCTGGGAGCCGACGACGGGCGTGCTGTGGACCGTGGTCAACGAGCGCGACGGGCTTGGTGACGAAACGCCTCCCGATTATCTCACCTCGGTGAAGGACGGCGGCTTCTACGGCTGGCCCTATTGCTATTGGGGGCAGACCGTCGACGATCGCGTGCCCCAGGATCCGGCCATGGTCGCCAAGGCCATCACGCCGGACTATGCCTTGGGCGGCCACACGGCCTCGCTGGGACTCTGTTGGGTGCCCGCCGGCACCCTGCCCGGCTTTCCCGAGGGCATGGCGATCGGCCAGCACGGCTCGTGGAATCGCAGCAAGCTCAGCGGCTACAAGCTGGTGCACATCCCGTTCGCCAACGGCCAACCCGCGGGGCCGCCGCGCGACATCCTTTCGGGCTTCCTGTCGGCGGACGAGAAGGAGTCCTACGGCAGGCCGGTCGGGGTGACGCTCGGCCACGATCGCAAGTCCCTGCTGATGGCGGACGATGTCGGCAACGTCATCTGGCGCGTAACGGGCGCGTAATGATCGACCCCAAGACCGATCGCGTCCTCATCACCGGCGCGGCAGGCGCCATCGGCACGGCGCTGCGTGCCGGCCTGCGCAGCCATTGGCGCCACCTGCGCCTCACGGACATCCGGCCGGTGAAAGACCCTGGCAACAACGAGGAGCTGGTCGTCGCCGACGTCACCGACCGTCCCGCCGTCGAGACGATGCTGCAGCACAACTACGACCGCTACGGCATCCGCTCGGTGTCGTTGCGCATCGGCACCTTCCGCCCCGAGCCGATCGACCAGCGCTCGCTCGCGACCTGGCTCAGTCCCGCCGACGTGGCGCATCTGGTCGACGTCTCGCTGCGCCATCCCGATCCAGGCTGCATGGTGGTCAACGGGTACTCGAACAACACGCGGCTGAAGACCGTCGATCCCAACTGGGCGACGCTGGGCTACCAGCCGGAGGACAACGCCGAAGACCATCGCGAGGCGCTGCGCGCCAGGGGCATCAACGTTGACGCGCCGGACCGCGGCGAATGGGAATGGCCGGAGCACGGCGGCTCGTTCCCGCGCACACCCGATCGGCCGGTTCGTTAACTCATTTCCTCCCCCGTCATACGGGGGAGGATACAGGAGGGGGAGAGCCGCACAGACGGCGTCTCCACGAAAGAGATCATGATCTGAAATTGGCAAGGGCCGGTCTGTTGCCTGCCCCCTCCCTACCCTCCCCCGTAAGACGGGGGAGGAGAAGATCAGCCGAACCGCCTTATCGAGTAAGCTTCCACCGGCAGGCTGGTCGAGCGCCCGGCCAACATCTCCGCGGTGAGTCGCGACAGCACCGGGGCCAGCGTGTAGCCGTTGGAGCTGACGCAGTTGTAGAAGCCCGGCAGGCCCGGCATCTCGCCCAGGATCGGCGCACGGTCGATGTTAACGTTCATGCCGGCCCAGATGCGGATGGCATGGAGATCGGCCAGTGCGGGCACGGCGCGGCTCGCGATCCAGAGATTGCCCTCGACGCTGGGGCGTAGCGCCCGCGACAGGCGGTTCTGCTCGTCGAGACCCGCCGTCCAGCCGCCGCCGATCATGAAGGCGCCCGAGGCCATCTGCTTCAAGGTGAGATGGCGATGGGCGTAGGCGACCAGCCGCGACAGCGTCGGCGCCGTGGGCTCGGTGACGACCATCTGCAGCGGCGCGCCGCGCACGGGAATTTCCACGCCGGCCAGGCGCGCGACCTCGGCCGCCCACGGGCCGGCCGTGTTGACCACGCGCCGGGCGCGGATCTCGCCGCGGCTGGTCGAAACCTTCCAGCGCCCGCCGTCGCGTTCGATTGCTAAAACGTTGCTGCCGCGCCGAAAGCGCGCACCCAGCGCCTTGGCCTTGGCGACCACGGCGTAGGTGCCCTTCAGCGGATTGATCTTGCCCTCGCCCGGGCACCATTCGGCGGCGATGGCGATGTCGCCGATGCAGGGTTCCAGGGCGCGCAGCTCGTTGGCGCCGATGAGCTCGGCGTCAATGCCGCGGCTCTTCTCCAGCGCGATCTTGCCCTTGAGGAACTCGATGTCGCGTTCGCTCTCGGCCAGCATCAGCCCGCCACAGACCTTCATCTCGAGGTCCTGGCCGGTGTCGCGCTGGATGTCGGCCCACAGCGCCACCGAGGCCGGGCCCAATGGCAGGGTGTCGGCGGCGCGATTGTTGGGCGGCGCGCCGAGGGCGAAGTCGAAAGCGAGGAGCTGCACATGCAGCGAGCCGGCATTGGCGCCGGAGGCCTGCAGGTTCACGTCGTCGCGCTCGACCACCATCGCCTCGATGCCTTCGTGCGCCAGCCAATAGGCCAAGCATGAGCCCGCAACGCCGCCGCCGATCACCAGCGTGTCGACGGTCTCGGCCGGCAAAGGCTCGGTCTCGCGCGGCCGCGCCATGTCGGGCGGCACGAAATCCTTGTGGCCGGTCCATTCCGGCTGTTCGACCGTGAGGGCGCGGATCGGCACCGGCTTGGCCGGCGGCCGCGGCGCGAACAGGCCGAACTCGCCGACCTCGGCCGTGGTCATGCGCGCGACCACCGAGGCGCAGTAGCGGCCCTGGCAGCGGCCCATGCCGACGCGGGCCGCGCGCTTCAGCGACGCGGGCGAATCGTGGCCAGCCGCGATCAGCCGGCGCAAATCGCCCGCCGTCACCTCTTCGCAGCGACAGACGACGGCGCTGTCGTCGATCGCGTCGGGATCGATCGGCGGTGCCTCGAACATCTGCCACAGCGCGGCCTGGAAGCGCGCGGCCCGGCGCTGCGTGCGCCGGGCCTCCCGTGGCTCGGCGATCTTGAGCCCGAGGTCGCTGGCGATGGCGGCGGCGGCCAGTGCGCCCTGCGCCATCGCCGCGTGGGCGCCGCCGAAGCGCGCGCCGTCGCCGATGGCGAAGACCTCGGCCAGGCTGGTGCGGCCGTTGCCGTCGGTGAGCGTCTCCATCGAGCCGTTGCCGCGCGGCACGAAGCGATGGGCGCAGCCCAATGAGCGCGCCAGCTCCGACGACGAGGCGAAGCCATAGTTCAACGCCACGATGTCGGCGTCGAAGCTGAGGTCGCCGGCCTCGATGGCGCGCACGCGTTCGTCGCCGACGAGTCGTGCGGCCCGGCGGCCCCAGTGCAGCTTGCCGGCAAGACGGGCGGCGAGCGACAGGCCGTCGATCATCAGGAAGGGATCGGCCAACGCGGCGCTCGCCAGTGCCTGCCATTGCCCGAAGCCAGGCCGCGGCGCCGCCTCGAGCACGCCCACCACGTCGGCGCCGCCGTCCAGAAGCTCGACGGCGGTCTGCAGGCAGAGCGGGCCATTGCCCGCGATCACGATGCGCTGGCCTGGCGCCACGCGGTAAGAGCGCGCCAGCGTCTGCAGGCCGCCGACGGTCATCACGCCGGGCAAGGTCCAGCCGGGGATCGTCGGCGACTGTTCGTAGGCGCCGGTCGCCAGCACCAGCCGCTTGGGCCGGTAAAGCGTCGACTGGCCGGCGACGACGGCGGCAACCTCTTGGGCTGAGAAGGCCGCCCACACCGTCGCCTCGTTGACGATGCGCGCGCCGGCCCGCGACGTCGATTGCGCCAGCACGGCGCCATCACGGAACTGGCTGTCGAGCGTGGAGATCTCGGCCTGGTGCGAGGGCGCCAGCGGCTTGAAGAACTGGCCGCCGGGATGCAGCCGCTCGTCGAGCACGACCACGTCGGCGCCGACCAGTGCCAGACTGCGCGCCGCCGACAGGCCGGCCGGTCCCGCCCCTACCACCAGCACGTCGCAGGCGATCTCCTCGGCCGGCCGGGCAGGTTCGGCGGTCGAAGCGGCGGCGGTCGGCGAGGAGCGCACGTCCATGCCGGTCGAAACCTTGGTGAGGCAGGCGCGCTGGCTCGGCCGGCCGTCGACCGTCACCAGGCAGTCGAAGCACACACCCATGCCGCAGAACGGCCCGCGCGATGCGCCCGAGCGCGCCTGGCGTACGGCGACGATGTCCGACGCGGCAAGTGCAGCGGCGATGGTCTCGCCTTCCAGCGCCTCGATCTGGCGGCCATCGAAGCCGAACCGCACCGGTGAGCCGGTCGGCCGCATGTCGGGATGCTTCAGGCGCATGGCGAAAGGTCTACAATGAGTCGGCCGGTGAGAGAACCGACAACAACCTCACCCTGAGGAGCGCCCGAAGGGCGCGTCTCGAAGGGTGGCGCGAGCACCTCGTCTGCAGCCCATCCTTCGAGACGGCGCTACGCGCCTCCTCAGGATGAGGTCGTGTTGGGGCGCCCGCCGATAGGAGTTTGAGATGAAGAAGTTTCGCGGCACCTACACGGTGCTGATCACGCCCTTCACGGCCGACGGCAAGAAGGTCGACGAGGCGGCGCTGAGGCGCCTGGTCAATTTCCAGATCGAGGAAGGCATTCATGGCCTGATCCCACTGGGCAGCACCGGCGAATTTTTAAGCGTGACGCCTGACGAGCGGCGCCAGATCGTCGAAATTGTTGTCAAGGAGGCGGCCGGCCGCGTGCCGGTGCTGATCGGCACCGGCGCGGAATGGACCGACGAGGTGGTGCGGACCAGCCGCGAGGCCGAATCGATGGGCGCCGACGGCGTCATGATCATCCCGCCCTTCTACAGCGTGCCGACCGACGACGAGCTCTACACCCACTACAAGAAGGTGTCGGACGCGATCGGCATCCCGATCATGGTCTACAACAACCCGGCGACGGCCAATGTTGACATGATGCCGGAGCTGATCGCGCGCATCGCCGAGATCCCCAACTGCCAGTACGTCAAGGAATCGACCCTCGATCCGACGCGCGTGCGCGACATCATGCGCCTCGCCGGCGACAAGATGACGGTGTTCGCGGGCGTGCTGGGCTACGAATCGTTCTGGCTGGGCGCCGAGGGTTGGGTCGCCGTCTGCTCCAACGTGATCCCGCGCTGGTCGGCCGAGCTGTTCGAGTTGGTGGCCGACAAGCGCGACATGGATGCAGCGCTCGCGCTCTACAATAGGATGACGCCGCTGCTGTGGTGGGTCGGCGGACCGCGCTACGTCTCGGGCACCAAGGCCTGCTTCGAGTTGATGGGCATGCCGATGGGCCCGCCGCGCCCCCCGCGCCTGCCGTTGCCTGAAGCGCAACGGCCGGCGCTACGCGACGTGCTGAGGAAGATGGATCCGATTTACGGGCTGCGTAAGCTCTTCTGACGCGAAATCGTGTGGAGTCGCCGCTGAGCTCAGTGATCGTCCCGCGCCAGCTGCTTGTCGGCGGCGCCGTAGGCCTTGCCGTAATACGCCTCGATGCGACGCTGCACGAAGTCCCAGCAGGTGGTCATCACCAGGTAGATGATGGCCACGACCATGAACACTTCCAGCACCTGGAACTTCTGCTGCATCAGGATCTGGCCGCGCCGCAGGACCTCCTCCATGGAGATCACCGAGGCGATCGACGTGGTCTTGAGCAGCCCGTTCACCGAGTTGCCGAGCGGCGGGATGATGACGCGCAGCGCCTGCGGCAGCACGACCAGGCGGAAGATCTGGAACGGTTTCAGCCCGAGCGCCCGCGCTGCCTCGGTCTGGCCCTTCGCCACCGACAGGATGCCGCCGCGCAGGATTTCCGAGAGATAAGCCGCCTCGTTCAGCGCCAGGCCGAGGATCGCCGATTCCAGCACCGAGAAGCGCACCAGGCCGAGCTGCGGCAGGCCGGTGTAGATGATGATGAGCTGCACCAGCAGCGGCGTGCCGCGGAAGATCCACACATAGGCCTGGGCGCTGCGCGACAGGGCCTTGTGCTTGGAGAGCCGCATCACCGCCAGCAACAGGCCGAGCAGGCCACCCAGGATCAGCGTGCTGATGGTGAGCCCGATGGTCCACAGCGCACCTTCGAGCAGATAGAGATTGGTGAAGTAGCTCCAGAAGCCTTCCCAATTCCAGACTGTCATTTGCGGGATCTCAGTTCCTTGCTGTCATCCTGAACGCAGCGAAGGATCTCATGGCGCTTCCAGCGATGTGCTCGTGGAAATGCCATGAGGTCCTTCGCTACGCTCAGGACGACAAAGGTTAGGCCGGCCCCGGGCCTTTGATGGAGAAGGACGCCTCGTCGATCTTCAGCACGCCGTACTGGTCCAGGAGCTTGTCGTAGGTGCCGTCCTTCCTGAGCTCGTTCAGCGCGCCGACGATCGCATCGGCGGCGGTCTTGTTGGCCAGCGCAAAGCAGGCGGTCTGCGGGAAGACGCCGCTGATCGCGCGCGTGAAGTCGCCGCGGTTCTGCATGAACATCGCCGTGGCGTCGATGCTGGTGGCGGCATCGGCCTGGCCGGCGCGCAACGCCTGGAAAGCCTCGGCGAAGTTGTTGAAGGTCATGACGTTGATCGGCTTCAGGCCCTTGTCGGTCGCCATCTTGGCCACTTCGCGCGTGCGCCGCTCCTCGATGCCGCCCAGCTCGACGGCGATGCGCTTGCCGGCGAGATCGTCGATCGTCTTCAGGCCCTGCGGATTGCCCTTGGCGGCGAGGAAGGAGATGGCCGCCTGCTCGTAGGGGATCATGTACATCAGCTTGGACCGCTCCTCGGTCCAGAAGATGCCGGTGTTGATCATGTCCCAGCGCTTGGCGGCCAGGCCCGGGATCATGGTGGCGAACTCGGTGCGGATGTATTCCGGCGCCAGCCCGAGCTTCTTGCAGCATTCGTTGGCGAGCTCGACGCGCATGCCCTTGAGCTCGCCCTTGTCGTCGACGTACTGCAGCGGCGGCAAGGTCGGGTTGATCGACATGACGAGCGTGCCGGCCTTGATGATGTTGGGCGGCGCGATCTTGGGCTGGGCCGACGCGAGGCCCGGCGCCAGCGTCAAAAGCGGAGCCGCGGCGCCCGCTTTCAGCAGGCTGCGACGCAGAATCGTTGTCTTTGTCATGTCAGTCCCCCAATCGGTCCCCCGGCGGAATGCAAGTTTGACGCCGAAGGCGGGGCTTGTCCCCGGCCGATTGAGATCATGTTGCACCAACCGATGATTACGGCGGCCGCGACTTTGAACGCCCGTCGATAGGCATCACGCCCCCTTTCTCATGTGGGGGCGACGAACCCGTAGCGCAGGTTGGAGGGATCGCGGCCGCGCCGCTCGTAGTCGGTCTTGAGCGCGGCGAAGCGATCGTCGCGCCACGCCGCCTTCTTGACCTCGTAGCGATACATCTTCGCCGAGTTCTCGCCGAAGATGGCGCGCTTGACCGGACCATCGGCCGGACCGAGCTCGGCGAAACCGAACTTCTTGCGCATGTCCTCGGGGATCTCCAGCCGACGCAGGCCCTCGATCTGCCACTGCGGCGCGCCGGTCCACACCGCATCGGTGCCCCACACGATATGGTCGACGCCCATGCCCTTGACGAGTTGGCCCATCAGCGCGGCGCACAGACGCGGTTCGGTCACCGTGGTCTGGGCGAAGATCTGGCCGAGATCGGCGTAGACGTTGCTGACGCCATACTTGCCTGGGATCTCCGCGAGATCGGTCGTCCACTCGATGCGGCCGGTCTTCTCGAACTGGGCGTATCCCTCGGCCGACGCGCCGGGCGCGCCGGTCCAGCGGAAGGCCGAGTGATAGATTACGAAGCGAATGTTCGGCCAGTCCTTGGCCGCCTTGCCGACATCGTCGACCGTGGCGTAGGGCGTGAGATGCGGCCAGCGCTTCTCGACCGAGGTCGGGTAGAGGCCCTTGTGCACGCAGACGATGTCGTAGCCCGCCTTCACGATCTTCTCGTAGAAGGGATAGACCAGCTTCTCGTCGTCCATGCGCCAGGGATGGCGTGCCAGGTCCTTGTTGGTGTTGTCGCCGACCGTGTAGCCCTTCCACGAATCGGGCTTGAGGGTGGCGATGCACTTGTCGACCTCGTCCATCCAGCCGTCGTAGCCCGGCGTGAAGATGGCGTGCGACAGGAGCCGCTTCGATCCGGCCGCAGCGTTCACCTTGGCGCGCGCGTCGGCTTTCATCTCGTTGGTCAGGAACCAGTCGCGCGGATCCTCCGAGGCCGAGCCGCTGATCAGCGCCACCTTGGTGTCGCTGTCAAGGAAGACCTCCTTGAACCAGTTGGGATACTTCAGGTCGTCGATCGTCTGCGGCTTGTCGACGAGGTCGGGATTCCAGCCAGCCTTGCCGACGGCCTCGCGCCCGCGCACGAACCCTTCGAGCCGCGTGTCGTCGCGCAGGAAGTGCGTGTGCACGTCCATGATGAACTGGTCCTTCAGCCCATCGGCGCGCGCCTGGGCGAGATCGACGTTCTTCGCCTCGGCCGGCGAGGCGCCGTAGATTGGTCCGTAGACCTCGTTCATGGCGACGAAAGCCGTCGTCATGCCCGCCGCGGTCTGGAAGAAGCGCCGGCGCGACAGGCCGTTCTTCTTTCCGTACTCGTCGGCCAGCGCGTTCATTCGCGCCTCGACCTTCTTCTGCCGCTCGGTCTGCGGCACCGGCATGAACTCGTCGCTCGACACGACCTGCGTCGGCACCGGAGTCGGGTTGGCGATCAGTCGGGCCGGAGAAACGCTTGCACGTTCTTCATCGCTCAGCATACCCATGGCCATCCTCCAGGGAGTTCAGCGGAAACGCGGCATCACCTTGGTCCAGAACGTCTCGATGGATTTCATCAGGATCGGGTGTGGAACCAGGGCGTTGTAAGTGTAGCAGAAGACCCAATCGACGGGCTGGCGTTTTTGCTGGGTTTCCATGGCCCGCAGCACGGTGTCGACCGTGCCGACATAGGCATAGCCCATCTCGATCACCTCATCGGACGTCGGGCTCTTGCCGGTCTTGGGGTCCATCATGCCGCGGCGGAAGCCGAACGGCTCGAACCAGGCGCGGCCGGAGAACTGGCCGGAATCGCGCCACAGCGCCTTCGCCTCTTCGTCCGTGTCACAGATGATGACGTCACGCAGCACGCCCACGCCCTGCCCCTTGGGCTTGCCCGAAACCTCCGAATAGACGCTGTAGAGCTTCTCCTCATAGACCGGCAGCATGGGCGGCAGGATGGGCGTGATGCCCTCCTGGGCGCAGAAGCGCACGGTGTTCTCGGAGCTGGCGAAGGGCTGGAACAGCGGCGGATGCGGCTTCTGCAACGGCTTGGGCACCACGCCGACGGCGGTCAGGATGCCGTTGTCGACGCCCTTGCCCCACTTCTGCGTGGTATCGAGCGTCCACGGCGTGGGGCCCGCTGGCACCTTCCAGAACTTGCCGTCGAAGGTCAGCATCTCCTCGGTCCAGCACTTCTTGACGATGCGGAAGTTCTCCTCGAAGGCGAGCCGATTGGCGTTGTCGATCTCGTCGTGCTGATTGGGCAATGCGCCATGGATGCCGTGCGTCTGCTGCGCCATCACATCGACCCAGCGCCGTTGATACCCGCGGGCAAAACCCGCATTGGCGCGGCCGCCGGTCATATGGTCGAGCATGGCGATGTCTTCGGCGACGCGGATCGGGTTGCTGGCCGGCAACACGATGCCGAGCTGGCCGACGCGGATGCGCTTGGTCTGCATCGCGAAGTAGAGGTCGAGCAGCACCGGGTTGTTGGAGAGCTCGAAGCCCTCGATGTGGAAGTGATGTTCGGTGAAGCTCACCGAATCGTAGCCGAGCTCGTCGCCGAGCTTTATCTGCTCCGTGAGCTCCTTCAGCATGCGCTGATAGAAGTGCGGGTTCATGCCGGCCATACCGGCTTCGATCTCGGCGCGGCTGCCGATGCTCGGCAGATAGAAAAGCGAAGCCTTCATCTACTTTCCTTTCGGCGTCGCGGCCACGCCCGGCGCATGGTTGAGGATGGACCGCGTGAGCCCGCCATCGACCACCAGCGACTGGGCGGTGATGTAGCTGGCGGCGGGGCTCAGCAGGAAGGCGATGACGTCGGCGATGTCGCCCGGCTTGGCGATCCGGCCGAGCGGCACGATGCCGGCGCGCGCTTTCGCGAGCTTCGGCTGGCTGTAGATCGCCTCGGTCATGGAAGTGTGCACGAAGCCGGGACAGACGGCGTTGGCGCGGATGCCGTCAGGCGCCCATTCCATGGCCATCATCTCGGTCAGCATGATCAGCGCCGCCTTGGCCGGGCTGTAGGCGCCGGTCGGAAGCTGCGGCATGACGCCGGACATCGACGACACCATGACGATGGCGCCCTTGGACTTGGCGAGATGCGGGTGCGCCGCCTTGGCCAGCAGCCAGTTGGCGCGCAGGTTGATGTTGAACAGGCGGTCCCACGCCTTGACCTCGAGATCGACCAGCTTCGCGGGTGACGTGATGCCGGCATTGCCGACGATGGCGTCGATGCCGCCCATCGCCTTGGCGGCCGCGTCGATCACCTTGGCCGGCTCTTTGGGCTTGGCCATGTCGGCCCTGACCGTCTTCACCTTGCATCTCGCGCCGCGCAGCTCGCGGGCAAGCGCCTCCAGCTCGTCGAGATAGGCCACGTCGCACAGCGTCAGTGCCTGGGCGCCATCGGCTACAAGCTTCACCGCCGTGGCGCGGCCGATGCCTCGGCTCGCGCCGGTGATCACGACCCGCATGTTCCCTCCCGTCTTATGGAACGGAGGGTGGCACGGTTCCCGGCTTGGGGTCGATGGGCAGGAGCTTGTGCAGGCCGACGAGATTTTCGTAGAGCGACGCGGCCTGCAGCAACGCCGCCTCGCCGCGCGGCTTGCCGACGAGTTGCAGGCCGACGGGCCGGCCATACTGGTCGAAGCCGCAGGGCACGGCGATCGCCGGACTGCCGGTCACGGTGATGGCCGAGTTCAACGTCGAGCCGCCCATGTAGTTGTCGAGCTTCTTGCCGTTGATGGTGGCGGGCGCGCGCAGGTTGACGTCGAAGGCGCCCGTCGGCGCGGAGGGTGTGACCAGCAGGTCGTAGGTTTGGAAGAACACGGCCATGCGCCTGAACAGCGCGGCCCGCTCACGTTCGGCCCAGGCGAGCCGGCTGGTGGTCTGCTTCAGGCCGAGCTCGGTGTTCCAGATGATGTCCGGCTTGAACTTGTCGCGATGCTGCTGGATCTGCAGCTCGCGATCGACGACGAACTGCTGGCTGCGCAGCACCATGAAGACTTCGTCAACCGGGCCGAAATCCGGCGACACCTCTTCGACGACGCAGCCGATTTCCTCGAAGCGCCGCACCATCTTCGACGTGACCTCGCGGATCTCGCGGTCGAGCTCGCAGATGCCGCCAAGGTCGGCCGCCCAGGCGATGCGCCGGGGCGCCGTCGGATTGGCCACCGCCGCGCTGAACGACACAGCAGGGGCATCGAACGTCATGGCGTCATGGGGGCAGAAGCCCGCCATGGTGTCGAGGAACAGCGCGAGGTCGGGCACGGTGCGCGCCATCGGCCCCTGCACCGACTGCGGCGACCAGAGATTGTTGGAGGTGCCGCGCGTCACGCGGCCGGGCGACGGACGCAGGCCGACGACCGAGCAATAGGTGCCGGGCCGGCGCAGCGAGCCGCCATGGTCCGAGCCGTGCGCCAGCCAGACCTCGCCGGTCGCCAGCGACACCGCGCCGCCGCCAGTCGAGCCGCCGCAGGTCAGCGAGGTGTTCCAGGGATTGCGCGTGCGGCCGAAGACTTCGTTGAAGGTGCTGCCGCCCGCACCGAACTCCGGCGTGTTCGACTTGGCGACGACGATGCCGCCCTTGCGCTCGATGCGCTCGACCAAGGGATTGGACTTGGCAGGGACATGATCGGCGAAGATCGGCGAGCCGTAGGTGGTGCGCACGCCGGCGACGTCGGTCAGGTCCTTGATGGAAACCGGAAGGCCGGCCAGCCAGCCTGCTTCACTGGAAGCTTCGCAGGCCGAGCCCTGCATGATGCGTTTGGCGTGGTCGCGGGCGCGGTCGAGGCACAGGGTGGGCAGCGCGTTGACCGCGGGCTCAACCTCGGCGATGCGCCTGGCCGAGGCCTCGACGAGATCGAGGGGCGAAATCTCCCGCGTCCTCAGCCGCTTCACGGCCTCTACCGCCGTCATCCTGGTCAGTTCGCTGCTCATCGCGCTCCTCTCCATCCCAAACCGCGAAGCCACCTTTGCCGGACATTGACGAAATTGGCTATCCTGAAGGTGCGCTTCGAGCGCGACGGGGGAAACCAATGACATTCAGACATCTGCGGACCGCGCTTCCTGCCGCTGTCCTGGCGGCGCTTGTCGCCTCGGCGCCGGCCTTCGCCGAGACGCTTGCGGTCACCGCGCCGGAAAAGGTCGGCATGTCCAAGGAAAGGCTCGACCGGATCACCACGGTGTTCAAGGCCGAGGTCGACAAGGGCGAACTTCCCGGCGCGGTGATCGGCGTCGTGCGCAAAGGCCAGCTCGTCTATTTCGAATCCCTCGGCTACCGCGACCCGGTGGCCAAGGACGCGATGCCGGCAAATGCCATCTTTGCCATCGCCTCGATGACCAAGCCGATGGTGTCGATCGCGATCATGATGCTGCATGACGAAGGCAAGCTGCTTCTGTCCGATCCGGTCGGCAAGTTCATTCCGGCGCTCGCCGACATGAAGGCGGGCGTCGTGAAGGGCGACACGCTCGAGACTGTCTCCGCGATTCGTCAGCCTACGGTGCAGGACTTGCTGCGCCATACCTCGGGCTTCACCTATGGCGGCCGTGGCGACACGCCGGTTCACAAGCTCTGGCCGGCATCGTCGGGCACCTCGGGCATGACGCTGACCCCTCAGGACTTCGTGACCACACTGGCAAAGGCGCCGCTGCTCTACCAGCCCGGCACCGTGTGGGACTACAGCCTGTCGGTCGATGCGCTCGGCCTGATCGTCGAAGCAGTGAGCGGCAAGCCGCTCGCGGCATTCCTGCAGGAGCGCCTGTGGACGCCGCTCGGCATGGTCGACACGGGCTTCAGCGTTCCCGAGGCCAAGAAGGCCCGCCATGCCCAGGCCTTCGCCAACGACCCGCGCAACGGCAAGCCGCAATTCGTCCTGCAGGCCGACGGCAAGCCGCTCAAGTTCGATTGCGGTGGTGGCTGCGCCATGTCGACAGCACCGGACTATCTGCGCTTCGCCCAGATGCTCGCGAATGGCGGCATCCTGGACGGCAAGCGCATCATCGCGAACCGGACGCTGAAGATGATGACGACCGACCAGCTCGGCGCCGACGTCCGCGCCCGCACGACAAGCCCTGTCCTCCCCAAAGGCTATGGCTTTGGCCTCGGCTTTGCGGTGCGCACCCAACCCGGCATCGCCGCGTTCGCCGGCAGCGAAGGCGACTACTACTGGGGTGGCGCCTACGGCACCTATTTCTGGGTCGATCCGAAAGAGCAGCTGACGGCCGTTCTGATGGCTGCAGCCCCCGGCGAGATCCGCACCCAGAATTCCCCCACTCTGCGCAACCTCGTCATGCAGGCGATCGACCAGTGAACGCTTCAGATCGGCGTGATCGAGCGGAATTTGGGCGGATGATCGTGCGGGCGGCGCGGCTGCGCTGAATCGAGGATCTCGGCGAGGCGGCGGCGCGTGTCGCGCGGGTCGATGATGTCGTCGATGCCGAAGCCTTCGGCCGCGCGCAGGGCGCCAATGCGGGTGCGCGTCTCGTCGATCATCTGCTGGCGGCGGGCGGCGGGATCGGCTGCCGCCTCGTACTGCTTGCGGAAGGCGACGTCGATCGCGCCCTCGATCGACATGGCGCAGATTTCGGCCGACGGCCAGGCGAAGCAAGCATCGGCAGAGAAGCTGCGGCCGCCGCACATGGCGAAGTAACCGAGACCATAGCCCTTGCGCAGCACGACGGAAACGCGCGGCACCGAGGCGTGGCCCCATTCGAACACCAGCTTGGCGCTGCGGCGGCCGAGGCTCGTCCGCTCCGCGCTCGAGCCGATGGAGAAACCCGGCACGTCGACGAACGAGACGATCGGCAGGCCGAAGGCGTCGCACAGGGCGATGAAGTGAGCGCCCTTGTCGCAGGCGTCGCTGTTGATCATGCCGCCCAGCCGGAGCGGCTGGTTGGCGATGAAGCCCACCGGCCGGCCGCCCAGCCGCGCCAGGGCCGTGATCATGTTGCCGGCAAAGGTGGGCTTCAGCTCGAAATAGCTGCCGACGTCGGCGAGCTCGCGCAGCACCTTGCGCACGTCATAGGCCTTGCGCGTCGAGACCGGCACCAGGTCGAGGATCGAATCAGGCAGCTGCGCCAGCGGCCGCGGCTCGTCGACGACTTGCTGCGGCGCCCGCGCATTGCCCGGCAGATATCCGAGGAAGCGGCGCGCCGCGGCAAAGGCCTCGTCCTCGCTGTCGACGCCGAGGTCGGCGATGCCCTGGCGATCGACCTGCACCTCGGCGCCGCCCAGCTCCATGGCGTCTACCTCCTCACCGGTCGCGGCCTTCACCAGTGCCGGGCCGGCGATGCCCATGGTCGAGAGACCTCGCACCATGACCACGAGGTCGGCCATGCCGGCGTAGTTCGTCGGGCCCGCGAACCCTGCGCCCAGCATCAGCGCCACCATGGGCACCCAGCCCGAGGCGCGCGCGAAATTGTGGAAGGTGGCGTTGGCGTTGGCGAAGTGGCGCGCATCCTGGCCGTCCTGGATGCGATGGCCGCCGCCGTCGAGGATCATGACCAGCGGCAGGCCGCGCGTGATGGCGACCTGCAGCGCCCGCTGGATCTTGGCGCTTCCCAGCCGGCCGATGCTGCCGCCGTGCACCGAGAAGTCCTGGGAGAAGACCACGACCGGCCGACCGTCCACCAGGCCTGTGCCGGTGACCACGCCGTCGGCTGGCGAGGCCGTGCGCACGGGAAAATTGTCGGCGCCGATGCCGTCGTCCTCGGCTGTAACCAACCCGCCGACCTCGCTGAACGAGCCGGGATCGACCAGGCGCGCGATGCGCTCGCGGGCACTGAGGCGGCCGCGCTTGGCGAGCTTTTCCATGGCGCCCTGCCGTGCGGCGTCACTCAGCGTGTTGCGCACGGCGTCCACACGATCGATCAGGTCGCGCATGGTGGGAGGATTGGTGGTCGACATGGTCTCTCCTAGCCGGAGGCTTTCGCCAGCCGCTCGCGGCGCACGCGAATGCCGGCGGCTTCGCGGTCCCAGGTGTCGGACGTGACACCGTCGGCGCGCAGCAGGTTCTTCTGCACCTTCTGCGTTGGCGTCTTGGGTAGCACCGGCAGCACGCGTACGTAGCGCGGCACCATGAAGTGCGGCATGCGCGGCACGAGGAAACCCAGCAACTCGACGGGATCGACCGCGTGACCTTCGATAGGCGCCACGACGGCCAGCACCTCGTCCTCGCCGTGCTCCGACGGCACCGCGACGGCGGCGGCCTCGCGCACCGCGGGATGCGCCATCAGCTCGGCCTCGACCTCGAAGGACGAGATGTTCTCGCCGCGACGGCGGATCGCATCCTTCAGCCGGTCGACGAAGAAGAAGTTGCCGTCCTCATCGCGGCGGAAGGCGTCACCGGTATGGAACCAGCCGTTGCGCCAGGCCTGTGCCGTGGCCTCGGGATTGTTGTGGTAGCCGTGATTCATGGTCCACGGTGTGTCGGCCCGCAGGATCAGTTCGCCGATCGCGCCCGGCGCCACCTCGCAATCGTTGTCGTCAACGATGCGGGCCTCGATGCCCTCGCGCGGCCGGCCGCAGGTCCCGCGCACCGCGGGATTGCGCTCCGACACCAGCGGCCAGGACGTCTCGGTCATGTTGAAGGTCGTGTAGACGTCGACGCCGAAACGGTCGGCGAAGGCCTGGGCGTCGTCGCTGAGCGGCACCAAAACGACCTTCCGCAGCGTGTGCTGGCGATCGCCGGGGCCGGGCGGCAGCTTCAGCAGGAACGGCACCATGGCACCGAGCAGCGTCAGGCAGGTCGTGCCGGTGGCGCGCACCGTGTCCCAGAAGCTGTTGGTGTTGAAGGACTCGACCAGGGCGATCGAGCCGCCCTTGACCAGCATGCGATAGATCGCACCGGTGCCGCCAGCATGGAACAGCGGCAGGTTCACCATGTTGCGATCGTCGGCCGTCGCCGCATAAAAGGCATTGGCTGCCGAAGCCGCGTGGAGATAGGAGCAGAGGACGCCCTTCGACGGACCGGTCGTGCCCGACGTGTAGATCACCGACTGGGTATCCCACGGCATGACGTCACGCTCGGTTGGCGTCGACGCCTGGCCGGCTGCGCGCAGCGACTCCGGGCAGGTGACGGCGACGCGCCGTTCGAGCCGGCCGCAATCGATGACATCGAGGCGCGGCAGCAGGTCGGGATGGCCGACGATCAGTCGGGCGCCCGAGCTCTTCACGGCGTGTTCGAGGGTCTGGCCACGATAGGCGAGGTTCAGCGGCACGTAGATCGCGCCGACATAGTTGATGGCGAACCAGATGCGCAGGGCGTCCGGACCGTTGGGCAACCATGTCAGCACGGTCTCGCCCTGTCGAACGCCTTCGCCCTGCAGCGCCGCCGCCGTCTCGCGCACGTGGTCGTACAGCTCGGCGTAGGTCCAGGTGGCGCCGGTATCGGCGAACTGCACGAACACCTTGTCCGGCGTCTCGCGGGCACGGCGGTCAAGCAGCGGCCGCAGGACGCAGTCCTCGGGCGACGGAATGCGCGGATCGCGCCAGGTGGCAGTCATCGCAGGCTCTCCAGGCGTGACAGCAGGATGGCCTTGGAGCGGGCGAAGTCGGCGGCCGAGCGATCGAGCAGGTATTGGATGACGAGGCCACGCATGGCCGCGAGCAGGAACCGCGCCTCGCCCTCGCAATCGACGCGCTTCCCGATCTCGCCGGCGCGCCGAGCCTCGCGCAGATTGGCCGCCAGTCCCTCGCGCCAGCGTCCGGTGACGGCGGCGACATGCGGCTGCAGCTCACTCATGACGAACAGCGATTCGGTATAGACCGAGTACAGTGCGGCCGTGGAGATGGCGTCGCGATCGACACTCGCGAGATGGGCCTCCATGCGCAGCCGCACCGCCTTCATGCCGCTGGCGCCTTTCAAAACACGGCCGATGTGCGCCTGGAACCATGCGTCCATCGCGTCGAGCAGCGCCGTGATCAGGCCGAGCTTACTGCCAAAGCGCTCAACCGGCAGGCCGCGGCTATAGCCGGCAGCGACGCCGACATCGGCGAGGCTGGTACCCGAGACCCCGCGCTCGGCGAACAGCCGCGCGGCGGCGCGCAGCATGCGCCGGTCGGATTCCTTACGACGCGTCGCTTGGGTGCGGCGCACCGGGGCAATGACAGTTTCGTCGGTCGATAGGTTCATGCGGGTTTCCTCGAAACTTGCTTGCTACCTAGCAAGTTTCTAGGCTGTAATCAAAGCCACAAGAGTAAGAGGAAACGATGACGGGACATTCGAAGCTGCAGCGCCGTCGCTTCATGAGCGCGGCTGCAGCAACCGGCGTGCTGGCGCCGACGCTGGTGCGCGCGCAGACCGCGCCGCCGGTCGGCGATTGGCCGAACAAGCCGGTGCGTTTCGTCTGCGGCTATGCTGCGGGCGGCCTCACCGACCTGTTTGCAAGACTCGCCGCCGAGCATCTGACGAACAAGTACGGCAAGACTTTCGTGGTCGAGAACAAGACCGGCGCAGGCTCGATCATCGCCGCCGACATGGTCGCGAAGGCAGCCCCCGACGGCTACACGATCCTGTTCACCAACTCGACGGCGATGTTCCAGAACCAGGTGATCTTCAAGAACGTGCCGTACGACACCGCCAAGGACTTCATTCCGGTCTCGATGCTGTCGGCCGGAAAGGTGCCACTGTGCATCCACAAGTCGGTGCCGGGCGGCAACGATCTCACTGCCCTGGTGGCCTACGCCAAGACGAACAAGACCAGCTTCGGCACAACCGGCATCGGTTCGCTGGCCCACGTGTTCTGCATGAAGCTGAACGACACTTTCGGCATCAACATGGAACCCGTGCACTATCGGGGCGAGGCGCCGATGTGGGCCGATCTGTCGGCGGGCGTGACGCAGGCCGCCTGTTCGACCCTGCAGGGAGCCACCTCGGCGATCCAGGCTGGCAACGCGCGGCCGGTCGCCGTGCCCACCAAGACGCGCTCGCGTCGCCTGCCAGAGGTCGCGACGTTCTTCGAACAGGGCGCCACCCACCCCTACTTCCTGCTGGAGAGCATGGTGTGCTGCGTGGCGCCGACCGGCACGCCCGCGCCGATCGTCGAGGCATTGTCGGCCGGCATGGTGGAGATGAACAGCGAGCCGCGCATGAGCGAGTTCGTCGACAAGTTCGGCCTCGACAACGGCGCGCAGGGCCGGGCCGATTTCGCCGCCTTCATCCGCGACATGGGCCCGCTGCTGACGCAGGCGGTGAAGGATCTCAACATCGAGCCACAGTGAGAGGCCATGAACACGGTAACGATCAAGTCGGAGATCGCAGGCACGGTCTGGAAGATCGAGGCCAAGCCCGGCGATGCGGTGGAAACGGATGACACGCTGCTCATCCTGGAATCGATGAAGATGGAAATTCCAGTGCTGGCGCCGCGCAGGGGCTCGGTCGCCGAGTTCCGCGTCAGCGAAGGCGAGCCGGTGACCGAAGGTCAGGTCTTGGCGCTGTTCACGGCAGGCTGACGGCCCGTCGCCGCGGCGTGAAATAGAGCGTCCCGAGCAGCATCAGGTTCAGCACGTTGAAGGCCAATGCCGCCTGGAAGGCCGCGCGATAGGAGAGCGTCGCGTCGAAGATGGCGCCGCCCATCCAGCCGCCCACCGCCATGCCGGCCATGGCGAACAGCATGATCACGCCCAGCCGCCAGCCGGCGATGGTCGGCCCGTAGAGCTGGCGCAGGATCAGGGCATAGCCCTGGACGATGGCGATGTAGGGAATGCCAAGGACGATCGACAGGGTGTAGATGCCCATCAGGCTGTCGACGAAGACGAAGCCCACCAGCGAGGTGATCTGGATCAGCGAGCAGAGGATGCTGACCCGCAGCGGGCCGATGAAGTCGCTGAGGCGGCCCATGGCGAAGACCGACGCGACCGCCGTGGCCAGGATCAGCGACACTGCCTCTGCACCGCGCGCGGCGCTGAAGCCGAGGTCGCCGCAGAATGCCACCATGTGAACGAAGGGCATCGCCATGGCGATGCAGCAGCAGAAGCCGGCGGCCGACAGCAGGCCCATCAGCGTCAGCGACGGCATGGGCAGGACCGACAGGTCCTCGGGCGGGCGCTTGCCGCCATGGTGGCGGACGACCGGCGCTGGCCGCACATAGAAGGCGCAGGCGAACAGCAGCGTGCCGGCAATGACGCCATAGATCATCAGCGTCTGGCGCCAGCCGACATCGGGCAGCAGCCAGCGATAGACCTGTGGCCAGACGAAGCCCGAGAAGGCAGGCCCGGCCGAGATGATGGAAACAGCGGTGCTGCGGCGGCGCTCGAACCAGCCCTGGACGTTGTTCATCGCCGGCGTGAAGGTCGCGGCATTGCCTAAAAAGCCCAGCGGCAGGGCATAGCCGACATAGAGCGCCAGTTCGCCGCCGCTGCTCGCGACGAAGCCGCCGATGACGATCGAGACGCCGGCGATCATCAGCGGCACGCGCGGGGACGTGCGATCGGCCAGCCAGCCCATCACTACGCCGCCGACGCCCATGCAGAAGAAGCCCAGCAGATAGGCGAGCGAGGGCACGCTGCGGCGATCGCCGAACTCGGCCGCGATCTCCTTCAACGCCACCACCGGCAGATAGATGGAACCACCGCCCAGGCAGATGCAGAAAGCGGAGACCAGCGCGAGTCGCCAGGCGTAACCACTGTCGACTCCAGGACGCGACACGACAGCGACCATTTTTACTCTGTGGCCAATGTCGCTGTTGCCGCCGCCTCGGCGTCGAGCGCCTGGTCGTCGTCCATGGTCATGGTGACCTTGCGCAGCTTGCCGGTGAAGGCGAACGGCGCCTCGTAGTGCGACACCGGGCTGTTGCGATCACGGCCGATGTCGAGGCCGGACCAGGAGATGAAGGCGACGAAGCCGACCGTGGTCTCGAAGCCGCCGCAGGGTTCGCCGTCGATCAGCAGGGTCGCGATGTTGGTGTGGTTGCGATAGCGCATGCTCATGCCGAGCCGGCGGTTGCCGGCCGGCACGGGACGGTCCGACACGATCAGGTGATGCAGGCCGCCGACATTCATGTCGTAGCAGAGCCGGTTGTCCTTGATGTAGAGCGCGTAGCCGCAGGTCATGTCGCCGTGGGAGATCAGCACCCCCTCGGTCGCGGGCCCGTCGATGCGGGCATCGGCCTCGATCGTGTAGCTGCGATTGCGCACGTCGGGCGCCACATCGGTCGGCAGATGGCCCATGCCGGCATGGAACACGAAGCGCTTGCGCGGTCCGTGGAAGCGCTTGGCGTTGTCGCCGAAGCGGGCGGCAAACCGGTCGTCGAGCGGCAGCACCTTGCAGGCCTCGGCCTGGCGCCACCATTCGTCGATCATGGCCTTCAGCCGCTCGGGCTCGCGCTCGGCGAGATCGTCAACCTCGTTGAAGTCGCGGTCGAGGTGGTAGAGTTCCCACTTGTCGTGGTCGAAGGCGTTGCCCGGCGGATGGAAGCACACGGCCTTGTAACCGTCCTGCACCAGGCCACGATGGCCGAACATCTCGAAATACTGCGGCTTCTTCTTCGACGGCGCCTTGGCCCGGGCCAGGCTTTTGGCAAAGCTGGTGCCCTCGATCGGCATCTGCTTGACGCCGTTGATCGCCTTAGGCGGCTTGATGCCGACGATGTCGAGCAACGTCGGCGCGAGATCGCTGGCGTGACAGAACTGGTGGCGCAACTCGCCTCTCGCCGCGATGCCCTTGCCCCAGGCCATGACCAGCGGATCGCGGATGCCGCCGCCGTGGGTGTTCTGCTTGTAGCGGCGCAAGGGCGTGTTGGCGGCCATCGCCCAGCCCAACGGGAAATTGGAATGGGTGTCGGGGCCGCCGATATCGTCGATGCGGGCGATCTTCTCCTCGATCGGCTCGCGCTTCAGATTGTAGGGGCCCATGGCGTTGACCATGCCGAACGGCCCGCCCTCCTGGCTGGCGCCGTTGTCCGACATGATGATGACCAGCGTGTCGTCGAGCTGGCCCGCCGTCTCGAGGAACGCCATCAGGCGCGCCAGATGCTGGTCGGCATGGTCGAGCATGGCGGCGTAGGCCGCCTGCAGACGCGTGAACAGGCGCTGCTCGCCCTCGGGCACGTCGGCCCAGGCGCGCACCACGTCGTTGCGCGGCGGCATCCGTGTTCCCTTCGGCACGATGCCGAGCTCGATCTGGCGGGCGAGCCGCTGCTCGCGCTCGACGTCCCAACCATGGGTGAACAATGCATCGTACTTCTTGATCAGGTCGAACGGCGCCTGGTGCGGCGCGTGGCAGGCGCCGAGTGCCACCCAGGTCAGCCACGGCGTCTTGTCGTTGTCAGCCACGTGGTCGGCGAGATAGCGGATGGCCTGGTCGACGAGATCCGACGTCAGATGATAGCCCGAGGCGAAGTTGCCCGGAGGATCGACCGGCGTGTTGTCGCGCACCAGTTCGGGCGCGTACTGGTCGGTCTCGGCATCCATGAAGCCGTAGTAGCGGTCAAAGCCGCGGCCGAGCGGCCAACCGTCGAACGGGCCGGTGGCGCCGGTCTCGGTGAGCGGCGTGACGTGCCATTTGCCCAGCATGTAGTTGCGATAACCGTGGGGACGCAGCATCTCGGCGAGGGTGCCAGCCTCGCGCGCGATCTTGCCGCGATAGCCGGGATATCCCGAATCGAAGTTGGCGAGGCAGCCGACGCCCACCGAATGATGGTTTCGGCCGGTAAGAAGGGCGGCGCGCGTGGTCGAGCACATCGCCGTGGTGTGGAAGCCGGTGTAGCGCAGGCCGCGGCCGGCAATGGCGTCGATGGTCGGCGTGGCGATCGGCGAGCCGTAGCAGCCGAGGTCGGAGAAGCCGACATCGTCGAACAGGATGACCAGGATGTTGGGGGCGCCCTTTGGACGGGCAGGCGCCTCGGGCCAGTGGGGAGTGGACTCCCTGACCGTCTTGCCGATTGTCGCCGCCATGCGTTTCCCCGATGTTTCACCAGTTGTCCGACACCCCGGCCTCGCAAGCAACTTGTGAGGCCTCATGGCTCAGGCTAGGGAAAGTTATGGCTCAGTTCACTTCGGACGGGCTTACGCTCGCCTACGACGAATTCGGACCCAGCGACGCGCGCAAAGCGATGGTGCTGGTCCACGGCTTCTCGTCCAACCGCTATGAAAACTGGAAGCGCATGGGTTGGTACGACGCCATCGCCGGCAAGGGCATTCGCGGCTTCGCCCTCGATTGCCGCGGCCATGGCGAGAGCGCCAAGCCGCACGAGCCCGAAAAATACGACCGCCAGGCGATGGCGCGCGATGTATTTGCACTCATGGACCATGCCGGCGTCGAGCGCGCGCACCTGCTGGGCTTCTCCATGGGGGCGCATATCGCACTGACCGCTGCCATGGCCGACGGCGGGCGCATCGATCATCTGGTCGTAGCAGGCGTTGGTGGTCGCATCTTCGAGCCACCGCGCGATCCCGACGGCATGGCCAAAGCGATGGAAGCGGCGACGCCGGACGAGATCGGCGATCCGATGCTGAAAAGCTTCCGCCACTTCGCCGACGAGCAGAAGGAGGACCGGCTGGCGCTGGCCGCCTGCTCGCGCGCGCCGCGCGCGCCGATGACGCGCGATGCATTGATGGCGATCCGCCGGCCGGCACTGGTGATCGCCGGCGCGCGCGACCAGCTCGCCGGGCCGCCGCAGGGCCTGGCCGACGCCATCATGGGCGCCAAGGCGGTGACCATCCCGGGCTGCGACCATTTCTCGATGATCGCGCACGGCCTGTTCAAGGCGAGCGTGTTCGACTTCTTCGACGGATGGCTGGAGTAGCGGCGATGGCCCCCAAGGGAGCTAGGATCACGTTCAAGCGCATCCGCGAGCGCGCCGCCAAGCGCAAGGGCGGCGACAAGGTCTTGGCAAGCCTGATGCCCAAGAAGCCCAACAACAAGTCGTTGGCGAAACTCTCAGACGATCGCGTGCTGTCGGAAATGGCGGCGCGCGTGTTCTCCGCGGGCTTCGTGTGGAGCGTCATCGACAACAAGTGGCCGGGCTTCGAGGAAGCGTTCCTCGAGTTCAATCCCAAGCGGCTGTTGTTCCAGCCGGCCGAGTTCTGGGAGAAGCTCGCCTCGGACAAGCGCATCGTGCGCAATCCGCAGAAGATCAAGTCGGTGCGCGACAACGCCAGGTTCGTGACCGAGATCTCGGCCGAGCACGGCAGCTTCGGCAAGTTTCTGGCCAAGTGGCCGGCCGACGATCAGGCCGGCCTGCTGGAGTTGCTGGGCAAGCGCGGCTCGCGCCTGGGCGGCTTCAGCGGCCAGTACCTGCTGCGCTTCCTGGGATGGGACGCCTGGGTGCTGTCGGGCCATGTGCTGATGTGCCTGCGCGATGCCGGCGTCCCGATCAGCGCCACCGGCACATCGAAGAAGGACCTGCGTGCGGCACAGGCGCAACTCAATGCCTGGCGCGAGGGAAGCGGATTGCCGATGGCCTGGGTGTCGCGCACCTGTGCGCTGTCGATCGGCGAGAACTACGACGTCGCGAGATTGAAAGAGATCATGCAGCTATGACCGACATCCTGCTGATCAATCCCAACACCACGGCCTCGATCACCGATCTCGTCCTCAAGACTGCGAAACGCTTCGCCTCGAAGGGCACCAACCTGCGCGCCGTCACGGGCGCCTTCGGGCCGCGCTACATCGCCAGCCGCGTGGGCTATGCCATCGCCGGACACGCCGCGGTCGACGCCTTCGCCAACGATCGTGGACGCAAGGATGCCGTGGTGCTCGCCTGCTTCGGCGATCCAGGCCTCGCCGCGCTGAAGGAGATCGCCAAGGTACCGGTGGTCGGCATGGCCGACGCCTCGATCCTGCAGGCCTGTGCCATGGGCAACCGCTTCTCCATCGTCACGGGCGGGGAACGCTGGCAGGCGATGCTGGAGGAGTTCGTGGCGAGCCATGGCCTCTCCTCTCGCCTCGCCTCCATCCGCACCGTCGCGCCGACCGGCGCCGACATCGCGCGCAATCCGAAAGCCGCGATGGCGCTGCTCGCCAAAGGCTGCACGGCGTGCGTGCGCGAAGACGGCGCCGACGTCGTGATCCTGGGTGGCGCAGGCCTGGCCGGCCTTGCAGCCAAGCTGAAGGACGCCGTCGATGCGCCGCTGCTCGACGGCGTGGCCTGTGCGATCTCGATGGCCGAGGCGCTGGCCAAGCAGAAGCTCGCGAAGGCGAAGAGCGGTGCGCTTGCGCTGCCTGCGCCTGTCGAGAGTGTTGGTCTGTCGCCGGCGCTGGCGAAGCTGATCGCATCTTAACCGTCATCCCGAGCGAAGCCGCCCGTAGGGCGGCGCAGTCGAGGGACCTGTTTTGTCGATGCATCGACAAAACAGGTCCCTCCGCTTCGCGTCGCTGCGCTCGGCTCCGGTCGGGATGACGGTCGTGTTGGATGACAACCCCGCCTCCTTTTGACATGGTCCCACCCATGCGGTTGGTCAGTTTTCGCCATGCGGACGCAGCCAAGATCGGCGCGATCGTCGACGGCGGCATCGTCGATCTGTCGGGACGGACGTCGTCGCGCTGGCCGAGCTTGCGCGATGCCATCGCGGCCAAGGCGCTGCCGGCGCTCGCTGCCGCGGCCAAGGGCGCCAAGGCCGATCTCTCGTTCGACGAGGTCGAGCTCAGCCCGGCCATTCCCAACCCCGACAAGATCCTCTGCATTGGCCTCAACTACGCGAGCCATGTCGGCGAGGTCGGCCGCGCGCTTCCCACCGTGCCCAGCGTCTTCTCCCGCCTGCACAACACCTTGGTGCCGCACGGCGGCAGCATCGTGCGGCCGCGCGCCTCGATCGACTTCGACTTCGAGGGCGAGCTCGCGGTCGTGATCGGCGAGCGCTGCCGGCACGTGCCGCGGGCCAGCGCCTTGTCGGTCGTGGCGGGCTACACCTGCTTCCTCGACGGCAGCGTGCGCGACTTCCAGAAGCATTCGGTGACCGCCGGCAAGAACTTCCCGGCGACCGGCCCGCTCGGGCCCTGGCTGGTCACGTCGGACGTGATCACCGATCCGCAGCGGCTCGAGCTCACGACTCGACTGAACGGCAGCGTGGTGCAGCACGACACGACCGATCACATGATCTTCGACGTCGCCACCATCATCGAATATCTCTCGACCGTGACCTGGCTCGAGCCGGGCGACATCATCGCCACCGGCACGCCCGATGGCGTCGGGCTCGGCCGCAAGCCGCCGCTCTGGATGAAGGCTGGCGACAAGGTCGAGGTCGAGATCTCTGGTATCGGGGTTTTGGGCGTCAATGTCGTCGACGAGTGAGCAACTGCGCGCGCCCGCTGGGGCAGAGACCGGCTGGGGTCGCGACGCCAAGGTGATCGGCCTGATCTCGGCGGCGCATTTCACCAGCCACGTCCATCTGATGCTGCTGCCGCCGATCTTCGGCCCGGTGCGCGAGGCCTTCGGCGTCTCCTATATCGAGATCGGCATCGCGCTGACCGCCTACAACGTCATCTCGGCGGCCCTGCAGACGCCGGCAGGCTTCCTCGTCGACCGCATCGGACCGCGCCTCATGCTGACGGGCGGGCTGGTGCTGGCCGCCATGGCGCTCCTGGTCGCCGCCCTGCTGCCGCACTACTGGATATTCGTGGTGGCCTACGCCTTCCTCGGTCTCGCCAACACCGTCTACCACCCGGCCGACTACTCCATCCTGTCGGCGACCATCGACGAGAAACGCATCGGCAAGGCCTTCTCGATCCACAACTTCGCAGGCTTCTTCGGCTCGGGCGTGACGCCGGCCATGGTGCTGACCATCGCCGCGGTGTGGGGCTGGCAGGGCGCCTTCTTCGCGGCGGCGGCGCTCGCGATCTGCTCGGCGACGCTGCTGATCGTGGCCGGCGGCATCCTGCCTAAAAGCGTACGGCTGCCCAAGAACGCCCGTCCGGGCGCCAAGGTCGGATTGGAACTGCTGCTGAGCGGCCCGGTGCTGCGCAATCTCCTGTTCTTCGTCTGCATCGCCATGGCCAATGGCGGCATCCAGACCTTCTCGGTCGTGGCCCTGGGCTCCCTGCACGGCACGCCGGCCTCGGTCGCCAACATGGGCCTGTCGGGCTTCCTGCTGTTCAGCGCCGCCGGCGTCCTTTTGGGCGGCATCATCGCCGACCGCACGCCGCACCATGAGTGGGTGGCCGCTGTGGGCTTCGCCTTCACCTCGGCCATGGCGATCCTGCTGGGCTGGGTCGACATGCCGTCGGCCATCCTGATCTTCGTCATGTCGCTGGGCGGCCTTTTGAACGGCATCATCCAACCCTCGCGCGACATGATGGTGCGGGCGGTGACGCCCGTCGGCTCGTTCGGCAAGGTCTTCGGCTTCGTCTCGACCGGCTTCAACCTCGGCGGCATGGTCGCGCCCTTGCTCTATGGCTGGCTGATGGATCGCGGCCAGCCGCAGATGATCTTCGCCATCGTCACCGGCTTCATCATCCTGGCGCTGCTGACCGCCGTCACGCGCCGCAAACCACAGGCTGCTGCATCATGGACGCGCTGACCCCGACCGACACGCAGGACAAGCAGGCGGCATTGGCCCGCCGCTACGGCGCCGCCGCCCCGCTGGCGGGCCCCTGGAACGAGACCATCGCCACCCTGCTCGACCACCGCTCGGTGCGCGGCTTCCTGTCCGATCCCGTACCGGCGGGAACCCTGGAAACCCTGATCGCCGCCGCCCAGTCGGCCGCCACCAGCTCCAACATGCAGCTGTGGTCGGCGATCGCCGTCACCGATCCCGGCAAGCGCAAGGTGCTGGCCGAGATCGCCGGCAACCAGAAGCACATCGAGCAGTGCCCACTCTACATCGCCTTCATCGCCGACATGTCTCGCAACGAGCGCATGTCGCAGGCCGAGCAGGTAACCTTCGAGAACCTGCCCTATCTGGAAACCTTCATGGTGGCCTGCATCGATGCCGCCCTGGCCGCCCAGAACGCCGTGGTCGCCGCCGAGTCGCTGGGACTGCGTACTGTCTATATCGGCGCCATGCGCAACGACCCGGCCCAGGTGCACGAACTGCTGGGCTTGCCGCCCAAGGCCTTTGTCGTGTTCGGCCTCTGCGTCGGCTATGCCGATCCGGCCGCCAAGAACGAGGTCAAGCCGCGCCTGCCGCAATCGACCGTGTTGCATCACGAGCGCTACGACGCCGCGCCGGAGGCCCGCGACCGTCCCGCCTATGACGCGGAAATGGCCCAATTCTCGTCGCGCAACGAGATGCAGGCCACGACCTGGACCGCCCGCATGCTGAACCGCATGGGCCCGATCAAGTCGATGAACGGCCGCGAACGCATCCGCGCCACCCTGGCCAAGCTCGGTTTCGAGATCCGTTAGCGCCGATAGCGCTTCAGGCCCGGTACAAACGGCCGCTCGCGCTTCATGACTTGTGTCCAAAGGATGTCCGCCCGGTAAGCCGCCGGACGATTAAATGCGGAACGCTGGGTCAACGAGGCCGTTCCTTAGAGAGCGACCGGCTGACCCAGGATGGGTGCGCGCGGCCGTACTCTTCCAAAGGAATTATGCATGACTCATTTCTTCGCTCCGGTGGCGCGCTCGTTCGCCATCGCCTCCCTGACGGGCGCCGCCCTGCTTGCCGGCTCCGTGGCGCCCACCTGGGCGCAGACAACCGACAGCAAGGACAGCAAGACGCCGCCCGCAGCCGCCGCGGCCACCAGCACCAAGCCCGAGACCGTCGAGCAGCGCATCACGACGCTGAAGACGGCGCTCAAGATCACGCCCGACCAGGAGCCCAAGTGGACCGCAGTCGCCCAGGCGATGCGCGACAGCTCGGTCCAGATGGAAAAGCTGGTCGCCACCAAGCGCGCGATCCCGCCGGAGAAGACCACGGCGGTCGATGACCTGAAGACCTATCAGGAGTTCACCGAAGTCCGTCTCGACGGCCTGAAGAAGGTCAATTCGGCGTTCAAGTCGCTCTACGACTCGATGCCGGCCGAGCAGAAGAAGAATGCCGACATGGTGTTCGAGAAGTACGGGCCGACGAAGTCGAACCAGGGCTAGGAGGTTCCATCATGACAAGCAGCAAACGCATCGGCCTGGGCGTAGCCCTCGTGCTGGGCATGCTATCCGTCGCAGCGATCACCGTTCCGGCCAACGCCGCCTGGTGGGGCAATGGCCAGTGGAACAACGATACGCGGTACGACAACCGGTACAACAACAGCAACGACTGGAACAACCGGTACTACGGCTACCACTATCGCCAGCCGCCGGTCGTCTACTCGACGCCCTACAATTACGGCTACCAGCCGCCGCCCGTCATCTACGACAACACGCCCGGCTTCACGATCCGCATCCAGTAACGGCTGGAAACGGAAGACGGCGGGCAGCTACTGCCCGCCGTTTCCTTGAGCGACCGCCCGGCCCCCAAATCCTGTCGGGATTGCGGCAGATTTGCGCTGTGACCGACGCATGCCCGGGACCTGATTTGGGTGTCTTTTTTCGCCGCAACGCTTCCTCGCCGCGGCACGTTTTCCCCGCTAGCGGCCGACCTCGGCCGTCCATTGGAAGAGGAAGCACGCATGACCCATTCCTTGTTCTTTAAAGTGACCCGCCCGGCTGCGATTGCGTCGTTGGCCGGTGCAGCCTTGTTGGCCGGTTCCTTCACCCCGGCGATGGCCCAACCGAAGGAAGCCGACAAGCCGCCGGCAGCGGCGGCGGCCACCAGCAACAAGCCTGAGACGGTCGAGCAGCGCATCACCACGCTGAAGGCCGCCCTCAAGATCACGCCCGACCAGGAGAAGAAGTGGGACGGCGTGGCCCAGGCGATGCGCGACAACGCCAGCCGCATGGAGAAGCTGGTGGCGGAGAAGCGCAAGATCCCGCCCGAGAAGACCACGGCGGTCGACGACCTGAAGACCTATCAGGAGTTCACGGAGGCCCGTCTGGACGGCCTGAAGCACCTGACCTCGGCCTTCAAGTCGCTCTACGACTCGATGACGCCTGAGCAGAAGAAGAACGCCGACACGGTGTTCGAGAAGTACACGCCGCAGCAGCAGCAGCGTGCCAACCAGGGTTAAGGAGGCAGCCATGACGATCAGGAAAGGCATCGGCCTGGCGGTTGGCGCCATCGTCGCCGCCCTCGCCGTGGCCACCCCGGCCAGCGCGGCCTGGTGGGGCAACGGCCAATACTACAACGACAACCGCTGGAACAACTATAACGACCGCTACTACGGCTACTACTACAGGACGCCGCCGGTGGTTTACTCGACGCCGTACAACTACGGCTACTATCCGCCGCCGGTTTACTACAGCCCGAGCCCTGCCCCGGGTTTCTCGATCCAGATCCGGCCGTAGCGGCTGTTTATATGAAGGGCGGCGGGCAGCGATGCCCGCCGTTTTTCATGCCGCCAGCCGCAGCGCCGACAGCGCCCGCTTCAGCACCGGCGAGCGATTGTCGGGCTTCCACAAGGCCGAGACCTCCGCGACCGGCGCTTCGCCCTTGATGCGCATGAAGGTGACGCCGGGAAAGCCCGATGCGGCCAATGTGCTCGGGACCACGGAAACCCCGGCGCCGACCGACACCAGGCTCAGGATCGTGAGCAGGTTGCGCGGCTGGTGCGGTGGGATGGTGGGGCTGATGCCGGCGGCGCGGCAAGCCGCGATGATGCTGTCGTAGAAGATCGGCGACATGTGCCGGAGCGGCAGCACGAAATCGTCCAACGCGAAATCCGAGAGCGCGGCGCGCTTGCGGCCCGCCAGCCGATGGCCGTCGGGAACGGCCATGACCATCGGATCGCGAACGATCACCCGCGCCGTCAGGCCGGGATGCTGGGCCGGCGTGTGCAGGAAGGCGATGTCGATCTTGTCCTCGTGCAGCGCCTCGATCTGCTCCGACGAATTCATCTCCTGCCACATCACTGTGACGCCCGGCACGCCGCGCGACATCGTGGCATAGAGCTTGTGCGTCTCGGTGAAGACCGATGAGGTGATGAAGCCGGCGCGCAGATAGCCGCTGCGCCCCTTGTCGGCGCGCTGCACGACGTGCCGCAGCCCGTCGACCTGGCCCACCAGGCGGCGTGCTTCGTCCAGAAGGGCGGTGCCCGCGTCGGTGATGCGCACCGAGCGCTTGGTGCGATGGAACAGCGTGACGCTGAGCTCCGCCTCCAGCGCCTTGATGTGCTGGGTGAGCGGCGGTTGCGACAGGTTCAACCGCTTGGCGGCGCGGCCGAAATGCAGTTCCTCGGCCACGGCGAGGAAGCAGCGCAGGGAGCGGAGGTTCACGTCTGATTTCCTTGGACTATTAGTCTTATAGCAAAAATATAATTCCAAAATGACTGCCTCCGGCGAATCTTCCGGTCCGGAGGAAAAACAGCAAGAATGATCACCAGACGGTTGGCGCTCGGCGCCGCCCTGGCCGCCCTGCCGATGGCACGGCTGGCCGCGCAGGATTATCCGAACAGGCCCATCAAGCTCGTCATCCCTTTCACGCCGGGTGGCGTGACCGACAACATCGGTCGCGTCTTCACCGAGCGCATGGGGCGCGAGCTCGGCCAGCAGTTCATCATCGACAACCGGGCCGGCGCCAACGGCCGCATCGGCACGGACGCCGTCGCCAAGGCGGCACCTGACGGCTATACGCTGCTGCTGGGCGGCATCGGCGCGCTGACCATCCATCCCAACATGATGAAGCTGCCGTACGATCCGGTCGCCGACTTCATCCCGATCAGCCTGATTGCCACCAACGACGTCGTCATCGTCATCAATCCCAAGCTGTCGCCCAAGACGCCGGCCGAGCTGTTCGCCTTCTGCAAAGCGAACTCCGGCAAGCTGCAATACGGCTCCTCGGGCATCGGTGCGCCGACCCATCTGGCGGCCGAGCTTTTCAAGAGCAGAGTCGGCTTCGACATGGTCCACGTGCCCTACAAGGGCGACAGCGCCGCCATAATGGACGTGGTGAGCGGCACCGTGGATATGAGCTTCTCGACCGTGTCGGCCACCATCTCGCTGATCCGCGGTGGCAAGCTGCGGCCGATCGCGACGACCGGCCTGGTGCGCTCGCAGTCCCTGCCCGACGTTCCCACGCTCGACGAATCAGGGCTCAAGGGGTTCAACGCCGAGAGCTGGGTCGGCCTCATCGCGCCGGCGCATACGCCTGCCCCCATCATCAAGCGGCTTTACGATGCCACGAAGGTGACGCTGGCCGATCCCGAGGTGCGGCAGAAGCTGATTGCCGGCGGCAATACCATCGTCGGCAACGATACCGAGCAGTTCCGCGCCTTCCTCGCCGCCGAGACCAAGAAATGGGGCGACGTGATCCGCGCGGGCAACATCAAGTCGGACGAATGACAACCGGCGCGATGCGGCCGCTCGAGGGTGTGCGCATTCTCGATCTCAGCCGCGTGCTGGCCGGTCCGACGGCTGCCCAGACGCTGGCCGATCTCGGTGCCGAGGTCATCAAGATCGAGCGCCCCGCGGTCGGCGATGACACACGCCTAATGGGTCCGCACTTCCAGGGCGACACTGACCTGGTCGACCGCTCGGCCTATTTCTGGGCCGTCAATCGCGGCAAGAAGTCGGTGGCTATCGATCTCGCCATCGCCGAGGGGGCCGATCTCGTCCGTGGCCTGGCGGCGCGCGCCGACGTCCTTATCGAGAACTTCAAGGTCGGCGCGCTCGACCGTTATCGCCTGGGCGTCGCCGATCTGGCGGCGATCAACCCGCAGCTGGTCTATTGCTCGATCACCGGCTTCGGCCAGACCGGTCCCTACCGCCATCGCCCCGGATACGATTCCATCATCCAGGCCGTAGGCGGCCTGATGAGCATCACCGGCGAGCCCGACGGCAGCCCGGGCGGCGGCCCGCAGCGCGCCGGCGTACCCATGATCGACATCATGACCGGCCTCTACGCCTCGACCGCGATCCTCGCCGCGCTGCGTCATCGCGATCGTACCGGGCAGGGCCAGCACATCGACCTCGCTCTGCTCGACGTCATGGTCTCCTCGCTGTCCTATTTCGGCGTCAGCCACCTTGCCTCGGGTCGCGTGCCGCAGCGCACCGGCACGCGCAACCCGGTGACCCATCCCAGCGGCATCTACGACTGCAGCGACGGCCAGATCATGATCATCGCCGGCAACGACGACCAGTTCCGCAGGCTCTGTGGCGCGCTCGGCGTGCCGGCACTGGCCGAAGATCCGCGATTTGCGACATCCCCTGATCGCGTTGCCAATGCCCACGCTCTCGACGAGATCGTCGGCCCGGTCCTGGCGGCGCGTACTCTGCAGGATTGCCTGGCCGCGTTCGAGAAGGCGGGCCTGCCCGCCGGCCCGATCAACGACCTCGGGCGCGTCTTTGCCGACTGCCATGTCCGCGAACGCGGCGCCGTCGTCTCCTTCGATCACCCGGCGATCGGCGCGGTTGGCTGTCTCGCCTCGCCGATGCGCCTTTCCGCGACGCCGGTGCAATACGACCAGCGGCCGGCAATGCTGGGCGAGCACACCCGCCGTACGCTGAGCGAGCTACTCGGTCTTTCCGACCGCGACCTGGACGGCTTGCAGGCCAAGGGAGCGATCGGATGACCGACCCTGTTCTCTACGAGATGCGGGGGCCGATCGCGGTCATCACGTTGGACCGGCCGGAGAAGCGGAACGTCGTCAACACGGCGATGCGCGACGGCGTGCTGGCCGCCTGGCAGCGTTTCGAGGCCGACCCGGCGGCACGGGTGGCGATCCTGACGGCCGCGGGCGACAAGGCGTTCTGCGCCGGCCGTGACCTCTCTGAAGCGGCAAGCGGACACGGTCACGGCTTCATTCCCATCCTGCGCGACGAGATTTCCGTCTCCAAGCCGGTGATCGCCGCGGTCAACGGCGCGGCCCTGGGCGGCGGCTGCTTCCTCGCGATCTCCTGCGACCTCTGCGTCGCGGCCGAACATGCCAGCTTCGCGCTGACGGAAGCGCGGGTCGGACGCGCGCCGATCTATGCTTTCTGGCTGAACGACATCATCCCGCAGAAAGTGGCGCTCGAAATGTCGATGACCGGCAATCCGATCGGCGCGCGACGCGCCTACGAGCTCGGCCTCGTCAACCATGTCGTGCCGGCCGCCGAGCTGATGGACAAGGCGATGGCGCTGGCGACCGACCTCTGCGCCGCCGCGCCGCTCAGCGTCGCGGCGACCAAAGCCATGCTCTACGAGACGGCGGGCCTCGACACGGTGTCCGCCCTGGAGCTCGCGCTCGCCCGCTTCAAGCCGGTGTTCGAGAGCGAAGACGCGATGGAAGGCATGCGGGCCTTCCGCGAAAAGCGCCCTCCGCAATGGAAGGGTCGATAGGAGGAAGACATGCCTTTGCTGAGCGAGATCCGCGGCCACGTGGCCATCCTGACCTTGAGCCGTCCCGAGGCGCGCAACGCCTGGGACGAGGACTTCAACGAAGGCCTCGAATCCAAGCTTGCCGAGCTGGAGAAGAATCACGAGGTCCGCTGCGTCATCCTCACGGGTGACGAGAAGGGCCGCGCCTTCTCAGCCGGCGCCAACCTGGCCGACACCGACACCCATACCGTGGCGTCTCCCGCGGCCTTCATCACCGGCATCCCTCATTGGCGCAAGTTCGTCGCCAATCTTTTGACCGACTTCCCCAAGCCGGTGATCGCCGCGGTCAACGGCTACGCCATCGGCATTGGCTGCATCGCGACCTACTGCTGCGACCTGATCGTGGCGTCCGACCGCGCCGAATGGCGCCTGCCCCAGGTGCGGCTGGGCATCATGCCGGCCTACGGCGGCGCCGTGCGACTGGCGCGCTGGGTCGGCAAGGGCAACGCCATGCGCGCCGCCCTCGGCCATCCGATCGACGCCACCGAGGCCTATCGCATCGGCCTCGCCCAATGGCTGGTGCCGCACGCCGAGCTGATGGAGCGCGCGCTCAAGGTGGCGGACGACATCGCGGCCCTGCCGCCGCTCGCGGCGCGGATCGCCAAGGAATCGCTGACCAAGGGCCTGGACATCCCGAACATCCAGGATGCGTCCGAGGTCGACGTCTACCGCTTCATGGCGCTGAGCCAGACCGAAGATTCAAAGGAAGCGCACAATGCCTGGCGGGAGAAGCGCACCGCCACGGTGCGCGGCGTCTGACATGAGCGCCTTCTCGGGCATCCGCGTCCTCGACCTCAGCCGCGTGCTGGCAGGGCCATCGTGCGGCCAGCTGCTGGCCGACTTCGGCGCCGACGTCATCAAGGTCGAGGATGTCGGCGGCGACGAGAACCGCAAGTGGGCGCCCGTGGTCGACGGCGAGAGCGCCAACTATCTCAGCGTCAATCGCGGCAAGCGCGGCATGACGCTCAATCTCAAAAGCGGCGCCGGCCAGCAGATCCTGGCCGGCCTGGTGCGCAAGAGCGACGTCGTGATCGACAGTTTCCTGCCGGCCGTCGCCGAACGGCTGGGTGTCGACGACGCGACGCTGCGCGCGCTCAAGCCCGACCTGATCCACGTGACGATCAGCGGCTACGGCCATGACGGTCCATTAGCCGCCAAGCCGGGCTACGACCTGATGCTGCAGGCCTTCAGCGGCATGATGGCGATGACCGGCGAGCGCGGCGGCGGGCCGATCCGCGCCGGCGCCTCCTTCATCGACATGGCGACGGGCATGCTGGCCTTCTCGGGCGTCTCGGCGGCGCTCTATGCGCGACTGGCCGGCAAGGCTAGCGGCCAGCATATCCGCGTCTCGCTGCTGGAAACCGCGATCGCCCTGCTCGGTTATCACATTCCCGCCTACACGCTCGCCGGCAAGCTGCCGCCGCGCGACGGCTCGGGCGTGTGGCACATCGTGCCCTATCAGGCGTTCCGCACGCGTGACGGTTATGTGCTGGCGGGCGCCACCAACGATGCCGCCTGGCAGCGGCTCTGCACCGCCATCGGCGCTGCCGAGCTCGGCGGCAACCCGGCCTACGCCACCACGGTCTTGCGCATCGAGAATCGCGAGCCGGTGATCGCCGGCCTGTCGAAGATCTTTGCGACACGCGAAACGGCAGCGTGGGTCCGCCTGCTCGACGCCGCAAATGTGCCGTGTTCGCCCGTGAATGACATCGCTGAGACGCTGGCCCATCCGCAGGTGGCGGCGATGCAGATGGTGGTGGACGTGGAACGCAAATCGGGCGGGACGTTGCGACTGGCGGGCGTGCCGCTGAACCTTTCGGCGACACCGGCCGAGCCGGGCGGCGCGCCGCCACGGCTCGGCGAGCACACCGACGACATCCTGAAGAAAGAGCTGGGCCTGGACGACGCTGGGATCGCGGCCCTGCGCAAGGAAGGAACGATATGAGCGGCAAGATCGACCTCGAGCGGCAGGACAACGGCGTCGCCACGCTGTGGATCGACAATCCGGCGCATCGCAACGCGCTGAACAACAGCCTGATCGAAGCCCTGACCGGCCACTACAAGGCGCTCGCCGCCGACCCGGCCTGCCGCGTCATCGTCGTGCGCGGCCGGGGAGGCATCTTCTGCGCCGGCCGCGAACTGCGCGACCTGCGCGCCCTGCAGGACGCCGACAACGCCACCATCGTCGCGACCTACGAGAAGCTCCGGGCGTTGAACGAGGCGGTGTGGTTCTGCCCGCGCCCGACCGTGGCGGTGATCGAGAAATACGCCTTCGGCGCCGGCGCCACGCTGTCGAGCTGGTGCGATATCGCCGTTGCCGAGGACACGGCACTGTTCGCCTATCCCGAGGTACATCACGGCTTTCCGCCTTCGCCCGCCCTGATGGCGCTGTTTCTCGCCGTCGGACGCAAGAAGGCGATGGAGCTCGTCCTGACCGGCCGGCGCATCGACGCCGTCGAAGCCGATCGCATCGGCCTGATCACGCGGGCCGTGCCCCAGGCCGCACTCGACGAGGATCTGGCGAAGCTGACCGCGGGCCTGCTGCGCAGCGGCCCCGACGCCGTCAAGCGCACCAAGGAATTCGTCTGGCACAGCGACGAGGCGGGACACCGCGCCGCCATGGCCAGTGCCGTCGACAGCATCAGCCTGGGGCTCGCCAGCCCGCAGGCGCGCGAAGGCATCGCCGCCTTCTTCGCCAAGGAACAACCGGGCTGGGCCAGCCCCTCGAGGAGGAAATCGTGAACAGACGCAAACTGCTGATCGGCGCCGGCGCATTGGCCGGCGCGGGCTTCGCGGCCCCCACGGTCTTCGGCCAGGACACCTACCCATCCAAGCCCATCAAGCTCGTGATCCCCTTCCCGCCCGGCGGCCCGACCGACGTGCTGGGCCGGCGCTACGGCGAGAAGCTGTCGGCCGTGCTGGGCCAGCCGGTCGTGATCGACAACAAGGCGGGCGCCGGCGGCATCGTCGGCGCCGACATGGTCGCGAAGTCGAAGCCCGACGGCTACACGATGCTGCTGGGCTCGTCGTCGACACAGGTCAGCAGCCCGCTGCTGATGCCCAACGCGCCCTATCATCCGGTGAAGGATTTCACGCTCTTCATCATCGGCTTCGTGCCGATGGTGATCGCCTGCAATCCGGAGCTGCCGGTGAAGACGCTGCCGGAGCTGGTGAAGCTCCTGAAGGACAATCCGGACAAGTATCGCTACAGCTCGTCCGGCATGGGCAGCATCAACCACCTGGGCGGCGAGCTCTTCAAGATGAAGGCCGGCAACCTCGTGTCGCTGCACGTCCCCTACAAGGGCAACAGCCCGGCGCTGCAGGCCGCCCTGTCGGGCGAGGTCGACTGGCTGCTCGACACGTTCGGCACGTCGTTCGGCCACTACAAGTCGGGCAAACTGCGCTATCTCGCGATCTGCACCGAGAAGCGCTCGCAGGTCGCGCCGGAAGTGCCGACGGTGGCCGATTGCGGCCTGCCCGACGTCCTGGTCTCGACCGTCAATCCGGTCGGACTTCCCGCCGGCACGCCGCCTGAGATCGTGAAGACGATCGCCGACGCCACCCGCAAGATCATGTCGGACGAGAAGCTGCAGGCCGACCTGCGCGCCATGTCGATCGAGCCCGTGGCCGACGCCGACGCGGCGAAATCGGCCGCCTACTTCACGGGCGAGATGGAGCGCTGGGAGCCCATCATCAAGGCGAGCGGCGCCAAGATGGAGTAGATCCGCCATCGCGAAAGGTTGCTCCCGGCGTGCGCGGCAGGAAAGATGACGTCACGCGGAGGAAACCATGAACAGGCGTAAATTGCTGGCCGGCGCGGCCGCCCTCGGCGGAGCGGTGGCCGCGCCAGCGCTTGCCCAGGACAAGTATCCATCCCGGCCGATCCGGCTGGTGATCCCGTTCCCGCCGGGTGGCCCGACCGACCTGATGGGCCGGCTCTACGGCGAACGGCTCGCGGCCCTGCTCGGCCAGCCCGTCGTGATCGACAACAAGGCGGGCGCCGGCGGCATCGTCGGCGCCGATCTCGTCGCCAAGTCGAAACCCGACGGCTATACGCTGCTGCTGGGCTCGTCGTCGACACAGGTCACGGGACCGCTGCTGATGCCGCAGCCGCCTTACGATCCGGTACGCGACTTCACGCTGTTCATCATAGGCTTCGTGCCCATGGTGATCTCCTGCAATCCCAGCCTGCCGGCGAAGACGTTGCCGGAGTTCGTCGCCCTGCTGAAGGCGAACCCCGACAAGTATCGTAGCGGCTCCTCCGGCATGGGCAGCATCGGGCACCTGGGCAGCGAGCTCTTCAAGCTCAAGGCCGGCAACCTCGTCTCATTGCACGTGCCCTACAAAGGCAACAATGCCGCCGTGCAGGCCACGCTGTCAGGCGAGGTCGACTGGCTGCTCGACACTATCGGCACGACGTTCGGCCACTACAAGGCAGGCAAGACGCGCTACCTCGCGGTGTGCGCCGACAAGCGGACCTCCGTCGTGCCCGACTTGCCGACCACCGCGGAGTGCGGGTTGCCCGACGTGCTCGTTTCGACCGTGAACCCGGTCGCATTGCCGGCGGGCGCGCCGCCTGAGGTCGTGACCATTCTCGCCGCCGCCACTCGCAGGATCATGGCCGACGAGAAGCTGCAGGCCGAGCTGCGGGCGCTGGCGGTGGAGCCGGTGGCCGATGCCGACCCGGTGCGGTCCGCCGCCTATTTCACCGCCGAACGCGAACGCTGGGCGCCGATCATCAAGGCGAGTGGCGCGAAGATGGAGTGAGCTGCTTCTCGTAGAACACCGACCACTTGGAATCGGGATAATCGAGCACCGCGCCACAGCGCGTGAAGCCGGCGCGTTCGTAGACCGTCCACGCCGCCGGATGCTGGTCGCCGGTCTCCAGCACCAGGCGCCTAAGACCTTCCTGGCGGGCCAGGGCCTCGACCCGCTCAACGATCATCGCGCCGATCTTGCGCCCGCGATGCGACGGCCGCGTATACATGCGCTTCACCTCGCCGACCCCGTCGGCGTGGCGCTTCAGCGCGCCGCAAGCGACGGCTTGGCCATCCTCGCGCGCGATGAACACGGTCGTGTCGGGCTCGGCCATCTGCTCGGCGGTCATGTGGAACACGAATTCCGGCGGCGTCAGCTCGAGCAGCGTGGCGTTCAGTTCCTTGATGAGGCCACGAACGTCATCCTGCAGCGCGCTTTCGGCAGCGATGGAAATGCGGCTCAACTGTTGCTCCTTGCTTTCTGTCACCAGGGGCCAGCCTGTTCACAGCCGCCGCTGCTTCGGATGTTCCAGCCAATCGTGTTCCAGGGTGCGCATGCGCGCAGTGACCGAGAACAGGAAGGCGGTCGACCAGCCGAACAGCAGCAGGCCGTTGGCGCCCTCGATGGCGCTCACCAGGCGCCACTGCTTGTCGAGCACGACGTCGCCGTAGCCGATGGTCGTGAAGCTGGTCGTGGAGAAATAGAGCGCCGCTTCGAAATCGGCTAGCGCGCCCTGGATGAAGTACACGACGGCGTAAAGCCAGATCTCCGCGGTATGAATGCCGACCAGCCCCAACACGACGACCACAATGGCCGCGCCCTGGCCGATCGCGCTTTCGTGCGCCCGGAAGCGATGCCCGCGGGCGCGCAGCAGCCGGATCAACAGCAGCAACCCGGCAAAATGCACGACGACCGTGAGCCCCACCATGAATGCGGCGAGGGCGAGGTTGCCGATCATCCGTGCGGCACAAGCACCTGGCGCACGGTTGCCACGTCCTGCAGGCGATCGAAGCCCGCGTTGACCTCGTCGAAACCGATGCGTTGGCTCATCATGCGGTCGACCGGCAATTTGCCCTGCTGATAGAGCGAAATGAAACGCGGGATATCGCGCACGGGCACGCAGCTTCCCATGTAGCTGCCCTTGATGGTCTTCTCCTCGCTGACCAGTACGCTCTGCTTGAAGGAAAAATCGGCCGCGATCGGCGACAGGCCAGCCGTCACCGTCGTGCCGCCCCAGCGCGTCACCAGGTAGGCCGTCTCCATGGCCTTGATGGTACCGGCAAGGTCGAAGGCATAGTCGACGCCGCCGTTGGTGAGGTCGCGCACCTGCTTCACGTGGTCGGCGTCCTTGGCGTTGACCGTATGAGTGGCGCCGAGCTGGCGCGCCAGGCCAAGCTTCTCGTCGGAAAGGTCGATGGCGACGATCTGGCTGGCGCCGCCCAACACGGCACCCATCAGGCCACTCAGGCCGACGCCGCCCAGGCCGACGACGGCCACCGTGCTGCCCGGCCGGATCTGCGCAGTGTTGACCACGGCGCCCACGCCGGTGACGACGGCGCAGCCGAACAGGGCGGCGATGTCGAGCGGCAAGCTGGGATCGATCACCACGATCGAGCCGCGATCGACCACGGCATACTCGGCGTAGCAGGAGACGCCCGACTGGTGGTTCACCGGCTTGCCGTCGAGGTGCAGGCGATGATTGCCCGACAGGAGCTGGCCGGCCGAGCGCGGCGTCACCGAGCGCTCGCAGATATAGGGCCGGCCCTCCAGGCAACGCCGGCAACGGCCGCAGCTCACGTTGAAGGTGAAGCAGACATGATCGCCGACCTTGACGTCGTGCACACCGGCGCCCAGTTCGACGATTTCGCCCGCGCCCTCGTGGCCCAGCACGATCGGCACCGGCCGCGGCCGGTCGCCGTTCACCAGCGACAGGTCGGAATGGCAAAGCCCGCCGCCGCCCACCTTGACCAGAACCTCGCCCTCGCCCGGCGGATCGAGATCGAGCTCGGCGATCTGGATCGGCTTCGACTTGGCGAACGGCCGTGGCGCGCCGCAGACAGTGAGAACGGCAGCTTTGGTCTTCATCAGGCAATCCCTCCGTCGACCCGGACCAAGGATCCGGTGGTGAAACTTGACTTGGCTGAGGCCAGATAGAGCGCGGCCGTCACGATCTCTTCAGGGCTGCCGCTGCGCCTGAGGGCGGCCGTTGGGTTGAGCTTATGCTCCTCGCTCCAGGCCTTGGAGACGTCGGTCAGGAAGCGGCCGGGCGAGATGGTGTTGACCCGGACCTTGGGCCCGTACTCGAAGGCAAAGGCCTCGGTGATGGCGTTCAGCGCCGCCTTGGCGCCGGCATAGGGCGCGATCTGCGGCCGTGGCCGCAGCGCCCCGGCACTGGAAATATTGATGATCGAGCCGCCCTCACCAGCCGCCATGCGGCTGCCGACCAGGGACATCAGGCGGAACGGACCCTTGAAATTCAGCGACACGATGCGGTCGAAGAGCTGTTCGGGCGTCTCCAGCGACGAGGGCGCCAGCGGCGAGGAACCGGCATTGTTCACCAGGATATCGACCTTGCCGAAGGCGGCGTAGGCCGCGTCGGCCAGGCCCTCGAGCTCATGCCAATTGGCGACGTTGCAGGCATAGGTCCCGGCCCGGCGGCCCATGACCCGCACCTCGGCGGCGACCTTCTCACAGGCGTCCAGCTTGCGGCTGGTGACGAAGACGTCGGCGCCGTGGGCGGCAAACGCCTTCACCATCTGGTAGCCCAGGCCGCGGCTGCCACCCGTCACTAGGGCGACCTTGCCCGTAAGGTCGAAGTAGTTGCTCATGCCCTAACTTCTGACGTTTGACGCTGGCATGTCACTTGCTAAGTGTACCTGTAGAGCGGAATTGGGCGGGTCGGCATGAGCATCCACGTCGCGCTGCATCATCGGACGACCTACACTTACGACCGACTGGTGGCGCTCGGTCCCCAGATCGTGCGCCTGCGTCCCGCCCCGCATTCCCGCACTGCGATCCTGTCCTATTCGCTGCGGATCGAACCCAAGCAGCACTTCATCAATTGGCAGCAGGATCCGCAGGGCAATCATCTCGCCCGCCTGGTGTTCCCCGAGAAGACCGACCGCTTCGAGGTGGTGGTCGACCTGGTCGCCGACATGACGGTGATCAATCCGTTCGACTTCTTCCTCGAGCCCGAGGCAGAGCAGTGGCCGTTCGCCTACGATCCCTCGCTCGCCGCCGAGATCGCGCCGTTCCGCAAGGTCGAGCCGCCGGGTCCGCTGCTCGCGGCCTGGCTCGCCAAGGTCGATCGCTCCAAGCAGCGCACCGTCGACTTCATCGTCGGCCTGAACGCGCGCCTGCAGAAGGAGATCGGCTACATCGTGCGCATGGAGCCGGGCGTGCAGAGCTGCGAGGAGACGCTCGGCCTCGCCAAGGGCTCGTGCCGCGACACCGGCTGGCTTCTGGTCACCATCATGCGTCATCTCGGCTTCGCGGCGCGCTTCGCCTCGGGCTACCTGATCCAGCTCATGCCCGACGAGAAGCCGCTCGACGGACCGGAAGGCCCGACGCACGACTTCACCGACCTCCATGCCTGGTGCGAGATCTACCTGCCGGGAGCAGGATGGATCGGCCTCGACCCGACCTCGGGCCTGCTGACCGGCGAGGGCCACATCCCGCTCGCCTGCACGCCCGAGCCGTCGAGCGCGGCGCCGATCGAAGGCGCGGTCGACGAGAGCGAGGTCACCTTCTCCTACGACATGAAGGTGACGCGCGTGCGCGAAACGCCGCGCACCACCAAGCCCTACAGCGACGAGCAGTGGGCCGGGCTTCTTGCCGTCGGCGAGGCGATCGAGGGCGACATCGGCAAGCACGACCTGCGGCTGACCATGGGCGGCGAGCCGACCTTCGTGTCGATCGACGACATGGACGGCGCCGAATGGAACACGCTGGCGCTGGGGCCGGAGAAGCGGCGCAAGGCGGGCGTGCTGTTCCGCAAGCTCGCCGACCGCTTCGCCTCCGGGCCGCTGCTGCATTTCGGCCAAGGCAAGTGGTATCCCGGCGAGCAGCTGCCGCGCTGGGCGCTCAACTGCCATTGGCGCAAGGACGGCGAGACGATCTGGCGCGACGCCCATCTCTATGCCCTGGAGGACAAGCCGACGGGCGCCACGCCGGAGATCGCGCATCGCTTTGCGCTCGCCTTCGCGCAACGCCTGCAGCTCGATCCCGGCTATCTCTTCGGCGCCTTCGAGGACACCTGGTACTACCTGTGGCGCGAGCGGCGACTGCCCAGCAACGTCGCGGTCGATGACGCCAAGATGAAGGACCCGCTGGAGCGCGAGCGTTTGGCGCGGGTGTTCGAGAAAGGATTGGAGAGCCCCGTCGGCACGGTGCTGCCCATTCAACGCGAGCACAACGGCCGCGGCCGCTGGCGCAGCGGACCGTGGTTCCTGCGCTCGGAGAAGTGCTACCTGATCCCCGGCGATTCGCCGCTCGGCTACCGCCTGCCGCTCGATTCGCTGCCGTGGGCTGCGCCGGCGGACATGGATGTCATGGTCGAGCCCGATCCCATGGTGTCGCATCCCGCCCTGCCACCACTCGATGCCTTCCGGCGCGCGCCGGTGCTGCGACGCCAGGAGCGCGGCCGGCCCGACGACAGCAACGGCGACGGTGAGGCGCGACGCGAGGCCTGGCGGCGTGCGCTGGCGCCCGATCTCGGACAGCATCCCGGTGTCGGCCATTCGGCCGGCAACATCGTGCGCACCGCGATCTCCTTCGAGCCGCGCGACGGCCATCTCTTCGTCTTCATGCCGCCGACCGAGCGCACCGAGGACTATCTCGACCTCGTCACCGCCGTCGAGGACACCGCCGAGGAACTCGGCCAGCCGGTGTTCATCGAGGGTTATCCGCCACCGGGCTCCGATCCACGGATCAACCACTTCAGTGTCACGCCCGACCCCGGCGTCATCGAGGTCAATATCCATCCCTCGATGAACTGGCGCGAACTCGTGGACAAAACCGAGATCGTCTACGAGGAAGCCCGCACCACGCGGCTCGGCGCGCAGAAGTTCATGATCGACGGCCGCCACACCGGTACCGGCGGCGGCAACCATGTGACCCTTGGCGGACCGTCAGCGGCGGATTCGCCACTACTGCGCCGGCCTGATCTCCTGAAGAGCCTTTTGGGCTACTGGCTCAACCATCCCTCGCTGTCCTATCTGTTTTCCGGCCTGTTCATCGGCCCGACCAGCCAGCATCCGCGCGTCGATGAGGCGCGCAACGATGCGCTCCACGAGCTCGAGATCGCCTTCCGCCAGATCAAGTCCGGCGAACAGGCGCCGCCCTGGCTGGTCGACCGCATCTTCCGCAACCTGCTGGTCGATGCCACGGGCAACGCCCATCGCACCGAGTTCTGCATCGACAAGCTGTTCACACCCGACGCGGCGTCGGGCCGGCGCGGGCTGCTCGAGCTGCGCGCCTTCGAGATGCCGCCGCACTGGCGCATGAGCGTGGCCCAGCAGGCGCTGCTGCGCGGCCTGGTCGCCAAATTCTGGGATCGGCCGTACGAGCGCACGCTGACGCGCTGGGGTACGCGACTGCACGACGACTTCATGCTGCCGCACTTCGTCTGGCAGGATTTTTCGGATGTGCTGGCCGATCTTTCAGAGGCCGGGTACCGCTTCTCGCCCGACTGGTTCGCACCGCACTTCGAGTTCCGCTTTCCCAAGATCGGCGACATCGCGCAGCGCGGCATCGAGCTCGAGCTGCGCCACGCGCTCGAACCCTGGCATGTGCTGGGCGAGGAGCCCGGTGGCGGCGGCACCGTGCGCTATGTCGATTCCTCGGTCGAGCGCCTGCAGGTCAAAGCGGTCGGGCTGAACGAGCAGCGCCATGTCATCTCCTGCAACGGCTGGCGCGTGCCGCTGCGCGCCACCGGCACGGTCGGCGAATACGTCGCCGGCGTTCGCTATCGCGCCTGGCAGCCGGCCAATGCGCTGCATCCCACCATCGGCATCCATGCGCCGCTCGTGTTCGACATCCACGATTCCTGGAACGGCCGGTCGCTTGGCGGCTGCAGCTATCACGTGGCCCATCCCGGCGGCCGCAGCTACGACCGCATGCCGGTCAACGCCAACGAAGCCGAGGCCCGGCGCCGCGCCCGCTTCTTCCCGATCGGCCATTCGCCGGGCGACATGCCCGAGCCGCGGCCGATCGACAATCCGGAGCATCCGCTGACGCTGGATTTGAGACGGGCATAGCGCCCTGCCTCTTTCCTCTCCCGAGCTCAGCGTTTTCTTCTCCTCCCCCGTCTTACGGGGGAGGATACAGGAGGGGGAAAGCCACATAGGCGGCCTCTCCAAGTCCATGATCTGAAACCGGCGGCACCTCGCCTGTTGCCTGCCCCCTCCTCTATCCTCCCCCGTATGACGGGGGAGGAGGTCTGAGACGGCCGGGTAGACCCCACCCTCTCCCCATGCGATTCTGACCCCTCCTGTTCACTTCTCCCGCGGGCCCATGGAGTCTTTGCGCGGCCTCTCATCCTCGCCGGCAAGCGCATATGACGAGCTGGTCACCGGCCAGAAGTCGATCCGCTATCACTGGCAAGGCATTTTAAGCGTCATCCGAGCGCTGCCCGGGGGTCTCGGCGAGCGCGTCGAGAGCGCGCGCCGGCAGCTCGAGGAATCGGGCGCCACGGTCAACCTGCTCGACGACCGCGGCGCGCAGCGCTGGACGTTCGACCCGTTGCCATTCGTGATCACGCCCGACGAATGGTCGGAGATCGAAAGCGGCGTCATCCAGCGCGCCCACCTGCTCGACGCCGTCCTGGCCGATCTCTACGGCCCGCAGAGCGTGTTGAAGGACCGCCTGCTGCCGCCGATGCTGGTCCATGCCAACCGGCACTACCAGCGGCCCTGCCGCGTCACCGACGGCAAGGCGCCGACGCGGTATCTCTCCCACTATGCCGTCGACCTGGTGCGGCTGAGCAGCGGCCGCTGGCACGTGCTGGCCGACCATACCGAGGTTCCGTCGGGCATCGGCTACGCCATCGAGATGCGCCGTGTGCTGGCAAGAAGCCTGCCCGAGGCCTTCCGCTCCATTCCGGTGCGGCACCTGCGGCCGTTCGTCGACCACTGGCACGATTCCCTGCTCGCCATGGCGCCAACCGGCGTGGCGCAGCCCAACATGGCCGTGCTGACGCCGGGCTCGCTGTCGGCAACCTACTTCGAGCACGTCTACCTCTCGCGCGTGCTCGGCGTGCCGCTGGTCGAAGGCGGCGACCTGGTGGCGCGCGACGGCGCCGTCTCGATCAAGACCCTGGCCGGCCTGCGGCCGGTGCACATGCTGCTGCGCCGCCTCGACAGCTCCTTTGCCGACCCGCTCGAGCTGCGCGCCGATTCAGCACTCGGCGTCACCGGCCTGGTCGAAACCACGCGCACCGGCGCAATCTCGCTCGCCAATGCGCTGGGTTCGGGCGTGGTCGAGACGCCGGCCATGATGCCGTTCCTCGAGCGGCTGAGCGAAAGGCTGCTCGGCCAGCCGTTGCAACTGCCGTCGCTCGACGTGTGGTGGCTGGGCGAGCCCGCAGCGCTCACCTTTGCGCTGGCCAACCTCGACCTGATGATCGTGCGGCCCTGCCTGGAGGCCGATCGCGAGCCGATCGTCGTCGGCATGCTGGAGCCGTCCGAGCGCAAGGCGCTGGAGGAGCGCATCCGCGCCCAGCCGGGCCACTTCGTGGCGCAGTATCCGGTGACGCCTTCGCTCAGCCCCAAATGGGACGGCAAGAACCTGGCACCGGCCGCCATGGTGATGCGCGTGTTCGTGAGCGCGGAAGGCCCCTCCTACCGCGTACTGCCGGGCGGCTTGGCACGCGAGCCCGTCGGCGACACCTGCCTGCGCTCGCTCGGCCGGCTCAACGGCACGCTGAAGGACGTCTGGGTACTGGCCGAGGACGCAGCCGACGTGCAGCTCCCCTCGACGCGACGCTTCCACCAGCTCTCGGTCGAGCGTGGTGGCGCCGACCTGCAAAGCCGCGTTGCCGACAATCTCTACTGGCTCGGCCGTTACATCGAGCGCCTCGACAACGACGCGCGCTTGCTGCGCACCACGGCGACCAAGGTGGCGACCGGCGCGGTGAGCCCGCGCGACGCTCTCGAATTGCGCCTGCTCGGCCGCCTGCTGAGCCAGGCCAACCTGATGGACCAGGGCGCAGCCCTCTCGGCGCCGGAGAATACCGCCTTCCAGCAGGGCCTCGCTGCGGTCGGCGCCGACAATCGCGGCCTGGCGACCGTGCTCGATGCCATCCAGCGCCTGACCAGCTCCATGCGCGAGCGCTTCTCGGTCGACATGATCACGGCGGCCGGCCCGGTGATGGCCGAGGTTCGCCATCGCCTGACGGCGGCGCGCGGCCAGCTCGATCCGCTGCTCGCCGCCCTCGACGAGGTCGTGCAGTTCGTCGCCATCCTGTCGGGCCTCGCCCAGGAGAACATGACGCGCGGCACGGGCTGGCGCTTCCTCGACCTCGGACGGCGCCTGGAACGTGCGCAGTTCGTGGCGACCGGCGCGCTCAGCCCCTTCGCCCAGTCGCCGATCGACTGGGAGGCCTCGATGTGGGTCGCGCTCGAGCTCTGCGACAGCACCATCACCTACCGCACGCGCTATCTCGGCCAGCTCCAGCCGGCGCCCGTCCTCGATCTGGTCATCCTCGACGACAGCAACCCGCGCTCGCTCGCCTTCCAGCTGCGCGCCATCGAGGGCCATCTCGACTATCTCGCGCGCGTCTCGGGCACACGCGTGCCGGCGCTGCCGTCGACGCTCGACCATGATCTCGCCTCCGGCGTAAAGCAGTTCGCCGGCGACGAGCAGGTGTGGCGTCACGAAGGCCTGGCCCTCGCCCTGCTGCGCGATCTCGCCGACGAGACTGACCGCCGGCTCGACGGGCTCTCCGAGGCGATCACACGCGCCTACTTCTCCCATGTTCCGGCGGCGCAGGCCGTCGGCTCGTCGACGGCCTAGGAGGAGCGGCATGAAGTACCTGCTCTCCCATCGCACGTCCTACACCTACGCCAGCACCGTCGATTCGGCGCAGCACATCGCCCATCTGCGCGTCCGTGCCTTTGCCGGCCAGACGGTCGGCGCGATCAGCATCGAGACCAGCCCGATCCCGGCACTGGCGGTGCAGCACATCGACCATTTCGGCAACAGCATCGACATCTATCGCCTCGACAAGCCGCACAACCGCTTTGACATAGAGGTGCGCGCGTCGGTCGACGTGCGTTTCCCCGATCCACCGCCGGCCGCCTCGACGCCGGCCTGGGAAGACGTGCGGGCAGCCCTGAACGGCAACGGTTTTCCGGTCGAGGTCGAAGCGAGCGAATTCGTCCACGAATCGCCGCTGGTGCCGGTCGTCGAGGCGTTGAAGGCCTATGGCGCCCAATCGTTGAAGCCCGGCCGGCCGATCCTCGAAGCGGCGCGCGAGCTCACCTCGCGCATCAAGAAGGACTTCGAATACCATCCCGGCGCCACTGACATCAGCACGCCCTTGGCCGAGGTGTTCGCCGGCAAGGCGGGCGTCTGCCAGGACTTCGCCCATGTCGAGATCGCCGCCTTGCGCGCGCACGGCCTCGCCGCCGCCTACGTCTCGGGCTACATCCGCACCGTTCACTCCAAGGAAGAGATCGCCCTGCGCGGCGCCGACGCCAGCCACGCCTGGGTCGCCGTGTGGTGCGGCGAGGCCGCGGGCTGGGTCCATCTCGACCCGACCAACGACCTAGTGGCGAAGGAGGACCATGTCGCCGTCGCCTGGGGCCGCGACTTCTCCGACGTCAGCCCGTTGCGCGGCGTCATCCTGGGCGGCGATTCGCACTCCTACGGTGTCGCCGTGACATTGGTGCCGACCGGCTAGTGGCTCGCCACAGAGATTTTGACGGCAAGGTG
>NZ_BKAJ01000092.1 GCF_007992495.1 Reyranella soli
GAACGATGCATAGAGCGGGAGCGTGCGGGAAGCGACGCAACGCTCCGATATTATAACTTAAGTTCATAAAAGTCAAGAACTAAGGTCAAGATGGCAGTCGAGGTCAGTGACACAACCCTCACTGCGCAGAGCTGCCATCTCACTCGGCCTTGACGCCGGCGGCTTCGAGGATCGGCTTCCAGTAAGCGAGCTCGGCCTTCTGAAAGGCGGCGAAGGCCGCAGGCTTCATCTGCTCGGGCGTCGGCGTGTCGAGGCCGAGCTCGTCCATGCGCTTGCGCACGGCGGGGTCGGCGAGCGCGGTGACGGCCGCGGCGTTCAGCTTGTCGATGATGTCCTTGGGCGTGCCTTTCGGCGCCCACAGGCCGTTCCAGATCGACACTTCCATCGGATAGCCCGCTTCGGCCGCGGTCGGAATGTCGGGCATGGCGGGCGAACGCTTGGCCGAGGTCACGGCATAGGCGCGGATCTTGCCGGCCTGGACCTGCGGCAGGGAATTCGCCGATTGGTCGACCATCACCTGGATCTGATTGGCGAGCAGGTCCTGCATGGCGGGGCCGGTGCCGCGGTAGGGCACCAGCTGGTAGCTGACGCCGGTCGCCTTGTTGAAGGCGAGCGCGCCGAGATGCGCGCCCGAGCCGATTCCCGCGGTGCCGCCCGACACCTTGTCGGGGTTGGCCTTCAGGTATTCGACGAGCTCCTTCAGGGACTTGGCCGGCACGTTGTTGGACGACACGACCAGCATGCCGTTGGCCGGCAGGCGGGCGATCGGCTCGAGGTCGCCCAAAAGGTCGAAGCCGAGCTTGGTGTAGATCACGGCGTTGGCGACGTTGGTGCCGACATGGCCGATGCCGATCGTGTAGCCGTCGGGCGCCGAGCGCGCGAGCTTGGCCATGGCGATGGTGCCGGCCGCGCCCGTGACGTTCTCGATGATGAATTGCTGGCCGAGCTCCTTGCCCATGCGCTCGCCGACGATGCGGGCGATCAGGTCGGTCGGGCCGCCGGCGGCGAAGGGTACGATCATGGTGATCGGCTTGTTCGGATAGGCCTGGCCGAAGGCCGGCGCCGCCGCCATTACAAGAGTGGCGGCAAGCAGTTGTCTGCGCAGCATTGTTGGCTCCTCCCTAGCGCCAGCGGAGCACGGAACGTTCCACGATGCCAAGTCCCCAGGCGATCAGCAGGCCCAGCACCGACAGCATGACCACGCCGGCCATGAGCTGGTCGGTCTGCATCAGGTTGCCGGCCTGCAGCACGAAGGCGCCGATGCCGTACTGCGCGCCGATCATCTCGGCCGCCACCACCAGCAGCAGCGCCACCGAGGCGGAGATGCGGAAGCCCGCCAGGATGCCGGGCATCGACCCGGGCACGATGATCTTGGCGACGATGTCGGTGGCCGGTAGGCCGAAACTCTGCGCCATGCGTATCAGGTTACGCGGAACCGAATCGCAGGCGCTGTAGGCCGAGATCACCGTCGGGAAGAACACGCCGAGCGCGATGGTCGCGACCTTGGACGGCTCGCCGATGCCGAACCACAGGATCAGGAGCGGCAGCAGGGCGATCTTGGGAATGGGAAACAGCGCCGACACGATCGGCAGACCGGCCGCGCGCGTGGCGGAGAAAATGCCCATGGCGAGTCCGACCGCGAGACCCGCGCCCGTGCCGATGATCCAGCCGGGGATGATGCGCTTCAGCGACGCCGTAACGTGCTCGACCAGGGTGCCGTTCAGCCATAGCTCGACCAGGGCGTTCACGATGGCAGCCGGGCTCGGCATGAACAGCGCCGGCAGCAGGCCCGCGCTCGATGCGGCCTGCCAGGCCGCGATCAGCAGGAAGAACACCAGCCAGGGCAGCAGGCGGCGCGGCATGGGATTGAAGCCGCCGCCGCGGAAGGGAACGGGTTGGCGGTCAGACCGCTGGTCAGACATGCTGCATCTCGCGGTCGGCGGTGACGACCTCGTCGCGAATCAGCGACCATAGTTTCTTGTGCACCTCGACAAGCAGGGTCGCATGCCTGGCTTGGCCGCGCTCGGCCACCGGCACGTCGATTGCGATCACCTCGCGTATGCGGCCGGGGCGACGCGACAGGACGACGACGCGGTCGGCGAGGCGGGCCGCTTCCTCGAGATTGTGGGTGACGTAGACGCGCGTGCTCTTCTCGCGGGCCCAGATGGCCAGAAGGTCCTCCATCAGCAGCTCGCGCGTCTGGGCGTCGAGGGCCGACAAGGGTTCGTCGAGCAGCAGCACCGCCGGCCGCACGACCAGGGCGCGGGCGATGCCGACGCGCTGGCGCATGCCGCCCGAAAGCTGTTTGGGATAGGCCGCGGCGAACTCGGTGAGGCCGGTCAGCGCCAATGCCGCGGCGATGCGCTCGCGTCGCTCGGCGGCGGACAAGGCGCGATGTTCGAGGGCGAGACCGACATTGTCGGCGACGCTGCGCCAAGGCAGCAGGGCGAAATCCTGGAAGATGTAGGTGAAGGGGTTGAGCGAATCGCTGGGCATCTGCCCTGAGAAGGTGACGCGGCCGGCCGTGGGCTCGAGCAGGCCGCCGACGATGCCGAGCAAGGTCGACTTGCCACAGCCGGATGGGCCGATCAGCGCGACGGTCTCGCCATCGGCGATGTCGAGCTCGATATCCGCCAGTGCTTCGACGGTGCCGTAGCTGTGTGAAACCTTCTCAATGTGCAGCGGCATCGGCCGCCATCGTCACGAGGACCGTCCGATTGGACACCTGCTGGCCTTCCTTGACCGCCACCGATTCGACCTTGGCGTCGAGCGCGGCCTTGAGCTGGTGCTGGATCTTCATGGCCTCCAGCACGATCAGCGTCTGGCCCTTGCTGACACTGTCGCCGGCCGCAACGTTGATGGCGACGATCTTGCCGTCCATCGGCGCCCGCAGCTTGCCGTCGCTACCGGCCGCCGCGGCGGCCGGCGGCGCGTAGGTGCGGTCTGTGAAGCGGACGGTGAAGGCGTCAAGGTCGACGACGATGTCGTCGCCGTCGATGTGGAACGCTCCGTGCTCCTCGACGCCGCCGGCGGCAGGCGCCTGGAGCAGGCGCTCCGTGTCGCCGACCGCCAGCCGGATTGGCGTCGGCTCGGGATTGGAGTTGCGCCAGCCGCGCAGCGTCTCTGGATAACGTGCGGCCGACTGCCGCCACAGGAGGTCGGCGGCGAGCTGCCAGTGGGCATCGCTGACCGCGGGTGCAGCGAACGCGTGCTTGGTGAGGAACGCTGTCGTCGCCTTGCCAGCGGCGAACTCCGGATGCTCCAGCAGGCAAATCAGGAAATGCCGGTTGGTGATCGGGCCGAGCACGACGGTCTCGCGCAGCGCCCGCACCAGCCGCGTGCGCGCCTCCTCGCGTGTGGCGCCGTGGGCAATCACCTTGGCGATCATGGGATCGTAGAAGGGCGAGATCGCCAGCCCCTCCTTCATGCCGTGGTCGATGCGCACTCCCGCTCCGTCGGCCGGGCGCCAGACGTCGATGCGCCCCGTCTGCGGCAGGAAGCCGGCATAGGCATCCTCGGCATAAAGCCGGACCTCTATGGCATGGCCCGCGAACGCCAGTTCCTTCTGACCGAGCGGCAGCTTCTCGCCGGCCGCGACCTTGAACTGCCAGGCCACCAGATCCTGTCCGGTGATCGCCTCGGTCACCGGATGCTCGACCTGCAGTCGGGTGTTCATCTCCAGGAAGTAGAACGCGTCGTCGGCGCCCAGCAGGAACTCCACCGTCCCCGCGCCGCGATAGCCGATGGCGCGGGCCGCAGCGACGGCCGCTGCGCCCATGCGGCCGCGCAGGCCGATGTCGACGGCTGGCGAGGGCGCTTCCTCGATCACCTTTTGGTGGCGGCGCTGCACCGAGCAGTCGCGCTCGCCGAGATGGATGACGTTGCCGTGGCCGTCGGCGAAGACCTGGATTTCGACGTGGCGCGCGTCGACCACGGCCTTCTCGAGTATGAGTTCGCCCGAGGCGAAGGCGCTCTTGGCCTCGGTGCGCGCCGTGCGGATCGCCTCCAAAAGATCGGCGTCGCGCTCGACCAGGCGCATGCCGCGGCCGCCGCCGCCCGCTGCCGCCTTGACCATCACCGGCAGGCCGATCTTGCGCGCTTCCTTCTCGAGGTTGGCGTCGCTCTGGTCGGCGCCTTGGTAACCCGGCACGCAGGGCACACCTGCATCGATCATGCGCCGCTTGGCGGCGGCCTTGTTGCCCATGGCGGCGATAGCGGCCGGCGGCGGGCCGATGAAGACCAGGCCGGCCTTCTCGCAAGCCGCCGCAAACGTCTCGTTCTCCGACAGGAAGCCGTAGCCGGGATGGACCGCATCGGCGCCCGACTTGTGCGCGGCCTCCAGGATGCGGTCGATGCTGAGATAGCTCTCGCCGACCGGCGACGGACCGATGTGCACGGCCTCGTCGGCATAGGAGACGTGCGGCGCCTCCTTGTCGGCATCGGAATAGACCGCGACGGTGCGACACCCCATCGCCCTGGCGGTGCGCATGACGCGCCAGGCGATCTCGCCGCGATTGGCGACCAGGACTTTGGCAAAGCTCATTTCAGCGGCCGTCCGTCCTTGGTGAAATAGCCCCAGCCGCTGGCATCTTCGCGCACCATCATGTCGATGTCGGAATAGGTCGCGACCTCCTCGACGGTGCGGGTGCCGACTTCGAGCACGCGCGCGGTCCGGTCCGAGCGATTGACGAGGTGATGGCCATTGCCCGAGCCGGCGCGGAAACCTGCCGTCATGCCCGGCGTCAGCACGGTTTCGCCCTCGTCGGTTACCAGAACGACCTCGCCTTCGAGCACGTAGACGAACTCGTCCTGCCGCTCGTGCCAGTGCCGCTGCGACGACCACGTGCCGGGCGGCAGGTCGAGCAGGTTGACGCCGAACTGCGAGAGCCCGAAGGCGTCGCCCAGCGCGCGGCGAACGCGTTCGAGACAGGGCGCATTGTGCGGCGCCGGATAGTCCGAGCCGGTGCGGGCAGGGAGGTCGAGCGCGCGGGTAGCGATCACTCGGTCACCCATTTCGGTTGCCTCTTCTCGGCGAAGGCGCGCAGGCCTTCGGCGGCCTCGGGACTGCGACGGGCCTCGGCGAATCGGTCGGCGGCGAAATCGAGCACCGAGGACAGCGGCTCACTGCCGACCTTCATCACCACGGCCTTCGTCAGCGCATTGGCCAGAGGTGCGCATCGATCGATCTGTTTCAAGATCTCTTCCAGTTTGGCGTCGAGCGCCGCCGAATCCTTCACCAGATGATGGGCGATGCCGAGGCGCTGCGCCTCCGGTCCCTTGAAGCGCGCCGCCGTCAGCGCGAGATGGCGCGTCTGCGGCACGCCGATGCGGGCGGCGACGAAGGGCGCGATCTGGGCCGGCACGATGCCGATCGCCGTCTCGCTCATGGCGAAGCCCGCATCCTCGGTGCAGATCGCCACGTCGGAGACGCAGAGCAGGCCGAAGCCGCCGGCGATGGCGTAGCCTTCGACGGCCGCGACCACGACCTGCGGCGTGGTGTTCACCATCTCGAGGAAGGTGCCGTATTCACGGTTGTTGAGCGCGATCGGATCGCGTTCGCCCGGCCGCCTCTCCGTGATGCTTTGCTCCATGTTCTTGAGGTCGGCGCCGGCGCAGAAGGTGCCACCGGCGCCGCGCAGGATCACGACCTTGATGTCGCGGCGGTCGCGCAGGATGCCGAACACGGCGCGCAGCTCGCCAATCAAGGTCGGGTTGAGCGCGTTCTTGACCTCGGGCCGGTTCAGCGTGACGTACAGGCGCGAGCGCTCGCGACGCAGCAGCAGGGTCTCGTACTTGGACGCGAATTCAGACATTGCGAACTCCCTGAACGGCCTCAGGCTCTTCCGGACCGCGCGCGTCTCGCGCGCTCATGAGGCGCGCGAGACGCGCGCGGTCCAGAAGAATCATGATCGGTTCTCCAGACGCGGCAGCGTACCCATGAGCTTGGAAATGATCTGCAGCATGACCTCGTCGGCGCCGCCGCCGATCGAGGCCAGCCGCGAATCGCGGAACGAGCGGGCGGTGGGCGATTCCCAGAGGTAGCCCGCGCCTCCCCAGTATTGCAGGCAGCCGTCGGTCACCAGGCGCAGCATGCGACCGGCCTTCAGCTTGGCCATCGAGGCCAGCATGGTGACGTCGGTGCCGTCGAGATACTCCTCGCAGGCGCGATAGCAGAGTGAGCGCACCAGTTCGACCTCGGTGCGGAACTCGGCGAGCTTGAAATGGATCACCTGGTTGTCGAGCAGGGGCCGGCCGAACACCTTGCGCTCGCGGGTGTATTCTACCGTCTGGTCGATCAGGCGCTCCATGCCGACCACGGCGGAGATCGCGCCCCACAGGCGCTCCTCCTGGAACTGCTGCATCTGGTAGACGAAACCCATGCCTTCCTGGCCGATGGTGTTCTTCACCGGCACCTTCACCTCATCGAAGAAGATCTGAGCGGTGTCTGACGAGCGCATGCCGAGCTTGTCGAGCTTCTTCACGACCTGGACGCCCTTGGTCTTCATCGGGACCACGATCAGCGACTTGTTCTTGTGAACGGGCCCCTCGCCGGTGTTGGCCAGCAGGCACATCCAGTCGGCCTGCGTGCCGTTAGTCGTCCACATCTTGCCGCCGTTGATGATCCAGTCGCCGCCGACCCGCTTGGCCGTGGTCTTGAGCGAGGCGACGTCGGAACCGGCGCCGACCTCGGAGACGCCGAGGCAGGCGACATAGTCGCCGGCGATCGACGGCGCCAAGAATTCCTTGCGCAGGTCGTCGTTGCCGTAGCGGGCGAGGGCGGGGGTGGCCATGTCGGTCTGCACGCCGATCGCCATGGGCACGGAACCGCAATTGATATGGCCGAGCTCCTCGGCCATCACCATGGCGTAGGAATAGTCGAGCCCCATGCCGCCGTATTCCGTCGGCTTGTTGATGCCCAAGAGTCCGGCATCGCCCAGCTTCTTGAAGACCTCGTGGGCGGGGAAGAGGCCGTCCTCCTCCCACTTGTCGACATGCGGATTGATGTCCTTGTCGATGATGGCACGCAGCGTGCGGCGGATCTCGGTGTGTTCGGGGGTGAATTGCACGGGCCGTCTCCTAACGATTGCCCAGACGGGGCAGCGTGCCCATCAGCTTGGAGATGATCTGCAGCATGACCTCGTCGGCGCCGCCGCCGATCGAGCCGAGCCGGCCGTCGCGGTAGCTGCGCGCCACGGGATTGTCCCAGAGGTAACCCGCGCCGCCCCAGTACTGCAGGCAGGCATCGGAGACCTCGCGGCGCAGGCGGCCGGCCTTCAGCTTGGCCATCGAGGCCAGCATGGTGACGTCGGTGCCGGCGAGATATTCCTCGCAGGCCCGATAGACCAGGGAACGCAGCGCCTCGACCTCGCTCTTGAGCTCGGCCAGGCGGAAATGGATCACCTGGTTGTCGAGCAATGGCCGTCCAAACACCTTGCGCTCGCGCGTGTATTCGATGGTGGCGTTGATGATGCGGTCGCAGCCCATCAAGGTGCCGGCACCGGCCCACAGCCGCTCCTCCTGGAACTGCTGCATCTGGTAGATGAAGCCCGAGCCCGGCTCGCCGATCGTGTAGCGCACCGGCACCTTCACCTCGTCGAAGAAGGTCTGAACGGTGTCCGAGGCGCGCATGCCGAGCTTGTCGAGCTTCTTCACGATCTGGACGCCCTTGGTCGCCATCGGCACCACGATCAACGACTTGTTCTTGTGGACCTGGCCGTCGCCGGTATTGGCCAAAAGGCACATCCAGTCGGCCTGCGCGCCGTTGGTGGTCCACATCTTGCCGCCGTTGATCACCCAGTCGCCGCCGACGCGGCGCGCCGTGGTCTTGATCGAGGCGACGTCCGACCCCGCGCCGGTCTCCGACACGCCGAGGCAGGCGACGTAGTCGCCACTGATCGACGGCGCCAGGAATTCCTGGCGCAGTTCGTCGCTGCCGTAGCGGGCGAGGGCAGGCGTCGCCATGGAGATCTGCACGCCGGTCGCCATGGGGATCGAGCCGCCATTCACCAGGCCGAGCGATTCCGAGCAGATCATGGCGTAGGAGAAGTCGAGGCCCGAGCCGCCGTACTCAACGGGCTTGTCGACGCCCAGAAGGCCGGCATCCCCCATCTTCTTGAACAGCTCGTGGGCGGGGAAGGCGCCTTCCTTCTCCCATTCGTCGACGTTGGGATTGATCTCGCGATCGATCAGCGTCTTCCAGGTCTGGCGCAAGGCCTCGTGTTCGGGCGTGAATTTCATCGCTTACATCCTTGCGACGCCGAAGGTGATGGGATTGAGCGGCCGCACGATCGATTCGCGGGCAATGGACAAGGTGAAGGCGAGGATGCGCCGCGTGTCGCGCGGATCGATGATGCCGTCGTCCCACAGATGGGCGGTGCCGTACAGCGCCGTCGATTCGCGGTCGAACTGGTCGACGATACCCTTGTACATCTTGTCGATCTCAGCGTGCGGCGGCTCCTTGCCCTCGCGCAGGAATTTCTGCTCGGTCACGGTCTTCATCACGCCCGCAGCCTGCTCGCCGCCCATGACGGCGGTGCGGCTGTTGGGCCAGGCGAAGATGAAGCGCGGATCATAGGCGCGGCCGCACATGCCGTAGTTGCCGGCGCCGAAGCTGCCGCCGATCACGATGGTGATCTGCGGCACGGTTGCGTTGGCCACCGCCTGGATCATCTTCGAGCCATGTTTGACGATGCCGCCGCGCTCGGCCTCGGTGCCCACCATGTAGCCTGTGGTGTTCTGCAGGTAGACGATGGGCGTGCCCTGCTGGCAGCAGAGCTGGATGAACTGCGCGGCCTTGACCGAGCCCTTGGCGGTGATGGGGCCGTTATTGCCGATGAAGGCGACGGGCTCGCCCTCGATCTCGGCCCAGCCGCAGATCGTCTGCTGGTCGTAGAGGCCCTTGAACTCGAGGAAGTCCGAGCCGTCGACCAGGCGGGCGATCACTTCGCGCACGTCGTAGGGATCCTTGTGCGAGGGCGGGACGATCCCGCAAAGCTCGTCGATGTCGTACAGCGGCTCCTTGAAGGCTCTCGGCGTGCTGGGCGGCAGCTTGTCGTTCCAGTGCCACTTGGCGATCACCTCGCGCGCCATGCGGATGCCGTCGGCGTCGTTCTCGGCCATCCATTCGGCGACGCCCGACACGGTGGCATGCATCTCCGCTCCGCCCAACTCCTCGTCGGTGGCGATCTCGCCCGTCGCGGCCTTCAACAGCGGCGGGCCGGCCAGAAAGACCTTGGCCTGGTTGCGCACCATGATGACGTAGTCGCTAAGGCCGGGCAGATAGGCGCCACCCGCGGTCGACGAGCCATGGACCACCGTGACCTGCGGGATGCCGCGCGCCGACATCCTGGCCTGGTTGGCGAAGCCGCGGCCACCCGGCACGAAGATCTCGGCCTGATAGAGGAGATTGGCACCGCCCGATTCGACCAGGTTGACGACCGGCAGCTTGTTCTCCATCACGACCTGCTGCACGCGCTGGCCCTTGCGCTGGCCTGACGGAGCGACCGTACCGCCCTTGATGGCAGAGTTGGAGGCGGTCACGACGCAGCGCACGCCTTCGACATAGCCGATACCCGCGACCGAGCCGCCGCCGGCGCTCGATCCGTCCTTGTCGTCGTGCATGCGGTAGCCCGCAAGCGGCATCAGCTCGAGGAACGGCGCGCCGCGGTCGAGCAGCAACGCGATGCGCTCGCGCGGCATCAGCTGCTTGCGCTTGGCGAAGCGGGCGCGCGCCTTCTCCGATGCGGCCTGCACGCTCGCCTCGGCAGCGCGGAACTCGGCGATGGCGGCGAGCATTTTCTCGCGGTTCTTCTTGTAATCGTCGCCGTTGCGGTCGACCTGGCTTTCGATGATCGGCATCTTGGTCAGCCGCCCAGCACTTTGGGCCTCACCGCAAGGTGGAAGCCGTTGAACTCGTTGAGGCGCTCGGCGGGCCTGAGCTCCATCGAGCGGTTGCCGAGCGGCGTGCCGCCGTCGATGCGCAGCTCGGTGCCCGTGATGTAGCCCGCGGCGTCGCTCAGCAGGAAGCAGACGGCGGCCGAGACCTCGCTCTCCGTGCCGAGCCGCCCCAGCGGGCAGTAGCCTTTGAGCTTGGGAATCTGCTCCTTGAATTCACCTTGGTAGGTGTCCATGCCCGACGAGGCGATCCAGCCCGGCGACACGGCATTCACGCGCACGCCGGCATAGGCCCATTCGTGGGCCAGGGTCATGGTGAGGTTCACCATGCCGGCGCGCGCCGCGCCGGTGTGCGCCATGTTGGGGAAGCCGTTCCGGAAATCGGCAGCCATGTTCACGATCGAGCCGCCGTGCTTTTCCATCGACTGGGTGAAGGTCTCGCGGCTGACGATGAAGCCGCCGGTGAGGTTGTTGCGCACCACGACGTCGAAGCCTTTGGCGCTCATGGCGACGGCGGGGGCGGGGAACTGGCCGCCGGCATTATTGAACAGGCCGTCGATGCGGCCGTTCTTTTGCACGATCGCGCCGATCGCTTCCTTGACCTGCACTTCCTCGCGGATGTCGAAGACGTACGTCTCACAGCTGCCGCCGGAGGCTTCGATCTCCTGCTTCACCGTCGCGAGCTTGTCGGGCTTGCGGCCCGTGATCACGACATGCGCGCCGAGGGCCGCGATCTCGTGCGCCGTGCAGCGACCAATGCCGCTGCCGCCGCCGGTGACGACGATGATCTGGCCCTCAAACAGCCCCGGCTTGAAGACCGAGCGATACGCCATGTTTCCTCCCGACCTGATGAATGGCCGTTCATCGGCCTCTATTTGACGTTTACGTAAAGGTCAAGTAAGCCCCACCAACGAGCAGAATGGGACTGCCGACTGGAGGAACACGTCATGACCTTGGCCGAACTCACCGCGAAAATGAAGGAAGGCGCGTCGAAGAAGTCCTCCTTCGGCAACACCGTTAAGTTCGCAACCGATCAGGGCGTCGTCTACATCGACGGCAACGCGAACCCGCCGGATGTCAGCAACGACGACAAGGCCGCCGACTGCACGCTCCGGATGGACTTCAGTGACTTCTCCGACCTGATCGGCGGCAAGCTCGACGGCATGACGGCCTTCATGACCGGCAAGCTCAAGATCGAAGGCGACATGGGTGTCGCCATGAAGCTGCAGAGCATCCTTCGCTAGTTTCGTCTGACAGCCTTTCCGGGCGCACCGCTGCGCTCGGAGTGGCAAGCAAGGCGATGATAACTAAGGTTATCGGCGACTGCAAGCTATAGCTAATTTTTTCGTGCCGTAAGGGCCGCATCCTCGCACCATCCGTGGTGTGTGCTGTCACTGCTGGCATACTGTCGGCGCATGAGAAGCCGATGCCGCGCCTGCTGATCGTCAACTGCTCGCCAGATGCGCTGCTGCAGCGCGTCGCCGCCGAGGGCAGCCGGAAATACGACGCCCTGTTCGTCGAAGCGATCGGCTTGCATGTGCCGGACGGCCAGACGCTCGATCATTTCACCCTGAACGTCGCCGACGGCGAGGGCCTGCCGCAGGGTGTGCAGATCGGCGATTTCGACGGCGTCTGGCTCTCGGGCTCGCCGTTCAATGTCTATCGGCTCGATCAGCCGACAGTGCGCGAGCAGATCGAACTGGCCCGCGCCATCTGGCAGGCTGCGGTGCCGACATTCGGCTCGTGCTGGGGCCTCCAGCTCATGACGGCGGCGCTGGGCGGCACGGTGCATCTCAATCCGCGCGGCCGCGAGATCGGCGTGGCGCGCCGCATCCGTCCGACCGAGGCCGGCCGCAGCCATGCCCTGCTGCGCGGCAAGGAGCGGACGTTCGACGCGCTCTGCACCCACGAGGACGAGGTGGCGACGCTGCCGCCGGCCGCCACGGTCCTGGCCTCGAACGAAACCAGCGCCGTGCAGGCCGCCTCGATCAGCGAAGGCGGGCGCAGCTTCTGGGGCGTGCAGTACCATCCCGAGTTCGACTTCGCCGCCGTCGCCGCCATCATCGCGCTGCGCGTCGAGCGTCATCTCAACGAAGGTCTCGCGCGGTCGAGCGAAGAAGTCGCCGGCATCGTGGCCGACTTCCGCGACCTCAGCCGGGATCCGGCGCGCAAGGACCTGGCCTGGCGTTATGGCGTCGACTCCGACGTGCTGGACCCCAAGCTGCGCACCGCCGAGTTCGGCAACTGGTTCCAGGCAGAGGTATTGCCGGCGGCAGCACGGCGCTGAGCGATCCGCCTAGGCTTCGCGGCTCTTGTGATAGTGCCGCCGCGCCTTGGCGCGGTTGCCGCAGGCCGACATCGAGCACCAGCGCCGCTTGCCGGCGCGGCTGTCGTCGAGGAACAGCCAGCCACATTCGGGATTGGCGCAGCGCCTGACCTTGTCGAGCTTGTTGCCGGTCAGAAGATCGCCGGCCGACCACAGCACGGGCGCCAGCTGGCCGAGCGCCGTCGAGCCGCGCATGTCGACATCCCACGAGAAGCCGCTGCGCTCGCGCCGCAGCGTCGTGCGGTTGGGCGAGGCGGCCAGCAGGCCGTTCAACGCCTCGAGATCGGGCGCCGCCGGCGGCTTGCCGCGCGCCGTGGCGTCGAACACGCGCCAGATCGTCTCGCGCGCCTCGATTGCCCGCTCGAACTCGCGCCGGGCCAGCGGCCGCGCCTCCTTCGAGACGTTGGCCGCCGTCCAGGCGCCGAGATCCTCGGCCGAGTTCAGCGTCTCGGTCGGCGTCTCCTGGCCGCGCCAATAGCGGGTATTGACGAACTCCAGGCAGAGATCGGGGCGGTTCATCCCCTCGGACTTAATAACCGGTTGACCGGTTGACAAGCGCCACGCTCGGTTTTAACCATATAACCAGTTAAGGAGTTATACAGAAGGAGAACACGATGTTCGACCATGTTTCGATCGGCGTTGCCGACATCGCCCGCTCGAAGAAGTTCTATGACGCCGCGCTGAAGCCGCTGGGTTTCAGCCTTTTGAGCGACGGCGAGAGCTCGCTGGGCTACGGCGAGAAGGCCGTGCAGCTCTGGCTCGGCGCCACCAAGAAGCCGGTCAAGGCCGACATGGAGTCCGGCCTGCACTTCTGTTTCTTCGCCAAGGACCGCGCCGCGGTCGATGCCTTCCATGCCGCGGCGCTCAAGGCCGGCGGCACGGACAATGGCAAGCCCGGCGTGCGCGCCGACTACGGGCCGAAATATTACGCCGCATTTGCCATCGATCCCGATGGCTACCGGATCGAGGCCTACTGCGGCAGCTAGGCAGTTCCATGGCGCTGCGATCCGTGCACTATGCGGCCCCATGAATGTCGTTGGGTCTCAGCGGCCGCTCGCGCCGCTTTATCGTCAGGATGAGCGTTTCGATATCTCGGCTGCCGGCCTGCTGGAGTGGTATCGCTCCGATTGCTTCCGGCGCGCCGCCGCGTTCTATGCCGGCTATCCGGAGCGCTCGATCTTCGCCGACAATGGCCGGGCGCTGATGCACCATCTGATCGTCATGCTGCGGCCTGAGCGCCTGCTCGAGATCGGAACGATGTATGCGGGAACCACCGAGGTCCTGGCGCGAGCCGTATGGGAAGCCGGGCGGGGGCACGTCGAGACGCTGGATCCGTACGGCGCCGACCGGTGCCCGGCGCTGATCGCCGAGTTCCTGCCCGAACTGCGCGAGCGCGTGACCTACCGCCCTCGGTCTTCGGCCATCCATCTCGATCAGGTCATTGCCGGCGGCGGTTTCTACGATTTCGTGCTGATCGACGGCAGCCATGAGCTCGAGTTTGCCGCCTTCGATCTCGAATGTTCGGCGCGGGTGATGCGGCCGAACGGCATCATCGTCCTGGACAATATCGAGCAGGTCGGACCGCGCTTCGCGACCACGCAGTTCCTGGAACGGCATCCTGAATGGATCGATGTGGCAGGCGTCGTTGGCAAGGTCGACGCAAACCGGCCACTCGCCCGTCCGACGCCGTCGTTCCCCGACTGCTTCAACTTCCTGCTGCAGGCGCCGCCGTACTACCTCGTGGGCGGTGTGCCGCGCAGCTTCGGCAATCAGCCTGTCGACGGCGGAGAGGTGGCGGGAATTGAGCTCGATCTGGCGGCGCCGGCCGACGGGGTCCTGCATGTCCAGGCCATCGTCCGCACATTCGGCGTCATACCGGCCGAAGAGCTCAGCGAGACGGCGGAGCTGCCGCTGCGCGCCGGCCCGGGACCGGTCAAGGTGCCGCTGCCGCGGCCTGTGCGATCCCGGATATCCGACAGGGACGGCCTCGACCGGCGGGTCGAGATCACCATTGCCTTCACCAACGGCGCGCTCAAGCTCAAGGCGCCTCCGACTTTTTATCCGGTGCGGCCGCGCTGACCAAGCTTGCGCCCCGCGTCGTCCCACACAATCTTGGGACGATGACGACCGAGAGCGTGCAGACGGCAACGGCGGACGAAGAGGCTGCGGTCTACGCCGTGCTGACCCTGGCCTTCAGCAGCGACCCGGCGACGCGCTGGACGTGGCCCGAGCCCAAGACCTTCATTGCGGTCTTCCCGCGCTTCGCCAAGGCGTTCGGCGGTGCGGCCTTCGCCAAGGGCACCGCCCATCGCATCGGCTTGGTCGGCGCCGCGCTCTGGCTGCCGCCGGGCGTGGGGCCGGACGAGGAAGCGATGGGTCCCTTGATGCAGGAGACGGCCGATGCGGGGACCGCGGTCGACGGGCCCAAGCTCATGCAGCAGATGGCGAGCCATCATCCCAAGGAGCCACATTGGTACTTGCCGCTGATCGGCATCGACCCGGCCCATCAAGGGAAGGGCCTCGGCGGTGCGCTGCTGAAGCATGCGACCGACATCTGCGACCGCGACGGCGTGCCGGCCTATCTCGAATCGTCCAACCTGGCGAACGTGCCGCTGTACGAGCGGCACGGCTTCGAGGCGATCGCCCGCATCCAGGTCGGCGGTTCGCCGGTGTTCACGCCCATGCTGCGACGACCGAGGAGGCGATGATGCTGAGAGGAGGATGTTTCTGCCGCGCGGTGCGCTACGAGATCGACGCCGAACCCACCAAGCAGACGATCTGCCATTGCACCATGTGCCGGCATGTCGCCGGCGCCCCGTCGGTCGCCTGGTTCAGCGTGCCGCCGGGCTCGATCCGGTTCGTGGCCGGCGAGCCGCAGCGCTTCAAATCGTCGGAACATGCCACGCGGTCGTTCTGTCCCGATTGCGGCACCACGCTCACCTATCAGTCGACGCGCACGGCCGCCGACGTCGACGTCACAACCTGTTCCCTCGACGAGCCCGACCAGGCGGCGCCCAGGGACCACACCTTCGTACGCTCCAAGCTTTCGTGGGTGACGATCACCGACGGCCTGCCCGCGTACCCGACGACGCGAACGACCGAGCCGTGAACGAGCTGCCGATCCGGCCGGCGACCGTCGCCGATGCCGACGCCATCGCGGCGCTGCATGCCGCAAGCTGGCGTTCGGCCTATCGCGGCATCTTCAAGGAGAGCACGCTCGGCTCGGCGCTCGACGGCGAGCGGCGGGTGCACTGGAGCGGCAGGCTCGCCGTCATGGTGCCCGACGACACGGTGCTGATCGCGGGTGACCTCGGCTTCATCGCCGTCTGGGCCCAGGGTGATCCGGGCTTCGGCGCCTATATCGACAATCTGCATGTCCGTCCCGAGCGACGCAGCGGCGGCCTCGGCCGCCGCCTGCTGGGCAAGGCGATGCGCCGTGTCGCCGGGCGTGGCGAGACGGGCGCCTATCTCTGGGTGTTCGACGACAATGTGCGCGCCATCGACTTCTATCGCCGGCTGGGCGGCGAGATCGTCGAAGGCGGCTTCGATGAGATCGATGGAGCCCAGGTCGCGCACAGCCGCATCGTCTGGCGCGACATCGCGCGTTTGGCCGATGCCTGCGGTGCGACGCCGTAGGCCGGAACTCGCCGCGCTCTCACTCTGCTGGTCGAAAGCAGGCGCTTCCGCCGGTTTGACTCGCCATTTTTCATTGTCCTAATGTCATAACAATAGAAGAGCCGGCGCTCCCCGCGGCGGCCCCATAGCCCGGGAGGGAACAATGAAGGCTTTCAAGGCCTTTGTACGTACGTGCGCGATCGCCTGTGCCGGCCTGACGTCGCTGTCGATGGCCGCCCGCGCCGAGGACATCGTCGTCACGCACTACGGCTCGCTGCTCTACGGCGTGCCTTATGCCATCGCTCTGGAGAAGGGCTGGTTCAAGGAGGCCGGCGTCGACGTCACCGGTATCCTGACCTCCAAGGGCGGCGGCACCTCGGTGCGCAACATGATGGCAGGCGACACGCTCTACGCCGAAGTGGCGCTGCCCGCCGCGCTCAGCGCCATCAAGGAAGGCTTCAACATCAAGATCCTGAGCGGCGGCACCGACGGTCGCAGCAGCTTCTGGGTAACCCGCGTCGGCGAGGCGATCGACAAGCCCGCCGACCTCAAGGGCAAGCGCTTCGTCTACTCTCGGCCGAAGTCGGTGAGCGAAAGCGTGACGCTGGCAGCGCTGAATTCGTGGAACGTCCCGGTGGCCGACGTGAAGATGATCGCGATCGGCGATTTCGGCGCCGGCCTGACGGCGCTCGAGCACAACAAGGTCGACGTCGCGATCATCCCCGAGCCGATCTACTCCCAGAAGGAGAAGGCCGGCGTGAAGTACAAGGTCATTCCGTGGCTCGACGAGAAGCTGCCGGCCTACACCCAGACCGTCGCCATCGCGACTGACGAGACCATCGCCAAACGTCCCGAGAAGCTGCGGGCCGTGATCGAGGCGCGCCGCAAGGGTGTCGAGTTCCTCTACGCCAATCCCAAGGAATCGGCTGCCATCCTGGCCAAGGCCTACAACTTGCCACCCGACGTCGCCGCCAGCGCGCTGGACAACATCATCAAGATGAACCCGACCTGGTGGAACCGTGGCGAGCTCAAGCAGCCGCTGATGGAGGCGATGGCCGAGGCGCTGGGCTCGGTCGGCGCCCTGCAGCTTCCGATCGACTGGAAGGCGGCCGTCCAGCCGGGCTTCGAGCCGGCGGCGAAGACGCAGTGATGGCGACCCGGCTCGCTTCCGTTCCCGTCGCCGAGACCTACAAGGTCCACGCGCGTCTCGATGGCGTGACGCGCATCTACCCGCCGCGCGCCGGCCACGGCGAGGTCCATGCGCTGGGACCGCTGTCGCTGGATCTGCGCGCGGGCGAGTTTTTGAGCGTCGTCGGGCCGTCGGGCTGCGGCAAGTCCACCCTGCTCGACGTGCTGGCGGGGCTCGCCGTGCCGTCGGCCGGCACCGTCGAGTTCGAAGGCAAGCGCGTGCTGGGCGAGGTGCCGGACGGCGTCGGCGTGGTGTTCCAGGAGGATGCGAGCTTTCCCTGGCTGTCGGTCGAGGACAACGTCGCCTTCGGCCTGCGCCGCGCCGGCATGGACGCGGCCGAGACGCGCCGCCGCGTCGACTTCGCCGTCGGCTTCATGGGGCTGAAGGATTTCCGCCGCGCCTATCCCAGCCAGCTCTCGGGCGGCATGCGGCAGCGCGTCTGCATCGCCCGCACGCTGGTCTTGCAGCCGCGGCTGATCCTGCTCGACGAGCCGTTCGGCGCGCTCGACCAGCAGACCCGCCTGCTGATGGGCGATGAGCTGCTGCGCCTGTGGCGCGAGACCGGCGCCACGGTGCTGCTGATCACCCATGCGCTGGACGAGGCGAACCTGCTGTCCGACCGCATCGGCGTGATGGCGGCCAGGCCTGGCCGCTTCATCGACATCGTCGGGACCGGCTGGCCGCGCGACCGCGATTCGCGCCTCGCTGAGCGGCCCGACTTCGGTGCCGTCACGGCAAGGCTGTGGTCCTACCTGCGCGGTGAGTCGTTGAAGGCACTTCAGGGTTCCTCTCCCCCGCTAGGGGGAGAGGCTAGGTGACGGGGAATCGACGTGCGTAACCCCCTCACTCAACCTCTCCCCCTAGCGGGGGAGAGAAGCATGACGGGAGGAATCGCGGGATGATCAGCAAGGCGACCATCATCCGAACCGTGGTGCTCGTGGGCGCGGTCGCCGCGCTCGAGGTCGCCTGCCGCACGGGCGCCATCCAGCCCGCGCTTGTGATCGCGCCCTCGGCGATGGTGAAGGCGCTGGCCGAGACGCTGCAGTCCGACGACTTCGGCGGCCACGTGCAGCAGACCCTGTCGGCCGTCGCCATTGCCATGACGCTGGCCATCGTCGGCGGCTTCGCCATCGGCTTCGTGTTGCACTGGATCCCGTTCCTGCGCCGCGCCTTCAATCCCTTCCTCGCGGCCTACTACGCCATCCCGCATTTCGCCTTCTATCCGCTGCTGATCGTGATCTTCGGCCTGGGGCCGGCGCCGCTGATCGTGCTGGCGACGCTGTTCGCCATGGTCGCGATGATCGTGGCGACCATGGCGGGGCTCGACCGCGTGCCGCGCGTGCTGCTCAAGACCGCGCGCATCCATCGCCTGTCGCTGATGCAGGAGATCTGGCGCATCCGCCTGCCGGCCGCCGCGCCGCACATCCTGTCCGGTCTGAAGCTCGCCGTGGCCTATTCCTTCATCGGCGTGATCGCCGGCGAGTTCATCCTGTCGACCAGCGGCATCGGCCACGAGATCGCCTATGCCTACGACAATTTCGACAATCCACGCATGTATGCACTGATCCTGTTCGTGCTGGGCATCGTCACGACCTTCAACATGCTGGTCTGGACGTGGGAGCGCCGGTTGGCGCGGCGGCGAGGGATGGCATCATGACGCTGTCGCTGCGCTCGCTGCGCTCGCTGCGCGACCCGATCCTGGTGGCGATCGGCCTGGTCACCCTGTGGCAGGTGCTGCACCAGATCGCGGGCGATTCCGCTGTCACTGCGCCGGCGCCAACGCTGGCGCATCTGTGGGAAATGGTCGGCCAGGCGCGCTTCCTGCCGCATCTGCGCGAGACCGGGCTCGCCTTCCTGCAGGCGCTGGCGATCTCCTGCATCGGCGGCGTGCTGGTGGGCGTGGTGCTGGGCGGCCATCGCCTCACCGGCGAGGTCGCCGAGCCGATCCTGGTGGGCCTCTACTCCGTCCCGAAGATCACGCTCTATCCGGTGATCCTGCTGCTGTTCGGGCTCGGCATGCCGGCCAAGGTCGCGTTTGGGGCCCTGCACGGCATCATCCCGGTCGTGTTGTTCACCATGAACGCCGTGCGCAACGTCAACCGCACGTATCTGCGCGCCGGCCGCGCCATGCGGCTGACACCGGCGCAGACGGCCTGGCACATCCTGGTGCCGGCGACCTTGCCCGAGATCTTCTCCGGGCTGCGCATCGGATTCTCGCTGACCCTGCTCGGCACGATGCTGGGCGAGCTCTTCGCCTCGCAGCGCGGGCTCGGCTTCCTGCTGATGACTGCGATCGACCTGCACGACGTCAAGACCATCCTCGCCATCGCCGTGCTGATCTCGGCCTTCGCCGTCCTGGCCAACGCCGCACTGCTCGCCATCGACCGCCGCCTGCATCGCGGCGCCACTCCGGAAGCGGAGAAGACATGAACCGCATCGCCGTCGCGCGCGAGATGGGCTCGCCGCTGCATCACCAGATCTACCTCGTGCTGGCCGACGGCATCTCGACCGGCCGCTATGCCGTGGGCGAGGCGCTGCCGACCGAGGAGCAGCTCACGCGCATGTTCAGCGTTTCGCGCATCACCGTGCGGCGCGCCATGGCGAGCCTGCAGGATGCCGGCCTGATCGAGCGCGGCGCCGGACGCCGCACCGTGGTGAAGCCGCAGATCGGCCAGGCCATGCGCATGCCGATGTCGTCGGTGATCGAGAACATCGTCGCCTACGGCACGGAGACCGTCGCCAAGGTGCTGGAGTTCGGCTACGTCGAGGCGCGCGGCTTCGCCCGCGAGAAGCTGTGGCAGGGCGACCGGCCGGTTCAGCGCGCCGTGCGCGTGCGCTCGCAGAACGGCGTGCCGGTGATGCACCTGGTGAGCTACGTGCCCGAGGCGCTGGGCCGCACCTTCACCGCCGACGAGCTGAACCGCATCCCGCTCTACAAGCTTCTGGCGCGCGCCGGGGTGAAGATCGCCGGGGCGCAGCAGCTCGTCTCGGCGTCGTTGGCCGAGCCGCTGGTCGCCTCGCGGCTCGGCGTCAAGGTCGGCGCGGCGCTGATCGACCTGCGCAGCCTGATGCTCGACCGCGACGGCCGCGCCGTCGAGTACGTCGAGATGCTGGCCGTGCCCGAGCATCTGAAGCTGCGCTACGACATGCAGCCGGAGCAATTCCAGTCTTCTTCGTCTTCCGGACCGCGCGCATCCCGCGCGCCTCATGAGCGCGCGGGACGCGCGCGGTCCGGAAGAAAATGAGTGTTTCCTTATAGGAGTCTGTCCATGTCCAACGCCGCCAAGCTCCGCAGCCTGCTCGCCAGCCGCAAGATGATCGTCGCCCCGGGCGCCATCGACTGCATTACCGGCCGCGCCATCGCCAGGGCGGGCTTTTCCGCCGTCTACATGACTGGCGCCGGCACCTCGGCGACGCTGGGCTATCCCGACTATGGCCTGATCACCATGACCGAGATGGTAGGCAACGCCGCGAGAATCGTGAACTCGATCGACATCCCGCTGATCAGCGACAGCGACACCGGTTTCGGCAACGAGCTCAACGTCTTCCGCACGGTCCAGGAGTTCGAGCGCGCCGGGGTCGCCGCCATCCATATCGAGGACCAGGTGTTCCCCAAGAAGTGCGGCCATCTCGAGAACAAGGAGCTGGTGAGCCGTGAGGACTTCATCGCGAAGATCCGGGCGGCGGCCGCCGCCCGCAAGTCGAAGGATTTCACGATCATCGCCCGCACCGATTCGCGCGCCGTGGTCAGCCTCGACGAGGCGGTCGAGCGTGCCAATGCAGCGCTCGCCAACGGCGCCGACGTGGCCTTCGTCGAAGCCCCGCAGACCATGGCCGAGATCGAGGCCGTGCCGAAGCGCGTCAAGGGTCCCTGCCTGCTGAACGTCGTGCGCGGCGGCAAGACACCGGAGATCGAGCTCGAGACGGCCGAGCGCCTGGGCTACGCCATCGCCATCGTGCCGGGCCTGCTGCTGGGCGGCATCCTGCAGATCTGCGATCGCCTGCTGGGCGATTTGAAGGAGGGCAGGTTCCCGCCGGTCACCGGCTCGCCGGCGAAGACCTTCGCCCGCTTCGGCGCCGCCGAGTGGGACGAGCGCCGCACCGCCTTCCGCGACCCGATCAAAGCCGCCGCCGAGTAGGGAGTCCGCCATGACATCGCCGCCGCAAACGATGTTCGAGAAGATCTGGCGACGGCACATCGTCGTCGATCGCGACGATGGCTACACGCTGCTCTATGTCGACCGCCACCTGATGCATGACGGCTCGGAAGGCGGCTACGCCCAGCTGCGCCGCCGCAAGCTCAAGCTCCGGCGCCCTGACCGCGGCTTCGCCACACCCGATCACTACGTGCTGAGCAACAGCGGCAACAGGGCCGACATCCCCGATGCGCAGCACCGCCGCCTGGTCGAGCGCATCACCGAGAACACGGCGGCGAGCGGCGTCACCCTGTTCGATCTCGGCGATGAGCGGCAGGGCATCGCCCATGTCGTCGGGCCCGAGCAGGGCATCACCCAGCCCGGCCTGACCCTGGTGTGCGGCGATTCCCACACCTCGACGCACGGCGCGCTGGGCGCGCTCGCCTTCGGCATCGGTACCTCGGAGGTGGCGCAGGTCATGGCGACGCAATGCCTGTGGCAGCGCAAGCCGAAAGCCATGCGTGTCAGCGTCGACGGCGCGCTCGGCGACGGCGTCACCGCCAAGGACGTGATCCTGGCCATCATTGCGAAGATCGGCGCCGCCGGCGCGGTCGGCCATGTCATCGAATATGCCGGCAGCGCCATCCGCGGCCTGTCGATCGAGGGCAGGCTCACCGTCTGCAACATGTCGATCGAGGCCGGCGGCAAGGCCGGCATGGTGGCGCCCGACGACACCACCATCGCCTATCTCGACGGCCGGCCCTTCGCGCCGAAGGGCGCGGAATGGGACAAGGCCGTCGCCTTCTGGCGCGGCGTGCCGAGCGAGGAGGGCGCCGCCTTCGACCGCGACGTCAGCCTCGACGCGGCCGCCATCGTGCCCATGGTGACCTGGGGCACCAGCCCCGAGGATGCGTTGCCCATCACGGCGCGCATCCCCGAACCGTCGACGGCCCCGGACGGCGCCAAGAAGGACAGCATGGAACGCGCGCTCGATTACATGGGCCTGGTGCCGGGCACGCCGCTCGAGCAGGTGGCGGTCGACCGCGTTTTCATCGGCTCCTGCACCAACAGCCGCATCGAGGACCTGCGGGCGGCCGCGAAGGTCGCCGAGGGCCGCAAGGCCGTGATCCCGGCCTGGGTCGTGGCGGGCTCGGGCCTGGTGAAGAAGCAGGCCGAGGCCGAGGGCCTCGACAAGGTGTTCCGCGACGCTGGCTTCGAATGGCGCGAGCAGCCCGGCTGCTCGATGTGCGTGGGCATGAACGGCGACACCGGCAAGCCGGGCCAGCGCATCGCCTCGACCTCCAACCGCAACTTCGTCGGCCGCCAGGGCCCTGGCGTCCGCACCCATCTCGTCAGCCCGGCGATGGCCGCGGCGGCCGCGGTGTCCGGCCGCTTCACCGATGTCCGCCGCCTGCTCGGCTAGGAGACGCGCCATGGAACCTTTCACCACCCTCGAGGCGCCGGCGATCCCGATCGACCAGCCCAACGTCGACACCGACCAGATCATCCCGGCGCGCTTCCTCGGCCGCCCGAGGCCCGATCAGGCGAAGCATCTGTTCAACGACCTGCGCTACGACGCCGATGGCAAGCCGCGGTCCGAATTCATCATGAACCGGCCAGGTTACGAGGGCGCTCGCATCGTCGTCGCCGAGCGCAACTTCGCCTGCGGCTCCTCGCGCGAGACCGCCGTGACGGTGATGGTCGACAACGGGCTGAAGGCGTTCATCGCACCCAGCTTCGGCGACATCTTCTTCAACAACTGCTTCCAGAACGGTGCGCTGCCGATCCGGCTGGATGCGGCACGGGTAGCAGAGCTGCGTGCGCAGCTGCGTGACCGCCCGGGTACCGCGATCGCCATCGACCTCGCCAAGCAGACGGTAACGGGACCCGACGGCAAGACCGACCGCTTCGAGATAGACTCCTTCCGCAAGGACTGCCTGCTGAAGGGCGTCGACGAGGTGAACCTGACGCTGGGCTACGAGGCGGATATCGCGGCGTTCGAAGCGCGGCAGCACCAGGAGATGGGTTGGCTCGACGGGCGACGGTAGTAACAGGGCGTGGTAAAGTACCGGGATGAAGTCCAACCTGGAACCTGTCCGTGAGTTCAAGCGCCGGGCCGAGAACACGCTACCCGGCAGGGTGAAGAAAGTGGTGCTCTACGGCTCCCGTGCGCGCGGCGACGCGCGGCGTGGTTCGGACTGGGATGTCGCAGTCTTCATCAGGGGAAGAGTGGCAGCTTTTGAGGCCACCGCGCTTTCCCATATCGGCTCCGATCTCTTTTTCGATCGCGGTTGGAACATTCATCCCGTCGTCTTGCCGGCGCGGCGCGAGACCGAAGACAGCTTCTTCCTGCGCTCTGTATGCGGGGACGGTATCGCCGTTTGACGGCCGAGAATAGCCAGCGCCTAGGCAAGGCGCGCCGGCTTGTTCGCGTCGCCAGGACGTACAATCCGACGAAAGATGCGGAAGGCGTTGCACATCACGCAAACGCCGGTGATCTCCTTCAGCTGAAGCGCGTCGACGAGGTCAACTTGACGCTGGATCTGCGAAAGGAGATCGCGGCCTTCAAAGTCCGTCAGCGACAGGACATGAGCCGGCTGGAGTCCTAGGCCCCTCGCACGATGCACCTGAAGCCGACATGGCTGGTCGAGGTGTCGATATCCTCAGCATGGCGCGCCGCGGGGCGGTAGCGCCGGCAGTAATTTGGCGCACAAAGGTGCGAGCCGCCCTTGAGCACCTTGCGCGGGATTCGGGCTCCCGTCTGGCGCGGATCGTAGCTGCCTTCGGGTCCGGCGCCGCGCGGGTTGGTCGGGACGCAGCAGGCCTTCGAAGCGTCGGCCTCGTGCTTCGTCGAGTACCAGTCGGTCGTCCATTCCCAGACATTGCCGATCATGTCGTGGACGCCGTAGCCGTTGGGCGGGAAGGCGCGCACCGGCGAGGTCCGCGCCCAGCCGTCGGCGCGCAGGTTCTCGTTCGGAAAGTTGCCCTGCCAGGTGTTGGCCATGTGCCGGCCGCCCGGCGTGAACGCGTCGCCCCAGGCGAACTCCGCGCCGTCCAGTCCGCCGCGCGCAGCGAACTCCCATTCCGCTTCGGTCGGGAGCTCCTTGCCGGCCCATTTGGCGTAAGCCTCGGCGTCCTTGAACGCCACCTGCACCACGGGATGATCGTCCAGCCCGCCGATGTGGCTGCCCTTGCCATAGGGCCGCCGCCACATGGCGCCGAAGGTGAAGCGCCACCACTGGCTGAAGTCGGCGAGGTCGACGGGCTTGTCGGGCGGCGTGAACACCAGCCCGCCTGCCTTGAGCATCTTCGGCAGGGCGCCGGGATAGTCCTTGGGATCGGGCGGGATCTCCGCCCAGGTGACGTAGTTCGTTGCCGCCACGAAGGCGCGGAACTGCGCGTTGGTGACGGGCGTGGGATCGATCCAGAACCCGTCGACCGTGACGGTGTGGCTCGGCGCCTCGTCGGGATAATGCCGGTCCGAGCCCATGCGGAAGGTGCCGCCGGGGATGCGGATCATGTCGGCGACCGTCGCGCCGGGCGCGACGGCAGAAGAGCCCTCCACGGCTATGCCTCCTAGTTTACGCCCTCGGGCGGTCGCGTCAGCTTGTCGAGCACGCCCTGTAGGTTGAACGAGCCCGGCTTCTGGCGCGGCGGAAACTCGGCCAGGGTCTGGATGTAGCGGGTGACGAAGGCCTGTGCCGGGACCAGCAGGAAGACGCGGTCGATGCGCCAACGGCCGTAGCCCATGCCTTCCTTGTCGGCGCGCTCGAAGGGGTCGGCCCGGAGATCGAACAGCTTCGGCACCCGCAGCGTTACCATCGGATCCTGCCACACATCGAAGCCGTGGCTGCGCTGCTCCATGAAGGCCAGCTTCCACTTGTCGTAGCGCAAGCCGGCCAGCCCGCCGTCGTCCGTCCAGTAGAAGAACTCCTTGCGCGCACTGCCGTTGCCGTTGTTCAGCAGCTCACGCTGGTCGTAGCCGTCTAGATGGACCTTGAAGGTCTTGTCGCCGAACGTGGCGCCGCGCATCAGCTTGGCCTGCAGGTCGGTCTCGCCGACGGCGGCCAGCAGGGTCTGCATCCAGTCCTCGGCCGAGAATACCTCGTTGATCTCGGTGCCCGGCTTCACCAGGTCCGGCCAGCGCACCATGGCCGGCACGCGATAGCCGCCTTCCCAGTTGGTGTTCTTCTCGCCGCGGAACGGGGTGGTGCCGCCGTCCGGCCAGCTCATGACCTCCGCGCCGTTGTCGGTCGTGTAGACCACGATGGTGTTGTTCGCGATCCCGAGGTCATCAAGCTTCTTCAGGAGTTGGCCGACCTGGCCGTCATGCTCGACCATACCGTCAGCATAGACGCCGAGCCCGGTCTTGCCCTCGGACGCCTTCTTGAGATGGGTCCAGATGTGCATGCGGCTGGAGTTGGTCCATACGAAGAACGGCTTCTTGTCGCGGTTGGCCCGGTCGATGAAGTCGAGCGTGGCGGCTAAAAATTCCTCGTCGACGGTCTCCATGCGCTTGGTGGTCAGCGGACCCGTATCCTCGCACTTCTGCTTGCCCCACTTGCCGAAGCGCGGATCGTCGCCCGGCGTGTCGCTGGGTTGGGCGACGCACTTCAGCACGCCGCGCGGGCCGTACTTGGCCTTGAACGTCGGGTCCTTCGGATAGTCGACGTTCTCCGGCTCCTCCTCGGCGTTGAGGTGATAGAGGTTGCCGAAGAATTCGTCGAAGCCGTGCACGGTCGGCAGGAACTCGTTGCGGTCGCCGAGATGGTTCTTGCCGAACTGGCCCGTCGCATAGCCCTGCGCCTTCAGGAGATCGGCGATGGTCGGGTCCTTCTCCGACAGCCCTTCCGGCGCGCCGGGCAGACCGACTTTCAAGAGCCCGGTGCGGATCGGTGACTGGCCGGTGATGAAGGCGGCCCGACCCGCCGTGCACGATTGCTGGCCGTAATAGTCGGTGAAGATCGCGCCTTCGCGGGCGATGCGGTCGATGTTGGGGGTGCGGTAGCCCATCATGCCGCGATTGTAGGCGCTGATATTCCACAGCCCGATATCGTCGCCCATGATGACCAGGATGTTGGGCTTTGCCGGCGGCGCCTGGGCAAGCGCCGATGCACCAACGACGAGGCTTGCCATGACGGCCGAAGCTGCCCCCGCCAGTATCTTCGCTTTCATCGGACCCTCCGTTGCTTCGCTTCATCGAACGCGAAAACGCGCTTCCAGTCGTTGGCGCAGATGTAGAGCGCCTTGATGGCTAGTCAGGGCGCCGTCGCTGCCCAATTGCAGCTGGCGTCGTCGTTGCTGACGGTCAAGCGCTTGGGTCTGACCGAGAGGTCGGCCACGATCTTTACCCAGTAGCCGCCGGCATAGACGTTGGGCCGGATGCGGTTGAGGTCGTAGTGAATGCCGCCGGCTGTCAGCAGGACGGCGCTGTTGTTGCTGACGGTCAGCGTCATGGGGCGGGTCATGCTGGGGTCTCCCATGATGCAGCCGGTGACGCTGTCGGGCTGCAGGGCCAACGTGAACACAGTCACCGAGTTGGGATCGGTCGGACCGGCGGCAGGTGTGGCGGTGCCCGTGGTTTGGCTGCAGCCGGCGATCAGCATCGCCGTCACAAGTGCCGCAAACTCTTTGGTTCGGCCCATGAATTTGGCCCCGCTGGGAGACAAGTTCAGCTTACACCCGCCGGGCCGAACGCACATGGCGCAATGCTCAAATTGACGTGACGTTCGGTACACGCCCTAGGCGCCGGTGATCTCTCTCAGCAGCCCGAAGAACGCCTGCTTCCTCACCGACGAGATCGTCCAGTCGACAGGCAGGGACTGGAAGCCGTCCTCGAAGCGCTCGCGGATGCGGCGGAAGTCGAAGTAACCCCAGCTCGCGCCGCTGTCGATGGCGGCCACCAGATGGTTGTCGGGCTTGTCGAAATCGAAGTGGTCGTCCTCGTTGTAGACCATCGGCTGGCCGCGATAGCCGGCGCCGGCGCGCCAGCGCGCGACCTGCAGGCGGATGCCGTGCGGGCTCGACTGCGGCGGGCCGTCGGGGCCGCTGACGCCATTGCCGTGCGGCAGATGGAAATCGGAGGTGGCGAGGATCGCCTCGGAGGGCGCGTTGATCGAGATCAGGCTGGTGCTGACCAGAAGCTTGCCCTGGCTGCGCTTCTTGGCGAGGTCGATCAGTTCGTGGCAGCGCGCGGCGGTGATGATGGGATGGACGAAGACGTTCGGCAGGTCGACCTCGTTGCCGATCTCGAGCAGGACGTTGGTCGCGTTCTGCTGCAGCAGCCAGTCGACGGTGTTGGTGACGGCGGCCTTCACCGCCGTCTCGTCCTTCAGCGTGGGGCTCTGCTTGCCGTAGAACAGGCCCAGGATCACGACCATGCTGAGGGCGTCGCAGGCCTTGATGACCTTGTCGAGGCGCGCCAACCAGGCGGGCTTGATCGTGCCGTCTGCGGTGAAGCCGCCGATCTTCCATGGCTGGTGCCAGGAGTAGCCCTGCGGGCTGCCGCCTTGGATATTGATGCAGACGGCCAAGAGACCGTGGTCGCGATAGGAGGGCAGGGCGGCGATGAACTCGCGCGTGCTGCGCTCGGCGTCCCAGTCGCCGTCGGCATAAGACCAGGCGCCGCGTGTAGACGGGTTCTCGTCGTCGGCGATGGCGTTGGCCATGCGGCTGTTGAACAGCAGGCCTTCGATGCGATGGCCCTTCCAGCTGCGGCCGGCGTAGGTCGGCGTGCCGTTGATGGTGAAGCCGCCGTTGGCGATGGAGATGGTGGCGGTCATGGGAGCGCGGGCCTCTGGCCCGCATCATAATCATGAGCGGGCCAGAGGCCCGCACTCCCGGAAGACATCAGAACCCGACGGCGGCGCCGTCGCGGCGGCCTTCGGAGGCGGCGAGGTAAGCGCCGCCTTCGGGGAAGCGCCAGATGATCTGGCTGGAGCCGAAATCGAAGCTCGGCCACTTTGTATGCGTGAGCTTGTGGCCGCGGGCCTCGAGGCCGCTCAGCGTCTCGGTTGGCATGTGATCCTCGACCCACACGGTCTTGTCGGTCTCGTGCACGCGCCAGCGCGGGCCGCAGATCGCGGCCTGCGGGTTCTGGCCGTAGTCGACGATGCGCGAGAAGACCTGCATGTGGCCCTGCGGCTGCATGGCGCCGCCCATCAGGCCGAAGGTCGCTACCGGCTTGCCGTCCTTGGTGATGAAGGCGGGGATGATGGTGTGAAACGGCCGCTTCTTGGGGCCGACCTCGTTGGGATGGCCCTTGGTCGTGACGAAGCCCGTCGCGCGGTTCTGAAGGGCGATGCCCGTGCCCGGCACAACGATGCCCGAGCCGAAGCCCGTGTAGTTCGACTGGATCAGCGACACCATCATGCCGCTCTCGTCGGCCGCGCCGAGATAGATCGTGCCGCTGTCCTTCGGCACGCCCGGACCGAATTCCTTCGCCTTCTTCGGGTCGATCAGCTTGGCGCGGCTCTTGAGATAATGCTTGTCCAGCATCTGCGCCGGCGTCACGTCCATGAACCTGGGATCGGCGACGTAGCGCCAGATGTCGGCGAAGGCGAGCTTCATCGCCTCGATGCGCAGGTGCGTTACTTCAGCGCCGTCGCAGTCGTGACCCGCGATGTCGAAGTTCTCCAGGATGCCGAGCGCCATGCAGGCGGCGATGCCCTGACCCGACGGCGGGATCTCGTGCAGCGTCGTGCCGCGATAGGTGAGGCCGATGGGATCGACCCAGTCGGCCTGGTGCTCGGCGAGATCGTTGCGCCGCAGCGCCCCGCCGGTCGCCCGGGCATGGCTGTCCATCGCCTCGGCAAGCTCGCCGCGATAGAAGGCCTCGCCTCCGGACTCGGCGATCTTGGCGAGCGTCTTCGCCTGGTCGGGGAACTTCCAGACCTCGCCCGCCTGCGGCGTGCGGCCGTTCGGCATGAAGTCGCGCACCCAGTCCTGCTGGCCACGCAGCCGGTCGACGGCGCGTGCCCATTGCCGCGACACCATGTAGGACACGCGGAAGCCGTCGTGGGCGTACTTGATCGCGGGCTCGAACAGGTCGGCGAAAGGCAGCTTGCCGTAGCGCGCGTGCAGGGCCATCCAGAGCGAGACGGCACCGGGCACCGTGACGCTGCCCCAGCCCGTGCTCGGCATGCTGGCCTGGCCCGCATACTGGTCGGGCGTCATCAGCGCCGGCGAATGGCCCGAGGCGTTCAGCCCGACGAGCTTGGTGCCGTCCCACAGGATGCAGAAGGCATCGGCGCCGATGCCGTTCATGGTCGGCTCGACGATGGTGATGGCAATGGCGCTGGCGATCGCCGCGTCGACGGCATTGCCGCCCTTGGCCAGCATGCGCAGGCCGGCGGTGGAGGCGAGGTGCTGGGAGGAGGCGACGACGTTGGACGCGAAGACCGGAAGCTTCCTGGTCGGGTAGGGAAAATCGTACGTGAAGGACGGCACCCAAAAATCCTTTCTACTTCTTCTTCTCCGCCGCCAGCGCCTCGATGCGCGCCACGAAGCGTGGCGTCTGCAGGAACTGGCGGTGCTCGGCCTCGCTCTTGCCGAACAGGCGGGACCAGTCGAACACGCCCGCTCCGGCGATCTGGCCCATCCTGCCCGAAAGCGAGATGCGCTCGCCGAGCCGCAAGGTTTTTAGCGCCGCGATGGCCGGATCGGAAAGGCCTGGCGGCGGCGGTTCGCGCGTTCGTGTGGAGAAAAGGTCGAGAACCGAGCCGGCGAAGGCCAAAGTCCAGTCGTTGAACGCGTAGAGCGAAACTTGGCGGCCGATTTCGACCGTGACCGCGACCTTCTGGGCGGTGCCTTCGATCTTGGTCAAGGTGCCGCACCAGTCGGAAAAGGCGCCGACCTTGTCGGCCAGGGCGATGCTTTGCTCGACGGCTTCTTCTATCTGCAGCGGATTGCCGGAGGCGAGCGCCGGCTTGGCCAGCGCCTTCAGCCCGTCGAGGAAGCCGAGCTGCGCCGGATTGCGCTCCTCGCACGGCTTGTCGAAGCAGGCGGCGAGGGCGAGAGAGGGGCTACCGAGGATGACTACGCGACGAGAAGCAATCATGGTCTTCCGGACCGCGCGCATCCTGCGCGCTCATGAA
>NZ_BKAJ01000093.1 GCF_007992495.1 Reyranella soli
GAGCGCGCAGGATGCGCGCGGTCCAGAAGAATATGATCACGCCGCCTTGGCCTGCGCCTTGGCGCGTTCCTCTTCCTTGAGCTCCTTCTTGGAGAGCTTGCCGACCGGGGTCTTGGGCAGCTCGGGCCGGATCTCGAGCGCTACCGGCATCTCGTGCTTGCCGATCTTGCCGTCGAGATGCTTCAGCAGCTCCTCAAAGGTGAGCGAGGCGCCGGGCTTCAGCTTGACGAAGGCCTTGGGCGCTTCCTGGCGATGCGGATGGGGGATGCCGATGACGATGCACTCGTCGACGGCCGGATGCTCGTAGATGGCTTCCTCAACCATGCGCGGATAGACGTTGTAGCCCGACGACAGGATGAGATCCTTGGAGCGGTCGACCAAGTAGAGCCAGCCGTCGGCGTCCATGTAGCCCATGTCGCCAGTGCGCAGGCCCTGCCAGTTGCTGCTGGGATGGCGGAACAGGACCTTCTCGCTCTCCTCCGGCTTCTTCCAGTAGCCCTTCATGACCTGCGGGCCGATGATGCAGACCTCGCCGACGTGCTCCTTGCCGGGCGGCAGCACCGTGTCGCCCTTCTCCATGTCGCGGATCTCGATCACCGTGCCGGGCATCGGCACGCCGCACGAGCCGGTGCGCCGCACGCTCTTGTCGACCGGGCAGATCGCGCCGGTGGGCGAGGTCTCGGTGAGGCCGTAGCCCTCGATCAAGGTGGCGCCGGTCAGCTTCTCGAAGGCCTGCTGCACCTCGACGGGCAGCGGCGCGCCGCCCGACATGCAGATCTTCAGCGACTTCAGGTCGAGCCCCTGCGCCTTGGGATGCTTGTTGATCGCCGTGTAGAGCGTCGGCACGCCGGGCAGGAAGGTCGGCTTCTTCTTGGCAAGATCATTGACGATCATGTCGATGTCGGGCCGCGGATAGAGGATCAGCTGGTTGCCGTTGCGCACCGCGCCCAGCATGATTCCCGACAGCGCATAGATGTGGAACAGCGGCAGCACGCAGACGACCTTCTCGGTGCCGGGCGTGGTGTAGGGCGTGGTCCACGACTGGCCCTGGGCCATCGCCGACACGATGCAGCCGTGCGTCAGCATGGCGGCCTTGGGAAGGCCGGTGGTGCCGCCGGTGTATTGCAGCAGCGCCACCTCGTCCCACAGGTCCTGGCCCACCGGGTGCGGCGTGTACTTGCCGTCGTTGGCCAGAAGGTCTTTGAACGACATGTGCCAGTCGTCGCGCGGCCAGGGCGAGAGCTCCTTCTTCTTGGCGATCGGGTAGAGCCAGCTCTTGGGCCACGGCAGGTAGTCGGCGATCGAGCCCACGATCAGCTTCTTGAGCCGCGTCTTGCCCTTCATCGCCGCCATCTTCGGATAGAGCGCCGCGACGTCGAGCGTCACCAGGATGTCGGTCTCCGAATCGCCGATCTTGAACTCGAGCTCGCGCGCTGCGTCGAGCGGGCTGTAGTTGACCACGCGACCGCCGGCCTTCAGCACGCCGAAGAAGGCGATGATGTAGTGCGGCGTATTGGGCAGGTAGAGGCCGACATTGACGCCGGGCTTCACGCCGAGCTTCTGGAAGCCCGCAGCGGCCTTGTCGGACGCTTCCTTGTAGTCGCGGAAGGTCATCACCTTGTCGAGGAAGTCGGTGAACGGCCGGTCACCGAACTGCGCGCAGCTGTCCTCGAAGATCTGGTGCAGCGCCTTCTTCGGAATCTCGAGCTCCCACTTCACGCCGGGCGGGTAGCTCTTCTCCCAAGGGTAGTTCGCCATTTTATGTGTTCCTCCCTTTCGCAACTATTGAGGGAGGTGGGCGAGGGGGTCAAGGCGTGCGGAGGTCTACTCCGGCAGCCCGGCCTTGCGCAGGCCGTTCGCCAGCCGCTCGAGATCCTCCGGCCGGCGCAAGGGAATGCGGTTGCCGATATTGGCAACCCGCAGGCCCGGGTCGAGCTGGCGCAGCAGCGACAGGTACTTGGTGGCGTCCAGGGGGCGGCCGAGTAGTGCTGCGCTCGCGGCGGCGACGCGGATGGCAGGCCCGGCGATGGGATTGCGTTGCAGGGCCTTCTCCGCCCAGGCGTAGGCCTCGTCGTCGCGCTCGGCCACGAAGTGCGCCAGCGCCATGCCGGTGTGCATGGAGAACATCAGCACGTCGACCGGACTGTTGAGCATGGCGCGCTGAAGCTGCCGGATGGCGAGGTCCGGCTGGCCCATCCAGGTCCTGACGAAGCTGCTCTGCATCAACGTCGCCGAGGCGTTGGGATTGAGCACCAGGGATTCGTCGATCAGGGCCGCGCCCCGTTCGTGCTCGCCCAGCAGGCCGGCCAAGGCAAAGCCCGCCGACCCCAGCGAGAGGAAGTTGTCGCGGCCGATCTCATAGACGCGCTCGCACAGGCGACGCGCTTCGGCAAACTCCTGCGCGGGATCGGCGCCCCAGCCCGCCGTGCGGCGCAGGAAGAGGCAGCCCAGCGCCAGACCGTAGGGCGTGGCGTAGTTGGGATCGAGGTCGATGGCCCGGTAGGAAAGCTGGAGCGCCCTGTCGAGGCCGTCGCGGCTCCAGGTATGGAAGAACCCCATCGCCTGCATGTAGGCGAGATGTGCGTCGATGGACTCCGTCGGCGCGCGGCGCGCCCGATTCATTTCGGCCTCGCGCACCCGCGGGACGAGCGCGCCAACCACGCTTTCGGCGATGCGATCCTGCAGGGCGAAGATGTCGGCGACCTCGCCTTCGAAGCGGTCGGACCAGATCTGCAGCGCCGTCGTGGCGTCGATCAACTGGCCGCCGATGCGCAGGCGGCTGCCGGAGCGCCGCACGCTGCCCTCGAGCACGTAGCGCACGTTGAGCTCACGGCCGACCTGCTTCGCGTCGACGGCGCGTCCCTTGTAGGTGAAGCTCGAATTGCGCGCGATGACGAAGAGCAGGCTGCGATAGCGCGACAGGCCGTTGATGATGTCGTCGACCACGCCGTCGGCGAAGTAGTCCTGGTCGGGTTCGGCGGTCAGGTTCTGGAACGGCAGGACGGCGATCGAAGGCAGCTCGCGCGGTGGCGACACATCGGTCGTGGCGGATGCGACGGCAATCTGGCGCGGACTGGCCATCAGCTCGCGCGTTCGACCTTCGGGCTCGACGCCAAGCGCACGCTGCAGCGTCTCCTTGCAGAACTGGAACTGGCGCAGCGCCGCGTTCATGCGGCCGTGCCGCTGATGCAGCCTGATCAGCGCCCGGTGTGCCTCCTCGGCGGTGGGATCGATGGAAAGCAGTCTTTCGGCGAGCGCCTGGCAGCCGGCCTCCACCGCTTTCAGGTCCGGGCCGCTCAGCAGGCTGAGCCGCTCAACCAGCAGCAGGGCCTTGTGGCGATAGCTGCGCCGATGCGGCGCGAACCATTGGTCGAGCGCGCCCGGAAGCCCGATGCCGGCCAATATGTCGCCCTGGTAGCAATCGGCGGCCTTGGCGAGATGCAGAGGGTCGCTCCGTTCGGCCAGGTGATCGAAGAACCGGACATCCACGTCCTCGGGCCGAGCGGCGAGCCTGACGGTCTCCCCGTCACTTTCGATCAGGATGCCTGTTTCTTCGCTGGCAACGACGCGTCTGATCGCAGCAAGCGCCTGGCGCAGGCTGCTCCTGGCCTGTGCGTCCCCCCGATCGGCCCAGAACGCATCGCACAGCCGCTGTCTGGGCACGCCTTTGGGCGCGAGCACGAGCGCGGCGAGCGCCAGCGACGCCTTCCGCGTCGGAAGCCGAAGCGTCTCTCCCGCCGACGACCTGATCTCCATGCCACCCAGGATCCGGATGTGCACGTCCTGCCTCCCCAATCGCGATGCGCGCGCTGAATAGCATGGCCGACGACCGATTTAACGGCGATTTCACGCCGGGCATCGCGGAGCGACGCAGTCTTTCACGCCTCCTTCCGCATGCCTGAAGCGCCGCCGTGGCAAGTCCTGCGCCATCGGGGAGTTGTGTGGCCGTGGAGTAGGGTGGGTTGCCATGACGACGTTGACGGTCAATCTGAGCAGTGCGCTGCAGACGACGGTCGACCAGCCCGGCGTCGGGGTCTGGGCGGTCTACTTCAACGGCGGCAACGCCTATTCCACGGAGGTCGACGCCAGCGTCGGCTCGACGTCCATCGATCTGCCGGGCGACCTGAACGGCGGCAAGGTCTACCTGCTGATCCAGAGCGTCGATTCGGGCGGCATCGCGCCTCTGACCTTCGGGCCGAGCGGCATCATCCAGCAGGAATCGGACATCAACTGGCAAAACGCGGCAACCTACGACTTCCGCTACGACAGCCTGGAACTGTCGCTGCTCGGGCAGGCCGGCGATGCCGCCAACCTGACCGACGTCAACGGCTTCGGCATCCCGATGTCCGTCCAGATCTCCTATCCCAACGGCGCCGCGAGCCAGACGCGCGGCTACGCCGTGAACGGATCGAGCGTCTTCGGCGACGTCGACGACGCCAGCAGCCAGGCGGTGTACGCCTACTCGCAAGGTCCGCTGGCCGGCACCAACCGGATGGCCGCTTCGCCGACCACGGCGGTGTCGAACTCGCTGCCCGGGTACGCTGCCAGCGACTGGAACGCCTACGTCGAATCGCTGGGCGATGCCCTGGCCGCCGGCACGACGAACCCCGTCCGGATCGCCGGCTACTTCAACGGCGCGCCGAGCGTCGAATGGATCAACTACACCAACCCATCAACCGGCATCACCCAGGCTTACTCGTACAACGAGTATCACAACGCGGGCTTCTACTCGTATACGGCGAGCTACGCGAACGGCACCTTCACCTTCACGCCGGCGGCGAACAGCCAGATCCAGGGCGTCATCAGCATCTCGGTCGCCGACCTCGCGAACAGCATCTATTCGACCTTGGGCAATGCCACCGTCACGGATCCGACGACCGGCCTGCCGTATCAGTTCAGCGCCAACTCCGGCGGCACCGCTGTCTTCAATCCGTACATGAACACCGGCGCCAACGACCAGTGGGGCGCCTTCTTCGTGCCGCTGCTCACCGGCTTCATCGGCGGCTACATGGGCGGCACGACGACCGCGCAGAACGCGCTGCTGGGGTCGTCGTCGATCAGCCTCAGCGAGAACTGGAACTTCGACCCGACCTTCGCCTTTGGCGGCAAGATCGCCGCGGGCCAGCCCGGCGCCGTGACGCCGTGGAGCTGGTCGGGGACCTACGGCACCGGCGTGTCGCATGACCCTTATGCCGAGATCTTCTTCAACAACACCAATTCCTACGGCAACGGTTATTCCGACTCCTTGATGAGCCAGTTCCAGCAGGGCGGGCCGCTGGTGCCGACAGGTTACACCGCCACGCTGGGCAACAATCCGCTTTCCACCACCAGCGGATCGTCCACGGTAACCGTCACGGATCCGAACGCCTCGGGCTACGACGTCGGCGACCTGATCACCTTCACCGGCGCGACGGTCGTCGGCGGCATCACGCTCGCGGGCACCTACACCATCGCCAGTGTCGGCGCCGGGATCTATACGGTCACGGCGAGCTCGAATGCGACCGCAACGGCGACGGGCGGCGGCAGCACGGTGACGTTCCAGAAGGACGTCGACAGCATCACGCTGACCTTGTTCGACGACAACGAGACCGCGCCCTCAGGCCAGACCCTGCCGGACGTGCAGGGCTACACGCCGACCCTGATCTACGACACCAGCACAGGCCCGTTCGTGGCACCCCTGGAGTCCACCGGTGCGCCCAATCTCAGCCTGGTCCTCAACTTCGGCTTGGGCCAGATGCGGCTGGATCCCAATGCGACTGTCCAGATCGGCTTCTACACCGGGACATCGGGGGGTGTGGCGCAGTTCGACTATGTCGCACTTCCGTCCTCGAACAGCCAGTCGCTCTATCAGACGTGGGTCTACAGCAACGGCACCTTCATCGCCTCGGGGGGAGCCGCGGCGAACGGCTCGATCCTCAATGTCAACGGCCTGCCCTACGACACCGGCATCAACTGGTACCAGATCGTCGTCACCAACAGCTCGGCGACGCGCACGTACAATCTCTATGCCAGTGCCGTGGCCGGGACGGGCGTCCTGAACCCTTACTACGACCAGGGTGGCGTCAATCAGGCGGGGTCGCTGGCGCTCGACGGCCTGGCGCAGATTCCTGCCGCGACGCTGCCGGTTACCGAGCAATACACGACGAGCTTGCAGATCGCGGCGTTCAACGGCGGCACGATGTCGATGGACCCGCTGCTGCTGACCTGGATTACCGATTCCTCGATCTACTCCTCGACGCCCGGGATCTGGATGACGCCGGCCACGCCGGTCCTCGGCACGTTGACGGGTACCGACGATGCCTTCGCCAACTGGGGCGGCTCGACCAATGCCACGCCTAACAGCTCGTTGGGCGCCGTCACCAGCGGCAGTCTGGCGATCGGCTGGTATGGCTCCGACTCGACATGGATCGGCTACAACGCCTCGATATCCAACAACGTCATCGGCGGCTACACCAACAAGGTGATGGGCCTGGACGTGGCGCTGGTCACCTTCTCGACCACGAGCGGCAACACCGCGCACAATCCAATCGTCGTAAATGCCGACATTGACGGCCATTGGACCTCGGCGGCAACGCAGTTCGGCAACGGCACCTACCAAGCCGTGATGACCGAGTACCAGTCGAGCGACACGGCCTTCACGACGCCCGTCGCCCTGACGAGCGCGCCGCTCACATTCACCGTCAACATGGCCGAGTTGTCCTTCGCCCACACCGGCAGCAACTTCATCCAGCTCGACGGCAGCAGCGGCAATGCTGACGGCAACTGGGTCCGGCTCGCGAGTACGAGCTCGACCATGCCGAATGGCACGCTTCTGGTGTACGCCACCGATCTCGACGGCAACCTGGTCGGCCGCGACGGCGAAACCGGCGCCGGCGTGACGTTCGATGAAGCCGTGCTGGCGCGGATCGGGTCGGTGGCGGCGGATGGGGGAACCACCCTGTTCCAGGGCAAGCAGTCGGTCTATCTGCCGGTCGGGCAGCAACTGCACTTCGCCGTCCAGACCGGCAACGACGTGATCCAGAAGCTCCCGAATGTGCTGGTCACGGGCAACGACACGCTGACGGTGAAGGTCGCCGGCACCTTCGGAACCCTCAACCTGACGGCCGAGGTCGACAATACGCTGTCGGCGACAGCGACATCGGCGGCCAGCCAGCGCGAATACGACGAGCCATGGGTCTTCCTGAACCAGGGACAGCATGCGACCGTCGACATCGCGGGCAGCGCCCACGACATCAATACGATCCATTTCGTGCGCCTCGACGTGGATCGCGGCGGCAACTGGGGCGTGGGCGGCGTTGCCTATGGCAATACCGATGCGTTCCGGTCGGCGGTGCGCGACCATTGGGACACCGGCTTCGTCTCGACGGGAGGCCGCGGCAACTTCCACGACGATTTCACCTGGACGGCGTCTTCGGGCACGGGCTTCTACGCCCCGGTCCTGGTGACCGAAGGCGGCGACATCTTCGTGATCGGCAAGGCCAACGTCGATGGGCGCGACCATATCCGGCTGTTCGGCGAGAATACCTTCGGCTTCGAGGACCTGCGCGCCGACCAGCACAGCGACTTCGACTACAACGACCTGGTGATGAAGCTGTCGGTCCTCTGATCAGGTGGGCGGCACGATGTATTCATAGTCGTACACCGTGCGGAAACCTTGCGCCTCGTAAAGCGGCATCGCCGCCGCGTTGGTGGCGACAACCTGCAGGTAAGCAAAGCGCGCGCCGTGATCCCAGGCCCACGCATAGAGGCTCTCGGTGACCTTGCGTGCCAGCCCGCGGCGGCGCGCCTGCGGCATGACCAGCACGTCGAACAGGCCCATGTGGTCGCCGTTCACGGCGCCGATCGCCATGGCCATCGGTTGGCCGGCCTCCTCGACGAAGGCGAAGCCGACGGGTGCCGCGATCGCTGCCAGCATGCGCCGCATGGCGGCGCGGTGCTCGGGCCGGACCGGGCTGTGCGCCGAGAAGGCCTCGATCCATGACTCCGTCGGCTGCGCGTGGATTCGCACCTCGGGCGCCGGGGTGAATGCCCGGAGCGGGCAGACCTGGACCAAGCTGCGCTCGATGGCCCGATAGCCCCGTGCCGCCAGGACCTCGGCAATGGCGGCCGGGGCGAGCGGGCTCAACCGCCAAGCCGGCAGCTGGCCGAGCTCGCGATAGGCCGATTCCAGGCCCTCGACGGTTTTCAGATCGGTTTGAGCTTTTCGCTCTAAGGCATTGATTGAATTTGCTCTTTTTGTATAGCCGCCGGAGAAGCGAAGGCGCCAGCCGGCGACATCGCGGGTTTCCAGGGCGGGCCAGCCGGCAAAAGCCAGCTCTTCCAGCCGGCGGACTTGGGAGAGGTCGGAAGACGGTGACAACATGCAGGAAATCTGCTAGCTTAAAGACAAGTAATAACAATCATTTATTTTAACTCCTGCAAGTCATACATGAATATCGACATCCCCTCCGTCGACGTTCGTGCTTGCTGGCAGCCACCCGCCCTGCGTTCCTCCCACGCATTCGGTCACTGGCTGCCAGCGATCTTCCTGCTCGTCTTCATTGTGCCATGGCTGTTGAGCGGCTGCGGCGGTGGCAGCAGCGGCGGTTATGCCGATCGCCCGCCGTCGGATCGCGTCGCCTACACCGCCTGGCAGGAATGGACGAAGTTCGGACGCTCGACCGTCGTCTATGGCGGGCAGGCCGGCGGCTATGTCAACCGCAGCGGCGTCACGGAGCGCAGCGAGCCGCTCAGCAGCAAGATCGGCGACTACTGGGGAAGCTGTGGGCATCCGTCGTGGAACGGCCGCTCGAGCAAGCCGTGGTCGGGCGCGTTCGTCGCCTGGACGATGGCCCACTCGGGTGTCAGCGGGTCTGACTTCCCGCGCGACGGCCGCCACGGCGGCTATCTCGCGGCCCTCTACGACCGCCAGCAGAAGGGTGGACGCGTGCCGTTCGTGCTGCACGCACCTAACGAGTATTCGCCCAAGCCGGGTGATCTCGTCTGCACGGGCACGTCGGGTCCGACCTGGCGCCATGCCGATTCGCGCACCGCGCGTCGGCGCATCGACAGTACGGCCAGCCATTGCGACATCGTCACCGATGTGCGCGGCGGCTACGTGCAGGCGATCGGCGGCAACGTGAAGAACAGCGTGACCATGAGCCTCTTCCCCGTCGATTCGCGCGGCCGGCTGGTGCCGTTCGCCGGCAAGACCTGGTTCATGGTGGTGGAGAAGCGCGTCTAAGCGCGCTTGACCGCGAGCGCGGCGGCCGCACCGATCACCGCGATCGTGAGCAGCAGCAGCGGCGCGAACAGCCAGTCCGTCCAGCCGACCCACAACGCCAGCAACGGCGGGCCTGCCAGCGAGCCCAGGCTGCCGGCCTGCGCAACCAGGCCGTTGATCGGGCCGATGGCGCGCGGCGTCGTGGCGACCAGCGGCACCGACGCGAAGGTCGCCGCTGGGACCAGGCCGCCGATCGCGAACGATAAGGCGAAGCCGACGACCGCCATGGGTAAGGGCAGCGCCGTGAAGCAAAGCGCGGCCAAGACCATCGACCCCAGCAAGCCGATCGCCGCCAGCCGGCCGGGTGAGAAGCCGGTGCGCATCAGCGATCCCGCCAGAAGGCTGCCGGCGATGCCGAAGGCCGTGGCGATGGCGGCGATGCGGCCGGCGTCGGCGGCGGTGAGGCCTCGGCGCTCGCCCAGCCAGGCCGGCAGCAGGCCGGCGACTGCCAGGAAGAGCAGGGCAAAGCAGAAGAAAGCGGCGGCGAGCGGCAGGGACGAGACAAGCGCGCCGGTCGGCGGTTTCTGCGCGTCGCGCGGCACGATGGTGTCGCGCGGTACGGCGACGACGGCAACGAACACCGCGGCGGCCAGCAGCACGAGATCGACCGCGAAAATCGTGCGCCAGCCGGCTTGCGAGAAGCCTGCCGTGACGAGACCGGCCAGGGCGATGCCGGTCGGCACGAAGGTGCCCCACAGCGAGAGCGTGATTGCGTGATGACGCGGCTCGGCGGTCAGGGCCATCAGCGAGGGGCCGGCGACGACGACCAGCAGGTAGCCGATGCCCGCCAGCGTGCGACCGGCGAGCAGCGTCGTGGCGTCGGTGGCGACGGCGCACAAGGCGGCGGCTGCCGCCATGATGGCGAGACCGATGGCGAGGGCGCGCGCGTGGCCGATGCGCTGCGACCAGCCGCCGGCCGGCAGTCCCAGCACGGCGCCGACCAGGGTGATGACCGACACCGCCATGCCGGCGCCGGCCAGCGACAGGCCGAGGTCGCGCTGCAGGTCGGGCACCAGCGGCGGCACGATGCCGAGCTGGCCCGCCGCCAGCACGCCGATGGCATAGAGCAGCGCGATGCGCGACCAGGAGGTGCTCATGCCGGCGACGTTAGGGGCGGAGGTGGCGATCACCTACGCATAAAATATTCTTCCGGACCGCCGGCCTCCGGCCGGATCATGATCAGGAGGCCGGCGGTCCGGAAGACAAAGACTATGAAAGCGACGTCACCAGGCGGGCCAGCGTGCCGTCGCTGAGCTGCAGGCGCTCCCATATGAGCACGCCCGGCTCGATGGGCACGACCATGCTGTCGTTGGCGCCGTTGTCGAAGCTCACCTGCGCTACACCATCGTCGTACCAGCCGAGCGAGCCCAGCCGGCTTTCGGCGGCGCGGATTTCGTCGGTGGCGAAGCGCCAGAGCGATCGGCCGCGCATCTCGGCAAGGTCGGCCGTCCAGTTGACCACGCGCGGCGGCGAGGCGGCGAGCAGGCGATGCGACAGATCGCAGATCAGATGGACCTGCTGGGTCGAGCTCTCGACCAGGCGCCGCAATCCGGCATCGCCCGCCGAATCGAGCGGCGCGCGCAGGAGCTGCGCCAGCTTGCGCTCGGCTTCCTCGGTCAGACGGTGATGGCCGCGCTCCCAGCGCGACAGCGTCGCCTGGGTGACGCCCAAAAGCTCGGCCGCATGACTCTGCTTGACGCCGCGCAGGCGGCGCCATCTGTGGAGCGCGCGGCCGTACTCGTTCACCGCACGACGCCTTGTTCCAGGGCCATCGCGCGCCGCCAGAAGACTCGCGCCAGGACGAAGTCGAAGATCATGACCGCCCACAGGACCAGCCAGACGACATCGACGCCCCACGACGTCATTTCGACCTGGATCCCCAACACCACGAAGAGCACGGGCATGCCGATGCCGACGAGCAGTCCGGCGAACACCATGTTCTTGGCGAGGAACTTCAACGCCTTCGCCTGGGCAACCGGGTTGGCCTCAGGCATCACGGCTCCTGCATGAAGCCCGCGACGCGCTCGGCGATCATGATGGTGGGCGCGTTGGTGTTGCCGCCGACCAGCGTCGGCATCACCGAGGCGTCGACCACGCGCAATCCGACCAGGCCATGGACGCGGCAGCGATTGTCGACCACCGCCATGGGATCGGTGCTGGGCCCCATCTTGCAGGTACCGACCGGGTGGTAGATCGTCTCGCACTTGGCGCGGATCCACTGCTCGAGCTCGGCGTCGGTCTTGACCGCCGCGCCGGGCTGGAACTCCTCGGCGCGATAGGGATCGAAGCCGGCCTGGGCGAAGATGTCTCGTCCCATCTTCACGCCGTCGATCAGCGTGTCGAGGTCGCGCCGTTCGGCCAGGTAGTTGGCGTCGATCAGCGGATGCTCCTTGGGATCCTTGCTCTTGAGACGGATCGTGCCGCGGCTCTCGGGGCGCAGGGTGCAGACATGCAGGCTGTAGCCGTCCTTGCGCATCTCGGTGCGGCCGTGATCGACGACCATGACCGGCAGGAAATGCAGCTGGATGTCGGGCGCGCTCAGCCCCTGCTTGGTGTAGAGGAAGCCGCCCGATTCGGCGATCGGCGAGGTGCCGGGGCCTTTCTTGTTCGCGACGTACTGATAGAGCGCCCACAGCTTGCTCGAGCGGCCGTAGGTCTTCCCGGGCTTGGCGTATTGCAGGATCGCCGCGTCGAGATGGTCCTGCAGGTTGCCGCCGACGCCCGGCAGGTCGTGCAACGGCCGGATGCCGAGCGACGCCAGGTGATCGGCCGGGCCGATGCCCGACAGCATCAGGAGCTGCGGCGAGTTCACCGCGCCGCCCGACAGGATGATCTCGCGGCTGCAGCGCGCAACCTCGTCGCGGCCGTCGACGACGTAGCGCACGCCCATGGCACGGTTCTGGTCGAGGATGATGCGCTCGACCAGAGCGTTGGAGATGACGTGGACGTTGTTGCGGTTGCGCTCGACGGCCGGCCGCAGATAGGCGCTGGCTGTGCTCCAGCGCTGCTGGTCGCGCTGCGTTACCTGGTAGTAGCCGACGCCGTACTGCTCGGCGCCATTGAAGTCGTCGTTGCGTGGGATGCCGGCCTGGGCGCAGGCGCGGATGAAGCCGTCGTTGATCTCGAGCGCATCCTTCTGCTCGGCGACGTTCAACGGCCCTTCAGTGCCGTGATACTCGTCGTTGTAGCGCTCGTTGTGCTCGGCCTTCTTGAAGAAAGGCAGCACCTCGCGATAGCTCCAGCCTTCGTTGCCAAGCTGGCGCCAGTGGTCGTAGTCGGAGGCGTGGCCGCGCACATAGAGCATGGCGTTGATCGACGAGGAGCCGCCCAGCGTCTTGCCCCGCGGCCAGTACATGCGCCGGTCGTTGCAATGCTTCTGCGGCACGGTCTCGTAGCGCCAGTTGAACGGCGACTTCTCGCCCAGGCTGGCGAAGCCCGCCGGCATCTTGAGCTTGAAGTTGTTGTCCGGCGGACCGGCTTCGATGATCAGGATGCGCAGCGCCATGTCTTTGGCGAGGCGGTTGGCGACGGCACAGCCTGCGGAGCCGGCGCCGATGATGATGTAGTCGTACGGCCAGGACATTCTCGCTCTACCCAGGTCTATCTACGGCAGTCTGTTTTCTACCACGGTGAAAACGGGACGGCCGGATATGGGCGATAAAAACCCATTGTCGTCCAGTGGAAAGACGCTGCGGCTGACCGAGTCGCCCACATTGCCGCCGATCGCCGCTACCCAGCCGGGCTTGACCTCGACCACGATGTCGCAGTGGCCGGCGCCGCGATTGAGGTTGTCCAGTGTGGTACCGCTGCCCGCACGCGAAGCGCATATAAGGTCGCCGACCCGGGGCGCCCGCTCGGACGGCCGGCGGGCCATGAAGGCCGCACCCGGCTTGCGTGCCCGCTCGACCATGCGCTCGACATAGATCGTGTGGACGGAATTCGGGCAGAAGAGATCGCGCGGTACGCCGGCGCTGGCGATGTCCCAGGAGATGAAGGCGGCCGACCACGGCACGTTGTCGAGGCCGCTGCGGTCGGGACGGTCGACGCTGGCCCAATAATCGTGGATGCGCTCGGGCGCCTCGCGCTCCTTGACGCCTCGCTGCTCGGTGCGGGGCGGCTGGTCGGTGGAATAGACGATGACCTGGCGGCCGAAGCGCGCCCATTCACCGACCGCCAGCAGCACCATCGAGACCTTGGCGCTGGCCGTCGGCGGCGGCGCCTCGGGCTTCCACGACGACGCGGGGCAGGGGCCGAGCGGCGGCAGCTCGGCGGCACTCTTCACGGCAGGCGGTGGTGCGGGCTGGGTTGTTGACGGCTGGGCGGCGCAGCCAGCGGCCAGGAGACAAAGCAGAAGGAACGCTGCGCGCATCACCAATGCTTCAACCCGCCGATCACGATGGTGGGCACGCCTTCGGTATGGCTGTTCACCGAAAACACCTCGGTGCCGGGGCGCCGGCCGGTGCGCACCGGCGAGACGTCGACGCCTGCACTTTTCAGTCGAGCATTGACGTTGGCGATGTCCGACGCGCGCCACGACAGGCCCCACAGATGGTCCGGCCCGTCCGACACGCCCTTCTTCAGGTCGTGGGCGATCTCGACCACGAGATCGCCACAGCGGAAGAACAGCAGGCGCGAACCCCACTCGGGATTGCTGCGATCGAGCCGCAGGTCGAGGCCGAGTCGGCCGGCATAGAAGGCGATGGCGCGCTCGGGATTGGGCGTGCGCACGACGATGTGGTCGAGGGAGGAGATTGCCGCGGCCTCGTCGAGAGTCGGCGCCGACGGTGCCGGCGGTTGGGCGCCTTCGATCAGGGCGATCGGCACACCGTGCGTTGCCTCGGGCGACAGCACAAGCTGATCATCAGAACGCTCGCTCGGTACCGCGCGCCGCTCGAGCAAGCGCGCTGCCGTGTCGAGAGCGCTGGTCGCGAACACCATCGACGACAAGGCCTCAGCGGCCGCGCCGAACACGATGCCGATATTGCCGGTCTGCAGCCTACCGTTTGCCGCGCGTCGCCCGAGCAGCGTCTCGTATGAACTGGCCGAGCCGGAGACGGCCACATGATCCAGGAAGGTGATCACGGCCTAACCAATCCGCTTGAGGTCCTTCATGTACTGTCGGCCGCGCTTGACGTACTCCTCGGCGCTGTAGCGCATGCGGAGCAGGTTGTCCTCGCTCACCTCGCGCATCGCCTTGGCGGGCGAGCCGAAGATCACCGAGCGATCGGGAAAGTTCTTGTTCTCGATGATGACGGCGCCGGCGCCGATCAGACAGTCCTTGCCGACCACCGAGTTGTTCAGCACCACGGCCTGGATGCCGATCAAGGTGCCGTCGCCGATCGTGCAGCCATGCAGCATCACCTGGTGGCCCACCGTGACGCCCTTGCCGAGCGTGAGCGGCAACCCGGGGTCGTTGTGCAGGACGCAGCCCTCCTGAACGTTGGTGTCGTCGCCGATCACGACCGGCTCGTTGTCGCCGCGGATCACGGCGCCGGACATGACGGTCACCCGTTCGCCCAAGGTCACCTGCCCGATGATCGTCGCCTCCGGGGCGATGTAGCAGGAGGCGGGGATGACCGGGATGAGGTCGCCGAGCTGATAGATAGCCATTTTGCGGATGTTTCCTCTGTGCTTCGACTGCTCAACTACACCACTTGTGGCATGTCGTCTTGGCCCGCCGATGCCCCGATCAGCCCGTGGCAAGTGCGTCTGCGCGCATGCCAGCCCTCCCATGGCCGTATCGCACATCGAGGTTGGCCCCTTTCCCGACCCTGCCATCAACGCCTAAGCTCGCGGAAAGTCAGTCGGTCACTAGGGGGAAACATGAGCGAAGTCGATGGCGCTACCCTGATCGCGCGTAGCCTCAAGCAGCAAGGTATCGATCACCTGTTCGGCGTCGTCGGGTTTCCGATCACGGCGATCGCCGCGGCCGCGCAGAAGGAAGGCGTCGCCTACCTCGGCATGCGCAACGAGCAGAGCGCCGCCTACGCGGCGGCGGCCTACGGCTATCTCACCGGCCGTCCCGGCGCCGCCGTCGTCGTCACCGGCCCAGGCGTGGTGCACGGCCTCTCGGGCCTCGCCAATGCCCAGCAGAATTGCTGGCCCATGATCCTGATCGGCGGCGCCTCGGAGACCTATCGCGGCGGCATGGGGGCGTTCCAGGAAGAGCGCCAGGTGCTGATCGCCTCGCCGTTCTGCAAGTTCGCGCACGGCATTGAGAGCGTGGCCCGCATCCCGTTCTATGTCGAGATGGCGACCCGCAACGCGATCTACGGTCGCCCCGGCGCCACCTATCTCGACATGCCCGACGACATCATCCGAGGCACCTGCGAGGTCGACAAGATCGCCCAGGCCGAGCGCGTGCCCGAGCCGCCGCGTAGTGTGGCGCCGGCCGAGAACGTCGAGGCGGCGCTCAATCTGCTCGAAAAAGCCCAGCGGCCGCTCGTCCTGCTCGGCAAGGGCATGGCGTGGTCGCGCGCCGAGGACGACGTCCGCGCCTTCATCGAGCGCACGCAGGTGCCGTTCGTGCGCTCGCCGATGGGCAAGGGCGTGATGCCGGACGACCATCCGCTGTCGGCCGGGGCGGCGCGCACCTTGGCGCTCCAGCAGGCCGACGTCATCTTCCTGATGGGCGCGCGGCTCAACTGGATCTTCCACTTCGGCCTGCCGCCGCGCTACGCCAAGGACGTCAAGGTCATCCAGCTCGACATCGCCCCCGAGGAGATCGGCCACAACAAGCCGACGGAAGTGGCGCTGGTCGGCGACGGCAAGGCCATCATGGCGCAGCTCAACAAGGCGCTGGTCAACCGCCAGTGGTTCCATCCCAAGGACACGCCGTGGCGGCAGGCGCTCACCAAGAAGGCAACCGAGAATGCGGCAACGATCAAGCCGCAGGTCGACGACGACCAGGGCCCGGCCAACTACTACCGAGCCCTGCGCGACGTCGCCGCGTGGATGCCGAAGAATGCGATCCTGAGCGCCGAGGGCGCCGGCACCATGGATATCGGCCTCACGCAGTTGCCGAGCGTCAATGCCCGTTCCGTCCTCAATGCCGGCACCTATGGCACGATGGGCGTCGGCCTCGGCCAGGCGATCGCCGCCGCCGTGTCGGATCCCAGCCGGCCGGTCGTTCATCTATCGGGCGATTCGGCGATCGGCTTCTCCGGCATGGAGATGGAGACGCTGGTCCGCTACAACCTGCCGGTGAAGATCGTCGTCCTGAACAACGGCGGCATCGGCCCCGGCATGCCGGAAATCCCGGAAAATCCGATGTTCAACTTGAAGCCCAACGCGCTGATCTACGGCGCGCGATATGACAAGGTGATGGAGGCCTTCGGCGGCAAGGGCCTGTTCGTCAAGGATCCGAAGGACATCCGCGCGGCCCTCGATGAGGCGATGAAGTTTCCGGGCCCCGCGCTGGTCAACGTCGTGCTCTCGCAGGGCTCGGCCCGCAAGGCGCAGCAGTTCGCTTGGCATAGTTAATGGAGTGACACAACAAAGGGCCGCGCCCTTCGAAGCGCGGCCCGCCACGGAGGGATCGCCATGCAGGATCAGATTAGGCAGCAGGAGATCGCAACCGAGACGACTCAGCCGGCCCTCAAGGGCATCAAGGTGCTCGACTTCACGCAGTTCGAGGCGGGACCGTCCTGCACCGAGGCGCTGGCCTGGCTCGGCGCCGACGTCGTCAAGGTCGAGGAGCCCAATCGCGGCGAGCCGGGCCGCTGGGGATCGAGCGATCGACCCGACGCCGATTCGCACTACTTCATCTACTACAACCTCAATAAGCGCAGCGTGACCGCCAACCTCAAGAGCGAGGAGGGCAAGGCGCTGATCAGGCGGATGATCGAGAAGGCCGACGTGCTGATCGAGAACATGGCGCCCGGCACCTTCGCGCGACTGGGCTTCGACTGGCCGCGGCTGAGCGCCATCAATCCGCGACTGATCTTCGTGCAGGTAAAAGGCTTCGCGCCGGAGAGCCCGCACGCGAACTACCTCAGCTTCGACATGATCGCCCAGGCGATGGGCGGCACGATGGGAGTGAACGGCCATCCCGACCAGCCGCCGGTGCGGCCGGGCCCGACGATCGGCGATACCGGCACCGGCATGCTGGCCGCCATGGGCATCCTGGCGGCGCTCTACCAACGCATGACGACCGGCCGCGGCCAGCACATCCAGATCGCCATGCGCGATGCCATGCTGAACTATTGCCGCACGCCGATGAGCCGCCAGGCCGGCATGACCGAGCAGTTGCCGCGCGGCGGCAACACGGTGCCGGGCACGGCGCCAGGCGGGCTCTACACATGCGCGCCGGGAGGGCTCAACGACCTCTGCTACATCTTCGCCTCGCGCGGCAACGAGGAGCATTGGCGCCGCCTGGTGAAGGCGATTGGCCGCGAGGACCTTTTGAACGATCCACGCATGGCCGACCCCAACACCCGCGGAAAGAATCGCGAAATCGTCGATGCGGCGATCAACGAATGGACGTCCAAGCGCACCAAGCAGGAGGTGACCAGGATCATCGCCGGCGCGGGCGTCCCCTGCGGCGCGGTCATGACCACGCTCGAACTGCTGCACGATCCGGATCTGCATGCGCGCGGCATGATGCAGAAGATCGAGCATCCGATCCGCGGCACGGTCACCGTGCCAGGCTGGCCGCTCCGGATGTCGGACACCAAGGTGGCGCTGAAATGCGCGCCGACCCTCGGCCAGGATTGCGAGGCGATCTACGGCGAGTGGCTCGGCTGCTCGGCCGACGAGGTGAAGGGCATGCGGCAGGCCAAAGTGATCTGAGGAACGATCACTCCTTGCGCTGAATGGCGATGATGGCGCGGCGATGAGTGCCTTCGCCGACCTTCTTGTCCTCGTCGTGCGCCTCGACCTTGAAGCGGAGCTTGCGACCATCGACCTCGAGCAGCTCCGCTCGCACCGTCACTTTCTTGCCCTTCGGCGTGGCGCCGAAGTGCTTGACGTGCACCTCGAAGCCGACAGTGGTGTGCCCCTCGGGGAGATGCGACTGCACGGCCTCGATGCCGGCGCGCTCCATCAGGCCGATCATGTTCGGCGTGGACAGGACGCCGTCGCCGCCCATGTGCTTGACCACCAGCCTGTCGTCGACTGTCGTGACGATCTCCGCCTTGAGGCCCGGTTTCAGGTCATTCGTCGACATGTATCTCTCTCCCATATTGAGCATGCGGTGCTTGGGGGGACATTAGACCATTCCCTGGCCCCTTAGCTTCCGTTTACGTAAAGCATCATTGACGTTTACGTAAACGTCAACTATGACAATTCCATCATGTCCGTCGCCGCCTCGTCCGCAACGCGCGACAGCCAGCGCATCTACAGCATCGCCGAACTGTCACGCGAGTTCGCGATCACGCCGCGCACCATCCGCTTCTACGAGGATGAGGGGCTGATCAAGCCGCGCCGCCAGGGGATGACCCGCCTGTACAGCGCCGGCGACCGCACCCGGCTGGGCTGGATCCTGCGCGGCAAGCGGCTGGGCTTCGCGCTCGCCGAGATCCGCGAATTGCTCGATCTCTACCAGGTCGATCGCACCGGCGTTCAGCAGCTGCGCGAGCTCCTGCGCCGCAGCCGATTGCACATCGCCGATCTCGAGAAGAGGCGTCGCGACCTCGACGCGCATATCAGCGAGTTCAAGGAAGTGGAGAGCCAGGTCAGCACCGAGCTGCGTCAGCGCGGCGTCGACCCGGAGAGCGACTAAGCTAGCGTACGATCAGGGAGGCATTCGATGGCCGTCTACAAGGCGCCGCTCAAGGACATCAACTTCGTCCTGAACGAGGTTTTGGACGTCTCCAGCCTTGCCAAGCTGCCGGGCTATCAGGACGCCACGCCTGACGTCATCCAGGCGATTCTCGAGGAAGCGGCCAAGCTCTGCGAGAACGTGCTGTTCCCGCTCAACCGCTCGGGCGACGAAGAGGGCTGCACCTACGAGAACGGCGTCGTGCGCACGCCCAAGGGTTTCAAGCACGCCTACGACATGTTCCGTGAGGGCGGCTGGACCGCCATGACCTGCGCTGCCGAGTATGGCGGCCAGGGCCTGCCCGCGACGGTGGGCTTCGCCGTGCAGGAAATGTTCACGGCATCGAACCAGGCCTTCGCCATGTATCCCGGCCTCAGCCACGGTGCCTACGAGGCGCTGGCGCGGCATGGCTCGGACGAGCTCAAGAAGAAGTATCTGCCCAAGCTCACCGACGGCACCTGGACGGGCACGATGTGCCTGACCGAGCCCCATTGCGGCACTGACCTCGGCATGCTGCGCACCAAGGCCGAGCTGCAGGCCGACGGGAGCTACTCGATCACCGGCACCAAGATCTTCATCTCGGCCGGTGAGCACGATCTTGCCGAGAACATCCTTCACCTGGTGCTGGCGCGGCTGCCGGATGCGCCGGGCGGCACCAAGGGCATCTCTCTGTTCCTGGTGCCGAAGTTCATTCCGAAGGAAGACGGCAGCGTCGGCGGGCGCAACGGCATCCGCTGCGGCGCCATCGAGCACAAGATGGGCATCAAGGCCAACGCGACCTGCGTCATGAATCTCGACGGCGCCAAGGGCTGGCTGGTCGGTGAGCTGAACAAGGGCATGCCGGCGATGTTCGTGATGATGAACGCCGCCCGCCTGGGCGTCGGCATGCAGGGGCTGGGCATCGCCGAGACCTCGTACCAGAGCGCCGTCGCCTATGCGCGCGATCGCATCCAGGGGCGCTCGCTGACCGGGCCGAAGAACGCCAACGGCCCGGCCGATCCGATCATCGTGCACCCCGACGTGCGGCGCATGCTGATGATCCAGAAGTCGTTCACCGAGGCGGCGCGCGCGCTGTCGCTGTGGGTCGGCATGCTGATCGACGAGGCGCACAGCCATCCCGACGCCGCCAAGCGCGAGGCGGCCGACGATCTCGTGCAGATGCTGACGCCGATCATCAAGGCGCACTTCACCGACATGGGCAGCGAGTGCGCCAACCTCGCGGTACAGACCTACGGCGGCCACGGCTTCATCCGCGAGAACGGCGTCGAGCAGTTCGTGCGCGACGCCCGCATCACCCAGCTCTACGAAGGCACCAACGGCATCCAGGCGCTCGACCTGATCGGCCGCAAGCTGCCGATGAAGGGCGGCCAGGCAGCGCAGCGGCTGCTCGGGGAGATGAGCGGCTTCGTCGCCCAGCACAAGGCCGACGACAAGATGAAGGAGTTCGTCGAGCCGCTCGAGAAGGCGCTGGGCCGTGTGCAGGACGCCGCGCTCTTCGTGATGCAGCACGCCATGAAGAACCACGACGAGGCGGGGGCGGCCGCGACCGACCTGCTGCGCCTGATGGCGCTCACCGCCATGACCTTCATGTGGGGGCGCATCGCCGTCGCTGCGCACAAGGGACTGGCGGCCGGCAACGACAACGCCTTCTACGAGGCCAAGCTCAACACCGCGCGCTTCTATATCGCCCGCGTGCTGCCGCAGACGACTTCGCTCAACCATCAGATCAAGGCGGGCGCCGCCACACTGATGGCCCTGCCGGCCGAGGCGTTCTGATCTCATGCTCTTCCGGACCGCGCGCTTCATGAGCGCGCGGGGACGCGCGCGGTCCGGAAGACGATGACGCAGGACGAGGCAACTCTCTCCGCCCGCGATCTGCTCGCGCTGCAGGCCTTCGAGCTCGCGGCGCGCCGCGGCTCGTTCAAGGCGGCGGCCGCGGCATTGCACATCACGGCGTCGGCTGTCAGCCATCGTATTGCCGGGCTGGAGCGCACACTGGGCGCCAAATTGTTCGAGCGCGGGCCGCGCGGCGTCGTGCTCTCGCCCGCGGGCACGGCGCTCGCCGCCACCACCGGCCACGCCTTCGGCGATCTTGCGCGCGCGCTGGCGCGGCAGTCTTCGGACCGCCGGCGCTTGCGCGTCTCGGCGGTGCCGATCTTCGCCTCGCACTGGCTGCTGCCGCGGCTCGGCAGGTTCCTCGCCGACCATCCTGAGATTGAATTGCAGGTCGAGGCGAGCCCGCGCATGGCTGACATGGAGGCGGGCCTCGTCGACGTGGCACTGCGCTACGGCGAGGGCCAGTGGCCCGGCGTCTCGGCCGAGCGGATCATGGAACTGGAGACGGTGCCGGTGGCGGCGCCAGCGCTGGTGCGTCGCCTGAAGCTCGGCGCTCCCGCCGACCTTGGATGCGCACCGCTGATCCGCGTGGCGCCGTTCGGCGCTTCGTGGACGGACTGGGCGACGGCCGCGGGCCTCGACGCCCAGCGCTTCGAACGTCGCAAGGGCATGCAGGTCGACGGCATGGGCGCCGCCTTGCGTGCAGCGGCGCACGGGCTCGGCGTCGCGCTCGCCTTCGATCCGGTGATCGACAGCGAGATCCGGTCGGGCGCCCTGGTACGTGTCGGGCCGGGCGTGAAGTCACGTGGCCAGATCTGGCTGGCCTGCCGGCCGCGCGAGCGCAACCTGCCTTCGATCCGCGCGCTCCGGCGCTGGCTGCTGGCCGAGAGCGGGCAATGAAGTCGCTTCTTGCTTACATTGCCGCGGCCTTTCTCGAGATCGGCGGCTGCTTTGCGGTCTGGGCCTGGCTGCGTCTGGGCGCATCGGCGTGGTGGCTGCTGCCGGGCGCGTTGGCGCTTGGCCTGTTCGCCTGGCTGCTGACCCTGATCGAGGTCGATGCCGCGGGCCGCGCCTATGCCGCCTATGGCGGCATCTATATTGCCGCCACCCTGGTCTGGTTGTGGCTGGTCGAAGGCATAAGGCCGGATCGTTGGGACATGATCGGCGCGTCGATCTGCCTGGTCGGCGCCGCCATCATCCTGTTCGCGCCGCATCGCGTCCCGGGATGAATGCCGTTCACGTCGAGCGCGCCGTCTTGCGTTTGTCGTGAAGCCTCGATGGGCCGATAGCTCGGCGCATGGACCTGATGCTTCCCGCGCGCGACGGGGTGAAGCTTGCCGCCACCCTGTTCGACGCCACGCCGCCCCTTCGTGGTGTCCTGCTGGTGAACGGCGGCACCGGCATCCCGCGCCAGTTCTACGGCGCCTTCGCCGCGCATCTCGCCAGCCGTGGCTTCGCCGTGCTGACCTACGACTATCGCGGCATCGGCGGATCGGACAAACCGGCGGCGGCGACGATCGATCAATGGGGCAGCATCGACCAACCCTCGATGATCGACCATCTGGCGCGGCTCTATCCGGGCGTGCCGATCGGCCTTGTCGGACATTCCTTCGGTGGCCAGGTGCTGGGACTTGCCGACAACATCGCCTCGGTGCGCGCCGCCGTGCTGATCACCAGCCAGAGCGGCCATTGGCGGCACTGGCCGGCCGGCCGGCGACGCCTGCGCATGCTGGCGCTGTGGTGGCTCCTGATCCCCGGGCTGACGGCGTTGACTGGACGCTTCCCCGGCACGTGGATCGGCACCGCCAACCTGCCGGCCAACGTCGCGCGCAGCTGGGCGCGCTGGGGCCGCTCGCGCCACTATGTTTGCGACGCCTCGGGCGGGCCGTTGCGGCCGCACAATGCCGAGGTCGTCTTCCCGATCCGCTGGCTGAGCTTCACCGACGATCCAATCGCACCCTACGGGGCGGTCGAGGCGTTGCGGCCGTACTATCCGGGCGCGACCATCGAGCGGCGGCATCTGTCGCCGGCCGATCTCGGCGCTGAAGCGGTCGGCCATTTCGGTTTCTTCCGCAAGTCGATGCCGCGCGCCGGCTGGGATGACATCGCATCGTGGCTCGACTCGCGGTTGCACGACTCGCAGGCGCATGGGCAGACTGGTCGGGAACACCAGCCCGAGGAAGCGCCCGCATGTCAGCACCCCACGTTCTCGCCGAGGTCAAGGATGGCATCGGCTGGCTGACCCTCAATCGGCCGGAATCGCTGAACGCGCTGTCGTTCGAGATGACAGACCTCCTGATCAAGCACACCGCCGAGTTCGAGAAGGATGCCGAGGTGCGCTGCGTGGTGATCCGCGGCGCCGGCACGCATTTCATGGCCGGCGGCGACATCAAGGGCTTCCACAAGTCGCTGACCGAGAACAAGGCCAACCATCTCGCCGGCTTCGAGATGCGCGTGGTGAAGGCGCACCAGATGATCTACCAGATCCGCCGCATGCAGAAGCCGGTGCTGGCCTCGGTGCAGGGCGCGGCCGCCGGCTTCGGCCTGTCGCTGATCCTGAACTGCGACCTCGCCATCGCCTCGGACGACGCTTTCTTCACCTTGGCCTACCGCCACATCGGCCTGTCGGCCGACGGCGGCGCCACCTATTTCCTGCCGCGCATCGTCGGCGAGCGCAAAGCCCTGGAAATCGCCCTTCTGGGCGAAAGATTCACTGCCGAGGAAGCAAAGGCCAACAACATCCTCAACTGGATCGTGGCCAAGGACCAACTCGCCGCCGAGACCGAGAAGATGGCGCGCAAGCTCGCCGACGGCCCGACCTTCGCCCTGGGCGTCGCCAAGCGGCTGATCCGCACCTCGTTCGACAATTCCTGGGACGAGCATTCCCATCGCGAGGCCGAAGGCCTTGCCGCCTGCGCCGCGACCGACGATCATTTCGAAGGATTGAGCGCCTTTCTCGAGAAACGGAAGGCGGCCTTCAAGGGGAGATAGGGATGGGGCGCCATGCGTGGCCGATCATCATTGCGATGTGCGTGGCACTCGCGGCCTGCCTCGACAACCAGCAGGCGCTGCAGAGTTCCGATCCGATCTACACGATGGTGTTCTTCGCCACCGACAGCGTGACGCTGAACAAGCGCGCGCAGGACCAGCTCACGAACACGGTCAAAGAGCCCACGCCGCCGATCAGGGCGGCGCTGCAGCCCAATTCCAAGGCCAAGATCTGCGTCACCGGGCACACCGACAAGGTCGGCCCCGAGACCATCAACAAGGAAGTCGCTCAGCGCCGCGCCGATGCCGTGGCCAAGTATCTCGTTGGCCTCGGTGTGCCGGAACAGCGCATCGTCACCGCGAGCCTGGGCAGCTCCAAGCCCCTTGTCGTCACGGGGCCAGGCGTCCCGGAGATTTCCAATCGCCGAGTCGAGGTCGTGTTCGGCTGCTGAAGGAGGAAACGAAATGCAAGACCGTCACATCGGCGACGTCCGCGTCACGCGCATCGAGGAGCAGATGGGGCCGGGCTTTCCGGCCAAGGACTTCTTTCCGGAGTTCGACGCCGACACCTTCGCCGCCGAGGGCCATTGGCTGGCGCCGAGCTACTACCAGCCGGAAAGCGGTCGGTTGATGACCTCAATCCATTCCTGGCTGTTGCGCACGGGCAGCCACACGATCCTGGTCGATGCGTGCAGCGGCAATCACAAGCCCAGGCCCGGCATGCCGCGCTTCGACATGCTGAACACCCAATATCTCGACCGCCTGCGCGAGGCGGGTGTGCAGCCTGAGGAGATCGACTTCGTGATGTGCACGCACCTGCACGTCGATCACGTTGGCTGGAACACGCGGCTGGAGAACGGCAAGTGGGTGCCGACCTTTCCCAACGCCAAGTACGTGATGTCGCGCACCGACCATGACTTTTGGGAAGCGGAGGCCAAGCGGCCCGGCACCGAGGCTTTCAAGGTCAACACCTACAACGATTCGGTGCTGCCCATCGTCGAGGCCAAGAAGGCGGAGTTCGTGACGGGCGAGCACGGCATGTGCGGCTGCCTGACGCTCAAGCCCGCGCCCGGCCATACGCCGGGGCAGATCCGCGTCGATCTCGATTCGCGCGGCAAGCGGGCGATCTTCGCCGGCGATGCCCTGCACAATCCCGTTCAGGTGCCGCTGTGGAAGTGGAACAGCTGCTTCTGCGAGGACCTCGATCTGGCGCGCAAGAGCCGCCACACCTTGCTGGCCGACTGCGTCGAGCAGGGCGCGCTGCTGATGCCGGCCCACTTCGCACCGCCGCATGCCGCCTACATCAAGGAAAAGGGCGACCGCTTCGAGCTCGACTGGGACTACGACAACAAGCGCGGCCGTTGAAGGACGGCGGCCAGGCGCCCGGCGGCGCCGGCGATCGCCGCTGCCGGATAGCCGCTGAAGCCCAGCAGCAGGCCTTGCCGCGGCCTGGCCTTGACGTAGAGCCGCGACAGCGCACGGACGACCACGCCGTCCGCCAGCGCCGCGCGTTCGACCGCCGTGTCGGACAGGCCTGGGCGCAGGTAGGCCACCAGATGCATGCCCTGGTCAGGCGGCTCGACGTCGAGCCTGTCGCCGGCGCGGCGGCGCAGCGTGGCGACCAGCCGGTCGCGTTGGTCGCGATAGAGCGTGCGCATGCGGCGGATGTGCGAAGAGAGATGGCCCTGGGCGATGAACTCGGCCAGCACCTCCTGCTGCAGCGCCGGCGGCTGGCGATCCATCAGGTAGCGCGCCGTCACAAAGGCGGGCAGCAGCCGCTCGGGCACCACGAGGTAGCCCGCGCGCAAGCCGGGAAACAGCGCCTTGTTGAGGGTGCCGACGTAGAGCGTGCGTTGTGCTGTATCGAGGCCTTGCAGTGCCGCGATCGGCCGGCCGCCGTAGCGGAACTCGCTGGCATAGTCGTCCTCGACGATCCACGCATCCGAAGCGCTTGCCCAAGCGATCAGCTCCAGCCGGCGCGCCATCGACAGCACGACGCCGGTCGGGAACTGGTGCGAGGGCGTGGTGAAGGCCGCCCGCGCGCGCGGCGCCGCAGCGATGCCGGCCGCGACGTCGATGCCCTGGGCGTCGACCCGCACCGGCCACGTCGCGACGCCGCCTGCGGTCAGCACCTCGCGCGTGAGGGGATAGCCGGGATTCTCGACCCAGGCCTCGCTGCCGGCGGGCAGCAGCACGCGCACCACCAGGTCGAGGGCATGCTGCGTGCCCGACGTGACGATGATCTGCTCGGCATTGCAGCGCACGCCGCGGGCGCCGGCGAGATAGCCGGCGATGGCGCCGCGCAGCTCGGCTGAGCCGCGCGGATCGCCGTAGCCCAGGTGGCTTTTCGGCATGGCGCGCAAGGCCCGCGCGCTCAGTCGCCGCCATTGGTCGGCGGTGCGCTGGTCGATCAGCGTGCGGCCGAGATTGAACGGGCGGTCGTCGCTTTGCAGGGTGACGTCGACCTTGCCGACGAGCCGCGGTGCGCCGTAACCGGCGGTGCGTCTCGCCTTCGCGACCCGCGCGCGACCACCGGGCCGCTCAGGCAGGTCCGGCGCCACGTAGGTGCCCGAACCGATGCGGCCGGTCGTATAGCCCTCGGCCAGAAGCTGCTCGTAGGCCGCGACGACGACGGTGCGCGACAGGCCGAGCCGCTCGGCGAGCGTGCGGCTTGCTGGCAGTCTCGCGCCTGCCGGCAATCGGCCGTCGACGATCGAGGCGCTGAGGGCGGTGTAGACCTGCCGGAACAACGGCGTCGGTGTCCGACGGTCGATCGCGATGTCCGAAATGGTCTGCTCCATTGGCAAAGAATGGACCTTTCGACAGGACCATACAACGGCGACAATCATCGGCATGAGTGCACCCAACGAGCTACGCCGCCGCGATCTGGTGATGGACGAGGCGGGCATCGAAGCGCTGCTGCAGCGCGGTTTCTGCGGCCGGCTGGCGACGGTCGGCAGCGACGGCGCGCCCTACTGCACGACCATGCTCTATGTCTGGATGGACGGCTGCATCCACATGCACGGCACGCGGACGAGGGGCCATCTGCGCGCCAACATCGAGCACGAGCCGCGGGCATGCTTCGTCATCGACGAGCCCGGCGAGGTCTTCGACTATGGTCGCTTCGAATGCGATTCGACGGTGTCTTACGCCAGCATCGTCGCCTTCGGCCGCGTGACAGCGGTCGACGATGTCGCGATCAAGCAGCGCTTCTTCCCGGCGCTGATGGCCAAGTACCGCACCGCCGGCGCGCCGCGGCCCAAGGACTTCTTCCCGCGCATCGACCAGATCGTGCTCTACCGGCTCGCGATCGAGCGCATCAGCGGCAAGGAGATCGTGCTGCCCGACGTTGCAGGACGGTGGCCGGCGCTCGACCGCAGCCAGACGCCGAACGCCACGCCACCTGCTTGATCTTCAGCGGCCCTTCCAGTTGGGCTTGCGCTTCTCGGCAAACGCCTTGGGGCCTTCGACCGTGTCCTCGCTCTTGGTCATGGCGACGAAGGCCGGGTAGTGCAGGTTGCGGTTCGCCATCTCGAGCGCCGGCACGTCGAGCGAGCGCATGACGACCTGCTTGGTGGCGCGCACCGACATCGGCGAGCATTCGAGGATGGAGCTGGCCCAGCGGCGCGCCGCCGCCATCAGCTCGGCGTGCGGCACCACCTCGGTGACGAAACCGAGCTCATAGCCCTCCTTGGCCGTCACGCGGCGGCCGGTCAGCATCATGCCCATCGCCTTCTTGAGCGGGATCATGCGCGACAGCCGCTGCATGCCGCCGGCGCCGGCCGCCAGGCCGACGCGCGGCTCAGGCAGGGCGAACGTGGCGTTCTCCTGCGACGCCACGATGATGTCGCAGGCGAGCGCGATCTCGAAGCCGCCGCCCATGGCGAAGCCGTTGACCGCGGCGATCACCGGCTTCTCGAGGTCGTATCGGTTTGTCAGGCCGCCGAAGCCCTTGGCTGGATGGACTGGCCGCTTGCCGGTCTTGGCTTGCAACTCAGCGTGGTATTTCAGGTCGTTGCCGGCGCAGAAAGCCTTGTCTCCGGCGCCGGTGATGATGGCCACCCAAAGGTCGGGATTGGTGTGGAATTCGTCGAAGGCTGCGACAAGTTCCTCGTTCGCCATGGGGTGGCAAGCGTTGTAAACTTCCGGCCGATTGATGGTGACGGTCATCAGACGACCATCGATCTCTACCTTGCTGTACTGGCCCATTGCGTTCCCTCCGTTGGTAAACGAGGGTTTATCGCATGTGGCCGAGATACAAAACGCCGCTCTCCCGATTAGCCATGAGATCACCACTTGGCTGGGGTGAATCGGGATTCGATCAAATGGGGGTCACAGAGGGGAGAACAGGAACAGTTGGAAGTATGAGTTTTTTAAGAAGACTAACAAACGGATTGACGGTACTTGTAGCGTTCGGAGTGGTTGCTTTCGCAAATGCCGGGTTCGCCCAGGCAACCAAGGACCAAGCCAAGTCCAAGGCCCCGGCGCCGACTCCAGCCACCGAGCGCGGGCCGACGAACGTCGAGCTGATGAACAAGGCATTGAATCCGGGCGCGTCCGATCCGGACGTCCCTCTGCCACATCCAGACCTGGCCAGAGCCAATCCGGACCAGCCGGCATCCTCATCCGGACCGCAGATTTACGGTCGCCAGGAGCAGGGCGGGGGCGTTCTGGGGCTCAGAATGCCGTTCCCGGCAGATCGCAGCGCCTCAGGTGGAACTACTAGATATAGTTCTCCCTGACGGGCCTAAAGTGCCCATCCGGAGGGGCTCGGAGCGTACTGTTGCCGCACTGCCACAGGGTGCCCGTGAGTTGCCGTGTATTGGCCGCTTTCCTTGCACGTCACAAGTTGTGGTGTGTATATTCCCCCGCAGGAGTTGGTGACAGACCCCAGCCCCGCCAACGCTCGTAATGTTTGTGAATAAACGAGGGGAAGAACTCA
>NZ_BKAJ01000094.1 GCF_007992495.1 Reyranella soli
GGACCGGAAGAAAATGATTAGGCGCGGTGTCGGAATCTCGCTTGGCCAATCGTCTTCAAGACGGACGAGCTATGGAGAACAGCAATGACCATTACGATCACCGCCTTTGAGCGGTCGCCCGATCGCGGCAGGGGTCTGGCGCGTGACATGGGCGTACGCTGGGCACTCGAAGAAGTCGGCCAGCCTTACGACGTTCGTCTTCTTTCGTTCGAGGCGATGAAGGAACCCGCGCATCTCGCGCTTCATCCTTTCGGGCAGATCCCGACCTATGAAGAAGGTGATCTCGCCCTGTTCGAATCGGGGGCAATCGTGTTCCACATCGCGGAGCACCATCCGGGCCTGCTGCCGGACGATGCGAAAGCCCGGGCGCGCGCGATCACCTGGATATTTGCCGCGCTCAGCACGATGGAGCAGCCGATCGTCGATCGCGAAATGGCCGCGTACATGGAGCGCGACAAGAGCTGGTACGGCGAGCACCTGCCCATGCTCGACGATCGCGTCCGCAACCGACTCGACCAGCTTTCTCGTAGGCTTGGTGATGCCGACTGGCTCGACGGCGGGTTCAGCGCCGGCGACCTCCTTATGGTGACAGTGCTGCGCAGACTGGAAGGCTCAGGCATGCTGGACGAATATCCGAACCTCACCGCCTATGTCGCCCGCGGCGAAGCGCGACCCGCATACAAGCGTGCTTTCGCCGCTCAGTTAGCGGTATTCACCGCCGCATCGACCGGCTGATCATGGTCTTCGTCCTCCGGACCGCGAGCCTCCGGCTCGCTCATGATTCATGAGCGAGCCGGAGGCTCGCGGTCCGGAGGACTTTGATTAGTTCCTGCCTTCGATCAACCCGCGGCACACGACCTGCGCCTGGATCTCCGCCGCGCCCTCGAAGATGTTGAGGATGCGGGCGTCGCAGAGGACACGGCTCACCGGGTATTCCATGGCGTAGCCGTTGCCGCCGTGGATCTGCAGCGCATTGTCGGCGTTGCTCCAGGCGACGCGGGCGGCCAGCAGCTTCGCCATGCCGGCCTCGATGTCGCAGCGGCGGTCGCTGTCCTTCTCGCGGGCGGCAAAGTAGGTCAGCTGGCGGGCGATCATGGTCTCAACGGCCATCCAGGCGATCTTGCCGGCGACCCGCGGGAAGGCATAGAGCGGCTTGGCGAACTGGATGCGCTCCTTGGCGTAGCGCAGGCCCAGCTCGAGCGCGTTCTGCGCCACGCCGACGGCGCGCGCCGCCGTCTGGATGCGGGCGCTCTCGAAGGTCGCCATGAGCTGCTTGAAACCCTGACCTTCCTTCTCGCCCAGAAGGTTGGCGGCGGGGACCTCGAAGCCGTCGAAGCCGATCTCGTATTCCTTCATGCCGCGATAGCCCAGCACGCGGATCTCGCCGCCGCTCATGCCCTTGGCCGGAAACGGATCGGTCTCGGTGCCGCGCGGCTTCTCCGCCAGAAACATCGACAGGCCCTGGTAACCGGGCTTTGACGAGTCGCTCCTCGCCAACAAGGTCATGATATCGGCGCGGGCGGCGTGGGTGATCCAGGTTTTATTGCCCTGGATCCTGTAGACGTCGCCCTCCAGCACGGCGCGGGTCCTGAGACTCGCCAGGTCCGAGCCGGTGTTGGGCTCGGTGAACACTGCCGTCGGCAGCAGCTCGCCCGAGGCGATGCGGCTGAGGTACTTCTTCTTCTGCGCCTCGGTGCCGCCCGAACGGATCAGCTCGGCCGCGATCTCCGAGCGCGTGCCGAGCGAGCCGACGCCGATATAGCCGCGCGACAGTTCCTCGGTGACGACGCACATGGCGAGCTTACCCATGCCCAGTCCGCCCCACTCTTCCGGGACGGTCAGGCCGAACACGCCCAACTCGGCCATCTTCTCGACGACCGGCAGCGGGATCAGCTCATCCTTCAGGTGCCAGTCGTGGGCATGCGGCGCCACCTCGCCGTCGACGAAGCGGCGGAACTGGCGGCGCACCTCTTCCAATGCCTCGTCGCCCAGCTCCAGGGCGCCGAAGTTGCCGGTGTCGAGGCCGTCCGTGATCAGCTCGGCGATGCGCATGCGGACCGCGGCGGTGTTGCCTGCGATCAACTTGCGGACGGCGGGCGTATCGAGCGGCGCCGCGTCGAGACCGAGATCGCCCGGTCGCACGATCTCGACCTGGCTGATGGCGATGCCGCCGGAAAGCTGGGCGAGATACTCGCCGAACGCCGACTGAAGCATCAGCAGCTCGAGCTCGCCCTTGCTGCCCTGTTCCGCCCAGTGCCGCATCTGGCGCAGGGCTGCGACATAGGTCGCGATCCAGGCGAAGCCGTGCGCGGCGAACTGCTCGCGCTCCAGGATCTTCGGATCGACCTTGCCTTTGGGAGCCACCAGGCCGCGCACCGCTTCGCGCGCGGCGACCTCGTACGCCTCGGCGTCGCGCTCCGCTTCGGAGGCGAGGCCGAGCAGATTGTCCAGCAGCATCAGTCGTCCAGCGCGTCTTCGAGGGTGCGCAGGCCCGGCCGCTTGGCCGAGACCAGCACGGCCATGTTCCCGGGCTTGTGCTGGTTCTTCCACATCTTGGTGTGGGCCTTGGGGATGTCGGCCCACTCGAAGACCTCGCTCATGCAGGGATCGATGCGACGCTCGATCACCAGCTGGTTGGCCTGGCTGGCCTGCAGCAGGTTGGCGAAGTGGCTGCCCTGGATGCGCTTCTGGCGCATCCACACGAAGCGGGCATCCATGGTGAGGTTGTAGCCGGTGGTGCCGGCGCAGAAGACCACCATGCCGCCGCGCTTCACGATGTTGCACGACACCGGGAAGGTCTGCTCGCCGGGATGCTCGAACACGAAGTCGACGTCGTTGCCCTTGCCGGTGATCTCCCAGATCGCCGCGCCGAACTTGCGCACCTTCTTCATGTACTCGGCGTAGTTCTTCTGGTCGTCGACATCCGGCAGCTGGCCCCAGCAGTCGAAGTCGTTGCGGTTGATGACGCCCTTGGCGCCGAGCTGCATCACGAAGTCGGTCTTCGACGGATCGGAGATCACGCCGATCGCGTTGGCGCCCGCCGTGGCGATGAGCTGCACGGCCATCGAGCCGATGCCGCCCGCCGCACCCCACACCAGCACATTGTGGCCGGGCCGCAGGATGTGCGGACGATGGCCGAACAGCATGCGGTACGCGGTGGCGAGGGTCAGCGTGTACGACGCGCTCTCCTCCCAGGTGAGATGCTGCGCGCGCTTCATGAGCTGGCGCGCCTGTACCTTGCAGAACTGCGCGAACGAGCCGTCCGGCGTCTCGTAGCCCCAGATACGCTGGCTGGTGGAGAACATCGGATCGCCGCCGTTGCACTCCTCGTCGTCGCCGTCGTCCTGGTTACAGTGGATGACGACCTCGTCGCCGACCTTCCAGCGCTTCACCTTGGCGCCGACCGCCCAGACGATGCCCGAGGCATCCGAGCCCGCGATGTGGAAGGGCTGCTTGTGGACATCGAAGGGAGAGATCGGCAGGCCGAGGCCGGCCCAGACTCCGTTGTAGTTGACGCCCGCCGCCATCACGAGAACCAGCACCTCGTCCTCGCCGATCGTGTGCGTCGGTACGACCTCGAGTTGCATGGACTGCTCGGGCGGACCGTGCCGGTCGCGCCGGATCACCCAGGCGTACATGTTCTTCGGCACATGACCGAGCGGCGGGATCTCGCCGATCTCGTAGAGATCCTTCTTCGGCTGGTTGGCCGTCGGATGCTCACGCGTCGGGAAGGCGACAACGGACATGGATGACTCCTCTCGCAGTGCGGCGAAGGTATTGCTGCGATAGCGAGAGTGCAACGCACAAATTACGATAGGTTCCAAAAAGTCACAGGGAAAAACAATAAAATTACCCCCATCCTGCGGAAGTCACAGATTGCGCAGGACGTCGACTCGGCCCATTTTCGAGGTAGGTGAACGGTCATTCACCTGACGGTCCCGAGTCTGCGGAGGAAACCAATGAAGCTCATGTGGTTCCACCTGATGCCGTACACGGAGCTTCCAGACGACTTCAACAAGAAGCATCCCTCGGTGTGGGTCGATATCCATTCGTCGCTGTTCGACCCACGCCGGGCGCACCATATGTACAACGACTTCATGGACGAGCTCGAATACGCCGCTGAGGTGGGCTTCGACGCCGTCTGCGTGAACGAGCACCATTCCAACGGCTACGGGTTGATGCCCTCGCCCAACCTGATCGCCTCGTCGCTGGCGCGCCGCACGACGGACACCGCGCTCTGCGTCATGGGCAATTCGCTGGCGCTCTACAATCCGCCGACGCGCGTCGCCGAAGAGTTCGCGATGATCGACTGCATCTCGGGCGGACGGCTGATCGCGGGCTTCCCGGTCGGCTCACCGATGGACACCTGCTACGCGTATGGCCAGAACCCGAGCAGCTTGCGCGAGCGCTACTACGAGGCGCACGACCTCGTGAAGAAGGCATGGACCGAGAAGGAGACCTTCGCCTTCTCCGGCCGCTACAACCAGCAACGTTACGTCAACATCTGGCCGCGGCCGATCCAGAACGATCCGCATCCGCCGATCTGGATCCCGGGCGGCGGCTCGATCGAGACGTGGCGGTGGTGCGCGGAGATGGACTACGTCTACTGCTATCTCTCGTACTACGGCTACAAGGCCGGACTCACGACAATGCAGGGCTTCTGGAACGAGATGTCCAAGCTCGGCAAGGATCGCAATCCGTACCGCGCGGGCTTCCTGCAGTTCGTCGGTGTCGCCGAAAGCCGCCAGCAGGCGCTCGATCTCTACACCGAGCCGGCCGAGTACTTTTACGGCCGCTGCCTGCACGTCGATCCGCGCTTCGCATTGCCGCCGGGCTACACGACGGAAGCGACGCAGCGCGCCGGCATCGAAGGCATGATGACCAAAGCCGCCAACCTCGCCAATCCCTCGACCAAGGCGGCGCTCAAGGCCACCAACATGAAGGACATCGTCGACGGCGGTTACGTGCTGATCGGATCGCCCGACGAGGTCGTCGAGCAGATTCGCCATGTCGGCACCAGCCTCAATGTCGGCCACCTGATGCTGCTGCTGCAGTACGGCAACATGAGCAAGGACGTCACCAAGTACAACACGCGCTTGTTCGCCGAGAAGGTGATGCCAAAGGTGAAGGACCTGTTCGGCGAATGGGAAGACAAGTGGTGGCCGAAGCCGATGGCCAGGGGCCAGCGCGCGGCCGTTCCCGCCTTCGCCCCACAGCTCGCCGCGGAGTAGCCGTCGTGTCAGAGCTGAAGACGACCACCGTCGAGATCAACGGTTTCCCCTGCCGCGTCTGGACCAAGGGCAGCGGCCCCAAGCTCGGCTTCCTCGCCGGACTGGGCGGCCTGCCGCGCTGGCTGCCCTTCCTCGACCGGCTGGCCGAGACGCGCACCGTGATCGCGCCATCGCTGCCGGGCTATCCCGGCGCGACCGGCCATACCGAGCTCGACACGCATCTCGACTGGGTTCTGGCGGTGCGCCAGCTCATCGACAAGAGCGGCCTGGCCGGCGCCGACCTTCTAGGCGCCTCGGTGGGCGGCGCCTTCGCGGCCGAGATGGCGGCGATTTTCCCCGCTCATGTGCGCAAGCTCTGCCTGATCGCGCCCTTCGGGCTGTTCGACGACAAGGAGCCGGCCGCCGATCCCTGGGCGCAGCGCCGGGACAACGTGCCGGCCCTCATGTGCGCCGACGGCGCCAAGTGGACTGAGCTGGTGGCGCCGCCCGAAGGTGCCAACTCGGTCGAATGGCCGATCGAGATGACACGCGCCTCGGAGGCCGCCGCGCGCGCCTTCTGGCCGCTCGGCAACACGCGGCTGGAGAAGCGGCTTGGCCTGATCGCGGCGCCGACCCTGATCCTGTGGGGCGAGCGCGACGCCGTGCTGCCGCCGAGCTATGCGAAAAAGTTCGCCACCGGCATCAACGGCTCGACCCGGGTGCAGACGGTGGCCGATGCCGGCCATCTCGCCTACCTCGACCAGCCCGACGCCGTCGCCCGCGCCGTTCTTGCACATTTTGCCTGATCACGTTCGTTTTTAGGGGCGGCTTCGAGGTTGCGTCGGCGGTTCGGATCGCTATTGTCCGGCGCGTTAGGGTTTTGCGAGGTAGAGGGCGATGAAAATCCGTTCGATGAGCGTTTCGCTGGTTGCGGCGGTGCTGGCGGTGGGGACGATCCTGCCTGCGTCGGCCCAGGTGACGGCTGTGCCGCGCGAGGGCGTGGCCTTCAGCGATACGGTCACCCAGCGCGTCAAGGTCGAGACGGTCGATCCCGACGATCGGACGATCGCCTTCACCACGCCCGACGGCCAGGTCCTTGTCCTGCCGGTCAGCCCGAATGCGGGCAACCTTGCCAACATCGCCGACGGCTCGACGGCCAACGTGACCTACAGCCAGATCGTGACCATGCTGAACCTGCGCCAGAAGGGCCCGGGTTCCAAGGAAGCGCGCCGCGACCAGATGAACGTCAAGCCGAACAAGACCGATATCGAAGCTGGCCGCTTCACGCTGACGGTGACGGCGGTCGACCTGCCCAACAACACCGTGTCGGTGATCGAGGGCGACGGCGGCGCGGTGCGTACCTACAAGGCCAACACCATCGCCAAGCAGGACATGCTGAAGAAGATCAAGGTCGGCGATGTGGTGATCGGCCTGACGACGCCGCTGATGGTGACGGCGGTCTCGCCGGCCAACTAGTCCCTGGAATCACAAGGGCCTGCTACGCCTCGGCTGTCATCCCGAGCGTAGCGAGGGACCTTTCCCGTGGCCTCAAAGGCCCCGCGCTACGCTCGGGGTGACAGGTCAGGGATCGCTCGACGATCTCGCGTGAGACGCGTGTGGGCTGGAAGACTATCAGCCTTCCGGCCGCTGCGTGGCCGCAGGCTGCGCGCCGTAGAGGGGCGGTAACGGGCCTGGCTTGGTTTCCAGCTCTGCCCGTCGGCCCCACAGGCGCAGCGCCTTGAGGGCGACGGCCGTCAGTTGCGGCAGGAAGCTGGGACGCAGCAATTCCGGATCGAAGACGTTCATGCGCCGGCTGTTCTCGGCGTAGCAATCTTCGAGGAAGCGCCGGAAATTGAAGCCGTCGAGGAACATGCTGACCTGGAGGGCCGCCAGGCTCTTGCCGTCGTCGACCTGCTGGCCACGACGCGCAAAGCTGATCTTGTTGTGCACCGCCCGCACGTAGTAGCGCAGGGTCACCAGCGGCGAGACCGTCCGTGCGAGCCAGCCCTTGTGGGCTTCCGTATAGGCCATCCAGTTGATGAAGAAGACGATGTGGCGCGTCTCCTCGTACATCAACATCGAGAAGATCTGCATGATCTCCCGCGGCAGGAATTCCGATTGCCACGCGATCTTGAACAGGCCGAAACCCACGAACGAATCGAAACATTCACCGAAGCCGAAATCCTTGAAGCTGGTTTCGATGTCCGCGCCGAGGTCCTCGATCGGCCGCTCCGGGGCGTCGAGGCCGTATTTCTCCACCATCACGCGGATCAGATTCGCATGCCGGGTCTCCTCCCGGCCCTGCAGGGCCAGCGCCTCCTTCAGGACCGGATCGGCGACGGTTTCGGTGAAGGCCGCGACGATCGCGCCGGCACGTCGCTCGAAATAATAAACGTCCTCCCAGAAGGGCACCTGCCGGAGGCGGTGCAATGCCGCCTCGTCCAGGACAGGCCAGGGCAGCGTCTCTGGATCATAGTCGAGATAGGTTCTCGCAAAGTGCGAGCAGAAAGCATCTCGATGCTCTAGGGATCCGATTTTCATAACAGGCAAGCCCCCGTCGCTGCGCGTATTGATGGCCACGAATCCCCTGTTTTGTCCATCGCGTCGGAACCACCAAAAGGCATGGGGTTGCAAAGTCGGCGCGAATGCCTAGTGGTGTTTTGCCAGTCTTCGCATCAATCTCGAGGCGCTTCTTGTCCATGGGCACTTCGCTGGTCGGTCGTATCGTCGCGGTCAGCATCCGGCATTCGCTGATCGTTCTGCTTGCCACGCTCGCGGCGACGGCGGCGGCCCTCGTCTACCTCGCCCAGAACTTCGCCATGACGGCCGAGACCGGTCAGCTTATCTCGCCCAAGCTGGAATGGCGCAAGCGCGTGATCGAGTTCGACAAGGCCTTCCCGCAACTGCTGAACCTGACCATGATCGTGGTCGACGGCGCGACGCCGGAGCTTGCCGATGACGGGGCCAAGCGGCTCGCATCGGCGCTGCAACAGCGACCCGATCTTTTCCACAATGTACGCCAGCCGGACGGCGGCCGGTTCTTCGAGCGCAACGGCCTGCTCCTGTTGTCCATGGACGATGTCCGGTCGGTGACGGACGCCCTGATCAAGGTGCAGCCGCTGCTGTCGGCGCTGGCCGCCGATCCCAGCCTGGCCGGGGCGATGAAGATGCTCAACGTCACCCTGCTGGGCGTTGATGCCGGCGACGTGAAGCTCAAGGACATCGAGCCCCAGCTCAAGGCGCTGGCGGGAACATTCGAGAAGGCTGTGGCCGGACAGCCGGCCTACTTTTCCTGGCGTACGCTAGTCACCGGCGACACACCCGATCTCGGCGACACGCGACGGCTCATCCTCGTCCAGCCCGAGATGGACTATGGTCAGCTGCAGCCGGGCCAGGGCGCGAGCGACGCCATTCGCGCGCTGGCGCGATCGCTCAATCTGGATCCCGCTCATGGCGTCACCGTGCGCCTCACCGGGCAGGTGCCGTTGGCAGACGAGGAGTTCGCCTCGCTCGCCGACGATGCCGGCCTGATCACGGGCGCCATGGCCGCGGCGCTGATCGGCATCCTCTGGCTGGCGGTCCGCTCGACGCGCATCACGATTGCGATCATCTGCACCACCGTGATCGGCCTGATCATCACGGCGGCGATCGGCCTGCTGGCCGTCGGTCGCTTCAACCTGATCTCCGTCGCCTTCATCCCGCTGTTCGTCGGGCTCGGCGTCGACTTCAGCATCCAGTTCAGCGTGCGAGCTCTTGCCGAGCGGCTCGTCCGGCCGAGCCTGGAGGCCGCGCTCGCGGCGACCGGCACGGCCATCGGCAAGGCACTGGCCTTGTCGGCCGCAGCCATCGGCGTGGGCTTCTTCGCCTTTCTGCCGACCAGCTACCTCGGCGTGGCCGAGCTAGGGACCATCGCCGGGCTCGGCATGATCGTCGCCTTCACGCTGACCATTGTCCTGCTGCCGACAGTCCTGACCCTGCTGCGCGCACCGCAAGCCGGGATGAAGGAGGTCGGCTTCACCATGCTGGCGCCGGTCGACGATCTCGTGCATCGCCATCGCCGCGCCGTGCTCGTCGTGGCGCTGGTTGCCGCAGTCGCAGCCGCGGCGCTGCTGCCGCTGCTGCGTTTCGACTACAACCCGCTCAACATGAAGAGTCCCAGGGTCGAGTCGATGGCGACGCTGCACGACATGCAGTACGATCGCAACTGGAGCATCGACGCCATCAATATTCTGGTGCCGTCGCTTGCCGACGCGGTGCCGCTCGCGCGCCGCCTGGCCGAGCTGCCGGAAGTGTCCCGCGTCGTCAGCCTCAACAGCTTCGTGCCCGAGAACCAGCAGGAAAAGCTGGTGCTGATCGGCGATGCCGTGGATGTGGTCGAGCCTGTGCTCAACGTGGAGCCCGCCCAGCCGGCAACGGACGCAGAGCTGCAGCAGCGACTCGGGGCGACGGCAATCTCGCTGCGGCAAGCGGCGGAACATAGCCCGGACGCGGCCGCGGCCGCCGCGGCGCGCCGCCTGGCCGACGTGCTCGATCAACTGAAGGCCGCCACGCCGCAGGTTCGCACTGCCGCGGCGGCGGCCGTGGTGACGCCGCTCAAGATCATGCTCGACCAGGTGCGCGCCGAGTTGAAAGCCCGCCCGATCTCCATCGAGACCCTGCCAAAGGAGCTCATTGGCGACTGGGCCGCCGTCGATGGGCGCGCCCGGCTGCTGGTCCTGCCGAGGGACGATCACGACGACGCATCGCTTCGGCGCTTCGCGCAGGCAGTCCAGTCCGTTGTGCCAGATGCGACCGGTTGGCCGATAACCACCGCCGCATCGGGCGAGAGCGTCGTCCATGCCTTCCTGCAGGCCGGGGGCTACTCGTTCGTGGCCATTACGCTGCTGCTGGTCGTCATGCTGCGCCGAACGCGCGACGTCGTGCTCACCATGCTACCCGTCATGCTGAGCGGCCTTCTGACGTTCGCCACCTGCGCGGCCCTCGACCTGCCGCTGAATTTCACCAACATCATTGCCTTGCCGCTGCTGTTCGGCATCGGCGTCGCCTTCAACATCTACTTCGTGCTCGCCTGGCGCGCCGGCGAGACGGCCATGCTGCAATCGAGTCTGATGCGCGCCGTCGTGTTCAGCGCAATGACGACGGCCACGGCCTTTGGCGCGCTTTGGCTGTCGAGCCATCCCGGCACCGCCAGCATGGGCCGGCTGCTGATGATCTCGTTGGGCTGGGAGCTGCTCGTCACTCTGCTGTTCCGGCCGGCGCTGCTGGCGCAGCCGCCGGTCCGGACGATCGCGGCAACAGCTTAGAGGTCAGCGCTTCGCGCGGGCTTCCAGTTCGTCGATCAGCGCTTCGACTTGGCCGCCGTGATTGCGGATGTAGGAAACGAAATCCGCCCGCCTGGTCATGGTCATGCTGACGCCCTCGGTCCTGACGTCGACGATGCGCGGGCCCTGGCCTTCGTTGCGTACCTCCCATTGGACACTGAGCGGATCACCGCTGTTCTGGGTGAGCTTGCTGTCGACGACGGACACGCCGTTTCCCCGGGGGGTGATGCGGCCGACCGCGATCGTCTGGCCGCGGTATTGACCGAAGCGCTCGGCATAGGAGCGCGCCTCCACGCTTGCCGAGGCCTTGAGGAAGCGCTGGCGTTGCTCGGGAGTGGTCTTGTCCCAATAGCTGCCGAGCGTCGAGCGGCCCATGTAGGCGAGATCAAAATAGGACTCGAGCACGCGCCGGATGCCGGCCTCGCGTGCTGCGCCGGCGTTGGCCCTGGCGACTTCGATCCCCTGATCCGCCGCCCTTTGGACGAGCTGGACCGCAGGATCCTGTTCGGCCGCCGCCTGCCTGGACGCCATGACGGCAAGGCCGGGGCCGGTGAGCGCGATGGCGGCTGCGCCAGTGGCCAAACGCAGTACGCTTCGACGGCGGACGAACGACGACACTGATCTCTCCTTGCGAGTAATTGCTGACCGCGGCATGGTCAGAATCATTTAGCTCACCGCCGCATGGGGACAAGTAGGCGCGGCACTTTTACGCCCTGGTGTGCGCTGTCAGCAACACTGCTCAAAAACTGTGCCGCAATTGGGGCTTAAAGGCGGCTCCGACGAGACATCGCTGCCGGCATTTTTTGGTCAGAGCGACAGCGGCAGCACCAGCCGCTCCCTGTACATCATGTCCCGATGCTCGAGCAGCATCGGGTCGAGCGCCGCAGCGGTCGCCGCGTCGAGCGTCTCCAAGGCGGTGCGCGAGCCTGCGTCCATCGCACACTGCTCGTGCGGCAGAGGCGCGAACAGCGCCATGAAGGTCGCGCTGTAGATGTCGACCGCCGTCAAGGCATTGCCGACATAGTAGCGGCTGCCCGCCGTCTTCTGCGCCTTGAGCCGCGCCGCCAGCATCCCGAGCAGCTCGATGAGGCGCGCGCCAGCAGCACGGCCGGTTTCAGGGCTGTGGCCGTATTTCTTGGCAAGATACCCAGCGACGCGCGGCAAAAAACCGCCGGCACCCTGCAAGCCTGCGTGGATCAGCTGCAGGCGGCGCGTCCAACCGAGCCCTTCCTCGCCGCAGATCTCATGGGCGAGGCCGAAGACGAGCGCGCGCTCGGCCGGATCCTTCGGCAGCAGCGCTGGCGTCGGCGCCAGGCGCTCGGCCAGCAGCAGGATCTCGGCCCACCCCGCGCGCGGCTTGTCATCATCGTAGATCGCGACCGGGCCGGAGCGCTGGCCGGCCCAGTCCTTGAGCGGCTCGCTGTCGTAGACGAGCCGCACTGCCGTCCAATCGATGCCTTTGATGTGCAGGATACCCTTGGCGGCTTCGCCCCATGGGCTCGGGATGCCGCCGACCACGACCATGCGCCATCCCTGCGCGCGATCGCCTCGTCGACACTCACATATTCGAAGGGCATCTAGCGGACGTCTACGTCTTCCCAGAAGCCGATCCAGTGATCGACCGGCTGCATCTTGGCCTGAGGCGCCTCGTAAGACCACGCCGCGCGTAGGCTCTTCGTGTCGCCATCGACGACGTCATAGAACTGCACGCCGTGCGGACATTCGAGATCGCGCGGCGTCTTGGGCGTGCTCTTGAGCAGGTCCATGCGCACCGTATCGCGCGGGAAGTAGATGTAGCCGCCTACTTCCACGGTGCTGTCGCTCTCGGCGATGGTCTTGCCGCGCCAGGTTGCCTTGGTCATCGGTCGCGTCCTCTATTGGTGAGATTTGCCGCTATTAGGTGAGGACGCGAGCCGGGCTTTCAAGCGGTTTTGAGCCCGCTGGTTTTGAGGCCGCCGGTTTCAGGCCGCCGGTATTCAGGCAGCTCGGGCAGCGATCGGCTCCGGCGCCGTGGCCTGCATGCTCGGCCGGGTGCTCATCTCGCGCATCCAGCGGTCGATGTTGGGCGACGCCTCGCCGATCTCCTTCAACCCGGGGACGGCCGGGAAATTGAACGCGATCGGCGCCAGGAACAGGTCGGCCGCGGTCAGGCTGTCGCCGGCCAAGTAGCGGCTTTCGCCGAGCCGGCGGTCGAACACCGGCACGACCTCTTTCGCCTTGGCGAGATACTTGTCGGCCATCTCCTGCGGCACCGGCAGGAAGCCGAAATGGTTGGCGAGGTAGCGCAGTGCCGAGTTGACCAGGGAATCGCAGACCGCGCTCACATACTGGTCGCACAGGGCGGCCTGCCGAGAATCCGTCGGCCACAGCTTGGGGCCGGGGAAAGTGCGGTCGAAGTAGCGCAGGATGGCGGTCGATTCGAAAAGCGTCAGATCGCCGTGCGTGATCGCCGGGATCTTCTGGAACGGGTTGAGCGCGCCCATCTGTCCCGGGAACGTCGGCACCAGCTCGTAGTCGATGCCCTTCTCGTGACAGGCCAGCCGCACCGTACGGGTGAAGCTGCTGGGCGGTACGCCGTAGACCTTGATGTCAGCCATAGTCCCCTCCTTCTTCCTCAGTACTGGTCGTGACGTCGAACCCAGGCCATCGGCCAGGGCAGCCCGCGCTCGTCCCGCCCCTTCGAGGTGAGATCGAGCATGTGATAGGTGCCGTTCACCATCTCGAGGCCGCGGCCGTAGGTCGAATAGGTGTGATAGACGGCGCCGTCGGCGCCGCGGCGGAACACGCTGACCCCTGGCGCTTCCTCGCCGCCGAACGCCGACGTGCCGAAATTGTAGTTGGGTGCTCCCTCGACCCGCTTCGCCGGATCGAACGACACGGCGTAGTCGTAGTTGAAGTCGCTGCCGAGCGACGACACCCAGCGGAACGTCCAGCCCATGCGCTTGCGGTAGGCCTCGATCTGGCTGACCGGCGCGCGCGAGACCGCGACCAGCGCGGTGTCGCGATGCGCCAGATGGACGTCGACGCCGTTGTAGTTGTCGGCCCAGAAGGAGCAGCTCGGGCACCCTTCCTTCCAGTCGGGCCCGAGCATGAAGTGATAGACCAGGAGCTGGCCGAGGCCACAGAAGAGGTCGGCCAGGCTGCACCGGCCTTCCGGCCCCTCGAAGCTGTAGGTTTTCTCGACACTCTCCCAGGGCAACGCGCGACGCTCCGCGGCGAGCTGGTCGCGCAGACGCGTCAGCTCCTTTTCACGCACAAGATGGGCCCGCTGGGCCTTCAGCCATTCCTCATGGGAGACGATGCGCGGATCGGACATGGCACTCCTCCTCTGGTTCAGGCGGCGCGGGACAGGAAGGCGTCGAGCTTCTCGAACGATCCGGTCCAGCCCCAGTGATGACGCATGGTGCCGCCGCCGTCGCGGAAGCGGGTCTGGGTGAGCGTGAGCTCCGTGCGCTTGCCGACCGGCCGGAACTGCAGCGTCACCGTCGTCTCGTGCTCGCGCGGCGTGTCCAGCGAGCCGGTCTCGTGCCACGCCCAGGTGAAGGAGAGGAGCCGAGGCGGATCGATGGCGAGATACTTGCCCGAGACCGCGCGCGTGGTGCCGAGCCCCTCGCCCGTCAGTTCCCATTGACCGCCGACGCGCAGGTCGAAGCGGCAGTGCGTGTTCGTCATGCCGTGCGGGCCGAACCACTGCATGAACTGATCGGGATCGGTCCACGCCGCGAAGACGCGCTCGGGTGCAGCATCGAACGTGTGGGTCATGACCAGCGTGAGGTCGTCAGGAGCGGCGCTTGCGACCATCGCTCTTTCCCTTCGGTTGCGGTGCCGTGCGCTTGAGGTAGGCCTCGAGCCTGTCGAACTGCTGTTCCCAGAAGCGGCGGTATTCCTCGATCCAGTCGGCGGCGGCGCGCAGGCCCTCGGCGCGCAATTCGCAGCGCCGCCATTGCGCCTCGGTGTGGCGCTCGATCAGGCCGGCGTCAGTCAGCACCCTGAGATGCCGCGACACCGCGGGCAGCGACATGTCGAACGGCTCGGCGAGCTCGCCCACCGTGGCCGCACCGATGGCGAGCCTGGCCAAGATGGCGCGGCGGGTGGGATCGGCAAGCGCCGAGAAGGTCTGGGAGAGCGTATCCATATTTAACATACTTGTTAAATACAAAACCAACCTTCGTCAAGCCCATTCCCCGCGATGTCATTGCCGCCAGCCGGCCGGGACCCTATGAAGGCCGCCCCGCCCGTACGGAGTTGATGGAATGGAGCCGATCTACCGCGTCGATGGCGCGACCGCCGATACCAGCGCCTTCGCCGGTGGGCCGTGGGATCCCAAGCTGCAGCACGGTGCGGCGCCCTCCTCGCTGATCTGCTGGGCGGTCGAGCGCCTGCCGGCGCCCGCGCCGATGCGCGTGGCGCGGCTCACCGTCGACCTGATGCGGCCGGTGCCGGTGGCGCCGCTCACCATCGAGACCGAGCTGCTGCGCGAGGGCCGCAAGATCCAGCTCGTGTCGGTGAAGCTGCTGGCCAACGGCACAGAAGTGGTGCGCGCCACGGTGCTGCGCGTGCGGCGGCTGGAGCAGGTGCTGCCGGTCGAGGCGCCGTGGCCGCCGATCGACATCAAGAGTCCCGAGGACAGCCACGATCCGACGGAGAGCGGCCTGTCGCATACGCCCTTCCTGTCGGGGCTGGAGATGCGAGTGGCCAAGGGCTCGTTCCGCACGCCTGGCCCGGCGGCAGTGTGGTATCGCGCGACGCGGCCGATCGTCGACGGCGCGCCCTTGTCGCCCCTGATGCGCGCGGCCATCGCCGCCGATTTCTGCAACGGCACGTCGGCCGTGCTCGACTTCACCAAATGGACCTTCATCAACGGCGACCTCACGCTCAGCCTGGCGCGCGAGCCGGTGGGTGAATGGGTCCTGTTGGACGCCGAGACCTGGGCCGGACCCGATTCGATCGGCATCGCCGCCGCGCGACTGGCCGACCGCGACGGCTATTTCGGCCGCGCCGTGCAGAGCGTGCTGTTCGAGAAACGCTGAAGGAGGTTGCCATGCTGGTCGTGCTCGCCGAGGCAAGGTTCGATGCGTCACAGATGGACAAGGTGCGTGCCGTGGCGCGGCCGATGATCGAGGCATCGCGCGCCGAGGCCGGCTGTGGGGGCTACGACTATGCCGTCGACATGCTCGAGCCCGACCTGATGCGCGTGCGCGAGCTGTGGCATGACGAGCAGGCGCTGAAAGATCACTTCGCCACGCCGCACATGGCGGCGTTCCTGAAGGGCCTGCGCGAGCTCAGGCCGGTGTCGGTGACGGTGAAGTGCTACGAGCTCGGCCCCGAACGAAAGATGCCTTCTTCGTCATCCTGAGCGAAGCGAAGGATCTCATGCTGGTAGCAAGCGGCGATGAGGTCCTTCGCTACGCTCAGGACGACAGCTTTACCCTCGCTTCCAGGTCGTGCCCTTGGGCCCGTCCTCGAGGATCACGCCCTTGGCCTTGAGGTCGTCGCGGATGCGGTCGGACTCCTTGAAGTCCTTCGCCTTGCGCGCGGCCTGACGGGCCGTGATCGCCGCCTCGATCTCGGCGTCGGTCGGGCCGGACGAGCCGGCCGGCGTCCAGCGGAACCATGCCTCGGCGTCCTGCTGCAGCAGGCCGAGCGCGTTCGCACCGGCGCGCAGCTCGGCGGGATCGCCGAGTTGATGGATGGCGCTGATCGCAAGCGGCGTGTTGATGTCGTCGGACAGGGCATCCTCGACCGATTGCGGCACGGCCGGCGCCGCCTGCACATCCTTGCCGCGCAGCGCGCCGTACCAGCGATCGAGGGTGGCCTTGGCCTGGACCAAGCCCTCGTGCGTGAAGTCGAGCGGCTGGCGATAGTGCGCCGACAGCAGCAGCAGGCGGATCACCTCGCCGGGATACTGGTCCAACAGCTCGTGCACGGTGAAGAAGTTGCCGAGCGACTTGCTCATCTTCTCGCCGGAGATGTTCAGGAAGCCGTTGTGCATCCAGTACGTCGCCATGATGCCGTGACCGAAGGCACAGCGGCTCTGCGCGATCTCGTTCTCGTGGTGCGGGAAGATGAGGTCGAGGCCGCCGGCATGGATGTCGAAGGTCTCGCCTAAAAGCTTGCCGCTCATGGCCGAGCACTCGATGTGCCAGCCCGGCCGGCCGCGGCCCCACGGACTGTCCCAGCCCGGCTGCTGCGGCGTCGACGGCTTCCACAGCACGAAGTCGGCGGGATCCTTCTTGTAGGGCGCCACGTCGACGCGAGCGCCCGCCACCAGCTCGTCGCGAGTATGGCGCGACAGGCGGCCGTACTCGCTCATGCTCGGCACGCTGAACAGCACATGGCCCTCGGCGGCATAGGCATGGCCCCGGGCGATCAGTCGTTCGATCATGTCGATCATCGGCTCGACGTACTCGGTCGCCCGCGGCTCGAAGTCGGGGGCGAGCGCCCCCAGCCGGCGCATGTCGCTCTTGTAGGCGTCGCCGGTGCGCGTGGTCAGCGCCTCGATACTTTCCTTGTTGTCGGCCGCGCGCACCATGATGCGGTCGTCGATGTCGGTGATGTTGCGCACGTAGGTGACGCGCGGATAGCGCCGCTTCAACAGGCGATAGAGCACGTCGAAGGCCACGACGGGCCGCGCATTGCCGATATGAACGTAGTCGTAGACCGTCGGGCCGCAGACATACATCCGCACATGCCCTGCATCGATGGGTGCGAAAGGTTCTTTTTCGCGCGACAGCGTGTTGTAGATGACGAGGGACATGGTCCCTACTCCCCGATCAAGTTTGTACGAAGCCTAAATGCACCCGCCCCTCATGAAGGGATGGGCCCAGACTTCAGATACATCGCGCAGATACCGCGCCGGGGAATAGAAACAGCGACATTACGGTAGCTTATCCGACCCGTTCTTTCTGTGCAAATGCGCGCCAATGGAAGCGTTTTTCGTATCCACAGCTCTCGTTGCCGTCGCCGAGATCGGCGACAAGACGCAGCTCCTCGCCCTGATGCTGGCCGCACGGTACCGCAGGCCGGTGCCGATCATCCTCGGCATCCTCTGCGCCACGTTGGCCAACCACGCGCTCGCCGCCTGGATCGGCGCTGCGGTCGCGGCCTGGGTCGGGCCCGACACGATGCGCTGGGTGCTGGCCGCCACCTTCATCGTCATGGCGGGCTGGTGCCTGATCCCCGACAAGGCCGACGAGGGCCCGCAGGCGCCGCGCAAGGCCGGCGCCTTCCTCGCAACCTTGGTCGCCTTCTTCCTGGTCGAGATCGGCGACAAGACGCAGATCGCCACGGTGGCGCTGGCCGCCCGCTTTCAGTCGCTGGCCGTCGTCACCCTCGGCACCACCTTCGGCATGCTGATCGCCAACGCGCCGGTCGTGCTGTTCGGAGATGCCATCGCCAAGCGCCTGCCACTCCACATCGTGCGCATCGTCGCGGCGCTGCTGTTCGTGGCGTTGGGTGTGGCCGCGATCCTTATGCCTGCTGCCCGCTGAGTCGCGCCGCCACCTTGGTGCGGCGGATCAGCGGCAGGAGCTTCGCCATCTCCGGCCGATCTCGCGCGGTGAGGGCGAGCCTGAGCGGATGGAACAGCGCCCGCCCCTTGCGCTGAGTCGCCGCTGAGACCGCCGCGGTCCACTCCTTCCACGTCGTCTCGCCCCACGGCTCGGGCGGCAGGCGCGACGCGGCCTCGCCGAGGAAGCTCGGGTCCTCGAGCACCGGCGCCAGCGGGCCATCGACGATCTCGGCCCAGGTCTGCGCTCGATCGCGGCTTCGTACTCGGGCTTGCTGCGCTGCAGGTCGGCGTCGTCGAGGCGCAGGATGAAGGTGCCGCCGTGGCGCCGCGCAGAGAGCCAATTGAACAGCGCCGTACGCACGTTCCCCACGTGCAGAAGCCCGGTCGGGCTGGGCGCAAAACGGACAACGGGATGTGAGGCCATGCGGGCCGACTCGTGGCGAGGGGGCGTTGGCGGGTCAAGCGGCCTCGGCTAGTGTCCGGGCCGGGAGAACAGGGAAAAACGGAACAAGCCGTATCAGGGAGGAAACAAGAAATGAAACGTCGCCATCTGTTGGCCGTGGGCGCGGGCGCGCTTGCGGCGCCGTCGCTCGCGCGCGCGCAGGACAAGTACCCCGAGCGCACCGTGCGACTGGTCGTGCCGTTCGCGCCGGCCGGCCCGACCGACATCATCGGCCGCATGGTCGCCGACAAGATGACCCCGGTGATCGGCCAGACGATGATCGTCGAGAACAAGGCGGGCGGCGCCGGCGTCATCGGCGCCAACGAGATCAAGACCGCCAAGCCCGACGGCTACAACCTGCTGTTCGCGACGTCGTCGACCCACGCCATCCTGCCGACGGCGATGACCAAGGTGCCGTACGATCCGATCAAGGACTTCACGCCGATCTCGTCGGTCTGCGTCAATCCGCTGGTGCTGGTCGTGCATCCGTCGATGCCGGACACTGTCCAGGGCCTGGTCGAGCTGATGAAGAAGAACCCGGGCAAGTACTCCTACGCGACGTCGGGCACCGGCAGCATCCTTCACCTCACCTCCGAGTACTTCAAACGCGAGGTTGGCGGCATGGACGTCGTGCACGTGCCCTATCGCGGCTCCGGCCCGGCGATCCAGGACCTGCTTCCCGGCAACGTCGCGTGGATGTTCGAGACCTTCAGCACGATGCTGCAGCATCACAAGGCCGGGAAGGTGCGCATCCTGGCCTTCGCCCACCAGAAGCGCGCGGCGATCGCGCCGGAGATCCCGACCATGATCGAGGCCGGCGTGCCGGGCTTCGAGGCCTATACCTTCAACCTGTTCCTCGGGCCGGCCGGGACGCCGAAGAACGTCGTCGACACGCTCGACCAGGCCACGCGCAAGGTCATGGCCGATCCCGCCACCATCAAGTTCCTGGAGGACATCGCGGCCGTCCCGACGCCCGACACCACGCCCGAGCGCACGGCCAAGTTCATCCAGGGCGAGCTCAACAAATGGGCGCCGGTGATCAAGGCCGCGGGCATCAAGCTGGAGTAGCGCTGGGGGCGTCTTCTGGGAGCGCAGACCTCCAGGTCCGCATCATGATCATGAGCGGACCTGGAGGTCCGCGCTCCGGCAAGAGCATGAGCGGGCCGGACCTGCCTGCGCGAAGCCGAAGCGGCTTCGCTTCGGCGAAGGCAGGGGCCCGCGCTCCCAAATCAGCGATAGCCCGGCGGCGGCGGCACGTTGCCGGGCGACGGCGTGATCGGCGCCTGCTGCGGCATTTGGCTGGGCGTCGGCAGGTTGGACGGGTTGGGCATCGCCGTGATGTCGCTGGTCGAGGCGACGCGGCCCGGCGCCACCGCACCGGTGGTGCTGATGTAGTAGCCGGCGACGGCGTTGGAACTCTCGCCCTCGGTCTTCGCCGGCACGTCGATCAAGCCGATGCGTTCGCCGTCCTGGTTGACGCGGTAGCCCTGGTTGTCGAGCTTGTAGTCGGCGTTGTCGACCCGGACCCCACCCGCCTCCGTGCGATACGAAGCCGGCTGTTGGACGTCGACATAGTCAGGCCGCGGCAGCGGATTACATCCTGCAATCGCCAGTCCCAGCGTTGCCGCCATCACCCATCTCGCAGCCATCGCGCCCCCTAACTTAGGGTTGGGTCGACTGCGGGCTAATAATGTTACCGCGGGCGTCGACCCGGTTCCCCTGGCCATCATACCGGAAACCGTACTCGTCGCGGAAGGCCTGAACGCCGGCCGGCGGGGTTGTTGCAGCCGGCACCACGGTGGTCGTCGAGACCGGCGCCGTGGTCGTATAGACGGTCGTCCCGGGGCTCGGCGAGTAGTAGGTCGTGGTCGCGGCCACCGGGGCCGGCGCCGTTGAATAGGTGGTCACCGTCGCCTCCTGGCGGTAACGGCGGGCGTCGATCTCGCGGCCGACGCAGCGGTCGTAGCTCATGGAGCCGCGCGACAGGCCGTAGGACGAGCAGGCCATCTGGGCGTCGCTGGCCAGGTTCGCCTGGCTGTAGGCCATCGAGGCGCGGCCGCGGGCACGGGCATCCGCTTCCAGCCGCACGCAGCGATCGTACGACGCCGTGCCCGGGGTGAAGCCGTAATCCACGCAGGCCTGTTGCGAGCTGTTGGCCACGACCACAGTGCCGGCCGGCACAACCACCGCCGCAGGCGGTGGGGCGGTCGCGGTGGTCGTACTGGAATAGCCGCAGGCGGCGGCCGACAGGCCGATCGCAGCCACGGCCATGAGCTTGATTGGCGTCATCGCACCCTCCTCGGGGAAAATCGCTCCCGTGGAACGTGACGAGACATGTGAGGTTGCAGGGACCGTGCCTAATTCAGGCGGCTTTCTTCAGCATGCTGTCGCGCAGTTCACGGCGCAGGATCTTGCCGACATTGGTCTTGGGCAGCTCGTCACGGAACTCGATGTACTTGGGCCGCTTGTAGCCGGTGAACTGCTGGGCGCACCACGCCTGCAGCGCATCCTTGGTGAGTGCTGCATCCTTTTTCACCACGAACAGCATGACGGCCTCGCCCGAGCCTGCGTCGGGCACGCCGATGGCCGCACACTCCAGCACGCCGGGATGGCTTGCCACCACGCCTTCGATCTCGTTGGGGAAGACCTTGAAGCCCGAGACCACGATCATGTCCTTCTTGCGATCCACGATCTTGATGTAGCCGCGCACATCCATCGCGCCGACGTCGCCCGACTTGAAGAAGCCGTCGGGCGTCATGACCAGCGCCGTCTCGTCGGGGCGCTGCCAGTAGCCTTGCATGACCTGCGGACCTTTGATCGCGATCTCGCCGGCCTCGCCCAACGCTACCTCCTTGCCGTGGTCGTCGAGGATCTTGATCTCGACGTTGGGCAGCGGCAGGCCGATCGTGCCGGTGTATTCCTCGGAGTCCGTGGGATTGCAGGTGACGCCGGCCGAGGTTTCGCTGAGGCCGTAGCCCTCGACGATGGGGCAGCCGGTGATGGCGAGCCATTTCTTCGCCACCGCCTCCTGCACCGCCATGCCGCCGCCGTTGGAGATGGCGAGCTGCGAGAAGTCGAGCTTGGCGAAGTCGGGTTGGTTGGCGAGGCCGTTGAACAGCGTGTTCACGCCCGGGAAGATGTTGATCTTGTACTTGGCGAGCTCGGCGATCGTGCCCTTCATGTCGCGCGGGTTGGGGATCAGGATGTTGAGCGCCCCGGTCCGCATGCCCAGCAGGCCGCAGGCGATGAAGGCGAAGACGTGATAGAGCGGCAGGGCGCAGACGATGGTGAACTGGCCGGTGAGGTTCTTGCGCTTGAGCCCCGGCTGCATCCACGCTTCCGATGCCAGCAGGTTGGCGACGATGGTGTGATGGAGCAGCGTGGCACCCTTGGCGATGCCGGTGGTGCCGCCGGTGTATTGCAGCACCGCCACGTCGCCCGGTCCGATGTCGGGACGCGCGAAGGCCATCGAACGGCCGGCCGATAAGGCGTCATTGAATTTGGTGTGACCGGGCAGCGAGAAGGCCGGCACCATCTTGCGCATGGTGCGCACGACGAAGTTCACGATCAGGCCCTTGGGGAAGCCCAGAAGGTCGCCCATCGAAGCGACGACGATGTGCTTCACGGCGGTGCCGTCCAGCGCCTTCTGCAAGGTGCTGGCGAAATTCTCCAGCACGATCACGGCCTCGGCGCCGGAGTCCTTCAGCTGGTGCGCGAGCTCGCGCGCGGTGTAGAGCGGATTGACGTTGACGGCGATCAGGCCGGCGCGCAGCACGGCGGCCAGCGCCACCGGATACTGCAGCACGTTGGGCATCATGATCGCCACGCGCGTGCCCTTCCGCAGGCCCTTGTCCTGCAGCCATGACGCCAGCGCCAGGGACAGCGTGTCGACGTCGCCGAAGGTGATGGCCTTGTCCATGCAGACATAGGCGCGCTGGTCGCGAAACCTGGTGAAGCTCTCCTCGAGCAGCGCCACGACGCTGGGATAGACCGACGGATCGATATCCGACGGCACTCCTGGCGGATAGCTTTTCAACCAGAACCGATCCATGCGTTTCCCCGCAACTGTTGAGCCCACTATAGCCATGTCCGACTGCGAGCGCTTTCACGTCATCACCGGCGGTCCGGGATCGGGCAAGACCAGCCTGATCGACGGCCTGGCGCGCGCCGGTTACGCGCGCACCGTCGAGGCCGGCCGCGCCATCATCCAGGACCAGCTCGCGATCGACGGCCCCGCCCTGCCATGGCGCGATCCATCGGCCTTTGCCGAATTGATGCTGAGCTGGGAATTGCGGTCCTATCGCATGGCCGAGGCGATGAGCGGTCCGGTCTTCTTCGACCGCGGCGTGACCGAACTTGTAGGCTACCTGACGCTCGTCTGCCGTCCGGTGCCGGCGCACATCGCGCGAGCGGCCGAGCGCTTCCGCTACAATCGTCGCGTCTTCGTCGCGCCGCCCTGGCCTGCGATCTATACCCAGGGCGCCGAGCGCAAGCAGACGCCCGAGGAAGCGGTGCGCACCTACGAGGCCGTCGTCGCCGCCTATTCGACGTGTGGTTACGAGGTCGTGAGTCTGCCGCTGGTGTCCGTCGAAGAGCGCGTGCGATTCGTCCTCGACACGATCGGCGCATGAAAAAGGCCCGTCCTTGCGGACGGGCCTTGATCGAACCGAAGGTGACGTCTTAGGCGGCCTTGGTGAACTTCTCGATGCGCTCCTGCACGGGGCGGACGGCGTCGTCCGCGACCTTGCGGGCGAAGGCGCCGAGGTCCTGGGCCTGCGCGATGCGGGTCTCGAGGCGGCCGCGCCAGTACTTGGCACTGATGTCGAAGGCCTCGACCGGCGACTTGGCCGACAGGAAGTCGCGCCAGGCGGCGAAGCCGGCATCGGCGTCTTCCTTGGCGACCTCGAGCATCTTCAGGCTGGCCTTGGTGGCGCCGTCACGCGCCTGCACGAACTGGGTGTTCAGCTCGGCCGAAGCGGTCTGGGCGGCCTTGCTCATCTGCTCAAAGCCCTCGGCGGCCTTGCGCACGCCGATCTGGGCGAACTCGCGGACGCGCTCGTTGGCGGCCTTGGTGGTCTCGGTGGCGTGCTCGATGACGTTGTCGAGCGGGGTGCTGGTGGTCATGGATAGATTCCTCAGATGGGTTGTGCTTGGAAAACTGTTGCTCGGTGACGGAGCGTATATGGGAGGCCAATGGTGCATTGCAACATAAATTGTTGCGATGCGAGAAGAAATGTCAAAAATCCATATATTTCAATTGATTAGACTACCAATCCGGGGGACTAATTGGGCCAACGAACGTGAGATGCAACGGGAGGTTCGCCATGGAACAGCAGCAGCTGTCGGGCATCGACGCGTCATTCCTTTACCTGGAGACGCCCGAGACGCCCATGCACGTGGCGGGGCTGACCTACTTCGAATTGCCGCCGGGGTTCGAGGGCAGTTTCTATCAGCACTTCCGCCGCTTCTTCGAAAGCCGGCTGCACACGATCCCGATCTTCTCCAAGCGGCTCGCGCCCTCGCTCTATGATCTCGACCATCCCGGCTGGGTCGACGCCGACGATCTCGACCTCGACTACCATCTGCGCGAGACGGCCCTGCCCTCGCCCGGTACCGAGGAACAACTCGAGGAGGTGATCGGCCGCCTGCACGCCAACACGCTCGATCGCAGCCGGCCGCTCTGGCAGTTCTACGTCATCACCGGCCTGGAGAATGGCCAGGGCGTGCTCTACTCCAAGGTCCACCACGCCGCGATCGATGGCGGCGCCGGCATGGCGATCAACAAGGCGCTCTATGATGTCACGGCGACGCCGCGCGAGGTGCCGCCGGCGGCGCCGAAAGCGGCCTCTACGAACGCCGCACCCAGCTCACCCACGGCCGTCGATCCGGTGAAGGGCATCTCCGACATCATGGGCAACATGATGCGCCAGCAGCTGCGCATGTGGCAGACGGCGTCGGAGATCGGCACCGCCATGACCAACGCCTTCCTGGCCAAGCCCGGCGAGGCCGGGCCCAAGGCGTTGGCGACCTTGCAGAGCATGGTCAACCAGCTGCCGACGCTCAACGCGCCCAAGACTCCGTTCAACGCCACCATCACGCGCGAGCGCAGCTACGCCGCGCGCACCGTGTCGCTCTCCGACGCCAAGGCGATCGCCAAGGCAAGCGGCACCAAGCTCAACGACGTCGTGATGGCGATCTGCGCCGGCGCGTTGCGTCGCTATCTGCAGGAGAAGGGTGAACTACCCGACAAGCCGTTGATCGCCGGCGTGCCGATCAGCCTGCGCGATCCCGGCGATACGCGGCAGAACAACCAGGTCTCGGGCATGCTGTGCTCGATCGCCACCGACATCGCCGATCCGGTGGAGCGGTTGAAGGCGATCCTGAAGTCGTCGTCGGAGTCCAAGCAGATCGCCGGAACGTTCCGCGACGCCGTCCCGCAGGACTTCGCCTTCGTCGGCGCGCCGATCCTGCTGCAGCTCATCATGCTGGTCTATGGCCGCAGCGGTCTCGCCGACAAGCTGCCCATGCCGATGAACGTCACGATCTCCAACGTGCCCGGCCCGCCGATGCCGCTCTACTGCGCGGGAGCAAAAGTGACGGCGTTGCACCCAGTGTCGATCCCCGCGCATGGCGCCGCGCTCAACATCACGGTGCAGAGCTACATGGATGCGCTGAACTTCGGCCTGACCGCCGACCGTCGGGCGGTTCCCGATGTCGGCAAGCTCGGTGACTATCTGGTGGATGCGGCAAACGAGCTGAAGAAAGCCGTTGTGCCCAATTGAAACCCTTTTGTCGCATTACGATATGTGAGACTCTTGCAGGAACGATGAAGGAGTCCCGATGACGGTTGCCCAGGCGTTGCGTCCTCCCTCTCGAACGCTGCTGCTGCTGGAAGGCCGCGCCGTTCAGGAACTGGGCGCGTTCATGCTCTTGCGGCCGTGGTTGGCCGCGGCGCCGCGCGGCGACGGGCATCCGGTGCTGGTGTTCCCCGGGCTGCTGGCGAGCGATTTGTCGACGCAGCCGTTGCGCGGGTTCCTGAAGCAGCATGGCTATGCGGCGCATGGCTGGAAGCAGGGCCGCAATCTCGGCCTGCGGCCCGGTGTCGAGGGCGACATGCTGGATCGCATAGAAGAGCTCTACGAGCGTCACGGCCGGCGCAAGATCAGCCTGGTCGGCTGGAGTCTCGGCGGCATCTACGCCCGCCAGCTCGCCAAGCGCGTGCCCGAGAAGGTGCGGTCGGTGATCAGTCTGGGCAGCCCCTTCACGGGCAGCCCGCGGGCGACCAATGCCTGGAAGGTCTACGAGTTCGCCTCGGGCCAGAAGGTCGACGATCGCGACCGCCACATCGCGGGGCCGCTGTCGGATCCGCCGCCGGTGCCGACGACCTCGGTCTTCAGCCGCACCGACGGCATCTGCGCCTGGCAGACCTGCCTCAACGAGGAAGGCCCGCAGGTCGAGAACATCGAGGTCTACGGCAGCCACTGCGGCCTCGGCCATCATCCCGCCGCGGTGTACGCCGTCGCCGATCGTCTGGCTCAGCCCGAAGGCCGGTGGATGAAGTTCGACCGCTCAGGCTGGAAGAGCCTGGTCTATCCGGACTGGCGGCGTAGCTGAGGCACAGCGAGCCGGCACGCACCCTGTCACCCCGAGCGTAGCGAGGGGCCTTTAGGCCACAGGAAAGGTCCCTCGCTACGCTCGGGATGACAGCGTTGGCTTGATCGACGTCGTGCGTCGCTAGCTCTTCTTCTCAACGCTCGCCTTGATCTCCTCGTAGGATTCCTTCATCCGCGCCTGGACGATCTGGAAGGCTTCGCTGCTCGACTTCTGAACCAGCTCGGCAATGTCGCGCGTGTTGGCGATGGCGGCTTCCATCGCCTTCTTCGCGAACTCGGTCTGCTTGGCCATGATCTCCTGCGGGCTGCCACCGGGCTTGTATTCCTTGGCCATCTCGGTGACGTCCTTGACCGCCGCCTCGAAGATCGCGCGCTGCTTGTTGGCGATCTCGGTGGCGCCGCTCGCCATCGCCTGCCAGGAGCGCGTCATGGCGTCGAGGTTCTTCTGGTGATGCTGCATGATCTTGCTGACGTCGACCTGCGGCAGCTTCAGCTGCTCGCCCAGGTTCTTGAACATGTCGGTGAAGTTCTGGGGTGCTTGGGCCATGCGAACCTCCTTGGGGATCAGGGCAGGAGCTTCAACCCCTGCTCCAGCGCGTGCAAGGCCAAACCGGCTAGGCCGCCGATCATGGCACCGTTGAAGCGGATGTATTGCAGGTCGCGCCCGACCGTGAGCTCGATGCGGCCGATCAGCATGTCGATGTCCCAGGACTTCACCTGATCGGCGATGAAGCGGCCGACGCCGCTCTTCTGGCTTTGCACGAAGTCGGCAAGAACCCGCACCATGCCGCGGTTGATCTCGGCGCGGATCGCCGGGTCGCGCGCGAGCTGGCCGCCGATGTCGACCAGCATGGCTTCGAGCTGGCGGCGCACCTGGCTGTCGGACGCCTTGGCATCCTGCTCGAGGAAGCTTCGGAGGCTGTCCCAGGCGCCCTCGGCGACGGTGACGATCTCCGGCCGCGCCAGCATGTCACGCTTCAGGCTCTCGGCGCGGCGGGCAAAGGCCGCCGAACTGCGCAGACGATCGATGAAGTTCGTCACGAAACTGTCGAATTCGACACGCAGCGGGTGCTTGGCATCGGCTCGCGCATCCTGGATGAAGGCGCTGGTCGAGGCGACGATCTTGCGCAGCAGATAGGCATCGGCGCGGTAGAGGTTGAACAGCGCCGGCAGCTCCTTGCGGATCTTCTCGCGCAATGCCTCCAGCGTCTCCTCGTTGGTCAGCACCTTCTCGAGCGCGGCCAGTAGCTCGTCGAGCAGACGCTGGTGGCGGCCCTTCTCGGTGACGGCACTCAGCAGCCCCGCAGCCAGAGGCGCGAGCTCGATCCGCTCCAGCTCGGTCATGATCCGCTTGCCGATGAAGTCTTTCAGGCCCGATTGCTCGATGGCACCCAGCGATTGCGGCAGCAGGCGCAGCACGAAGCCCGCCAGCGCGGAGCTGCGCTCGCGATCCGACAGCCAGTCGGCCACCAGGGCGGCGAAATCGACCTCGCGCAGGCGCGCCTCGACCGGCTCGGGCGCCAGGAAGTTGGTCTCGATGAACTCGCCCAGCGTGTCGGCAATGCGCAGGTGATTGCGCGGGATGATGGCCGTGTGCGGGATCGGCAGGCCGAGCGGGCGGCGGAACAGCGCGACGATGGCGTACCAGTCGGCCAGGCCGCCGACTGTCGCCGCCGCGGCAAAGGCCGCGACGTAGCCCCAGGCCCAGTGCCTCGGCTCGAAATGGCGCGCCACGATGAACAGCGCTGCCGTGAACACCAGCAGCGCGGTCGCCGCGAGTTTTATGCGGCGCAGGTCGCGGGCGCGTTCCTGGTCGCGGTTCAGCTGCTCGCCCACACGTCCAGCACGTAGCGATTGTCGGTCGCCAGCCGGGCGACGAAGGCCTCGTCGTACATCGCGACCAGCGTCCGCTTGACGTCGGGCTCCATGCGCCCGCCGTCGCCGCAGACATAGACGATGGCGCCCTGGTCGATCAGGGCGCGCACACGGTCGGCCTGTTGGTTCAGCAGATCCTGCACGTAGGTCTTCTGCCCATCATGGCGCGAGAAGGCGACATGCAGGTCAACGATACCGGCCGCGGCCTGTTCCTTGAGCTCGTCGGCATAGATGAAGTCGTGCTCGGGATGGCGGCAGCCGAAGAACAGCATCGCCGGCCCCAAGGTTCGACCCTGCTCCTTGAGCGCGGCCCGCTCGCGCAGGAACCCGCGGAACGGCGCCAGGCCCGTGCCCGGCCCGATCATGACGATGGGCGCCGCCGGATCGACAGGCAGGCGGAAGCCGACCTTGGTCTCCTTCACGAAAGCCTGCACCGTGGCGCCGCCGGCCTGGCGCAGCAGATGGTTGGAGCAGACGCCATGATAGACGCCGTTGCCGGAGCGCGCCGGCCCTTCGACCACCGCCACGGTGACCGCGCAACGGTTGCCGTCGGCCATGGGTGAGGACGATATCGAATAGTAGCGCGGCGCCATCAGTGGCAGCATTTCCAGGAACGCCGCGAACGGCAGCTCGCAGGCCGGATGCTCCTCCAGGAGATCGAGCACGGACTTCCGCTTGCCTAGAATCTCGGCGCGGAAGCGTTCCTCGTCGAGCAATGCCTCGAGCTTTGGCCGGGTAAAAGGACAGCGCGTGTGCTGCGCCATGGTCTGGATCTGCTTGCGCGTCGCCGGATGCTGCAGTTCGACGAAGTCCGACAAGAGGCGGTGGACGGCAATCGCCTCGCCGACTGGCAGATTGGCGCGCCGGCCTTCGGCTGCTTCCAGCATGACATGCGCGCCGGGCGCGAAGGCGAAGCGGCGCAACGCGCGCTCGACCAGGGCGGCGGCGTTCTGCGGCACGATGCTGAGATGGTCACCGGCGCGGTAGCTGACGCCGTCGGGCAGCAGCACATCGATGTGCCGCGTGCTGCGGCCGGAAGCGTCGGGCTTCTGCAGTTCGCGATTGGCGAGCACGCGCATGGGCAGCGCGCCGGTGCCGCCGATGATGGGATTGACCGGCGGCTTGTCGACCGCCTGCACCTGGTAGAGCGGCTCCTGTGCGGCTCCGGTGTCGGTTTCGAGGGTGACGCCGAGCTTTTCCGCCAGCGCCGGGAGCAGCGGATCGTTCCAGGCCTGGAAATGGCCGTCGAGGTCTTCCTTGGCGTCGCCTTCGCCGCGGACATAGATCCGCTCGGCGCCCTTGGCGGCCAGAAGCTCGTCGATCTGGCGCGGGATCGCCTGGTAGGTCGAGGCCCAGTCGCGGTTGCCGCAGCCGAACACGGTGTAGCGCACGCCCGCCAGCGAGCCCGGTGCCGCATCGCGCAGGCCCTTGAGGAAGGCGCCGGCATTGTCCGGCGGCCCGCCATTGTAGGAAGCACAGACGATGGCCACGGCGCCGTCGGTCGGCAGCTTGCCCGCGTGATCGTCGAGGCCAGCCAGCGTGGTTTCGAAGCCTTGCGCCTCGCCCGCGTCGGCAATCGAGCGCGCCAGCTCCTCGGCGGTGCCCATGTTCGACCCGAACAGGACGGTGAGCTTCGTGCCGTGGCTCTTGGCGGCTTTCTTCTTGGGCGCCGCCTTCTTGAGCGCCGGCCGTGCGGCCACGCTCACGCCCGACCCGCGCACGACGTCGGGCCGCAGCTTCACGCGCATCATCAGGCCTTCCGGCTTGATGGTGAGCGATTCCTTGATCTTCAGCTGATAGCGCGTGTGGTCGACCAGGCGGAAGCGCTGCAGGATCAAGCCCAGCACCAGGGTCGCCTCGGTCATGGCGAACTGCCGGCCGATGCAGGCGCGTTGACCGTTACCGAACGGCTTGAAGGCATGCGCCGGCATCTTGGCCTCGCGCTCGGGCGCGAAGTTCTCGGGATCGAAGACTTCCGCCCGCGGGCCCCACACCGACTGATCGCGATGCAGCATCGCCGTCAGCACGGTGACGAAGGTGCGTTTGCGCAGCTTGTATTTCCCGCCGATCGTCTCGTTCTGGTACGGGTAGAGTCCGAAGGCCGGTGCGGTCGGCCACAGACGCAGCGCCTCCTTCAGGATCTGGCCGATATAGACGAGCTGGTTGACCTGCTGCGCCGTGGGCTTGGCGTTGACGTCGCGGCCCAGCACGCGGTCGACCTCCTCATAGGCCTTCTGGATCACGTGCGGGTTGTTCAGCAGGAAATAGATGGCGAAGGACAGCATCCCGCTCGTGGTCTCATGGCCCGCGATCAGGAAGGTGTTCATCTGATAGCGGATATTGACGTCGTCCAGCCGCTCGCCGCTCTGCTTGTCCATGCCGCTCAGCATGAAGCCGAGAAGATCCGGCTTGCCCTGATCGCCCCCATCTCCCAAACCAGCCGGCACCTCGCGCCGCTCGCGGATGATGCGGTCGGCGATGCCGTTCATGAAGCCGACATCCTGCTCGAGCTTCTTGCGGCTCTTGCGCTGGGTGATGTCCTCGAGCGGCAGGCCGCGCATCTTCATCACGGCTTCGAGCGCGCGGACCAGCGATTCGACGTAGGGATGGTTGTCGCTGCGATAGAACGAGTTGAAGCGGTAGTTGAAGCCGCAGAGGCCGATCGTGTCGAGCGTGAGCGCGGTCATGTCGCGCACCACGTCGATCTCCTCGTCGGCGTTCAGCCGCTCCCACTTGGTCACGAGCTGGTCGGCGATGTCGAGCATGCCCTCGTGATAGGTCTGCATCATGCGGTGCGCGAAGGTCGGCAGCAGGATGTTGTGTGCCTTCTGCCAGTTGGGCTCCTGGGTCTCGGCCGTGAACAGCCCATCGCCGCCCAGCATGCGCACGCGGCGCAGCGAGCCACGCACCGCCTTGTCGAAGCGCTTCTCGTCACACAGCTCGGCCACCAGGTCGGCGCCGGACACCACGACCAGGGGCGTGCCCATCATGTCGAGCCAGAAGATCGGCCCCTGCTCGCGGCTGATCCGCATCAGGTCCTGGATCGGCGCATCGCCGTCGACGGTGAGCATGTTGCCCAGCACCGGCGTGCGCGGCGGATGGGGAATCGGATGCAGCTTGTTACGCGCCATTGTCCGGTCAGTCCTCCCAGTCTTGCCGGCCATATTGCCCCGCCGCGTTGCGAGGCGAAACACTCCCGTTGGCATTCTGGCGTATAGTTCGCCGTCGCATCCTGCAGGAGGAAACAGTGAAGGTCGGATTCATCGGCGTCGGCAACATGGGCGGCCCCATGTGCCGCAATATCGTCAAGCGCAGTAACCACCAGGTGACGGTGTTCGACCTGAACGCGGCCGCCGTGAAGACCTGCACCGATCTCGGCGCCACCGCCGCCAAGTCGATCGCCGAGGTGACCAAGGGCGCCGACGTGGTCATGACCTCGCTGCCCATGCCCAAGGACGTCGAGGCCGTGACCCTGGGCGACAACGGCATTCTAGCCACGATCAACAAGGGTCAGACCTACATCGACCTCAGCACCAATGCGCCGTCGATGGTGAAGAAGATCGGCGCCGCCATGGCGGCCAAGGGCATCGCCATGCTCGACGCGCCGGTGAGCGGCGGCACGGTCGGCGCCGAGGCCGCGACCATCGCCATCATGGTCGGCGGCGACAAGAAGGTGTTCGACGACGCCCTGCCCGTGCTGCAGTCGTTCAGCGCCAACGTGATCCACATGGGCGAGCTCGGCACCGGCACGGTGGCCAAGCTGGTCAACAACATGCTGGCCTTCTGCAACGCCGCCGCCGCGGCCGAGGGACTGATGCTGGGCGTCACGGCCGGCCTCGATCCCAAGAAGCTGATCCAGGTCGTGTCCAGCTCCAGCGGCAACTCCAATGCCTTCAAGAGCCTGTCCGAGCGGTCTCTGAGCGGCGACTTCAAGGCGAGCTTCGCCCTCGACCTCGCCTACAAGGACCTGCATCTCGCCCTCGAACTCGGCGATGAGCTCGGCGTGCCGCTGCCGCAGGGTTCCTCGACCCACAACCTACAGCGCCTGGCGCGCGGCATGAAGCTCGGCTCGAGCGACAGCTCATCGATCCTCCGGGTCTACGAGACCGCGCTGGGGCGTACGGTCAAGCCGTGATCGAGGTCGCCCTCGAACGCTCGCGCGGTTCGGTCCTCGACCGGATCGCGCAGGCGTTCCGGCAGAGGGACCCCTATTACGATGCGCGTTGGATGCCGCTGAACGCCCGGCGAAAGGGCCTGAACGACATCCTCTCCGCGCTGCTGAAGAAGGGCCATCCGATGGAGTGCGCTCTCCAGCACTTCAACGAGGCCAAGTGGCTGATCAACTACACCGACGATTGGACTCGCGCCTCTGCGGCGCTGGACGAGTGCGAAACGAGCCTCCAGGACGTCGACCAGCCGCGCATCAAGCAGGGCGCCGACGGCTCCTGGGGACCCTGCTGCCACGAATGGTATCGCAAGCTCGAGCCGACCATCGATGCCCTGCAGGAAAGGGAAGCAGCGACCGATCACCTGGAACCCCTGGCCTTCATGAGCTTCCTCCAGAAGCCGGCGAACGTCGTCGGGCTGCTCCGGGCCCTCAGCATCAGCGACATCGTCGCGACCGGACGCAATCTGCGCGACGAGCAGAATGCGCTGCTGACGGCGCTCGGGCAGCTCATCTTCAAGAACGGACTGCGCAAGCTGCTGCTCTGCCGGCCAGAGCACCTGAAGTTCACGGTCTCGCCGGAACTCGAGGAGACGTTCACCGACTACCTCTGGGGCCTCCAGCAGAAGCGGACCGGCTACTGGGGCCCGTCCTACAAGTTCGATGACGGCATCATGACCGTGCCGGACCTCTCGTTCACTTTCCATATCGTCCACTACTACATGGACAACACGACCAGGGTCGCGCCCAACCTCGACAAGATGGTGGCGACCACACTCGCCATGAAGCACGAGATCTATCCGAACGGCTGGCTCGAAAAGGACGGCAGCTTCTCCGACCACAACAACTATGACGTCGTGACCCTGTTCGACTGCGGCTGGAAGGCCGCGTCGTGGAAGCAGCGCGAGGTGATTCGGCACGAAATACAGGCCCTGCTCGACTGGTGCCTCACCCGATCGCTGCAGGATGATCACTTCGGCAAGGAAACGACAATCGACGGCTATTACTATGGCGTCCGCTTCCTCGACCGCATCGGCTTCTGGGACAAGGCCAAGCGTTTCTGGCTGAGTGACGACATTTCCCTGCCCAACGGGTGCCCGACTCCGGAGAAGATCCGCGAACGGCTGCTGGAGGGCTTCAAGACCGTCGACGATGGCTCGGAATACTGTGAGACCATCGCCCAGATCCTGACCGGCCAGCCGCCGGTACCCGACGCCTGCGGGCGGACCTGACGCGGCCATGAGCAAGGGCATCCTGCTGGCGCGCCGTTCGCTCGGCGCCCTGCTCGGGATACCGCTCGCCTTCACCCCCGTGCGCTCGTCCGACCTGTGGTCGGCCTTGCGCAGCCCTGGCCATTTCGCCTTGATCCGTCACGCCGCCGCCCCCGGCACGCTCGACCCATCGGGCTTCAGGCTCGACGACTGCTCGACCCAACGCAATCTGTCGGACGGCGGCCGCGCGCAGGCGATCCGCATGGGCGATCTTTTCCGCGCCAACGGCATCACGGCCGCCCGTATCTATTCCAGCGAATGGTGCCGCTGTCTCGATACGGCAACGCTCATGAAACTGGGCGATGTCAGCCAGCAACCACTGCTCAACTACTTCGGCCGCGATCCGGATCGCACTCTGAGGCAGCTCGCTGACCTGCGGGTCTGGATCACCGGGCTCAAGCTTGCGCAACCGACGCTGCTGATGACGCATCAGCTTGTGATCGCGACCGTGGCCCAGGGGCCGGCCGACGACGGCGAGATTGTCGTGGTGCGCCGCGACGCCGGAGGCAAGCTCACCGTGCAGGGATGCCAGCCGACCGCCTGATCAGGCGAGATGGCGCTCGATCAATGGCGCGATCTCGGCCGCGTGGGTCTGTGCCAGATCGTGATCCCCACCCCGGACGACGTGCAGACGTGCGCCGGAGATACGCTGTTCGAGATGCCGGCCGACGGCGACGGGGCTGATCGGATCGGCGTCACCCCACAGCAGCAGTGTCGGCGCGGCGATCTGCTCAACCGGCAGCAAGGCCGCCGCCCGCGACTCGGTGATCCAGGGCATGGCGTGCGGAAAGGACTTGCGATAGCTCTCGCGCCAGTCCGACGCGCCCAGTCCTGCCATGTCGATGCCCGCGGACGTTACCGTCAGCACCAATCGGCGCACGTTCCGTGGCTGCTCGATCGCGAGCCGCGTGGCGATGCCGCCGCCCATGGATTGAGCCACCAGGTCGACCGGACCGTCCATCTTCGCGGCGACCATGCGCACCAGATCGTCGATTCCTTTGATGGCAGGATCGTGCGGCTGATCGCCGAGACCGGGCCAGCCGAAGTATTCCTTCGACCAATCGGCCGGCAGCAGCGCGCCGACCGGCTTCCAGAAATCCGGCGATGCCCCGGCGCCGGGAAGGAACAGGATCTTGGCCATGGCCACCCCAATACCTCACCCTGAGGAGGACGCGAAGCGGCCGTCTCGAAGGGTGGGCACCAACGATACTGTAGCCCGCCCTTCGAGACGCGCCGCTGCGCGGCGCTCCTCAGGGTGAGGTGGTAGTGAGTTTGGCCAGGAAGGCCGGCAGCTTGCGGCCCTGGCTCAGTAGATACCGTCCCATCGCACCCGCCACCTTGCGCACGGCGGGCCGCGCGCTCATGCGGTCGCGCCAGGCCTGCAGCCTGGGATGGGCGTCGGTCATCGGCGCACCCATGCGATCGCCGAAGATCTGCGCCATGTAGAAGGCGATGTCGGCGTAGGAATAGCGGCCGGCCAGCCACTCCTTGTCGGCAATCTCCTTCTCCATTCCGTCATAGAAAGCGAGGGCGGCGGCCCGCGCATCGACGGCAGCGGGATCGTCCGGCGTCGCCTGCAAGCCCATCAACCGGATGATCGGCGGGAAATAGACCTCGTCCGATTTGTGCTCCAGCAGGCGCGCACGCGCCCGCGCCTTGGGCTCGGCTGGCCACAGCGCAGGCTCGGGCTTGATCGATTCGAAATACTCGAAGATCTGCGTCGAATCGAAGATCTCCAAATCGCCGTCGATCAGCACCGGCACCTGGCGCTTGGGATTGATGCGCAGCACGTCGGGATGCTTGGGCTGGTATAGCGTCTTCATCTCGAAGGGCACCATGATGAGCTCGACGTTGAGGCCCTTCTCAAGGGCTGCGATCTCGGCCTTGGCGCCGAACATGCTGAGCGGTCCGGAATAAAGCTTCATGGGAAAACGCTAACACGAGCTTGCCGGGTCTCGTGCACGACCTAAGCTAGGCCGGGATGGCAAAGTCTCTCATGCTGCCCTTGGCGCTGCTGGCACTCGCTCTGCCGGCATCGGCGCAGGACGCGAAAGTCTGCAGCGCGCCTGAAGTGCAAGTCTCAGAACATCCTGCAAAGCAGTTGTGCGCCGCCCGCCCAAACTGGGCGCGAATCTGAACTCGCTCGGTGTCCGCGACATATGCGAAGAGATCATCTGGTACGAATACGCTCTATCCGACGATGAAGAATCTTACGTCAAAGCCTGCGATGAGCATATGAAGCGCCGAAGAAGCACCGTCGAATCATAAGCACTGCAGCGATGGCGCAAGAGTGATCGCGAGAGGCCTGGACTCGGAACATGATCGACGCTGAACTTCGTCGCGGTGTCCAGTTGGTTTCCGGAGGCGTCCGCATGATCGAGAAGCAGTTCAATATCGTGATCAACACCGACTTGCAGACGACATCCGATGGCGAAAACTCAGGGGGCGCCCCATTCAACAAGGATCTCTACCTTCTCGGAGTCCGTAACGATCTATCACGAATCCTGAGAACCGAGGTGGGTCGGCATCTTGCGGCATCGCTGCGATACCACCGCAAAGAGATCGTGCTGATTCCGTATCCTGGCCAGGACGGCAACGCCCAGGAGTGGTGGTGGGGGAACAGTCCTAACGACAACCTCTCAATCGTGCGTTTTTCGCCGGCCAAGGGGCGCAGCCCCTGCGGCGCCGAGATCCGAAAGAAGCAGCCCGCGAGCTTGCCTCACGAGGTTCTATTCCACGAACTGGTTCATTCGCTGCGCCGGGTCAGCGGAAAGATGAACCGCATCAACCTCTGGGGAAGCGGGACTCTATCGAGCCAGGGCAACAACGAAGAGTTCATCGCCATCATGGTGACGAACATCTTCATTTCCGACGTGACCAACGCCTACAAGACGGGCCTGCGCGACGACTGGGTCAGCCACTCGCCGCTCGATCCCGCGTTGGCGGAGTCGTACCGTTTCTTTTCTCTGGGCACCAAGGCGTTCAATCTGATCTCGATGTTCTGCGACGACAACCCGGGCTTCACGCAGATGCTGTCCAAGGTGCGCGCGCACTTCAATCCGATCGCCGCCTATTACAAGAATCGGCGAAAGGCATTCGAGATGGCAGCGAACGGCGATTCCGAGCACGTCTGGGCGCACTTGCCGCCGTTGGATTATTTTCAGAATGAAAAGGGGATGTGGACACGGCTGGTTCCCTTCCCAAGTCCGTCTGCGAAGTAGCTGCTCGCTCCCTCTACCCGCCCGCAAATTCGCGCGCATCGGCAATGGCCTCGCAGGCGTGGCATAGCTTGTGCTCGACTTCACTTGGCTGGCGAACGATTGCCAAACGTGATCGTCAGGCGCTTCAAGACGTGAGAGCCATCGAAAGCGTGTTCTCATAACGCCCCTCGATGCAAACTGCCTTTCGATGCAGCCCTTCCGTCTCGAAGCCGAAGCTCCTGTAAAGGGCGATCGCGTTGACGTTGGTTTCTCGTACCGTCAGCTCGATGCGGGTGAAGCCACGCGCAAGAGCGGCATCGATCGTACGCTGCATGAGCTTGCGACCGATCCCCTGGCCTCGATACTTGGGCAAAAGGCCCATGCCCAATGTCGCGCAGTGAAGCGAAACGGTCCTTCGGGGGTTGGGAAGCACATCGCACCAGCCGGCAATCTCATCTTCGGCGACAACAACGAATTGCGGCCATCTCTCGTTGATGTTGTTCAGAACGAAAGCCCGCATTTGCTCAAGTGGCGGCGCTTCCAGGAACGAAAGGAATTTCTGCTCGCGCGCGACCGCATCCAGCGTCGCGCGGAAACCCGGAATGTGATCTTCGGCAATCGGCTTGATTTCATAGGTCATGATGACCTTGCTTACTACGCGCCAACGAAGCCGCGCTCCAGCCTCACATCGTCGCGAACATGGCCACCGCCGCGGCGGCCATCACGGCCGTCGCCAACCAGCCGAGCACGACCTGCCAGCGCGCGGCAACGAACCGGCCCATCAGCCTGCGCCGGCTCGCCATGATCATCATCGCCACCATGATCGGCACGACGATGACGCCGTTGACGACGGCGCTCCACAGCAGCGCCCTGATGGGATCGAGTGGCGTGAAGCCCAGGCCGACGCCGAGCAGGATGGCGAGCGCGATCACGACATAGAACGGCCGCGCCTCGTTGAGTGGTCGCTCCAGCCCGATGCGCCAGCCGCGCGCCTCGCCCACCGCGTAGGCGACCGAGCCGGCGAGGACGGGAACAGCGAGCAGGCCGGTGCCGATCAGTCCCAGACTGAACAGCAGAAACGCCAGATCGCCCGCGATCGGCCGCAGCGCCTCGGCGGCCTGCTCGGCGGTCTGGATGTCGGTCTGGCCGTTGGCATGCAGGGTCACCGCCGTCGTCAGCATGATGAAGAAGGCGATCAGGTTGGAGATCGCCATGCCGACCCAGGTCTCCCAGCCGATGCGATTGAGCTCGCGCGCCGCCTGCTCCGGGTGATCGCGCAGCGGGGCGCCGTCGGGATCGGCTTCCTCCTCCTCGACCTCCTGCGAGCTCTGCCAGAAGAAGAGATAGGGGCTGATGGTGGTGCCGAAGATCGCGACGACCAGAGTGAGCGACTCGCCCGAGAGCTCGACCTTGGGCACGAAGGCGCCGGCCGCCACTGCCGACCAGTCGATCTTCACCGTGAAGGCCACGCCGACATAGGCCAGCAGCGAGAAGGTGAACCACTTCAGCAGGCCGACATAGCGGTGATAGGGCACGAACACGATGGCCAGCAGCGAGAACACCGCGAAGCCCAGCGTGTACAGGCGCTCGCTGCCTCCCAGCACCAGCTTTGCCGCCGCACCCATGGCGGCGAGATCGGCGCCGAGATTGATGGTGTTGGCGACGAACAGCAGCAGCACCAGCAGGTTGACGACGCTGCTCGGAAAAACCTTCACCATGTTGCCGGCCAGCCCGCGGCCGGTGACGCGGCCGATGCGGGCGCTGACGGATTGGACGGCCACCATCAGCGGCCAGGTCAGCACCACCGTCCACAACAGCCCGAAGCCCGCCCGGGCGCCCGCCTGCGAATAGGTTGCGATGCCGCTGGGATCGTCGTCGGCCGCGCCGGTGATCACCCCCGGGCCCAACCGCTTGAACAGAGTTTCCAGACTCCATCGCGAGCTGGGCTGGGGATGAGCGATCGTCATTGCAGTGTTCGGAACGGCTCCGGTCCCTTGTAGGTTCCGATGTAGCTGACGTGAGTCACGAGCCCCATGCCTGGCCGCCACAGGTGAAGCGCGAGACCAGGCGGCTCCATCATCAACGAATGTGGCGTCCCTCGGTGCAGATCCAGGGTCGCCTGGTGGGCGGTGCTGGGCGCAATCGAGGCCATCGTGCCGGCCCACAGCACCTGGATCAGGCGGTGGACATGGCCGCACATCACCCGCTCGACGTGGCTATGGCGCCGGACGATCGCCGCCATCCGGTCGGCGCCCTCGTTGACCTTCATGCCGTCGAAGGCATCGATGCCGCAGTCGAAGGGCGGGTGGTGCATGAACAGCACCGTCGGCCGATTGCTTTCGCCGAGCCGCGCCTCCAGCCAGCCGAGCCGCTCCTCGCACATTGCGCCGTGGCCCTTGCCCGGCACCAGCGTGTCGAGCGCGATCAGCCGCACCGGCAGGTCCTCGATCACGTACTGCAGGAAGCCGCTTTTGGGTAGGTAGGCGTGATCGGGAAAGGCCTCGCGCATGGCGTCGCGCGAATCGTGGTTGCCGGGGATGAGATAGACCGGCATCGACAGCGGTGCCAGCACGCGGCGCAGTACCGCGTACTCCTCGGGCTTGCCGCCGTCGACCAGGTCGCCCGTAGCGAGGACGACATCAGGCTTCGGATCGAGCGCCATCACATGCGACACTGCCCGCTCGAGGAAGCCCGTGGTGTCGATGCGCTCGTACAGAAGCTCGCCCGGCGGCTTGACGTGCATGTCGGAGATTTGCGCAATGAGCATGGGTGTGGCCTAGCTGGTGTACTCATAAACTCGGGACTGTCCGATTTAGAGAGCAAAAAGCGGACACGCAACGGTGCGCCCGGATACTACGTGAGTCATCCCCTGACCATCCGGCGAAGGACGACATCCTTCAGCACGAAATGATGGAACAGCGCTGCCCCGACATGGAGGACGAGCAGCACGAGCACGATGAAACCCATGGCGCGATGGACCCCGAACAGCGTCTCGGAGAACGGTCTGTCGACCGGCCAGATCGGCGGCAATTTGAACATCCAGAACACCCAAATTGGAGCGCGATAGGCCGATGTCGCGATCCAACCCACGATGGCCTGCAGCAAAAGGGTCCCGTACAGCGCCCAATGGACGACGCCTGCCGCCCGGCGTTGCGCTGCTGAAACGGTGACAGGCAGTGGCGGCGGAGGGTGCGTCAGTCGATAGATCAGGCGCGCCAGCATGAGGGGCAGCAGGATCACACCGATTGAACGATGCAGATGATAGAGCACGTCCTGCGCCGGCCCAACGTTGGCGTTGGCCATGACAATCCCGATGGGCATCATGAGCAGGACCAGCGCCGCCACGAGCCAATGAAAAAAGCGAGCGGTGGCTGAATATCCCGGCTCAACCCTGTCGGACACTCTTACGATCATGTAGCGACGGTTGTCGGCATTGATGCGACCTCGAGGGCCATACGACCGCGACGCTGATCCCGCGTAAGCCAGCCCCTTGCGTTTGGCCAGCCCGACGCCGAGCCTTACACGTTTATTTTACTGGTCGGTGGCGGCCTGCTACTTCCAAGTATCATGAGATGACTCAAGGGCACAGACCAATGGAGGCTTTGACTGTTGAAGCCACATCGTCGTGGAGCGAAGTCCCGCGTAGAATTCGGGCCGGCGAGGTCCTGCCGGAGCCGTGGGAGAACCTGTTCGGCCCCCTGCGGGCAACCTCACCCTGCGGGTCGATGGTGGTCGGACAGATCGGTCAATCGCTTGATGGGCGCATCGCCACGCTTTCCGGCCATTCTCACGACATAAGCGGATCAGCCGGCCTCGATCATCTGCACCGCCTGCGATCGGTCGTCGACGCAGTCGTCGTCGGCGCCGGCACGGTCCGCGCCGATGATCCGCAACTTACCGTCCGTCGGGTTTCAGGTCCAAATCCGGCACGGGTAGCGATCGATCCCAGAGCCACGCTCGACACCGGCGCGCGCATCTTTGCTCCGGATGGCGCGCGCCGCCTCATGATCACCCTCGAGCAGGCACCCCAGCCGGCGTCGAGCGACGTCGAAAGGATAGCTCTGCCCCGAACAGGGACTCTTATCGATCCAGCGGCAATCCTGGATGCCTTGTCCGCGCGGGGCCTGCGCCGTGTGCTGATCGAGGGAGGGCCCCGGACCATTTCGTATTTCCTGGCCGCGGGCTGCCTCGACCGGCTGCATGTCATGGTCGCGCCGCTTATCCTCGGCTCCGGACTTCCCAGCCTCGCCTTGCCTCCGGTGGCCCGCGTGACCGACGGCCTGCGCGTCCCAACTCACACCCACCTGGTGCGCGATGAGGTACTGTTCGACTGCGACTTGTCGGCTCAGCGCACGCCAGGCGGCGTGGCAAAAAAGTCCTGATGGCTGACCGTGATTCTCGAGCGCTTGGCCGCAAGTGCCGAACGGCGGCTCACCAGCCACTCGGCGGCGTCTTCATGTGAAATCTCGCCAGTTTCACTCGCGGCTAGAGCCCAGCCGGTCAGCATCGCCTCCTGCATCGCCAGATCCGCCTCGCCCAGCAACCAGTCGGCCGCCCCTCGTTCGACCACGTAGCCGACCCTTTGCAGGCACTCGACCGCCGTACGGGCGGCCGACGGTCCAAGCGCCGGGCCAAAGCCCTTGTCACCTTGCTGGTGCAGGTTGACGGCGGCGATGACCGCGGCGTCGCGCGGGTCCTCCGGGGTGAAATCGACGCGGCCATCGTAGCTCAAGGCCGCGTACAACGGCATCTTGCGCGCCGCCACCTCCACGACCAGCCGCTCAAGCCAACCGGCGGAGACCAGATCGAGCAGGGCCGACGTCGTGACCAGATCGACCGGTCCGTCGAGCGCAGCTTCGAGATCGCACACGAGATCGAGCGCGTGGACATGCACGTTCGCCTCAGGCGGAACCTTCGCCAGCAGGCTGAGATCGTTGTCGAACAAGCGCCATGATTGATGCATCCGCAGATGAGGCGCGAGCGCCCGCATCGTCGCTCCCGTACCGCACGCCAGATCGACGATCGTGACGGCGCGCCGGCCCGCCAGTGACGTTGCCGCTTGCCGGAGCACGCCGCGATGTCTCGCGCGCAAGTCGAAGGGCTCGCGAAGCGCCAGCCATTCGGCGGAGAAGCTCATCTCAGCTCTTCCAGCACACGCGCGAACTTCTCGCCGCACTGTGCCCACGAGGGCAGCGCCGCGGCAGCAGCGCGGGCGCCGGCAGCCAACGCGTGCCGGGCGGCCTCGCTCTCCATGACGTCGCGCAGCGCTTTCGCAAGTGCATCCACGTCGCCCGGCGGCACGAGCCTGCTTGCCGTTGACGGCACCGTTTGCGGGATCGCCCCGCCCGTGGTGCCCACGATCGGCAGGCCATGGGCAATCGCTTCGGCATAGGCCATGCCGTAGCCTTCGAAATGAGAAGCCAGCACGAACAGATCCGCCCGCGCATAGTGCGTCGCAAGGCAGTCGGAGGAAACTTTCCCTGTGCTCCGGATCCGATCTTCAAGTTGGTGCCGCGAGACAAGCGCCTCCAGATGCTCGACCGCCTGCGGATCGCGACTGCGATCGCCGACAATGGTCAGCTGCCAGGAAAGGTCCGTCAGTCCGGCCAGTGCCTCGACCAGGATATCGAAGCCTTTGCGAGGAACGATGGCGCCGACCGATAGGAGCTGAAGCCGGCGACCTCCGATGCCGGTCGAGTACGGCGCCCGATCGGTTCCGGGCTGAATCACGCGAAGACGGTCACGGGGCACGTCGTAGCGATCCCTCAGCAAGTCGGCGGTGGCGTCGCTCGTCGCGATGACGATATGGGTCGAGGCGAGAGCCGATCGCTCGCTATCTCGAAGCCGCTTGGCCATTTCACGGGTCAAGCCGGTTTCGAATGCCAACGGATGATGCACCAGCGCCACCACAGGCCGGGCCGAATGCAACGAGGCCGCAGGCTCGGGCAGAACGCCAAGAGCCAATCCGTCGATGACAATCGGCCGATCCGAGGGGTCCGCCAGGAGGCGCCGGGACGCCTCGGCGATCTGCTCCTTGCTCGGCATTGGAAAGCCGTCTCCCAGGGGTACGACGTCGACCTCCCAATCCAGACGCCGCAACTCTGCGATGACCCGACGGTCGTAGACGTAGCCGCCGGTCCATGTCGCGAGGTCGCCCGGTATCGCGAATGCTATGCGCCGGGCCACAACGGCGCCTCGTACCATGCCCTGGCCAGATGCGACTCGGAGATGGTGACCCGGATCGCCTTCAGGTCCCTGCCCTCCCGTCCCAGCTTGCCGTCGCGTGCAGCCTCGGCCAGTCGATCGTAGACATGCCGCGTCAGGAATTCGGTCGTGGTGTTCTTGCCAGCAAGCTCGGGAATCGTATCAAGATTCTTGTAGTTCAACGGCTCAAGCACCCCTTTCAGGACTTCGTGGGCGCGGCCGATGTCCACCACAACGGCATTCGCGTCGAGCGTATCGGCCATGATCGCGGCGTCGATCACGAAGGTCGCGCCGTGCAGAGCCTGGGCTGGCCCGAACACCGCTCCCTTGAACGAGTGAGCGATCATGATGTGGTCGCGGACCTCGACAGCGTACACAGGCGCCCTCCTCAGGGATAATCGATAGGTTGGCACAGGATGCCGCTTGCGGGAGCGAAGATGCCCGGCAGGCGTGCGGGGAGATCCGCGAACGCGACCGGTGCTTCGAGCAGCACATCCAGGCGGTCGTCGGCAAGCAGGCTCAGCGCCTTCTCCAGACGCCGGCGATGAGTCCATGTCTTGCGGTGGGATGGCGCGATCATGCCGACCTGGCTCGCCACGAGCCTCAGACGGCGGCTGTGGAATGCTCCACCGAGAGGCACCGAAACATCGGCGTTGCCATACCAGCTGAGCTCGAGGATCGTTCCCTCGTCTCTCGCCAGGCTGAGCGCCGTCGCAAGGCCGACACTGCTGGCGCTGGCGTGAACGACCAGCTCGCACTCCGACGGAGCCTGCTCCGGTGTCGCAAAGTCCAGACCGAAGGCAGATGCGACGGTCGCGCGCGCGGGATTGATGTCGACCAGGGTGACGTTGGCGGACGACAGTTGCCGGAGCAGCAGGCCGGTCAAGCTGCCGACCACGCCTGCTCCCACGACAGCCACCCTTCCAAGCGGTCCCGGACCCGCATCCCAGACGGCGTTCAGCGCCGTTTCCATGTTGGCCGCAAGCACCGCCCGACGCGCGGGGACGTTCGCCGGAACAGGAATCGCGGCGGCCTCGGGTACGTCGAACAGGGTCTGATGCGGATGCAGCGTGAAGACCGTACGCCCCCGAAGGTCTGCCGAGCCGGCCTCGACGACACCGACTGTCGAATAGCCATACTTGACGGGAAAAGGGAACATGCCGGACATGAAGGGAGCGCGCATCCGCTGGAATTCAGAACGCGGAATGCGGCCGTTGGCGACGAGGGCTTCGGTTCCGCGGCTGATCGCTCCATGCGATGCGCGCACTCGCACCATGCCGGGCACTGGCAGGCCCAACGGCTCGTCACGGAGTTCTGCCTGACCGGCGGCAATGTACCAGAGCGCTCGAGCTGTCACGTCGGCGATAGTCTCATTCATTGCTCAAGGCGATGTGATCCCAAACTCGATGCGCGACGCTATCATAGGTCCTTTCGGGGATCATCAACTTGACGCACGCGCTTGACGAGCTGAACCGCCTATCGAGCGCCCAATCCCGACATGACCAGCGGGTATTCGTTCGTCGTCTCGTGTTCGGCGTCCTGGTGGCGACGTCCATTGCAGCGCTTATCGGGCTTGCCGCCCTTTCCTTGTCGGCCGGCGGATTCGATGCGGTCGACCTCCTCCTGCTGGCCTTGTTCGGCGCGACGACGCCGTGGCTCGCCATCGGCTACTGGAACGCCGCCATCGGCTTTTTCATCATGCGGTTCACCGACGATCCGAGCACGTACGTCGTGCCGCAAGCCGCCAGGGCAGTGCCGCCGTCGGCGATCGCGGGCTCGACGGCCATCCTGATGTGCGTGCGAAACGAATCGCCCGACCGGGTGGTTCGCAACCTGAACGCCATGATGGCCGACATCGATGCCGCAGGATGCGCCGATCGCTTCCACGTCTACGTTTTGAGCGATACCAGCCTGCCCGACATCCTGTCCGCCGAGGCGGAGGCGTTCGGCGAGCTGGCGCGGCAATGGGCGGGCCGCCTTCCCCTGACATATCGGCGGCGAACGGCCAACACAGGCTACAAGGCCGGCAACATCCGCGACTTTCTCGAGCGATGGGGAGACGCCCACGAGCTCATGGTGACGCTCGACGCGGACAGTTACATGACCGCATCGGCTGTCCTGAGGATGGTCGGCATCGTCCAGGCCAATCCGAAGCTCGGCATCCTGCAGGGGCTGGTCGTCGGCATGCCTTCGACCAGTGCATTTGCGCGCATCTTCCAGTTCGGCATGCGCCTTGGCATGCGCTCGTGGACGATCGGCAGCGCCTGGTGGCAGGCCGACTGCGGCCCCTACTGGGGGCACAACGCGGTGATCCGGGTTGCGCCCTTCAAGCAGCACTGCGCGATCCCGGTTCTTCCGGGAAATGGTCTCCTGCGCGGTCATGTCCTCAGCCACGATCAGATCGAGGCCGCCTTGATGCGGCGTGCCGGCTATGATGTTCGCGTCCTCCCGGAGGAGGATCTGGGCTGGGAAGAAAACCCGCCGACCCTCATCGAGTTCATTCGGCGCGACCAGCGCTGGTGCCAGGGAACGCTTCAGTACGTCTTCTTTGCAGGCACCCCGGGCTTGGAGGTCGTCAGTCGCTTTCAGCTTCTGTTCGCCATGCTGATGTTCCTGGGCTCGCCAGCCTGGATCGGCCTCCTGCTCGTGTCCACATTGGTCCTGGCGGCAACGCCTTCGCCGGGCGCCGTCGTCGATGCTGACTATGGTATGGCGTTGCTGGTGACAATCCTCGTGATGTGGTTTGCGCCAAAGATAGCCACGATCGTCGACGTGCTGAGCCGGCCGATCCTGCGCCGCCGGTTCGGCGGCGCCTTTCGCTTCCTTGGCAGCATCGCCATCGAGACGGCTTTCTTCCTGCTGCTTTCGCCCATCATGTGGACGGCGCACACGCTTTTCCTGGCCGGGCTTCCCTTTGGTCGTGCCATCGGCTGGATCGGACAGGTCCGCAACGACCATTCGGTTTCGTGGTCGACGGCCTTGCGGCACCTCTGGCCGCAAACGCTGCTCGGTGCAGCATCGCTGATGCTGCTTGGCCTGCAGCAACCGGAGGCGCTGCCCTACGTCTTTGTCCTGTGGGCCGGCGGTCTCGCGCTGTCGATCCCGCTTTGTGTCATCACCTCACGCCCGTCCGTGGGACTGGCTTACTCGCGCATCGGCATTGGTCGCCTTCCCGAGGAAACAGATCCGCCGGCGGCACTGGAGCATCTCGAGCTTCCGGCTCTGAGGGCCGCCCAGCCTGTCGCGCCGGGCTAAGCCATGCTGCGAAGCCTTCGAGCCGCGCGCGGTGTCCTTCGATCTCTGCGCACCTATCACGGGCATGCCGGACGCGCCCACGCGATGGACGCGCTCTATGCACGGTTCATCAAGCCGGGCGACCTTGTCTTCGATGTCGGCGCACACGTCGGCGACCGAATTCGGTCGTTTCGCCGGCTTGGAGCGCATGTCGTCGCCGCGGAGCCGCAGCCGGCCTTGTTTCGAACGCTGACGGTCCTGTTCGGGCGCGACGACGCCGTCACCCTGGTGCCATCCGCGGTTGGACGGGTGGCGGGCACGGCACCGATGATGATCAATCTCGACAATCCAACGACTTCCACGCTGTCGAGAGATTTCATCGAAGCCAGCCGCGGCGCCGAAGGATGGGAGGGCCAAGCGTGGTCGCAGTCGCTTCCGGTCGACGTTACGACGCTCGACGAACTGATCAGCAAGCATGGCTCGCCATCCTTCATCAAGCTCGATGTCGAGGGGTTCGAGGCGGAGGCGCTCGCCGGGTTGTCGCATTGCGTCACCGCCCTTTCGTTCGAATTCACGACGATCCAACGCGCTGTCGGATTGGCTTCACTCGAGCGCTGTACGGCCCTCGGCTACACGCGCTTTTGCGCGGCCCTCGGGGAAAGCCAGAGACTGGGCGAGTGGCTGAACGCCTCCGACGTCGCGAATTGGCTGATGACCCTGCCCCATTCGGCGAACTCCGGGGACATCTATGCGCGACGCGACTGATGCAATCCTCGCCGTCCTCGTCATGTTCATCTTGTGGGCGGGCATTCCTGCTTCAGCGAAGGCCGAGGCGCCGGTCGAGATAGTCAACGCCAGCACGCCGACGCGATGTGCCGAGGAAGACAACGTCTACATCAAGCTGCAAGGCGAGCGGGTGCGCCGCTTCAGGATCGAAGCCCGGCATCCCGCGTATGTCGGCACCATTGTTGCCGACCGTTGGGATCCCGATTTTACCAATTGCAACATGCCGGCGGCTGCCGCCTATCCGTTCGAACGTCGTCGTCTCACGATCTACGAGACCGAGGATTGGCAACTCGTGGGCCTTACCTATCCGAGCTTCTGGCGTCCGAACAGCGTTCCGGTACAGGTCGGCACACGAGTCGAAACCGGTTTCCATCTCCTGCAGCTCTGGACTCGCTTCCAGGAACGCGCCGAAGAAGTCCTGGTGCTCTATCCCACCGACGGCTACTGGCGGGCGCGTCCTTTGGCGCCTCAGAACCTGCGTGCAACAGCCTACGGCTCCTCCTTTCTCGTCGGCCCCGTGGAAGAGCAGGGTCGGCCCTTGGTCGACCTGAAAGACGTCGCGTTCGATCCATCCTCGCGCACCTTTTCGCTGAACTTCGCTCGCGGCGGCAGCGCGACGCTACGCCTTGATACCCTGGACCAGGAACGCATCGCTCTTGAGATCACATTGGAGCGGCCTGTCGGCCATGACCGACCGTTCGCCGCATTGCGCTCCATGCATGTAAACGAGACCAACAACGACGTCGCCCGCGTTGCCTGGCGCGCCCAGGCGAGTCCTTCCTGGCAGGAAGCCGACGTCATGTCGTTCCAGCGGGCTCGTGCAGTCGAGCTGTGGTCCGGGCGGCGGGTGCCCTCTCGCCACAACACCAGCGCTCCGGACTTCACGTTTCGCGATTTCCGGGAAGACAAACGATGACGGGAAGCCGGCTCACGCCGGCCACCGTCGGGGCGCCCGTCCTAACCCCGAAACCCATTCACGATCGGATAGCGCCGCTCGCGGCTGATGAGGCGTGAGGTGATCTTCACGCCGGGCGGCGCCTGGCGTCGTTTGTACTCCGCGCCTTCGAGCAGGCGCCACACCTTGTTGACGATGGCAAGGTCGTGGCCCTCGGCGGCCAGCTCCTCGACCGACAGGTCGCGTTCGATCAGGCCCTTCAGGATGGCATCCAGCACCGGATAAGGCGGCAGCGAATCGGAGTCCCGCTGGTCGGGCCGCAACTCGGCCGACGGCGGCTTGTCGATGATGCGCTCGGGGATCACCCTGCCCTGGCGGCCCAGCGCGCCCTCAGGCAGGTGCGCATTGCGCCAGCGGCAGAGCTCGAACACCGTGGTCTTGTAGACGTCCTTCAAGACGTTATAGCCGCCGCACATGTCGCCATAGAGCGTGGCGTAGCCTACCGCCATCTCCGACTTGTTGCCCGTCGTCACGACCATGCCGCCGAGCTTGTTGGACACCGCCATCAGCACGACGCCACGGGCGCGGCTCTGGATGTTCTCCTCGGTGACGTCCTCCTTGCGGTTGCCGAACAGCGGCACCGTCATGGTGCGGAAGGCCTCCATCGCGGGCTCGATGCCGACGATGTCGTAGCGCACGCCGATCGCCTCGGCACACGCCTTGGCGTCCTCCAGCGAATGCGTGCTGGTGTAGGGCGATGGCATCATGATCGTGTGCACGCGCTCAGGCCCCAGCGCATCGGCGGCGACGGCGGCGGTCAGCGCCGAATCGACGCCGCCCGACAGGCCGATCACGACCGACGGGAAGCCCGTCTTGTTCACGTAGTCGCGCAGGCCCAGCATCATCGCCTGGTAGATCGATTCGATGTCGCTGAGCTCGGGTGCGATGGGGCCGGGCTGACACTCCCAGCCACCGCCATTGCGGCGGAACTCGATGGTCGCCACCTGCTCGCGGAAAGAAGCGAACTTGGCCTTCAGCGACCGGTCGGCGCCCAGAACGAACGAGCCGCCGTCATAGACGACTTCGTCCTGCCCGCCGACCTGGTTGAGATAGACCAGTGGCAGGCCGCTCTCGACGACGCGGCTGACGGCGAGCTGCACGCGCACGTCGGTCTTGCCGACCTCGTAGGGCGAGGCGTTGGGCACCAGCAGGATCTCGCCGCCGGTCTCGGAGATGCATTCGACGACGTCAGGCGTCCAGACGTCCTCGCAGATCGGCACCCCGATGCGCACGCCCCTGACGACCAGCGGTCCCGGCATGGGACCCGGGGCGAAGACCCGCTTGTCGTCGAACACGCCGTAGTTCGGCAGATCGACCTTGTAGCGCTTGCCGACGATCTCGCCTTTGTCGAGGCAGATGATGGCGTTGTAGAGCTTGCCATCCTCATGCCACGGCGTGGCGACGAACAGCGCCGGCCCGCCATCGTTGGTGTCGGCGCGCAGCTCTTCGACCGCCTCGTGGCAGCGCTTCACGAACGAAGGCTTCAGGACCAGGTCCTCGGGGAAATAGCCCGCGAGGACCAGCTCGGCCGTCAGCATGAGGTCGGCGCCTTGCTTCGTCGCCTCGGCGCGCGCGACCCGCACCTTGGCGAGGTTGCCGGCAACGTCGCCCACCTTGGGATTGAGTTGGGCGAGCGCGACCTTGAGGGAATCCGACATGACGAACGAACACCTTTTTGCTCTATATGAGCATTATATGGTTATGCTATTTACGAGCATAAAGGATGTCAACGGCGTTACTTGGCGGCGCCAAAGAACTGATAGAGCGCGTAGTAACGAATGCGCGCCTGCTCGCCCTTGTGCGCGGCATCGCAGCCCGCAGCCGGGGCCGCGCCGCCTTTGGTGTCGGCGCGACGAATGAAGGCCGTGTTCGCCGGCACGCCTGAGCCCTCATGGCTCTTGGGCTTGAGCAGCAGCCAGGGAATGGCGCCGCTTGCCGGCGCATCGGCGCGCGCGGCGAGTTCACCGACCACGCTGCCATCGGCGAACTTCCAGGAAGGTCCTGCGAAGTGCGTGCCGATCTGGCGGCCCTGCTTGTCGAACAGGTTGGCCTCGGGCGCCTTGAACACCCAAGCAAAGCCCTGGTCCTTGGCTTCGCAGGTGTAGATCTGCACACCGTCCGCATCGACCTGCAGCAGCAGCGGCGCGCCTTTTGGCGGCGGCACCAGCTCATCGGCCGCGTAGGCGACACCCGACACGACGATAGATGCGATCAGGCTGCAGGCGATCCAACGCATGGCACTTGCTCCTTTGCTTCGCGGCGATGAGCTCGATCTCGGCCAGCATGGCGGGATCGGCCAGCCCCGGGACGATGAGCAAGGGTAGAGGACGGATGCGGCTACTTCGCGGCGATGACCTCGATCTCGACCAGCATGGCGGGGTCGGCCAGCCCCTGAACGATGAGCAGGGTCGAGGACGGATACGGCTCGCCGATGACCTTATCGCGCGCGGCGCGGTTGGCCATGATGAAGCGGCCGTCGGTCAGGAAGGAATTGATCTTCACGATGTCCTTGAAGGTCATGTCGGCGGCTTTCAGCACCTCGCCGATGTTCTTCCAGACCTGGTCGCACTGCGCCTCGATCCCGTCCGCGAGCTTGCCGCTGCCGTCGAGGCCGACCTGGCCGGCGACGAAGACAACCCGCGCACCGGCCGGCACCTCGGCTGCGAGACTGTACTTGCCGGCAAGGGCAACGGATTTGGGATTATGGAACTTGTTGGCCATCGTGCGATCTCCCATCTAAATAAGTCATCCTGAGCGAAGCGAAGGATCTCATGCCTTCAGCAAGCGGCGATGAGGTCCTTCGCTGCGCTCAGGACGACAGAAAGTTTCAGGTCAGGCAGCATGACGTCAAGCGCCAAGCCAATACATATCGTCGGGGGCGGCCTCGCCGGCTCCGAGGCGGCGTGGCAGATCGCGTCGGCCGGCGTGCCCGTGGTGCTGCACGAGATGCGGCCGGTGCGTGGCACCGAGGCGCATCTCACCGACAGCCTGGCCGAGCTTGTCTGTTCCAATTCCTTCCGCTCCGACGACGCCGCAAACAACGCCGTCGGGCTGCTGCACGAGGAAATGCGGCGCGCCGGCTCGCTGATCATGCGCGCGGCCGATGCCCACAAGCTGCCGGCTGGCGGCGCGCTCGCGGTCGACCGCCATGGCTTCTCGGCCGCCGTGCAGCAGGCGCTGCTCACCCATCCGCTGGTCGACCTCCGACGCGAGGAGGTGGCCGGCCTGCCGCCCGCCGACTGGGACAGCGTGATCGTGGCCACCGGCCCCCTCACCTCGCCGGCGCTGGCCGAGGCAATTCGCTCGCTGAGCGGCGAGGAAGCGCTCGCCTTCTTCGACGCCATCGCGCCCATCGTGCACCACGAAAGCATCGATCTGTCGATCGCCTGGAAGCAGTCGCGCTACGACAAAGGCGGCCCGGCCGGCGACGGCGCCGACTATCTCAACTGCCCGCTCACCAAGCCGGAGTACGAGGCCTTCGTCGCGGCCCTGCTGGCGGGCGACAAGACCGAATTCAAGGAGTGGGAGCACAACACGCCCTACTTCAACGGCTGCCAGCCGATCGAGGTGATCGCCGCCAGCGGCCCGCAGACGCTTCGCTTCGGGCCGATGAAGCCGGTCGGCCTGCGCGACCCGCGCACCGGCCATCGCCCCTGGGCCGTCGTGCAGCTTCGCCAGGACAATGCGCTTAGCACGCTGTGGAACATCGTGGGCTTCCAGACCAAGCTGAAGCATGGTGAGCAGACGCGCCTGTTCCGCACCATCCCCGGCCTGCAAAACGCCGAGTTCGCGCGCCTGGGCGGCCTGCATCGCAACACCTTCCTCAACAGCCCGCGTCTGCTCGACGCCTCTTTGAGGCTGAAGGCCATGCCGCGCCTGCGCTTCGCCGGCCAGATCACGGGCTGTGAGGGCTATGTCGAAAGCGCGGCCGTCGGGCTGATGACCGGCCGGTTCGCGGCCGCTGAGCGGCTTGGCCTGGCATCGACCACACCGCCTGCAACGACGGCGATGGGCGCCTTGCTCGGCCACATCACGGGTGGTGCGGACGCCACGACCTTCCAACCGATGAACGTCAACTTCGGCCTGTTCCCGCCGATCGAGGGAACTCTGCGCGGCAAGGAGCGCAAGCAGGCGCTTAGTGCACGCGCCCTGCGCGATTTCGATCGATGGCTGTCGCCGACTCCGCTCGCAGCCGAATAGACCTTCGCAACGTTTGGTAACCAAACGTTATTTCCATGGGACTCACGATTGCTGTTTGATGCCATCAGCGTCATTCGGCGGAGAGTGATTTGCAGAGCACGGTTGACCTTATTGCCAACAATGCGGAGCGCGTGGCCCTTCAGCTTGACGTGATGCGCGAGATTCGCCACCAGCTTCTGCCCTACCAGGTCGGCGACAGACCGATCACGGGGGCCACGGTCATCTCCGATGGTTCGACCATCGATTCGCTGACGCTCATGGACATGATCATGGCGCTCGAGGACCGGTTCGACGTCTCCCTCCCCATCAATCTCATCGCCGAAGTCCGCACCGTGGACCAGCTCGCCGACATGGTCCTGACGCTGTGCGGCCGGGCCTGACGGGCTCCATCTGATATCCCCATGAGATAACCTCGCGCGCAGAACCGCGCGGGCATGGGCATGTTGCTCGGTAGGTGTATCTACACGAGTAATCCATGAGTCCCGCCGAGCGCCGGCAGATGATGCTGGCTGGGCCGATCGTGCCCACCATTCTCGCCCTCGCCATGCCCAATGTGCTGAACGTGGCCATGCAGAGCCTGGTCAGCATTTCCGACGGCTGGTTCGTGGGCCAGCTCGGCATCGTCGACCTCGCCGCGCTGGCGCTCGTGTTCCCGACCCAGATGACGCTCGGCATGATGTCGGCCGGCGCAATGGGCGGCGGCATCTCCTCCTCGGTGGCGCGCGCGCTCGGCGCCGGCAACCGCGCCGCCGCCGAGGCAGCGGCCGCGCATGCCCTCGTCATCGCGCTCGGCATGTCGGTGCTGTTTGCCGTCCTGTTCGTGGGCTTCGGCCGCGCGATCTACGGCGCGCTGGGCGGCAGCGGCGCCGCGCTCGATCGCGCCGAGGCCTTCGCCACCGTCCTGTTCCTGGGCTGCGCCGCCCACTGGGTCGCCAACTCGATGGCCTCGGTGCTGCGCGGCACCGGCGATATGAAGACTCCGGGTTATGCCCTGGTCGCTACCGCCTTGCTGCAGATCCCGCTGACCGGCGCGCTGACCTTGGGCTGGTTCGGCCTGCCGGCGCTCGGCATCCGCGGGCCGGCCCTGGCCGCCGTGATCTCCTTCGCCCTCGCCGCCGTCTGGATGCTGAGCAGGCTTCTGGGCCCCAAGGCCGCGTTGCGCCTGCACTGGCCGGCCGGCGGCTTCAAGTGGGCGGCCTTCCGCGACATCCTGAAGGTCGGCCTGATCGCCTGCCTGGTCGTCATCCTGACCAACGGCACGGTGCTGGTCGTCACCGGCCTGATCGGTCGCGAAGGCGACGGCGCCATCGCGGGCTACGGCATCGGCAGCCGCCTGGAATACATGCTGATCCCCATCAGCTTCGGCATCGGCGCCACGCTGACCGCCCTGGTCGGCACCAATATCGGCGCCCGTCAGTATGCCCGCGCCCAGCGACTCGCCTGGACGGGTGCGGCAATGGCGGGCGGCATCGCCGCCGTGATCGGCATCGTCGTGGCGATCTGGCCCGAACTCTGGCTTGGCCTGTTCACCGCCGACCCCAGGGCGCTGGCCTCGGGTAGCCACTATCTCAGCATCGTCGGGCCGGCCTACGGCTTCTTCGGCGTCGCCATGGCGCTCTACTTCGCCTCGCAGGGCACCGGCGAGATGTACTGGCCGGTGGCGGCCAACCTCACGCGCATCACCATCGCCGGCGGCGGCAGCCTTCTCGCCCTCGACCAGTTCGGCTGGGGCGTGTCGGGCCTCTACGCCTGCGTCGCGGTCGGCATCATCGCCTTCTCGGCTCTGCTCGCCTTCTCGACGACGCGGCGGGCCTGGACGGGATGAGTCCCGAGCAGCGCCGTCAGTCGATGCTGGTGGGGCCGCTGCTTCCCACCATCCTCACGCTGGCCGCACCCAATGTCGTCAATGTCTCGGTGCAGAGCCTGGTGCTGATCGCCGACGGCTGGTTCGTGGGCCGACTCGGCACGGCGGAGCTCGCCGCGCTGGCGCTGGTCTTCCCCGCCCAGACCACGCTGCAGATGATGTCAGCCGGCGCCATGGGCGGCGGCGTCTCCTCATCCGTGGCCCGCGCGCTGGGCTCCGGCGATCGCGACCGCGCCGATGCCACCGCCGCGCATGCGCTCGTCATCGCCGCGGTCATGACCCTGCTGTTTGCGGTCGTGTTCGTGGGCTTCGGCCGGCCGTTGTTCGGCGCGCTGGGCGGCAGCGGTGTGGCGCTCGAGGGCGCCATCGCCTTCTCGACGGTGATGTTCCTGGGCTGCGGCGCGCATTGGCTGGCCAACACGCTCGCGTCCATCCTGCGCGGCAGCGGCGACATGAAGACGCCGGGCTATGCGCTGATCACCCTCGCCATCCTGCAGATCCCGCTGAGCGGCGCCCTCACGCTGGGCTGGCTGGGCATGCCGCGGCTCGGTGTCGCCAGCCCCGCCCTCGCCGCCGTGATCTCCTACGCCGTCGCTGCCGTCTGGATTCTGCTGCCGATCCTCCAGGGCCGCGCCGCCGTGCGCCTGCGCTGGCCGGCGCGCGGTTTCCGTTGGCCGATCTTCGTCGACATCCTGAAGATCGGCGCCACCTCCTGCGTCGTGGTCATCCTGATCAATGCCGCCGTGCTGGTCGTCATCGGGCTGATCGGTCGCGCCGGCGATGCGGCGATCGCCGGTTACGGCGTCGGCAGCCGCCTGGAATACCTCCTGAGCCCGCTGACCTTCGGCATCGGCGCGGCGCTGACCGCCATGGTCGGCACCAACAAGGGCGCCCGCCAGTTCGCGAGGGCCCGCCAAGCCGCCTGGACCGGCGCGCTGATCGCCGGTGCCGTCACGATGGCCATCGGCCTCACCGTGGCGTTGTTCCCCGACCTGTGGCTGCGGCTGTTCACCGACGACCCGGCGGCGCTCGAAGCCGGACGCCTTTATTTCCGGATCGTCGGGCCGACCTATGGCCTGTTCGGCCTGGCGATGGCGCTGAACTTCGCCGCCATGGGCGCGGGCGACATGATCTGGCCGACGCTGGCCACCGCCACGCGCATCGTGGTCGTGATCGGCGGCGGCTTGCTCGCTCTCGACGTCCTGGGATGGGCGGCGCCCGGGCTTTATGCCTGTGTCGCCGCGGGGGTGGTGGCCTACGCGCTCCTGCTCGCCGTCTCGACGACGCGCCGAGCCTGGCACGTCTGAGACGGGGGTCGCGCGCAACCGGCTGGACGTGCGACAAGGCCCGCCATGAGGAAAATCTTCGTCATCGGCATCGGCGTCGGCGATCCCGACCAGCTCACGGTCCGGGCCGTGCAGGCGCTGAACCGCGTCGACGTCTTCTTCGTCATGGACAAGGGTGCGGCCAAGACCAAGCTGCGCGCGCTGCGCGAGGAGATCCTGCGGCGGCACGTCAAGGGCCGCACGTATCGCGTCGCCGAGGCGGCCAGTCCACCGCGTGATCCCGCACCCGCCGACTATCGCGCCTGCGTCGACGACCTGAACCAGGCCAAGCAGGCCGTGTTCGAGACGCTGATCGGCGAGGTGAAGGACGGCGAGACCGGTGCCTTCCTCGTGTGGGGCGATCCCATGCTCTACGACAGCACCATCCGCAATCTCGACGCGCTGAAGGAAGCGGGCCTTGCCTTCGACTACGAGGTGATCCCCGGCATCACCGCCATCCAGGCGCTGGCAGCCGCGCACAAGATCCCGCTCAATCGCATCGCCGAGGCCGTCACGATCACGACCGGCCGCAAGCTCGCGGACGGCTTCCCGCCGGGCGTCGACAGCGTGGTCGTGCTGCTCGACGGCGAGGACACGTTCAGGCGCTTCGTCGACTCCAAGGTCCATGGGGACGTCGACATCTGGTGGGGCGCCTATCTCGGCACGCCCGACGAGATCCTGATCGCCGGCAAGGTCAAGGACGTGGCCGAGGAAATCCATCGCCGGCGCAGCGAAGCGCGCCGCGCCAACGGATGGATCATGGACACCTATCTGCTACGTCGGGCGACTACGCCATCTTCTCGATGATCGCCTTCATGTCGCCCGCCGAGAACAGCCGTAACGTCTGGGTGCGGATGTTGCCCAGCGCACCGGCGCTCAAGGCCAGCGACGTCACGGCAAGATCGTCCGATGCCTCGAGAATGGTGACGACGTCATACTGGCCTTGCGCCCAGTAGACCTCCTTGACCGTCACCCCGCATTTCTTGGCCATCTCCTTGAACGCCTCGGCTCGCTTGGGCGAGTCCTTGGCGCCGCGCACTCCCTGTTCGGTGAAGCTTCCCAGCACGCAATAGGTCGCCATCGTTATCCTCCCTCGATCGATTGGGAACGGACTTAACGCATGACACGCGCTCGCGGCCGCTCAGGCAGCCGCTCTCCGATTATCCGCCAATCGGACGCGGCGCGACAGACCTCTAACGGCCCATGTTGGCTGTCTTCACTTCCGGATCGCTGCCGTGGGCACGAAGGCAGCCGCGCACGATCGGCGCGCAGACGCCCTCCTTGCCGACGAAGTCGTCGTTGTCGCCGGTGTAGTTCAGCTCGGCGACCTTGCCGTCGACGACGCGGACGATCGCGTGACAGTAGGAACCGCTTTTCCCGATCTTGAAACCGCCGCCGACCACCGGCACGCTGACTTCCACGCCGCCGGTATTCTCGTTTTTGAGCTCGTAGGAGAAGAGCTCGGTGCGCTCGTCGAGGCGCTTGGTCCGTGTCGGAATGCCGGCACAGGACTGGAAGGTATCGGCGTTCATGCCGAGGACGGCGCGGCGACCGTCCGTCGCCACACTATAACCAGTGGCGCAGGCGCCAACCAGGAACGCAACCAGCAACAAAACCATCACGCTACGCGACATGACCACTCCATCAGCGCTTGAAGGGGCGTGGGAGTCCGAAAAATAAGAGCTGCGTTCGGTCAGTCGAGGGGAAGGCCTGTGATCATTCACCCCAGGCGCAGCAGCGGTATTGCCGCCGCCGCCAGCAGCACGGCCACGATGCGCGTGCGCGTAAAGGGTTCCTTCAGCCAGACGACGGCGATCAGGATGGCGAAGACGGCGCTGGTGTCGCGCAGGGCGGCGGCCGGCGCGATCGGGGCATGGCCCCACACCCAGAGGATCAGCAGATAGGATGCGACCGAGGCGATGGCCGCGGGCACCGCGATCGGCCACTGGCCCTTGAGCAGCATCCACGGCGCGCCGTTGCGGCGCTGGCGCCAGCACATCGCCGCCGCATTGGTGACCGAGACGACGAAGCCGTAGGCCCACGGCGAGCCCGACGTCCGTACACCCTGGGCGTCGCACAGGATGTAGCCGGCAGCACCGACGCCCGCGGCAAAGATCCAGGCCAATGCCTGCAGGGGCACACCGCGGGCACGCACGGTGTCCCAGGCGAGCGCGGCAAGCGACAGGGCGATGATGGCGATGCCGCCCAGAGCCGCGGTGCTGGGCCAGCCGCCGGCGACCACGGCCACCAGCGGCACGACCAGCACGACCGCGATGGCGCGGGCGACGGGATAGACAAGGCCGAAGCCGCCCAGCTCATAGCCGCGCAGCAAGGCGGTCACGGTGACGACGTTCAGCAAGGTCGACGCGGCGATCCACGGCCACGCGGCCAGCGGCGGCAGGCCGGACCACAGCAGGCCCGGCAACACCAGCAGCGCGCTCAGCAGCATCTGCGCGGTCATGGCCCGCGGCGGATCGCGGCTCGCCTTCACCGCGGCATTCCAGCCGGCATGCAGGAGCGCGCTGGTAAGCGCGGCGGCGACGTCGAGCCCGTCCATCAAGCTGGCCGATGATCGATGATCACGGCGTAGCGAGCCGGTTTGGACGTCCGATTGCGGAAGGTGATCTGCCGGTCGACCACCATGGCTAGGCAGTCGCCGGCGTCGAGCTCGTGGCGTGTCTTGTCGACCGTCACCTCAAGCGTGCCCTGCAGCACCCAGATCTGCTGATGCTGCACGCCGGGCCGCGGGCCGGTCTCGTAGGCCACCCTTGCGCCCGCGGGAAAGACGACCTCGACGACCTGCATGGGCGATGGAAAGCCCGGAGGCGAGACGTTGCGCCGGACGTAGCCCGAGGCGGGATCGCGCCATTCGACTTGGTCCTTGCGGCGCGACACCGGATCGGCCGGCGCCGCGGGCGCATCGAACAGCGAGGCCAGTGGCACGCCGAGCCCCGTCGCAAGCTTCTCCAGCACCACCGCCGTCGGGCTGCTCTCGCCGCGCTCGATCAGCGAGATCATGGAGCGGCTGACGCCCGACCGCTCGGCCAGGGCGTCGAGCGCCAGCCCCTGGTCGGCCCGGATCTGGCGTACGCGCGCGGCGATGCGATGGTTGATTTCCATTATACTGGATAATCATCCGGTATCATGGAAACGTCAAGCCACCCCAGCGGCAAACGGGATCGCGCGTTCTTCGGCGCGGCGAGATGACTTTCCGGTATTATCGGCATTTCCGCCGGTACTTTCGTAG
>NZ_BKAJ01000095.1 GCF_007992495.1 Reyranella soli
CTCCGATGAGCTACGCCCTCGTGCTGGCCGTCGGCTTCGTTGCCGGTACGGTGAGCGGCATCGTCGGCACGGGCGCAACCGTCATCCTGCTGCCTGTGCTGGTGATCGTCTTCGGCCCGCGCGAGGCCGTGCCGATCATGGCGGTCGTCGCCCTGATGTCGAACTTCGCCAAGATCACCTCATGGTGGCGCGACATCGACTGGCGCGCCGTCGCCGCCTACGCGCTGGGCGGCGTTCCCGCAGCGGCGCTGGGCGCACGAACTCTGCTCGTGCTCCCCGAGAACAGCGTCGAGTTGGCGCTCGGCCTCTTCTTCCTAGCCATGGTCCCCGGTCGCCGCTGGCTCGCCTCGCGCAACATGACGATCGGTTTCGGCGGGCTGGTGATCGCCGGCGCCGTGATCGGCTTCCTCACCGGCATCGTCGTCTCGACCGGCCCGCTCAGCGTGCCGACCTTCGCCGCCTACGGCCTGGTCAAGGGCGCCTTCATCGCCACCGAAGCGGCGGGCTCGCTCGCCCTCTACATCAGCAAGGCCGTGACGTTCAGGCAGTTCGGCGCGCTGCCGACCGACATCGTCGTCAAGGGCCTGATCACCGGGTCCTCAGTCATGGCCGGCACCTACCTCGCTCGCTTGATCGTCGAGCGTCTGAGCGTGGCCGCCTTCCAGTACATGCTGGACATCGTCATGGTGGTCTCGGGCCTTGCACTTTTGTGGCAGGCACTGCACTGACCGAGCTGCCATACTGGCGGCCTCGCGGAGGAAGCCGGATGAACAGGATCGTCGTCGTATCGATGGCCGCAGGCTTGGCGCTGACGACCGCCTGCACCCAGCAGACGGCCCAGCAGCTCAACACCGCCAACGCCAACTCCCAGGTCTATATCGGCGCGCTGACCTGCAACGTCACCGGCAGCACCGGCTATGTCTTCGGCTCGAGCCGCGATCTCAGCTGCATCTATCTCACCAAGGAAGGCGCCTCGCAGGCCTATGACGGCAAGATCCGCCGTTTCGGCCTCGATCTCGGAACCACCAAGCCCGGCCATGTGGTGTGGAAGGTCTATCAGCTCGGCGGGCTGGTCGGGGACCAGACCAGCGCCAATCCAAGGGTGATCGTCGGCAACTACGGTGGCGAGCAGGCCTCGGTGTCGGCCGGCGCCACCGCCGGCGGCAACTGGCTGTACGGCGGCAGCAACAACCAGATCGTCCTGCAGGCGACCCAGCTCCAGTCGTTGGGCGATGCCGGCTACAACCTCGCCTACGGCATTGCCGAGATTTCGCTCAGCTTGAAGAACTAGACCCAAGTCTCGCTTGCGCCGCCGCGCGTTGTGCCATACTCGGGCGGCTTAAGGAGATACGGAGACCCATGAAACTGATCGCCAAGGCCGCCGTCGCGGCAACCCTCGCCGCGACCGTCGGTGCCTGCAACATGAGCCAGTCGACGCCGCAGCAGCTCAACACCACCAACGCCAACTCCCGCATCTACATCGGCTCGTTGAGCTGCAACGTCGGCGGCAGCACCGGCTACGTGCTCGCGTCGCGCAAGACGCTCGACTGCGTCTTCCTCGGTAAGGACGGCATCCAGAGCGCCCAGTACACCGGCACCATCGACAAGGTCGGCATCGACATCGGCTACACAAAGGCCGTGCACACGATCTGGCGGGTCTACTCGCTGGGCTCCGATCGCGGTCCGAGCGACCTCAGCGGCACCTATGTCGGCGAGCAGGGCACGGTGGCGGCCGGCCAGCAGGCCGGCGGCAACTGGATCTATGGCGGCCCCAATGCCGAGATCGGCATGGTGTCGTCGGGCGTCATCCAGGACGCGGGCTACAACCTCGCGACCGGCATCGCCGGCATGACCATCAAGCTGAAGCGGTAAGCTTCGACTACATCGTCGCCGGTTGCAGGCTGCAGCCGGCGACGGTGACGCGATGCATCAACCGGCGCTCGCCGCTGTAGTCGTTGGCGGCGTAGTGCCAGGTCGCCCGGTTGTCCCAGAAGGCGATCGAGCCCTCGCGCCAGCGGAAGCGGCAGGTGAATTCCGGCCGCGACGCGTGGCGATAGAGGTACTCCAGCAACGGCTTGCTGTCCTCGACCGACCAGCCCTCGAAGCGCAGGGTGAAGGCCGGGTTGACGTAGAGCGACTTGCGGCCGCTCAGCGGATGGCGGATCACCACCGGGTGCACGACATCGTCGCCCACCGCTTGCTGATTACCGAAGCGGCTGGCGCCTTCGGGATTGGCCGCATTGACGCCTTTGGCGCCGAAGATGTGCGCCGAGCCGTGGACGGCCGTCATGCCTTCCAGCGTGTGCTGCAGGCCGGGCGATAGCGTCTCGAAGGCGCGGTACATGTTGGCGAACAGCGTGTCGCCGCCCTCCTCCGGCAGCTCGCGCGCCAGCAGGATCGAGCCCATGGCCGGCTCGGCATCGTAGCTGTGGTCGGTGTGCCAGCCGCCGCCGATGTTGGTCTTCTGCTCGGGCTCCTTGCGCACTTCGGCGATCTCGGGATAGCCCTCGACCGCCTTGAAGAAACGGTTGACGTCGATCGGCGCCCAGCGACGCGCGAACTCGAGGTGCTGATCGGGCGTAAGCGTCTGGTCACGGAAGAAGATGACGCCGTGCTCGGCGAAGGCCTGCTGCACCTCGTCCCACTGGCGATTGCTCATCGACTTGAGATCGATGCCCAAGACCTCGGCACCGCAGCCGCCCGTGAGCTTACGCACCTGTACCGTTTCGTATGCCATGACCTTACCTCCGCAATGGAGACTAGCGAGTTTGCACGCCGAGGAGCAACAGCACCGCCGACAACGTGAAGATGCTGGCGCCCGTCGAAATGACGACGGCGTTGGTCGCGAGCCCGACGCCCGTCCGGTAGAGCTGGGCCACCAGATAGACGTTGGCGCCGGCCGGCAAGGCAGCGTTCAGGGTGGCGACGGTGAGCCACAACGCATCGAGTGCGAAGACGTAGCGACCGACCAACCACACCATCAGCGGCATGACGGCGAGCTTGACGGCGGTCGCAACGGCACCGGACTGCCAATGCTCCTTGATGCCGACATGGGCAAGCGAGGCGCCGGCCATGATCAGGCCACAGGGAGGTGCGGCCAGCGCCAGGGCCTGCAGGACCTTGTCGATCACCACCGGCATGCCGAGCCCCGGGACCAGCGCCGTCAGCTCGGCCCAGGCGAGGCCGGCGAAGATCGACGGGATCACCGGGTGCTTCATCATCATCAGCGCCGCACCGCCCAGCTTGGCAAGCAGCCGGCCGCCACCGCCGCCGCCGGAGCCGATCTCCAGCAGGAACGAGCAAAGCGTCAGCATGATCAGCGAGTTGACGCTGATGATCATCAGCAGCGGCACCAGGCCTGCCTCGCCGAAGGCGTAGGTGATGAAGGGGATGCCGATGCCGACGCCGTTGGAGAAGGTGCCGGACAGGGCGAACACCGCCTGATCGCCGAGCTTCATGCCGAGAGCGCGGCCGAGCGGCATCAGCAGCAAATAGAGCAGCAGGCCGGTGCCGAAGAACACGACGATGATGTCGGGCTCGAGCGCCTCGAGCCGCACCTTGGCCATGGAACGGAACAGCAGCGCCGGGAACAGGGAATAGAACGCGACCTGGGTCAGCCCGCGCAGGCCGTCGGCCGTGAGCAGCCAGCGGCCCAGCGCCCAGCCGACCGCGACCGTGCCGAACACCGGCACGATGATGTCGATGATGGCGCTCATGCTGGAGCGCGGACCTCCAGGTCCGCACTCATGAGCTATGAGCGGACCTGGAGGTCCGCGCTCCGAATGAGGACGACCTCACGCCGCCATGGCGAGGTTGCTGTAGCGTGTCAGGTGATGCTGCTGGTTGCCGAACATCAGGTCGATCATGGTCAGCCGCTTGAAGTAGTGGCTGACCGAGAGCTCGTCGGTGACGCCCATGCCGCCGTGCATCTGCACCGCGCTCTGGCCGCAGAACTTGCCCGACTTGCCGATCTGGACCTTGGCGCCCGAGGCGGCCTTGCGGCGCACGACGGAATCCTTGTCGTCGATCTTGAGCGACGCCATCAAGGTCATCGAGCGCGCTTCCTGGGCGTTGGTGAAGCAGTCGACCATGCGATGCTGCAGCACCTGGAACTTGCCGATCGGCACGCCGAACTGCTTGCGCGTCTTGATGTATTCCAGGGTCGCCGCATTGATCGCGTCCATGCAGCCCGTCGCCTCGGCGCACAGCGCCACGATGGCGTGATCGACCGCATCCTCGACCACGCCGAAGGCGTCATCGACCTTGCCCAGCACGGCGTCGGCGCCGACCGAGACCTTGTCGAAGGTGAGCTCCGAAGCGCGCAGCGAATCCTGGGTCGGGTAGTCGCGGCGGGTGATGCCCTTGGCCTTGGCATCGACCACGAACAGCGTCAGCCCCTTCTCCTCGCGCGCGCTGCCCGAGGTGCGGGCGAGCACGATGATGTTGTCGGCCGACGGCGCGTTGTAGACCACGCCCTTATGGCCCGACAGCGACCAGCCATTGCCTTCCTTGGTCGCCTTGAGCGAGACGTCGGCCAGATTGTAGCGCGACTGGCGCTCGAGCCAGGCGAAGGCGAACTGCTTCTTGCCCTCGATCATTGGGGCAAGCAGCGCTTCCTTCTGGGCCTTGCTGCCGGCCTTGGCGATCATGCCGCCGCCCAGCACGACGGTCGGCAGGAACGGCTCGAGCACCAGGCCCTTTCCGAACTGTTCCATGACGATCATGGTCTCGATCGGCCCGCCGCCGTAGCCGCCATCCTCCTCGGAGAACGCCATGCCGAGCCAGCCCAGCTCGGCCATCTGCGCCCAGTTCTCCGGCAGCCAGCCCTTCTCGGTGGCGGCGATCTTGCGCCGGTTCTCGAACGCGTATTTGTCGCGAACGAAGCGCTCGGCAGCGTCCTGCAGCTGCTTCTGTTCGTCGGAAAGGGACAGGTCCATTTGTCTTCCTCCAAATCTCTGGCGTTTATAGCCCGAGGACCATCTTCGACACGATGTTCTTCTGAATTTCGTTGCTGCCGCCGTAAATGCTCGTCTTGCGGAAATTGAAATAACGTGGCGCGGCGGGCGGCGCGTGGTCGGGGCCGATCGGCGTCTCGTTGGTGTCCTGGAACAGCATGCCGGGCTGGTAGGGCGCGGCATATTCGCCGACCGCCTCCATGGCGAGCTCGGTGATGCGCTGCTGGATCTCGGAGCCGCGGATCTTGAGGGTCGAGACCTCGGGCCCCGGCGCGCCGCCCAGCGCCATGGTCGAAAGCGCGCGAAGCTCACTCATCTCCAGCGCCTGGACCTGCAGGTCGAGGTCGGCGATCTGCGCGGTGAACGCCGGATCGTCGGCCAGCGTGGCGCCGTTCGCCGGCTCGGCGCGGGCGATGTCGCGCAGCGAGCGCACGCCGCGCTTGGAGGCCGGCACCTCGGCGATGCCCAGCCGCTCGTTGGCCAGCAGAAATTTTGCGCAGGTCCAGCCTTCGCCTTCCTTGCCGATGCGGTTGGCGACCGGGACCTTCACGTTGTCGAGGAACACGTCGTTCACGTGATGGGCACCGTCCACCATGATGATGGGCCGCACCGTGACTCCCGGCGTCTTCATGTCGATCAGCAGGAAGGAGATGCCCTCCTGCGGCTTGGCGTCGGGATTGGTGCGCACCAGGCAGAAGATCCAGTCTCCCCAATGAGCAAACGACGTCCAGGTCTTCTGGCCGTTGACGATGTAGTGGTCGCCCTCACGCACGGCGCGGGTGCGCAGCGACGCGAGATCGGAGCCGGCGCCCGGCTCGGAGTAGCCCTGGCACCACGACACTTCGGAGCTGCGGATGCCGGGCAGGAAGCGTTCCTTCTGCTCGTCGGTGCCGAAGGTGTAGATCACCGGCCCCACCATCTTGGGACCGAACGGGATGATGCGCGGCGCGCCCTCTTCCGCGAGCACGTTCTCGAACAGGAAGCGTTGCGTCACGTCCCAGCCCGGGCCGCCGTATTTCTTGGGCCAGGTGTAGGCGAGCCAGCCCTGGCGGCCGAGCGCCTGCTGCCACTGGATGTGGTCGTCCTTGTCATAGTGCTTGCCGGAGAAGGTCTTGGCCTTTGTGGCGGCAGACAGATTGGCGCGCGCGAAGGCGCGGACTTCGTCGGCGAAGGCCTTGTGTTCGGGTTTGAGCGCGAGGTCCATTTACAGTCCCAACACCATCTTGCTGATGATCCCTTTCTGGATCTCGTTGCTGCCGCCGTAGATCGTGGTCTTGCGCGTGTTGAAGTAGCGCGGCGCCGCGAGATGCGCGTAGGCCGGCCCGACCGGCTCCTCGTTGGACCCCTGCCACAGCAGGCCGGGCAGATAGGGCGCGGCGTACTCGCCGACCGCTTCCATGGTGAGCTCGGTGATGCGCTGCTGGATCTCCGAGCCCCTGACCTTGAGGCCCGATACTTCCGGACCCGGCTGGCCACCATGTGCCATGGCCGAAAGCACGCGCAGCTCGGTGTATTCCAGCGCCGTGAGCTGGATCTCGAGATCGGCGATCTTCTCGGCGAAGCTCTGGTTCTCGATCAGCGGCTTGCCGTTCTCCTGCTCGCTGCGCGCGATGTCCTTCAGCGCCTCGACGCCGCGCTTGGATTGCGGCACCGCAGCAATGCTGAGCCGCTCGTTGGCCAGAAGGAACTTGGCGCAGGTCCAGCCATCGTTCTCCTTGCCCACGAGGTTGGCGACCGGAACCTTGACGTTGTCGAGGAAGACCTCGTTCACCTCATGGCCGCCGTCGGCCATGATGATGGGCTTCACGGTGATGCCCGGCGTCTTCATGTCGATCAGCAGGAAGGAGATTCCCTCCTGCGGCTTGGCCTTGGGATCGGTGCGCACCAGGCAGAAGATCCAGTCGGCCCAGTGGCCCATCGTCGTCCAGGTCTTCGAGCCATTGACGATATAGTGGTCGCCTTGCTTCTCCGCCTTGGTGCGCAGGCTCGCGAGGTCGGAACCGGAGCCCGGCTCGGAATAGCCCTGGCACCACCACACCGTGCTCTCGCGGACACCCGGCAGGTACTTGGCTTTCTGCTCTTCCGTGCCGAAGGTGTAGATCACCGGCCCGACCATCTTGGTGCCGAACGGAATGATGCCCGGCGCATACTCCTCGGCGCAGATGTTCTCGAAGATGTAGCGTTGCGCCGGCGTGAAGCCCGGGCCGCCATGCTTCTTGGGCCAGGTGTAGACCAGCCAGCCCTGCTTCCCGAGCACCTGCTGCCAGCGCATGTAGTCGTCGCGGATCAGGTGCTTGCCGTTCTTGACCTTGTCGCGGATGTCGGCCGGCAGATTGGCCCGCACGAAGGCGCGCACATCATCGGCGAATTTCTGCTCTTCAGGTGTAAAAGCGAGGTCCATACAACCCTCCCAGGATAGGGCCTTCGTTTGCGCCGGAGTTTAGCCACGAGGCCGGTTGGGACAAGCGCGATGCAGCCGGATCGCGGCTTGATCCGCCGCGGCGCGGAACAAGTTTACGTAGATTGCGCGTTACGTCAGGTCGGGCTTCACACCCGTCTTGAAACCGTAAGTCTCGGGCGCCAAAGCGAAAACAAGCCCTTGCCAGTCTGGCGCCTGGCGCCCCAGCTGGCCGCGGTTCGCGCGGGCAATGTCCCCGAACGCCCGTAGTGCAGCCCGGTCATCGAGCGACGCCGTATCGACGCCGAGATGCTGATCGAACAGCGCGGTGCGCAGCGCGTGCGCAACGTCGGCATCCCAGATCGAGGCATTCATCTCGGTGTGCCCGCTCAGCGAGAACGGATGTAGGTTGCACGAACCGACGGTCGCCCAGACGTCGTCGACCACCATCATCTTGGCGTGGACGTAGGCGGCGCGCCGTTTGCCCTCGTGCATCGCGGCGAGGCCGGCCAGCGTGAAGTTGGCATGACGCCCCAGCGCCTCGATGCCCCAGAAGCGCGAGGCCTCGTTCGGATCGTGGCGCGCATCGAAAACGTAGCCCTCGGGGACCGGCGGCACGAGCATCACGATCTCGACGCCGCGCTCGACGGCTGCAACCAGGTGGCGGGCGACCTCCGGCATCGGGATCGCCTGGTTCTGCAGGTAGATCGTGCGGCGCGCCGCATCGATAGCGCGCTGGTACTGCTCCAGGATCGATCGCTCGACACGCGCCGGCGGATAGCGGCGCGCATCGAGCATGCGCTGGACCTGCACGGTGCTCGGCCCGCACGCAGGGCGCGGCTGGTCGGCATAAGGCAGTTCGTCGCCGGCGTCGCAGCCCCAATTGCCGTCAGGCGCATGGCGATCGCTCGCCTCGTTCCAGCGCTCGACGAAATTGTGGCGCACATCCGTCGCCGACGGCCCGGTCACCTCGACATAGACGTCGTGCAGGCGCATGGCGACGCTGGTGAGGTTGAGACCGCCGACGAAGGACGTTTCCGACGGCTGACCGGCATCGATCACCCAGCTCTTCTGATGCTGGCAGAACACCGTCGCCGCCCTGTCCCAGCGGATCTTCAGGCGCGACCCGCGCCTGGCGAGCAGCGCGCGCTGCTCGGCTGAGCCGCCGAACATGCGCGGGCTGGGCGCGGTCTCGGGATTGGGACGCCAGACCAGCAGCCGCACATCGACGCCGCGCGCGACGGCGCGATCGAGCACGTCGAACAGCGGCTCCTGTCCGTCCGGCAGCAGGAAGTCGTCGGAATAGAAGGCGACGGTCAGCCAGATGCTGTGGCGCGCATGGGCGATCGCCTCGCCGATACGCCGCATGATCTGCGGCCCATCGATGAACGCCCGCACGCGATTGCCAGGACGCGCCGGGTAAGGTCCCGATGTCGTGGCCGGGATGTAGGAACCGTCAGAAATCACTGGGCCATCGGCGCCGGCACGATCAGGGCCTTGTCGGCCTTCAACTTGTCGATCTCTGCCTGGCCGACGCCCGCCTCGCGCAGTACCTCTTCGCCGTCCTCGCCGATGCGCGGGGCGTGGCGGCGGAACTCGACCTTGGTCTTCTCGAAGTCGAGCGGGCTGGCGAAGGTCGTGATCGGTCCCTCCGTCGGATGCTCGCGCTCGGTGAAGAAGCCGGTCGCCTTGAGATGCGGATCGTCCCGAAGTTCCTCGAGGGTGCGCACGGGCATCGCCGGAATGTCGGCCTTGTCGAACATCTCCAGCCATTCCTCGGTCGGCCGATGCTCGAGCAGCGAGGCCAGCACCTGATAGAGCTCGCTGAAATGCTTGGCGCGCTCGTTGCGGTCGATGAAGCGCTGCTCCTTGCAGAGGTCGGGCCGGCCGGCGAGCTCGAAGAAGGTGAGCCAGTGCGCGTCGGTGTAGGGCAGCGCGCAGATGAAGCCGTCCTTGGTTTTGAACGGATGGCGGAACTTGTTGATGATGCGGTCGTAGCCCATCGCGCCGCGCTCGGGCGTCCAGGTGGCGCCGAACAGGTGCTCGGTCAGCCAGAACGAGGCGAGCGTCTCGAGCATCGGCACCTCGATCATCTGCCCTTCGCCGGTCTTCTGGCGATGATAGAGCGCGCCCAGCACCGCGATGCAGAGATGCAGCCCCGTGGTCTTGTCGGCGATCAGGCTCGGCATGAAGCGCGGCGGCAGGCCGTCGACGCGCGACTGCAACGACGCGGCACCGCTCACGCCCTGTACCAGGTCGTCGAACGCCGGCTTGTGGCCGTACGGTCCCTTGCGCGCATAGCCCAGGGAATAGGCGTAGATGATCGACGGATTGACCTTCTTCAGGTCCTCGTAGCCCAGGCCCAGGCGCTCGATCGCCTGCGGCCGGCTGTTGTGGATGAAGAGGTCGGCCTTCTTGACCAGCTCCTTCAGCACGGCGCAGGCAGCGGGCTTCTTGAGGTCGAGGCAGAGCGAACGCTTGTTGCGGTTGGCCGCCATGTAGATCGGCCCCATGCTCTTGTCGCGCCCCATCGAGCCACCCGAGACGCGTAGAAGGTCGCCTTCGGGCGGCTCGACCTTGATAACGTCGGCGCCCATGTCGGCCAGGTGCTGGGTGGCGAACGGCCCCAACAACACCGCCGTCAGATCGATCACACGCACGCCCGCAAGCGGTCCCGGCATCTCGCGCCCACCTCATTCTGTTCGGCTTGCCACAATGACGCGATCGGACGGCAAAGCAACAACGCCGCGCGATGAGCGCTTGCAGTTCAGAACTTCACGGCAGGATTTCTGTGCGCTCGGTCACATTCGCTTCGTACATTTTCTTGAGCCGTTGCCAAGAAAATGTCCCTTCGACCGCCCCTGTTTGCTGCGGTAGTTGGAACCACATCGACCTTCACAATTCGGACGTTGAGAACGCGCTGCCCGCCGGAGCAATCTGCACGGAGTCGCTTCGATGAATAGTCCTGATCGAAAGAAGATCCTGATCGTCGGCGGTGGCGTCGGCGGACTCACCACCGCGCTCTGCCTGCACGAGGCCGGGATCGAGGCCGAGATATTCGAGCAGTCGCAGGAGCTGCGCGAGCTCGGCGTCGGCTTCAACGTCCTGCCGCACGCCATCAGCGTGCTGGCCGGCCTCGGTCTCCTGCCCGAGCTCGACCACGCCGGCATCCGCACGCGCGAGCTGATCTATTGCAATCGTTTCGGCCAGACGGTGTGGCAGGAGCTGCGTGGCAGTGACGCCGGATATGACGTGCCGCAGTTCAGCATCCACCGCGGCAAGCTGCATGGCGTCCTCCATCGCGCGGTGCTCGACCGGCTGGGGCCGGCCCGCATCCATACCGGGTGCCGGCTGGTCGGCTTCGACGACCGGCAGGATCGCGTCGTAGCATCCTTCAACGGTCGGCCGGACGTCGAAGGCGATGCCCTGGTCGGCGCCGACGGCATCCATTCCACGGTTCGATCGATTCTCCATCCCGGCGAGGGCCCGCCGATCTGGAACGGAACGATGCTGTGGCGCGGCGCGACCGAATGGCCGGCCTATGGCGATGGCCGCACGATGGTGATCGCTGGCGGCAATGCCGCCAAGTTCGTGTTCTATCCGATCCACACCGACCCGGCGCGGCCCGACATGCGCTTGACCAACTGGGCGATCATGGCGCGCCTCAGCGATGCCCAGGTGCCGCCGCGGCGCGAGGACTGGAACCGCATCGGCCAGCGCGAAGAGGCGCTGCCCTTCGTGCGCGACAGGTTCCGGCTGGGCTTTCTCGACCCGGTGGCGCTGATCGAGGCGACCGAGACGTTCTACGAATATCCCAACTGCGACCGCGATCCCCTGCCGCGCTGGTCGTTCGGCCGCGTGACCTTGCTGGGCGATGCCGCCCATCCGATGTATCCGGTCGGCAGCAACGGCGCGAGCCAGGCTATCCTCGACGCGCAGTGCCTGGCGCGCCACCTCCAGGCCCAGTCATCGGTCGCGGAGGCCTTCGCCGCCTATGACGTCGAACGCCGACCGGCCATGGCGAAGATCGTCGAAGCGAACCGCAAGGGAGGCCCCGAGGGCGTGATCGACATGATCGAGGCCCGCGCCCCGGACGGCTTCGACGACATCGACCGTGTCGCCAGCCATGCTGAGCGCGAAGCGGTCGTGCGCGGCTACGCCTCGATGGCGGGCTTTGCGCGCGAGCAGGTCAACGGGCGCTAGACGACAAGCGGCACGTTGGCGATGACGGTCGCCAGCAGGATGCCGTTGAGCAGCATGCCCTTGAGGTGCAAGGCGCGAAGCCGCGGCACGGCCGCTGCTTCGCCGGCCGCCCTGGCCTGAAGCTCGACATCCATGTGTTGCAGGAACCAGCGCCGCGCCATGACCGCCACGGCTGCGACGGCGAGCGCGCCGACGGCGAAGACCGGACGTCCCGAAATCACGTACGCCACCGCGGAAGCGACTCCGGCCACACACATGACGATGAAGTAGCCGTTGAACAGGCCGCGCAGCAGCTGCGTCACTTCCGGAATCTCGAGCCCGACCAGCAGGAAGGTCGGCGACGACAGGAAGAAACAGGCCATCGGCAGGAGCAGAATGACGGTGGCGTAAAGGGCAAGGGCGTCAGGCGGCATGGGTTCCCTCAGAAGCGTGGCCAGAGGGTATTCGCCGCGTCATTCCGTCTCCATTGGACTTTGGTCGGAATTTCAACCAGCGAGAAAGGTCAGAACTTCGGCCTTGGCCATGACACTCACCTCGAACCGCTGCTTTGATGTCGAATGGTAGCAGCAATTCCCGAGACGACATGTTACTCGAAGCGGTGACGCGACTGTCCATGGAAATGAGTTGATAGATGCCTGGAGCGCTTGAAGGGCTGCTGGTGATCAGCGTTGAGCAGGCCGTGGCCGCCCCCTATTGCGCCGCCCGCCTGGCCGATGCCGGCGCGCGTGTGATCAAGATCGAGCGGCCGGAAGGCGATTTCGCCCGCGCCTACGACGCCTATGTGCACGGCCAATCGAGCTACTTCGTCTGGCTGAACCGGGGCAAGCAATCGGTGACGCTCGACTTCAAGGACAAGGACGATCTCGCCCTGCTGCATCGCATGATCGCCAAGGCCGACGTGCTGATCCAGAACCTGGCGCCGGGCGCCGCCGAACGCGCGGGCTTCGGTTCGGCGGCGATGCGCGCCAAGAACAAGCGGCTGATCACCGTCGACATCTCGGGCTATGGCGAGCACGGCCCCTATCGCAACCGCCGCGCCTATGACCTGCTGGTGCAGGCCGAGAGCGGCCTCGCCTCGATCACCGGTACGGCCGAAGGCCCGGGCCGCGTCGGCATCTCGGCGACCGACATCGGCACCGGCATGTTCGCCCATGCCGCCGTGCTGGAAGCGCTGCTGGCCCGCCAGAAGACCGGCGAGGGCCGTGCCATCGCGGTCTCGCTGTTCTCCGCCATGGCCGAGTGGATGACCGTGCCGGTGCTGGCCAAGGACTACTCCGACTACAATTGGCCGCGGCTCGGCCTCACCCATCCCTTCATCGCGCCCTACGGCGTCTACCAGACCGCCGACAAGGTGCCGGTGCTGATCTCGATCCAGAACGACCGCGAGTTCGAGCGGCTGTGCCACGGCGTGCTCGACCGGCCGGGCCTGGAGAAGGATCCCGACTACGCCACCAACAAGGCGCGCAATTCGCGGCGCGACGATACCAACGCCATCGTGCAGAAGAGCTTTGGCGGCCAGACCTTCGCCGACCTCGCGGCCCGCCTCGACGCGGCGCAGATCGCCTGGGCGCGCGTGAGCTCGGTCGACGATCTATCGACCCATCCGCAACTTCGCCGCGTCGTCTTTGGCACGACCGTCGGCGACGTCTCGATGCCGGCACTCGCCGCCTCATGGAACGGCGAGCCCGAGCGGCTGGGCGACGTGCCAACGGTGGGCCAGCATTCCGAACAGGTGCGGCGCGAGTTCGCGGCTTAGATGACGCGCTGCTGATGAAAGCCCCGCTGTCATCCCGAGCGCAGCGAGGGACCTTTCGTCGGTCTCGCAAGGGTCCCTCGCTGCGCTCGGGATGACAGTTTTGATGTCGTCGCGAATCCTCACCGTCGTCAGGCTTGCCGGATACGGCGCGGCCTACTTCTTTGCTTCCGGCGCCTTCATGAGCTACTGGCCGGTGTGGCTGCGCGATCGCGGCATCGCGGACGCCGAGATCGGCACGCTCTTCATGAGCCGGCAGCTCGTGGGGGTCGGCGCCACGCTCGCCATCGGCTGGATCGCGCATCGCGTCGGCAACGTGCGCGGCGTCCTCCTGGCACTGGCCGTGGCCGCAACGGTCCTGGTGACCGGCTACCAGTTCTCTCACACCTTCCTCGCCATCCTGGCTGTGTCGCTGGTGTGGGGTGTCGTGTGGGCGCCAACCATGGCGCTCTACGATGGCGTGGTGGTGAACGAGACCCGAGCGCGCGGCATCAACTACGGCAGGCTGCGCGTCTGGAGCTCGGTATCCTTCATCCTGGGCGTCATCATCTGCGGCGTTGCCGTCGACCGGCAGGGACCGTCCTGGGTGCTCTATGTCGGCTTCGCCGGCATCGTGATGCTGGTGCCGCTGGCGCTTTGGCTGCCGGCGGCGGAGACGCAGCACCGTGACCAGGCCAAACACGCCTCCTTCGGCATTCCCGACCTGCTGCGCTCGCGGCCGTTCCTGCTGTTCATGATCGCGGCTGGACTCTGCCAGGCGAGCCACGCCGTGCTCTACAGCTTCGGCACGCTGACCTGGCGCGCCGCCGGCATTGACGACGTCACCATCAGCCTGCTGTGGGGCGAGAGCGTTGCCGTCGAGATCGTCCTGATGCTGGCGAGCCCCTGGCTGCTGGCGCGGCTCGGCCCCACCGGCATGATTGCGCTGGCGCTCGGCTGCGGCATGGTGCGTTGGCTGGGCATGGCCTTCACCACCGAGCTGTGGGCGCTGATCCTCCTGCAGGCCCTGCACGCCGGCACCTTTGCCGCCTGTCATCTCGGCGCCATGGCCTTCCTCCAGCGGGCGCTGCCCGCCTCGGGCATGGCGCTGGGCCAGAGCGTCTACTACGCGATCGGCACCGGTGCGGCGCAGGCCGTGATCTTCCAGATCGCCGGCGTGCTCTACGGCGCCTACGGCCAGAAGGCTTTTTTAGGCATGTTCGTCGTCAGCGCCGTCGGCATGGTGGCGATCGTCGCGTTGGCGCGCCAGTGGAAGGGCGGACTGCTCGTGGGCAATGCCTAGACTAGGTAGTGCATGCACTGACGGCAGCAGTGAGAGAGGTTTCTGAGGTTTCCGAGAGAGAGCCTGGTAGCCCTTCGAGATCGCACCCCCTATCGGTTGGGCCTCATCCTAATTTCGGACAATAACGCTATTTGCGCTACCGGAATCGCCCGAGTCGGAGAGACCGAACGCCGAGCCCGGCCCGTCCATGTAAGCGCCTGGACGGGCCGCGTGGCGCAGCCATTTGGTCTCGGATCAACGATGCATAGAGCAGGAACGCGAAGGCGTAACGCGCCAAGAATATAACTATGGTTCGGAATGGTCAATAACTTTGGTCAGCGATGATGGCAGTTCTTTTCCTACGCCTTTTAGCGCTAGGGACCCGCTGTCATCCCGAGCGAAAGCGAGGGACCTTTCCTGCATTCAAAGGCCCCTCGCTTCGCTCGGGGTGACAGCAGTGAATCACCTCCAACGATAGCGAGTACTAAGCCTGCGGCGTCTCGGCCGGCTCGGTCGCCGTCATCGACGGCCGCTGGGCCACCCCATCGAACCAGGCCGCCAGCTTCGGCGCGACACCGCGCCACTCCTCGCCGTAGCGCCAGCTCTCGTAGCCGCAGGCGACGGCGGTCGTGATCTGGGCGAGATCGAAGGTGGCGCCAAAGTGCGGCACACGCTTCTCCAGGGCGGCGAAGCAGCGGAGCTCGCGGTCCTTCATCTTGCCGATGAAGTCGTCCGACCGTTCGTCTTCGGACCGCAGGAGCTCGGCCCGCCGCGCGATGTGCGCTTCGATGATGCCGCAGGCGATCGACATGTCGGCCAGCGCATGCCACCGCGACATGCCCTCGCGTGCCAGCAGGCGAAAGCCGCCGTGTTCGCCATTGAGGTAATCGCAGATCGAATGGGAGTCGGTCAGGGTGAAACCCGACGTGACCAGTGCCGGAATGCGGACGACCGGCGTGGCCTCGAGGAACTCGGGCCGGTGCTCGACGGCCCGGGTCGCCCAGTCGTGCGACCACTTGGTCTGCACGAACTCGAAGCGGCCTTCTATTCCCAGCTCGAGGATCGCGACCCGGACTCTCCTGACCCAGGGCGAGGCGGGTGTAACAAAGAGGCGCACGGCAATTCTCCGGCTAGGGCAAGGCGGACAAGTCCAATGCCCTGAGTCGGTCGCGGTCGGCAACCACCTCGATCGCCGCGATCCTGTCGCCGGCGAAGGTCAGGTTGAGCACCAGCAGCAGATGGCCCTGCGGCGCCACGACGACACCCAGCGCGCCATCGATCAGGGCAGGCCGCGCAGCCTGCGCCTTGCCCTTGAAGTTGGCAGCGACAACCTCGGCGCCATGCAGCTCTGTCACGTCGCCCAGGCGCACGGCGGTGCGGTCGGCCCGCAGGACGACGTCGGGATCGAGCACGGCCAGGAGTCCGGCAATATCGCCACTGCGCGCCGCCGCCAGGAAGGCGTCGACGACTCTGCGCTGGCTGGCGACGTCGGATGACGTCTTGCCCCCGCGCACGCGTCGGCGTGCCCGGCTGGCCAACTGCCGGGCCGCTGTCGGCGAGCGGCCAACGATGGGTGCGATCTCCTCGAACGGCAGGTCGAACATGTCGTGCAGCACGAAGGCCACGCGCTCGGCCGGCGCCAGCGCTTCCAGGACGACGAGCAGCGCCAGGCCGACGGAGTCGGCCAGCTCGGCCTCGCGCTCGGGATCGGCGGTGCGCTCATGGCCGGCGAGGGGTTCCGGCTCGCCTTCCAGCGGCTCCTCACGCCGCGACTTGCGCGAGCGCAGGGTGTCGAGGCAGACGCGGGCCACGACCGTGGTCAGCCAGCCGCCCAGATTCTCGATGCCTGCAGGCTGCGAGCGGCTGAGCCGCAACCAGGCCTCCTGGACGGCATCATCCGCCTCCCCCGTCGCCCCCAGCATGCGATAGGCAACCCGCTGCAGATGGTCGCGGTGGGCCTCGAACTGCTCGGCCAGCCAATTTTCTTTTTCCATCGGTCACATTCCCCGATCGCGCTTCGTCATGCCCATGACGGCCGAGAGGCGGCCGATGTGACAAAGGAGATGATCATGCAAGCACGGATGACCAACCCCGTTTTCGTGGTTCCCGAGGCGCTCAAGGCCCTCAATGCCCTGGGGACTTCGATCGCCAAGGGCGGCGTGCCCAACACGACCCTCGAGCTGCTGCGGCTGCGCGCCAGCCAGATCAACGGCTGCAGCGTCTGCGTCGAGATGCACGCCCGCGACCTCCGGAAGGCGGGCGAGAAGGACGATCGCCTGTTCGCCGTCGCCGCCTGGCGCGAGGCCCCCTACTTCACCGACGCCGAGCGTGCGGCGCTGGCACTGACCGAAGCGGCAACGCGCCTGCCCGACCGCGGCGATGCGGTGCCCGACGACGTCTGGAACGACGCAGCCAAGCACTACGACGAGAAGGCGCTGGCCGACCTCGTCCTCAACATCGCCCTGATCAACTTCTGGAACCGGGTGAACGTCACGATCCGCCAGGTGTCGGGCGTGCTGCCCAAGGCTGCGTAGCTTTCCTCCCCAGCTTCGCTGCTACGGGGTGGAGACACCTTCAAATTCCTCTCCCCCTAGCGGGCAGGCCAATCGCATATGACCAATTTTCCCGTCATCCCGAGCGGAGCCGCCCGAAGGGCGGCGCAGTCGAGGGACCTCTTTTTGTCGATGCATCAACAAAAAAGGTCCCTCCGCTCCGCCTCGCTACGCTCGGCTCCGGTCGGGATGACGGGACTTTGCAGTCATATGCGATCGCGCTGCCCTAGCGGGGGAGAGGAGCCTGATTCGACGGGGAGGAAATGAGCGCACACGAACGTTCGTGCGCATTCGGTTGCAGGAAGTTGTGGTGCGCGCCGGCATGCATACAACAAATGCGAGCAACGCGAATCTTATGTTCGTTTTCCACCTTATGCACCGATGACGGACAGCGGAATCTGCCGGATCACACGAGCGAGTCGTGTTAGCTTCACAATCAGAGAGCAGCGGTTGGTCGAGCCCCGGTCCTCTCTTAAATAAAAGATCAAACTCGACGACCGGCTGGAGGTGCGGTGACGACCCGAAAGGGCATGCCGCACCGGGATCAGAGGGGACGCGCAAGCGGCATCTGTGATCTTCGAGGTCGGTAGGCCGCGCGGTTCGTGTGACCGCCCGGAAATTGCCTGGAGCGGCAACGCGACGGGCGGATTTCCGAGGTCGCTCGGGTCGCCAAGGTCCGGAAAGGGGTCGTTCCTCGGAACGGCCCCTTTTTCTGTTGGGGCGAACCACTTAGAAGAGCTCGCACAAACTGGAAAAGGAGGAGTGAGCCAGTGCGAGTAAAAGCATTGAGTAGTGTGGTGGCGTTCGCCGTGGCTGCGTTCGTCGGCCTGCAGCCGGCGGCGGCGCAGTATCCGGACAAGGCGGTCACCGTGATCGTTCCCTTTCCACCCGGCGGCGCCTCCGATGTGACGGCGCGCACCGTGGCGCCGGAACTGGCGAAGAAGCTCGGCCAGCAGGTCGTCATCGACAACAAGGGCGGCGCCAACGGCGCCATCGGCGCGGCGGCGCTGAAGCAGGCCAAGCCCGACGGCTACACGCTGATGATCGGCTCGATCGGCGTCTACAGCATAAATCCGGCCCTGTTCAAGGACCTGCGCTATGATCCGCTGAAGGACTTCGACTTGCTGAGCGTCATCGTGCGCACGCCCAACGTGCTGGTGGCCAATCCTGACTTCCCGGCCAACACCGTCGCCGAGCTGCTCGACTACCTGAAGAAGAATCCGGACAAGGTGAGCTTCGCCTCGTCGGGCACGGGCTCGTCGGATCACCTGACGGCGGCGCTGTTCCTGCAGAAGACCGGCATGAGCGGCGTGCACGTCCCCTACAAGGGCGGCGGACCGGCCATCAACGACCTGATCTCCGGCCATGCCAACGTCTCGTTCCAGAACCTGGGCGCGATCGCCCAGCAGGTTCGCGCCGGCAAGCTGAAGGCGCTGGCCGTCACCAGCGCCACGCGCGCGCCCGCGCTGCCCGACGTGCCGACGCTCGCCGAAGCCGGCGTGAAGGACCTCGAGGTCTATTCCTGGCAGGCAGCGGCCGCGCCCAAGGGCCTGCCGCCGGCGGTGAAGGCGAAGCTCGAAGCCGACATCACCGCAGCCACCAAGGCGCCCGAGGTCAAGGAGCAGTTCGAGAAGATCGGCTTCGACGTGGTCGCCACGACCGGCGCGCAGTTCGACGCGTTCCTCACAGGCGAGATCGCGCGCTGGAAGCAGGTCATCGAGACCGGGAAGATTACGGCTGAGTAGCTACTCAGCAGCACGGCGACCCAGCGTCACAGGGTCGTCGTGCTATGCTGCGCCGATGATACCGAGAGCGGATGTGATGATTCCCAATCTGAGCGAACGCGAGAGAAGGTTGCTCGAGACGCTTGTCCATGAGGTCGACCGCCTTCTCGATCGGCCGTTTGAGAACGGACAAGAAGGTAGCCTCATAGAGACTAGCGCAATGCACGCAGGTGAAAGCGCGATCCTGGCGCTCGAGGAATACGGCGTAGTGAATTTGTGCCTGCCAACGCTCCGCTTTGGAGAATGGACAGACGCCGGACAAAGACTTCGAAAAGCGCTCCCCAAAGAGTCCGTCGGAGTGAGAGCTCAACACAACCTGCCATTGCTGACCGAGCTGGACGATCCCGAATACACGCCCGCTACAGGGCTTGGCATCGGCAACCGCGAAGCACTGCTACTCGAAGCATTGTGCGCCATGACCCGGCAATACTATGTCGTCGAGCACGCAATCACCGTGCTCGCGGAATACGGCCTAGTGGAGCCGACGGGATGCTCAGGGCAGTGGACGGAGGCGGGGAGAAAATTTGAGGGTTGGTGTGCGAGATGTGCCCGCGAAGAATCAGCGCGGGCGCTCTCGGCTATTTCAAAGCCCTAGGCAAGGAACAGGCTCGCGGTCTCACTCAACGCGACCTGCCGCGCGCCGTCACCGGCCAGATGTCGACGAGCGTGTCGCCCTTCACCACGTGGTAGCTCTCGTAGAGATTGACCGTGGGATCGCAATGCGGCGGCGTCAGGATCACCTGTTCGCCGTGGCCCGGGGGCGCTTTGCCTTCGGGCGCGATCACCGCCAGGTGCTCGTCGCCCATGAAGCGCGTGGTCGAGCCTTCGACCGCGCCCTGCAGGATCATCGGCGGGCCCTTTTCGGTGGCCATCGCCTTCAGGCCGGCATCGACGGTGACCATGCCGGCGGTGTTGGCGCTGACGACGCGGGCGTCGATCTGCAAGGCCTGCTCAAAGGTCGGCTTGTCGAGGCCTCGCAGGTCGCAGACGTTGTAGTCGTGGTCCATGAAGACGTAGGAGCCCACCTGCAGCTCGGTGAAGACGCCGAGCTTGGCGTCGATATAGTGCGTGCCGGTCCCTGAGCCGGTGATGATGCCGGGCTTCAGTCCGGCTGCCTCAAGCTTGCCCAAGGAGACCTTCAGGTACTCGGTACGCTCCTCGATCTCGGCCGTGCGCTGCTTGAAGTCGACGATGTGCTGGTGACGGCCGCAATAGAACTGCACGCCGGCATATTTCAGCGACTTCAGGCCGACGACCTTCTTCACCAGCTCGACGACGCCGTCGGGCGTGGCCACGCCGGTGCGATGAAGGCCGGGATCGATGTCGACGATCACCGTCAATGGCTTGCCGGCCTTCGCTGCGGCCGTGGCCAGCGCCTCGACATTGGCAGGATGGTCGACCACCACCATCAGGTCCTTCACCTTGGCGTTCAGCGCCACCAGGCGGTCGATCGCCTGCGGCGTGACCACCGGCGAAGTGATGTGCAGGCTCTCGATGCCGGCCTCGCCCAGCGCCTCGGCCTCGCCCAGCTTGGCGCAGCACACGCCGAGCGCGCCGGCGGCGATCTGGCGGCGGGCGATGTCGGCCGACTTGTGGGTCTTGGAATGTGGCCGCAGGTTCACCTTGTGCGCCTTGGCGAAGGCCGCCATCTCCGCGATGTTGCGGTCGAGCATCTCGAGATCGAGCACCAGGGCCGGCGTGTTCAGCGAGCGCCGCGATCCCTGCTGGCCGATCAGATGGCGGTGGAGTTTCTCGGCTTCACTCATGACTTGTCCCTCAGGTTGCGCACGACCATTGCCTCGCCGGTCGTGCCGCGGTTCACGCCCGCGCTTTTCATGAACATGTTTTCCTTGCCCGTGCCCCAGAGCGCAATGCCTTGCGCTAAAAGGCCGCCGTCGACCTTGACGGTCTCGCCGGTGATGAAACGGGCGTCGTCCGAGCACAGGAACGAGGCCACGTCGGCGATGACGTCGGGCTCGCCGCGGTCGGGCCACGGCTGGTGCTGGAACTGCCGCTCGTACTTCTCAGGCCGGCCGCGATGGACCAGCGGCGTGGAGATCACGCCGGGCGCGATACCGACGACGCGGATGCGCTCGGGGCCGAGCTCGGCCGCCACGTTCTCGATCAGGCTGATGACGGCAGCCTTGGCCGCCGAATAGGCGTGGCTGCCGGCGCCGCCCACCATGCCGGCAATCGAGGCTGTCACGAGGATCACGCCGCCATGGCCATGCTTCTTCATGGCTAGCGAAGCGTGCTTCATGCCCAGGAACACCGAGCGGACGAGCACGGCGAAGGTGTAATCCCAATCCTCGACGGCGGTCTCGGCGATCGGCCCGAAGGCACCGCCGACGCCGGCATTCAGATAAGCGATGTCGAGGCGGCCGAAGCGCTGCTCGGCCTCGGCGACCGTGGCGGCCACATCCGCTTCCTTCGCGACGTCGCAGCGCACGAAGGCGATGTCATTGCCGTGGCCATTCGCCTTGGCAACCGCCAGGGTCTCCGCACCGTTGGCCTCGTTGAGGTCGGCCACCACGACCTTCGCGCCATCGGCCAGGAAGCGCATGACCGTGGCGCGGCCCATTCCGCTTGCCCCGCCGGTGACGATGGCGACCTTGCCTGCCAGTCTTGTCATCTTTGATTTCGCCCTCCGATCCCATGGTGAGGTTGCGCCGCCCGGTGGGCAAGCCTAGCGTTTGACGGAAGGCGTATCACAATTTTTCGTCATCCCGAGCGGAGCCGGCCGAAGGCCGGCGAAGTCGAGGGACCTGTTCTTCAGCCAAAGAAGAGGTCCCTCCACGCGGCCCCTTCGGGGCCTTGGTCGGGATGACGGCTTGGTAGGAGCCGTCAGATGAAGTTCGGCCTGTTCTACGAGATCTCCATTCCGCGTCCATGGACACCGGAGAAAGAGCGGACCGTCTACAACAACTGCCTCGAGCAGGTGAAGCTGGCCGACGAGCTGGGCTTCGATCACGTCTGGGCCGTCGAGCACCATTTCCTCGAGGAATACTCGCACTGCTCCGCGCCCGAGCTGTTCCTGACGGCCTGCGCCATGGTCACCAAGAACATCCAGGTCGGCCACGGCATCGTCGTCTGCGTCCCCGAGTTCAATCATCCGATCAAGATCGCCGAGAGGACGGCGACGCTCGACATCCTGTCGGGCGGCCGCCTGCATGTCGGCACCGGCCGCTCGGCGACCTGGACCGAACTCGGCGGCTTCCGCGCCAATCCCGACACCACCAAGAAGAGCTGGGACGAGTTCGTGCGCTGCCTGCCCAAGATGTGGATGCAGGAGACCTTCTCCTACCAGGGCGAATTCTGGTCGATGCCCGAGCGCACCATCCTGCCCAAGCCCTACCAGAAGCCGCACCCGCCGATGTGGGTAGCCGTCACCAGCCCCGGTACCGAGATCGACGCCGCCGACCGCGGGCTGGGCAGCCTCGGCCTGTCGTTCGCGGGCTTCGACGAGCAGGAGAAGAAGATCAAGGAGTACCGGCGGCGCATCAAGTCGTGCGAGCCGGTCGGCGCCTTCGTGAACGAGCAGGTCGCCACCACCAACTTCCTGTTCTGCCACGAGGACGAGAAGACCGGCGTCGAGATGGGCAAGCGGCTGGGCAACACCTTCAACTATCTCGCCACGCAGCTGATCTCGACGCGCGAGGTGTTCTCCTCGCCGTCCTACCAGTCGTTGGGCCTGCTGCCGGCATTGCGCCGCGCCGCCACCGGCCCCGACGCCAACGAGCAGCAGACCGAGGGCATGGCCTATGGCGATCCCGCGCGCATCATCCGCGCCGTCAAGAAGTGGGAGTCGCTCGGCGTCGACTGCATCAATTTCATCCTGAACGCCAACGAAGTCGTGCCGCAGGACCAGGTGATGGCGAGCCTCCGGCTCTTCGCCAAGGAAGTGATGCCGGTGTTCGCCAAGGGATCGGCCAACAAGGTCGCGGCGGAGTAGACGATGCCCCTCTACGGAACGCTCGACATCACCCAGAACGCCAAGGCGCTGCCGACGCTCGGCAATCTCGACACCGAGGCCTGGACCTTGCCCAAGGCCGAGATGCTGCAGCTCCTGATCGAGGTGCCGCGCAGCACGACCGACGGCCTGCTGCCCAAGGCGATGCACCCGGCCCTGCCTTCCTACGTGATCCTGGCAGTCACGCGGTATTCGGAGAGCCCGGTCGGGCCGTTCAATCTCGCCGTGCTGCGGCTCGGCAGTCGGGCCGGGGCGCATCCGCGCGGCTTCCTGCTGGGCGCCGTCGCCAGCACCGTGGCCGCCGCCAAGGAGCTGCGCGGCCGTTGGGGCCTCCCGGTCGAAGCCGGCGAGGTGAAATTCCTGCGCCGGCACGACCGCGTCATGGGGACGGTCGCCAAGGGCGGCAAGACGATCCTCGACTGCGCGCTGGTCGATCCGCAGCCGGTCGCCGGCACCGACGTGCAGTACATCAACTGGGTGACGGCGGCCAACGCGCCGCTCGACGGCCAGACCCAACCGATGCTGATCCAGGTCGACCCCAAGTACACCTTCTACAAGGCCGAGCGCGGCAAGCCGCAGGTCTCGGCCTTCGACGCGGCGGCCTGGAACGCCGGTGCGATCACGCTGGCCGATCCCATCGTCGGCACGTGCTGCACGGTCGACACCGACCTGCCGCGCATCCGCTTCGTGATGGATCCATTGAAGCCCGTGTTCCAGGGCACCCGAAGGATTAGGGAGTCTCGAGCTGACGAATGAGTACCGAAACCCGCCACAATTCCGGTGTCATCCCGAGCGTAGCGAGGGACCTTTCCTGCGGCCTTAAAGGCCCCTCGCTTTGCTCGGGGTGACAGTTATGTTGAATTACGACGCCATCATCATCGGGGCCGGCATCTCCGGCCTCTACCAGCTCCATCTGCTGCGCAAGCTCGGCATGAAGGTACGCGTGTTCGAGACGGGCACCGGCGTGGGCGGCACCTGGTACTGGAACCGCTATCCGGGCGCGCGCTTCGATTCGGAAAGCTATTCCTACGGCTACTCCTTCTCCCAGGAGCTGCTCGACCAGTGGCACTGGACCGAGCACTTTTCGCCGCAGCCGCAGACGCTGAAATACCTGAACTTCGTCGCCGACAAGTTCGACCTGCGCCGCGACATCCAGTTCAAGAGCCGGGTCACGGCGGCGCACTGGAAAGAAGAAACGCAGAGCTGGGCGATCACGCTGGAGGATGGCAGCCGCCATACCTCGCGCTTCCTGATCACCGCCATCGGCCCTCTGTCGGCGCCGACCATGCCGCGCATCGAGGGCATCGACAGCTTCAAGGGCCAGTCCTGCCACACCGCGCGCTGGCCGCATGAGCCGGTGAGCTTCGAGGGCAAGCGCGTCGCGGTGATCGGCACCGGCGCCACGGGCGTGCAGACCATCCAGGAGGTGGCCAAAACCGCGGGCCATCTCACGGTCTTCCAGCGCACGCCCAACTGGTGCGCGCCATTGCACAACGCGCAGATCTCCAAGGAGGAGATGGCCGAGATCCGCCCGCGCTATCCCGAGATCTTCCAGCGCTGCCGCGAGACCTTCGCCTGCTTCCTGCACACGCCCGATCCGCGCAAGGCCATGGAGGTGACACCCGAGGAGCGCGAGGCGCTGTGGGAGAAGCTCTACGGCAACCGTGGCTTCGGGATGTGGCAGGGCAATTTCCGCGACATTCTCGTGGACCGCGAGGCCAATGCGCTGGTGAGCGACTTCGTCGCCCGCAAGATCCGCCAGCGCGTCAAGGACCAGGCGGTGGCCGACAAGCTGATCCCCAAGAACCACGGCTTCGGCACCCGCCGCGTGCCGCTCGAGACCAAGTACTACGAGGTCTACAACCAGCCCAACGTGAAGCTGGTCGACATCAAGGAAACGCCGATCGAGCGCATCACGCCGAACGGCATCAAGACCAGCGATGCCGAGTACCCGTTCGACATCATCATCTACGCCACAGGTTTCGACGCCATCACCGGCGCCTTCGATCGCATCGACTTCCAGGGTGTCAACGGGCTGAAGCTCAAGGACAAGTGGAAGGGCGGGCCGCAGACCTATCTCGGCATCATGGTCGAGGGCTTCCCCAACATGATGATGCAGATGGGCCCGCACACCGCGCTGGGCAACATTCCGCGCAGCATCGAGTACAGCGTCGAATGGGTCACCGATCTGCTGCGCCATGCGCGGGAGCACGACGTCACGCGCATCGAGGCGACCGCCGACGGCGTCGCCTCGTGGACCGATCACGTGAAGTCGCTGGGTGTCGGGCTGCTCTCCAACGAAGTCGATTCATGGATGACCGGCATCAACCGCAACATCGACGGCAAGCAGACCCGCATCATTGCCCGCTACAGCGGCAGCGCCCCCGCCTTCCGCGAGCGCTGCGATGCGGTGGCGGCGGACGGCTATCGGGAGCTCAGGCTCGGCTGACAACGACGACGGAGGAGGCCATGGCAGACGGCATCACGGTCGCGAAATTCCGGGACGTGGCCGGCGGCCTGCAGAAGGGCCAGTTCTCCGTCGGCGAGCACGTGCAGATCAGGCACCTGTCGGACCTCGATCCGATCTACAAGGCGCTGCTCGACCGGCCGATCACCGTGACCATGGGATTGGTCGCGCCCGACGGCACCATCGGGCTTACGCCGATGTGGTTCGACTACGAGGGCGACAAGGTGCTGGTGAACACGGCCTCGCATCGTCCCAAATGCGGCTGGATCCGCAAGAACGGCAAGCTCACCATCCTGGTCGTCAATCCCGACAATGCCTATCACTGGGTCCAGCTGAAATGCTCGGTGGAGCGCGAGGAACACGAGGCCGCACCGGGCGGCGAGCGCGTCACCAAGCAGCTCGACAAGATCTGGACCAAGTACACCGGCAATCCGCCGCCCTACGGCCTGCGCGATCCCGCCATCGACGAAAAGCGTGTGCTGTTCATCTGCAACGTCGATCGCATTGCGACCTTCGGAAAGCCGTGAGCGGCTTCAAGCTGCTTCACCCCGGGCGAGCGCAGCCGCCTGATGGAGGCTGACGCCGCCGGCAAGCGGATCGGCATGGCGATGGGCAAGGTGCCATTCGGCGCCCTCGCGGCGATAGACAAGCGTGACGCGCAGCGGCCAGCTCTGCGCCGGCAGGCCGCCGACCTCGACCGTCTGGCGTTCGATCAGGGCGAGGACCACCATGTCGGCAGAACCGTAGGCCTGCACGACGTCCTGCTCGAACACGCCGTTCTTGAAGAAGCGCCCCATCGCCTCCCAACGCTCGCCGGTCATGTCCGAACCGCGCGTGGGCGTCCCGCCGAAGGGCGACATCAGCATGAAGTCGTCCGCATGCTTGATCAGGGCGCGGTAGCGGCCGACGTCGCCGCGCATCAGCGCCGTATTGGCTTCTGCCGATCGCCGTATCAGCTCGGCCACCGTCTGGTCGATGGCCATGTCGCGTTGCGAGTCAGGCATCGGATCATCTCCTCCAGCGATCTCAAGGACTGACGAGGCTGTGCAGCGGCTGGAAGGACAGTTTCGGTCGTATGCCCTCCGGCAGGTTCGGAGCGATATGGGCGGCGAAGAACCGTGTCGCGTCTTCCTGGCTTTGCCACACCTCGACGATCCGCCATCCGGCCTCGGCTGGATGGGCCATGTGCATGACGAAGCCAGGCGCCTGTCTCAGCGCCCCGCCGAGAAGAGCGAGCATGCTGTCGTAGCCCTGCGGCGACTGGCCGCCGACCTCGGAAATCATCATCACCGGCATTGGCCTCTCCTGCTGGAGCCGTTGGTCGGCAGCGGGATCGCATGTGGCGCTTGCTGAAGCCAGTGATATGATTTCAGCAACATGCTGAATGAGATTGATCTCGCGCGCGCCGACCTGAACCTCCTCGTCCTGTTCGAGGTCGTGCTGCGCGAGCGTCATGTCGGCCGGGCGGCCGATCGGCTCAATCTGACGCCATCGGCCGTCAGCCATGGCCTGGGCCGCCTGCGCCGCCTCCTCAACGATCCGCTGTTCCTGCGAACGCCCAAGGGCGTCGTCCCGACGGCCCGCGCCACCGAGCTTGCCGCACCCATCGCCGACGTCCTGGCGCGCGCCAGCGCCGTCATTACCACCGGCAGGCCATTCGACCCGTCCACCGCGACCCGCCGGTTCGCAATCGGCGCTCCGGACGGCATCTCGGCCGTGGTCCTGCGCCCGCTGCTCGCCCGGCTGCGCACGATGGCGCCCGGAATCGATGTCGGGGTGCGTCAGATCCTGCCCTCGCCGGCCCGCGTCTGGCGGGCGGCCGTCGCCGACCTCGAGGCGGGCGACATGGACATTGCCATCATCCCATCGGACGACATTCCGCCGCGTTTCGAGAAGCGCCGTCTCTATGAGGAAGACTTCGTGATTGCGATGCGCACCGGCCATCGCTTCGCGCGCGATCCGACCCTGGAGCGGTATTGCGAGATGCAGCATCTGGTCGTCTCGTATACCGGCGATCCTCATGGCTTCGTCGATGAGGCCCTGGCGAAGCGCGGCAGGACGCGGCGGATCGCGCTCACCGTTCCGAACTTCATGCTGGCGCTTGCGATCGTCGCCGAGACCGACCTTGTCACGGCCCTGCCGCGGCGCTTCGCGGCCATGCATGCGGCGCGCTTCGGCATCCTGGGCCTCGACGCCCCGCTGGCGCTCCCCGGCTTCCGGGTCAACGCCGTCGCGCCCAAGGTCGCGATGATGGACGCGGGCCTCGCCTGGCTGTTCGGCCTGCTTGCCGACTCCGCGCCAGCAGAGCCGACGCGCCGCAAGCGCCCGACGCAGCGACGCGCTACTCGATCAAGCCGTCCTCGCGCGCCTTGATCTGCAGCGCGAGGTACCGTGAGTAGATTCGGCACTGCGCCAGGCTGCCGGCGGTGAACCACAGGCCGTCCTGTTTCGTCGGTCCCCACATGTTGCGCAACTCGCCGCCATCGTCGAAGCCCCACACGGGTCCGATGCGCTCGGCGACGTCGTTACCGAGTGTGACGCGCACGAACTCCTGCTGGCTTTCGTAGCCGGTGGCGACGACCACCACGTCCAACGGCTTCTTCGTGCCGTCCTTCAGGACGACGCCGTCGGCCTCGAAACGGTCGATCGTGTCGTACTGCAGCAGCCTGACGCGGCCGTCGACGATCATGTCGGAGCAGCCGACGTTGAAGTAGTAACCGCCGCCACGCCGCAGATACATCATCTGGAAGCCGGTATCGTCCTCGCCAAAGGTCAGCTTGAAGCCGCGTTTCTCCAGCCCCTTCAGCAGTTCGCGGTCGACCTCGCGCATCTCGGCGGTCGAGAGCTGGTAGGCGCGGCGCAGCACCGGATAGGGCATCGAGCAGGCGAGCAGGTCGCAATCCTCGAACGGCAAGCCTTCGCTATAGGTCGAATAGACCTTCTGCGCCTCGCGGATGCTGACGATGTAGGTCGGGCTGCGCTGGACGATGATGGTGTTAACGCCACTGGCGCACAGGTCCTGCGCCACATCGTGGCCGCTGTTGCCGGTGCCGATGACCATCGCGTTGCCGCCCTTCCAGGCAGCGCCGGTCGTGTATTGACCGGAATGCATGACCTCGCCCTTGAAAGAGTCGAGGCCGGGCACCTTCGGCCAGATCGGGATGCCGCTCACGCCGGTGGCGACGATGATGTGACGCGGCTTCATGGTGCGCTCGCTGCCGTCGCTTCGCTTAAGAGTCACCGTCCAGCACTTCGCCTTGTCGTCCCAGCTGCCGCCTAAAAGCTCGGTGCCGGTCCAGAAGTTCAGCTCCAGGCTCTCGACATAGGTCTCGAACCAGTTGGCGAGCTTGTCCTTGGGAATGAACACCGGCCAGGTCGGCGGAAATTTCATCAGCGGCAGGTGATTGACGTGCACCTCGTTGTGCAGCGTGAGCGAGTGATAGCGCAGCCGCCAATTGTCGCCGATGCGAGGATTGCGATCGATGATCAGCGTGTCGACGCCGAGATGGTTGAGCCGCGCCGCCGCCGACAGGCCGGCCTGGCCGCCGCCCACGATCAGGACCGTGGGATCGTGGTCGGTATAGGCGAGCGCCTTACGCCGCTGGTCGAGCCAGTTCTCGCCGCCGAAGTCGCGTGAATACTTCTCGGCATCGCTCACCGCCTTGGGCCGGCCGTCGGGATAGCCGTTCAGCTCCTCGAGCGTGGTGAGCAGCGTCCAAATGCGCCAGTCGTCCTCCTCCTCGACCAGCCGCACGACACCGTTGGCGCGGCCGGCTGCCGTCTCGAACTCGAAGATCGCCTCGATGCAGTCGACGCCGGCGCGCTTGACGCGGCGCGCCTGCGAGCGCCCCTCGGGAATGTGGAAGCCACGCGGCCTGGTCCGCGCAAGCGTCGGCGCCAGGGCGGCCTCGATCGCCGCTACGCCGGTCTCGGTCCCGATCCGCCACGTGAAAGCCAGCACATCGCGCCAGTGGCCCTCGCGCGCGAAGTGGCAGGCGGCGCCGGCGGCATCGGCCGACTGCAAGGCATCACCGAAGGACTTCAGCCAGCAAGCCGCTATGTCCTGAACGTCGTGACGGGGCCTCGAAATCACGTTCATATGTCACACCCTTGCAGACGGGCCAGAATAACAGAGGAAACGAGGAGACGAACATGGAGCCGGGCAAAAGACTTTTGGGCAAGGTCGCCGTCGTCACAGGCGGCGCCTCGGGCATCGGTGCCGCGACGGCGCGGTTGTTCGCTCAGCACGGCGCGTCCGTCCTGCTGACCGACAGCAACACATCGCTGGGCAAGTCGATCGAGACGGAAATCGCGTCGGCAGGCGGAACCGCACGCTTTGCCGAGCAGGATGTGCGGAACGAAGGGCGCTGGAGCGCCATCGTCGACCAGGCCGAGAAGGCCTGGGGCCGCGTCGACATCCTGTGCAACATCGCCGGCATTTCGGGCCGCGATCCCAAGCAGAACATCCAGACCGGCCACACGGCAGGACCGCGGCTCGCCGACCAGACGCTCGAGCACTGGAACCTGGTGATGGAGATCAACGCGACCGGCGTGTTCCTCGGCACCAAGGCCGCGGTGCCGGCCATGCAGCGCTCGGGCGGCGGCTCGATCATCAACATCTCGTCGATCTGCGGCATCGTCGGCAGCCACGCCAACGCCGCCTATCACGCCTCCAAAGGGGCGGTGCGCATCTTCTCCAAGGCGGCGGCAATCCAGTACGCGCCCGACAGAATCCGCGTGAACTCGGTCCATCCGGGCTTCGTCGACACGCCGATGACCGCGCCCGGCCATTCCAATCCCGAGGTGGCGCGCAAGCGCATGGAGGCGACGCCGCTCGGCCGCTTCGGCACGCCCTACGACATTGCCGCCGGCTGCCTCTACCTCGCGTCGGACGAGGCGTCGTGGGTCACGGGAACCGAGCTGGTGATCGATGGCGGGATGACGGCGAACTGATCGTGGCTGGGGGCGCGCCACTCCAGTGGCGCGTCATGGTGCTAGCAGACCCAACACCACCTCACCCTGAGGAGCACCGCGCAGCGGTGCGTCTCGAAGGGTGGGCCCAGTCCCGATGTTATCCACCCTTCGAGACGCGCACGGAGTTTACCCCGAGGTATTCGAGGAGGGCGCTCCTCAGGGTGAGGTGGTTGGGTTGCGATCGCCGCCATGACGCGCCACTGGAGTGGCGCGTCCCCAGCAAAGCCCCACCCGTTCATTGACGCCATCACTCTGCGAACTCTTTCGGCAGCGGAGGATGCCGGAGCCGTATAGGCTCCGACAATCGACGCGGCCCGCCACGCGTCAGAAGTTCCATTCAGGAATGCGGGCCGTGACGCGAGGAGGAAACCCATGATGATACGCGTTGCGTTGTCGTGTGTGCGGTTTGTGGTGCTTGCGTTCCTGCTCATCGCACCTTTTGCCAGTGCCTCGGCCCAGAAGCAGGGCGGCATCCTGCGCATCACCCATCGAGACAGCCCCGCCAGCATGTCGATCCACGAGGAAGGCACGATCTCCGTCGTGCTGCCGATGATGGGCGTCTTCAACAACCTGGTCATGTTCGACCCGGCAAAGAAACAGAACAGCCTCGACGACATCGTGCCCGACCTTGCCGAGAAATGGGCATGGAGCGAGGACGGCAAGACGCTGACCTTCACCCTGCGCAAAGGCGTCAAGTGGCACGACGGCAAGCCGTTCACGGCCGCCGACGTGAAGTGCACCTTCGATCTCCTGCAGGGCAACGCGCCGGAGAACTTCAAGGTCAACTTCCGCAAGGGCTGGTACGCCAACGTCGAGAGCGTGACCGTCAACGGCGAAAGCGAGACCGTCCTCAAGCTGAAGGCGCCGCAGCCCGCGCTGCTCGGCCTGCTCGCCTCGGGCTTCTCGCCGATGTATCCGTGCCATGTCTCGCCGCGCGAGATGCGCCAGGTGCCGGTCGGCACCGGCCCGTTCAAGTTCGTCGAGTACAAGCCCAACCAGACCATCAAGCTCGCGCGCAATCCGAACTACTGGAAGCCGGGCAAGCCCTATCTCGACGGCGTCGAGTACACCATCATCCCCAACCGCTCGACGGCGATCCTCGCCTTCCAGTCGAACAAGTTCGACATGATCTTCCCGTTCGAGGTCACCGTGCCGCTGGTCGGCGACATCAAGGCCAACCGGCCGGACGCGATCTGCGAGACCGCGCCGATGAACGTCGCCGCCAACATCCTGATGAACCCCAACCCGCCGTTCGACGACATCGAGGTGCGTCGCGCCGTCGCCATGGCGCTCGACCGCAAGGCGTTCCGGGACATCATGACCTCGGGCACCGGCGATCCCGGCGGCGCCATGCAACCCCTGCCGGAGGGGCGCTGGGGGCTGCCGCCGGAGATCCTGAGCGAACTACCGGGCTACGCACCCGACGTCGCCAAGAGCCGCGAGAAGGCGCGCGCGGTCATGGCGGCCAAGGGCTACGGGCCCAACAAGCCGCTGAAGATCAAGGTCTCGACCCGCAACCTGCCGACCTACCGCGACGCGTCGGTGCTCCTGATCAGCCAGCTCAAGGAGATCTACATCGACGGCGAGCTGCAGCTGGTGGACACGGCGCAGTGGGTGCCCAAGCTGATCCGCCGCGACTACGTGATCGGCGTCAGCCAGGTCGGCAACGGCGTCGACGATCCCGACCAGAACTATTTCGAGAACTATGTCTGCGGCTCGCGCACCTACATGGACTACTGCAACAAGGACCTCGACGCGATGGTCGCCGCACAGTCGGCCGAGCGCGACCCCGAGAAGCGCAAGAAGATCGCCTGGGAGATCGACAAGAAGCTGACCAACGAGGCGGTGCGGCCGATGCTCTACTACATGTACGGCGCCACCTGCTGGCAGCCCGGCCTCAAGGGCGTCAACGTGCAGGTCAACAGCATCTACAACAACTGGCGCCTCGACGACGTCTGGCTGGAGTAGCTCTTGGGAGCGCGGGCCTCTGGCCCGCTCATGGTCTTCGTCTTCCGGACCGCGCATCCTGCGCGCCTCATGATCATGAGCGCGCTGGAAGCGCGCGGTCCGGAAGAACATGAGCGGACCGGACCTGCCTGCACGAAGCCGAAGCGGCTTCGCTTCGGCGAAGGCAGGGGTCCGCGCTCCGGCAAGAGTCACCTGTTCATCGACGTCACGGCGCCCGGCGTCGAGGTGCGGCCGCCGTCGACGACGAAGTGGGCGCCGGTGATGTTGCCGGCGAGATCGGAGCAGAGGAACAGCACGGTGTTGGCCACCTCCTCCGCCGTGCCGTAGCGGCCGATCGGGATCGAGGCCTGGTAGGTCGCCTCGACCTTGCCGGGATCGCCAGGGTTCAGCTGCTTCTCGAGATCGTGGATCATGCGGGTATCGATCGGGCCGGGGCAGACGGCGTTCACGCGGATGCCCTGGCGCGCCACCTCGCCCGACGCCGTCTTGGTCAGGCCGAGCACGGCGTGCTTGGAGGCGACATAGGCGTTCATGCCGGGCGAGCCCATCAGGCCCGCGACCGAGGCGGTGTTGACGATGGCGCCGCCGCCCTTCTGCGCCAGCATCTGCTTCAAGACGTACTTCAGGCCGAGGAACACGCCGCGCACGTTCACGGCCATGATCTGGTCGAACATCGCCTCATCGTAGTCGGCGATGTTCGCGACCTTGCCCTCGATGCCGGCGTTGTTGTGGAAGCAGTCGATGCGGCCGTAGGTGTCGACCGCCTTCTTCACATAGGCCTGCACCGACTTCGCGTCGGTGACGTCGGCTTGAACGAACAGCGCCTCGCCGCCCTTCTGGCGCACGATGCCGGCCGTCGCCTCGCCGCCTGCTGCGTCGCGGTCGACGATCACAACCTTGGCGCCGAGCCCGGCAAAGCCGAGCGTCGAGGCACGACCGATGCCGTTGCTGCCGCCAGTGACCAGGGCAACCTTGTTCTTGAAGTCCATCGAACGCTCCTCCTTTTGTCGGCATCGTAGGGCATGTCCGACCGCCACAGAACCGCCTCACCCTGAGGAGCATCGCGTAGCGATGCGTCTCGAAGGGCGAGGTCTTGTCAGCCACTGTTGCGCAGGCCGGCCGCGATGCCGTTGATGCTGAGATGAATACCCTGCACCACCTCGGGCGCGGTGTCGCCGGCGCGATGGCGACGCAGCAATTCGATCTGCACATGGTTCAGCGGATCGATGTAGGGAAAGCGGTTGCGGATCGAGCGCGCCAGCAGCGGATTGGTCTCGAGCAGCGTGCGCTGCCGCGTGATCGCCAGCACCGCGTCGATCGAGGCCTGCCATTCCTGGCGCACGCGCTCGAAGATGCGCTTGCCGAGCGCGGCGTCGGTCACCAGCTCGGCATAGCGCGAGGCGATGGCGATGTCGCTCTTGGACAGCACCATGTCCATGTTGGAGAGCGTGGTGCGGAAGAACGGCCATTCGGCGTGCATGGCCTGCAGGGTCGCAAGCCCGTCGGCCGGATGCGCCGCGAGCCACTCCTTCACCGCCGTGCCGAAGCCGAACCATCCCGGCAGCATCAGCCGGCACTGCGCCCAGCTGAACACCCAGGGGATGGCTCGCAGGTCTTCTATGCCCTGCTTCTTGGAGCGCGAGGCCGGGCGGCTGCCGATGTTGAGGGACGCGATCTCCTCCAGCACGGTCGATTCGCGGAAGTATTGGTCGAACCCCTCGGTCTCGTAGACCAGCGCGCGATAGGCGCGGAACGCCTTGGCCGACAGGTCCTCCATGATGGCGTGGTAGGACTCGGGCGGCGGCGGCCGCTCGGCATCGAGCAAGGTCGCCTCGAAGGTGGCGGCGGCCAAGGTCTCGAGGTTGCGCCGGCCGACCTCGGCATTCGAATATTTGCCCGCGATCACCTCGCCCTGCTCGGTGACGCGGATCTGGCCGCGCACGGCGCCGGGCGGCTGGGCCAGGATCGCCTCGTAGCTCGGCCCGCCGCCACGGCCGACCGAGCCGCCGCGGCCGTGGAACAGGCGCAGGCCGACCTTGTGCCGCGCGAACAGCTCGACCAAGGTCAGCTCGGCCTTGTAGAGTTCCCAGGTCGAGGTGAGATAGCCGCCGTCCTTGTTGCTGTCGGAATAGCCCAGCATCACTTCCTGGACGTTGCCGCGCGAGGCCAGCAGCCGGCGGTAGGCCGGCAGCGAGAACAGAGCCTCCATGATGCGGCCGCAGTGCTGCAGGTCGCCGATGGTCTCGAACAGCGGCACGATGTCGACGTCGAGCCGGGCGTCACCAGTCTTGGGGCGCGGGCCCAGCAAGCCGACCTCCTTGAGCAGCACCGCCACCTCCAGGATGTCCGACACACTGTCGGCCTTGGAGATCACGTAATGCGGGATCGACGCCGCGCCGTAGCGGCGATGGGCGTCGGCCACGACGTTCAGCATGGCAAGCTCGCCCGTCGTTTCCTCGCCGTAGGAGAGATGCGGCGAGCTGAGCGGACGCATGTTGCCGAGCTCGCCGGTCAGCAGGGCGATCCGGCCCGCCTCGTCGAGCGCGCGGTAGTCGCCGAGGCCCGCGGCTTCGACGAGCTCCGCCATGACGCGCTCGTGGACGTCGGAGTTCTGCCGGATGTCGAGCGACGCCAGGTGGAAGCCGAAGACGTCGACGGCGCGGCGCAGGGCGCGCAGGCGACCACGTGCCAGCGCGGTCGAGCCGTTCTCGGCCAGCGAGGTGAAGATCGTGTCGAGGTCGGCCTTGAACTCCATCACCGAGCCGTAGGGTGACGCCTCTGCGACCGGCTGATGCGGCGCCTCGAGCTTGTCGAGCGACCAGGCCGTCGCGGCCAGGCGCGCATAGATGCCGACGATGGCGCGGCGATAGGGTTCGTCCTGGCGCTCCACGGCGTGGTCGGGCGAGCCGGCCGAGAGCGCCCGCAGGCCATCGGAGACGCGCACGATGCGGCCGTCGAGCGACAGCTCGCCGCCGAGCTGGTGCAGCTCCTCGAGATAGAAGCGCATGGCGCGCTCGCTCTGCATGGCGAGCGTCTGGCGGGTGACGTCGGCGGTGACGAAGGGATTTCCGTCGCGGTCGCCGCCGATCCAGCTTCCCATGCGCAGGAAGGACGGGATCTCCAGCTCCTGCCAGGCCGCATCGGTGACGGCGAGCAGGCGCTCGAGGTCGGCATAGAACAGGGGCAGCGCCCGCAGGAAGGTATAGTCGTAGTACGACAGGCCGTTGGCGACCTCGTCGATGACGCGCAGCCGTGTGCCGCGCACCAGGCTGGTCTGCCACAGGACCAGCACGTTGCGCCTGAGCGCGCGGCGGTTGGACGCCAGCTCCTCCGGCGTGAACTCGATGCGGTCGCGCTCGTCGAGCAGGCGGGCGATCTCCATCTCGCGATCGATCGAGCTCTTGCGGCGGATCTCCGTCGGATGGGCCGTCAGGACCGGGACGCACATCGCATGGGCGAAGAAGCGCGTCAGCTGCTCACGGGACAGCCGCGCCTGCCGGGCGCGGCCCAGCGCATAGGCCATCGTGCCCGGCCGCGGGGCCGCCTCGGCCTTGGCGTAGGCGCGCGTGCGGCGGATGTGGTGCTGGTCCTCGGCGATGTTGGCGAGATGCGAGAAGTAGCCGAAGGCCCGGATGATGCGCAGTGCCCGGTCGGTCGGCAGCTCGCTCATGATCTTCTGCAGCTCGTGGCGCGCGGCCTCGTCGGCGTCGCGATGGAATTGCACACCGGTGCGGCGGATGTGCTCGACCAGATCGAACACCGCATCGCCTTCCTGGATCCGCACCGTGTCGCCCAGGATACGGCCAAGCAGCCTGATGTCGTAACGCAGCGGGGCGTCTTTTTCGGTCGGCTCGATGGGGTCCAGGCGATCCATATGTGCGGCCCGTCAGGGGATGTCGATCACACCATCGCCGCCGGCGTAGAGCTTGTCGACCAGCACGCGGCGCCGGTCGAGCGTGGCGCGCTGGTTGATGTAGCCCTTGTCGGTGATCTCGTGGCCATCGACCGACGGCGGCTCGGCCATCAGGATCGCACGCCTGACCCGCATCGACGAGCCCTTGCACTCGGCATTCATGCGCGCGAGGCCGTCGCGCAGGGTACCGACCACCGCGGGATGGGCGAGCAGCTCGGCGGCCGTCAGCTTGGCGCCGTCATCGTCGGCGAGGCGCCGGCAGGCCGCGATATTGGGAAAACCCAGCAGGCCGACATACTCGCGGTCCTGGCCGCAGATCACCGCGTCCTGCAGCACTGGCGAGGCCGCGGCGATCGCCGTGGTGCGCAAGGTGCCGACCAGGACGAAGGTGCCGCTCATCAGCTTGAAATCCTCGACGACACGGCCGTCGAAGATCAGGCCCCAGCTCGGGTCATTGGGATCGACGAAGCGGCCGGCGTCGCCGATCTTGTAAAAACCTTCCTCGTCGAACATCTGGGCCGTGAGGTCGGGCCGGCGGAAGTAGCCCGGCGTCACGATCACGCTCTTCAGCCGCAGCTCGTAGCGGCCCTCCTCGCCGGTCGGCACGAGCTTCAGCTGCACCTCGGGGAACGGCAGGCCGATCAGGCCGACGCGCTCGGACGCCCAGTGCACCGTGGTCGCCGTCGGTGCGGTCTCGGTCGAGCCCCAGCCGGTGACGAACGGCAGGCGATAGCCGGTGTGCTTCACCGCCAGCGCCTCCATGCGCTCATAGAGGTCGTTCGGCAGGGTGGCGCCGCCATAGGCCAGCGAATTGAGGTTCTTGAAGAAGCGCTTGGCGAGCCCGTCATCCTTCTCCAGCGCCGTCGCCAGCATGGCATAGCCCGCCGGCACGTTGGCAAAGTAGGTCGGCGAGATCTCGCGCAGATTGCGCAGCGTCTCCTCGAACAGGCCGGGCAACGGCTTGCCGTCGTCGATGTAGGTCGTGCCCCCCTCGGCCAGGTTGCCCTGGAAGGTGGCGTTGCCGCCCATCGTGTGGTTCCACGGCAGCCAGTCGAGCATCACGGCCGGCGGATCATCGGCCTTGCGGGTCCGCGCCATCTGGCTCATCGCCAGGTTGGCGCACATCATCTCCTGGGTGTTGATCACCGCCTTGGGCATGCCGGTGCTGCCCGAGGTGAACAGGAACTTGCCCACGGTCTTGGCGTCGATCTGCTCGATCGAGCGCGCGACGGCATCGGTGGGCCTGGTGGCTAAAAGCTCGCTCCAGGGCAGCGACTGCATCTCCGGCGGCGCCTTGTCGACGTGCACCAGCAGCATGCCCTCGAGATCCAGCGCGGCAAGCGCGCGGGCGTAGATCTCGCCGTTCTGCACGAACACCATGCCCGGCTTGATGAGGTCGAAGACGTAGCGCAGCTTGGCGTGGTCCTGGCTCATCACGGAATAGGCCGGCGACACCGGCGCCATGGGCGCGCGCGCCTGCATGGCCGCCATGGTGAGCAGGGCGAACTCGATGGAGTTCGACGACAGGATCATCACCGGCTTGTCCGGGCCGAAGCCGCGATCGATCAGCGCCTGGGTCACCGCATCGACCTGGCGCTTGGCCTCGCCGTAGGTGAGTTTCAGCCACTCGCGGTCGGGTCCGCGGCGTTGCGCCAGCCACACGCGATCCGGCGCTTCCCTGGCCCACTTCGCCAGGAAGGCCGGCACGTGCGTCTCGTAAGGCTTCAGCGGGTGGTTCGACTGCAGCAGGATGGTGCCATCGCCGCGCCGTTCGACCGCGACATCGCGGCTCAGGAAGTCGATCGGCTTGAAGGGCGTTTGCATCACACTGTCCAACGCGATACTCCCGGATGAGATTGGGTTTGTGCCGATTAAGGAGTGGGATCCGACGATCGGCAAGGGGGAGCCTTGGGGTCGATGCCGCTCAGCAGTGCCGCGGACGGAGGACGCACGACGAATCGCTGGCTTCAGCTCAGTGCTGGCATTGTCTGCATGGTGATGATCGCCAACCTGCAGTATGGCTGGACGCTGTTCGTCCATCCCATCCAGGAGAAGTGGGGCTGGAGCCACGCGGCGATCCAGGTGGCCTTCACGGTCTTCGTTCTGGCCGAGACCTGGCTGGTGCCGTTCGAGGGATGGTTCGTCGACCGGCTGGGGCCCAAGCGCGTGGTGTTCCTGGGCGGTGCGCTGGTGGCCATTGCGTGGTCGATCAACTCCATCGCCGATTCGCTTCCCCTGCTCTATCTCGGCGCCGCCGTCGGCGGCATCGGTGCGGGCTGCGTCTACGGCACCTGCATCGGCAACGCCCTGAAATGGTTTGCCGACCGGCGCGGCCTCGCCACCGGCCTGACCGCAGCGGGCTACGGCGCAGGCTCGGCCCTCACCATCATTCCCATCTACCGAACGATCCACGAATTCGGCTATCAAGCGGCCTTCCTGTGGTTCGGCCTCGGCCAAGGCATCGTCATCTGCCTGGCAAGCCTGGCGATCGCCGCACCGCGCCCCGGCGAAGCACCGCCGCCGTCGCGGCGCGTCCATCAGACCGCCCACGACTACACCCCGGCGCAGATGCTGCGCTCGCCCTCGTTCTGGCTGCTCTACGTCATGCTGGTCCTGGTGGCATCCGGCGGCCTGGTCTTCACCGCCCAGCTCGCGTTGATCGCACGCGACTTCCATGTCTCCGGCGTGGATGTCACCCTGCTCGACGTCACGCTGCCGGCATTGACCTTTGCGCTCACCCTCGACCGCATCACCAACGGCTTGACGCGGCCGCTCAGCGGCTTGATCTCGGACCATTTCGGCCGCGAGACCACGATGTTCGGCATCTTCGCCCTGGAAGCCGTCGGCGTCTGGGCAATGAGTGTATGGGGGCACGACCCCGTGATGTTCGTGGTGCTGGGCGGCGTGGTCTTCCTGGCCTGGGGCGAGGTCGCGAGCCTCTTCCCAACGACCTGCGCCGACTACTTCGGCACCAAATACGCCACCACCAATGCCGGACTGCTCTATACCGCCAAAGGCACTGCCGCGATGATGGTGCCCCTGGCCAGCCTGCTGGCCGCAGCGACCGGGCATTGGCATGCCGTCTTCATGATCGCGGTGGCGATGAACGCCGCGGCGGCCCTCCTCGCCATCGCCGTGTTGCGGCCGATGCGGCTCAATCTGCTGGCAAAATCGGGTCCGCCCAGCGAACCCGCACGGCAGGAGGGTGCGGCCTGAATGACCGTTCACAGGACCGGCCTTTTCGGCCAGAGTCCGGCGCAGCACATAGGGAGAGACGGATGGATTTCGAATACTCGGACCGCACCAAGGAGCTGGTCGAGAAGCTCAACAAGTTCATGGACGAGGTCATCTATCCGGCCGAGCCCGTCTACGAAGAGCAGATGGAGAAGGCCAAGGACCGCTGGCAGCTCCCCAAGGTGATCGAAGACTGCAAGGCCGAAGCCAAGAAACGCGGCCTGTGGAACATGTTCCTGCCGGCCGACCCTGACTCGGGCGACACGCACGGAACGATGGGTCTCTCCAACCTCGAATACGCGCCGATCTGCGAGGTGCTGGGCCGTTCCGCGATCGCCTCGGAGGCGGTCAACTGCTCGGCGCCCGACACCGGCAACATGGAAGTGTTCGCCCGCTACGGATCGGCCGAGCACAAGGAGAAGTGGCTGAAGCCGCTCTTGAACGGCGAGATCCGCTCCTGCTTCGCCATGACCGAGCCTGCGGTGGCCTCGTCCGATGCGCGCAACGTCGAATGCCGCATCGAGGCCGACGGCGACAGCTACGTCATCAACGGCCGCAAGTGGTGGTCGTCGGGCATGGGCGATCCGCGCTGCAAGGTCATCATCCTGATGGGCAAGAGCGATCCCAACGCGCCGGCCTACCGCCAGCAGTCGATGATCGTGGTGCCGCGCGACACGCCAGGCATCAAGATCGTGAAGATGCTGCACGTGTTCGGCTATGACGATGCCCCGCACGGCCATGCCGAGGTGATCTACGACAACGTGCGCGTGCCGAAGTCGGCGATCCTGCTGGGCGAGGGCCGCGGCTTCGAGATCGCCCAGGGCCGCCTTGGCCCGGGCCGCATCCATCACTGCATGCGCGCCATCGGCGTCGCCGAGCGGGCGCTCGAGATGGCGATCAAGCGCGCCAAGAGCCGCGTCGCCTTCGGCCAGCGCATCTCGGAGATGGGCGTCACCAAGGCTCACGTCGCCGACATGCGCATGGAGATCGACATGGCCCGCCTGTTGGTCCTGAAGGCCGCCTGGGCGATGGATAAGTACGGCAACAAGGAAGCCCGCCAGCAGATCGCCATGATCAAGGTGGCGGTGCCCAACATCAGCTCCAAGGTCGTCGACCGCTGCCTGCAGCTGCATGGCGCCGGCGGCGTCAGCCAGGTCTTCAAGCTGGCCAGCATGTACGCCCACCAGCGCACGCTGCGGCTCGCCGACGGCCCGGACGAGGTCCATCGCGACCAGGTCGGCCGCATGGAGATCGCGAAGTACAACTAGGCCGTTCTTGACGGCAGCAAACGGGGCGCGATCCTTCGGGGTCGCGCCCTTCTTCTTTGTCCTGGAGGTTTCGGTGGAATCCAAGAACCCTCATGTCAGCGATCATCTCGCCAACGAGCGCACACTGCTGGCCTGGATCCGAACCGCCATCGCCGTGATCGCGTTCGGCGTGGCGATCAACCGCTTCAGCCTGTTCCTGATGGAAATCAATCAAGTCGTGCCGGAGGTGCGCGCCGCCGCCAACCGCCATGTCGGAGCACTCGGTGCCGGCCTCGTCGCACTGGGCATCGTGATGATGGTCGGCGCACTCTGGCACTACCTGCGCGTCAGCCGCTCGATCGACGCCGAAACCTACCGGCCCTCGACGCGTATCATGATGGTGGCATCGGCCGCCATCGTCGCGATGGGCATCGTCGCCCTCGTCTGGCTCTTCTAGATCAGCGCCGGGCCGACCCGAGGGGTGCCGGCGGGCCGTCAGGGATGTTCATCAGCTCGGACTCCGGCGCGCCTGCCTCGTAGGCGCCGGCCAAGGCGGCGGGGTCGAAGGCCACACCGATCGGGTTCTTGCGGAAGGCGTCACTCGTGAAATAGGCCGAGCACTCCTCCTTGGTCTTGTAGCGATCGACCTGCAATTCGACCGAATTGCCGTCGGGATCGCGGTAGTACAGCGAGATCGTCGGGCCGTGATGGATCGGCCGGTACGGCTCGATGCCCTTGTCCTTGAGGCGGCGCCAGGTCGAGAGCAGCTGGCCGATGTCGCGGAAGGTGTAGGCGACGTGCGCCAGGCCCCACGCCTTGTCGTCAGGCTCGTGCAGGCCTTCGATGTTCACGACCGCGAGCCGATGGTGCTCGTTGTCGTAGGTCATGAAGCATATGAAGTCGTTGCGCTGCACGACATGCATGTTGAGCACGGTGCGGTACCAGTCGACCATCCTGGCCATGTTCGACGAGCGCAGCACGAAATGCGCGAACAGCGACGGCGCGATCGGCTTGGAATCGAGGGTACGCGACTGCAGGACGGTATCCATCGGCTGACCTCCGGAAATGTTGCCTGATCCTACGCCGTCCGGCGCTGGCGCAACAACCGTCCGCTTGGCCTGTCGGGAACCTGCCCGGGCGGCGGAAGCGGCCGGCCGTTGACGATGACGGCCTGGATCCCGCGCGGATGGGCGATCAGGCGGTCGGCGCCGGCCGGCAGGTCGTTGACGCGCTCCAGCGGCGAGGCGCCGACCGTCGCGGGATCGAAGACAACGATATCGGCCGGCAGGCCGACGGCCAGCCGCCCGCGGTCGATGAGGCCGAACAGGGCTGCGGTCGCGCCGGTCAGGCGATGCACCGCCTGCTCGAGCGTCAGCGCGCCGTCCTCGCGCACCCAGTGGCCGAGCAGATGGGTCGAATAGCAGGCGTCGCAGAGCTGGCTGAGATGGGCGCCGCCATCGCCCAGGCCGATCACGACATTGGGGTCCTTGATGATTTCCCGCACCTCGTTTTCGACGAAGTTGAGCTGCGAGGCGCGCACGCGCGTGTCGAGATCCTCCAGCGCCAGGTCGAGCATCAGGTCGACGGAGTGCTTGCCACGTTCGCGGGCGACATCGACAAGCTCGCGCTCCACGAGCGAGGGGTCCTTCGCCTTGGTGATGACGTAGGTCCAGAACGCGGCACGCCGGGTATCGCCTTCCAGCTCCTTGCCCATGAACACATCATCGTCGGGCCCGCGCCCGTCGGCCTGGCGCTTCACCCGCGCCCGGAAGGCCGGGTCGGCGTAGACCGCGCGCCGCGACGCGTCGTCTGGGGCCTCGCGCGCCGCAGCGAACGAGGCCCAGGTGTCGAACACCACGGGCGAATGGAAGTCGAACTCGATCTGGATCGGTCGGCAAGCGCCCTGCGGGTAGATCGGCAGGCCGCGCGCGATCTGCTCGCCGGCGCGGGCAAGCTGCGGACGATGCGAGTTGGGTCCGAGCGACCCGGCCAGCAGCGCCGTCCAGACCAGCGGCCGGCCGGACTTGGCATGCAGCGCCTCGTACTCCTCCCAACGTGGATCGCGGCCGACATTGTACTGGATGATGCCGTGGCCCGACCGGCCGACGGCGTCGGCGATCTCCAGCATTTCGTCGAAGCCCGCGAGCCTGCTCGGCACCGGACGGCCGCCATAGCCGATATGGACCTTCGACACCGAGGTCGCGAAGCCCACGGCACCGACCTCCATGGCTTCGGCCGCCAGCCGCTTCATGGTGGCGATCTCGTCGGGGCGTGCGGCGCGCTCGGTCGCCTCCTCGCCCATCACCGACAGCCTGAGCGGCGTATGACCGAGCATGACCGCAACATTGATGCCGAGCGGCCGCGCGGCGACCGCGTCCATGTATTCCGGGAAGGTGACGAACGGCCAGTCGGGGCCGATGCCCGCCTCCAGCGCGGCAAGGCTCATGGCCTCGACCCGCTCCAGCGTGCGCAGGATGAGCCCACGATGCTCAGGCCGGGTCGGCGCGATGCCGAAGCCGCAATTGCCGACCACCACTGTCGTCACGCCATGCCAGGGCGAGATGGTGAGCATGGGATCCCACAACACCTGGGCATCGTAGTGGGTGTGGATGTCGACGAAGCCCGGCGCGACGACCTGGCCGCCGGCGTCGATGGTGCGCTCGGCGGTATCGGGAGCCTTTCCGAGCGCCACGACCTTACCGTCCTTGATGCCGACGTCGCCGCGGTAGCGCGCGGCACCAGTGCCGTCGACGATCTCGCCGCCGACGATCTTGAGGTCGTACGCCATCCGCTTACTCCACCTTGATGCCGGTGTACTCGATCATCTTCTTCCAATAGGCAAGGTCGGCTTTCTGCCGCTCGGCGAAAGCCTCCGGCGTCGTGCCGATCGGATCGAAGCCCAGGGCCTTCCAACGCTCCAGCGAGGCCGGCTCCATCAGCACCTTGTTGATGTCGGCCGAGAGCTTGTCGACGATCGGGCGTGGAGTCTTTGCCGGCGCGAAGATGCCGTACCAGCCTTCGATGGCGAAGTCGGGGAAGCCGGACTCCTCCATGGTCGGCAGGTCGGGCGCGGAGGGCGAGCGTGTGGCGCAGGTCTGGGCCAGCGCCTTGACCTTGCCCGCCTTGGCTGCCGGCAACGCCGAAGGCAGGTTATCGAACATGAAGGCGACGCGACCGCTCATCAGGTCGGGCATGGCAGCCGAGCTGCCGCGATAGGGCACATGCGTGGCGTTGAGGCCGGCGCGCTTCACCATCAACTCGGCCGCCACATGCTGGGAGCTGCCGGGAGCGGCCGAGGCGTAGCTGACGCCGCCATCCTGCTTCTTCGCCCACTCGACGAATTCCTTGGGCGTGTTCGCCGGCACGTTGGGCGCCGTCACCAGCGCCATGCAGGCCGTGCCGATCAGAGTCAGCGGCTGGAAGTCCTTGATCGGGTCGTACGGCAGGTTGGGAAAGAAGATCATGTTGGACGCATTCGTGCTCTGCGTGCCCAGCATCACCGTGTAGCCGTCGGGCTGGGACTTCGCGGTGAAGTCGGTGCCGATCGCACCCGAGGCGCCGCCCTTGTTCTCGACCACGACGCTCTGTCCCCAGATCTCCGACAGCCGCGCGGTCAGGATGCGCGACAGCGTGTCGGTCGGCCCGCCAGCCGGAAACGGCACGACCCAGCGCACCGTTCGGTTGGGATAGGCCTCCTGTGCCATTGGCGCCGCCATCTGCGCCACCAGCACGACAAGGCCTGCAATCGACGCACAAATCCCGCGAGGCAACATCCCAACACCTTTTTTTGCATATCTCCGGTCTCGCGACCCTAACGGAAGAAACATTCAAAACAAACGGCGAGGAATCACGCCTTGCCAAGGGGTTGCATGGCGATAGAGTGGCTGCGAACAACTTCAGCCGCGCCGTGCAATTGCCAGCGTTGCGAAGAATGAAATATCCCCTCGCCGATACGCGTTCACCGGGAGTCGCAGCCATGAAGCTTGCGCTGTTGGTCGGTTCTGCCGCCATCGCTGGAACGGCGATAGCGGCCTATGGTCCGGGCGACCTCTCCCCGTTCTCCCTGAAGTCGAACGCAGCGTCGCCGCGCTACCTCGGATACGTCGAAGGCGAGACGACGCTGGTGGCGCCGCCGGTCGCCGGCCGGCTGGTCTCGCTCGCCGTCGAGCGCGGCGACCGGGTTGAGAAGGGCACCCGGCTGTTCGTCATCGACACCACGCAGGCCGAAGCCGAAGTCGCGCGCACCTCCGCACGCCTCGCCGAATTCCAGGCGCGTCACAGCAACCTGCTGACCGGCAAGCGAATGGAGGAGCAGGACGTCATTCGCGCCCAGCGCCGCCAGGTCGAGGCCACCCTGGTCGCCGCCGAGGCCGATCTCGGCCGCCAGAGCGAGTTGGTGGCGCGGAACATCGCCTCGCGTCACGCCTACGACCAGGCCTTCGCCCAGGTGGCCGAATTGCGCGCCCGTGCGGCCGCCCTGGTCGCCCGCGAACGCGCCGGCGACCTCGCGGCGCGGCAGCCCGAGATCGATGCCGCCGCCGCGATGGTCGAGCAGCAGCAGGCAGCGCTTGCTCGCGCGAAGAACCAGCTCTCCGAGCTGATGCCCGTCGCGCCGGATTCGGCGCTGGTCGAGAACACCTTCTTCAACGTCGGCGAATGGGTGCCGGCGGGCTCGCCCGTTGTGTCGCTGCTGCCCGACTTCCGCATAAAGGTGCGCTTCTTCGTACCGGAGCCCGAGGTCGCCAAGGCGCGGACCGGCACGCGCATCCGCTTCAGCTGCGACGGTTGCCCGCCCGACCTTGGCGCTACCATCGTCTACGTAGCCCCGCGGGCGGAATACACGCCGCCGATCATTTATTCCCAGGGCGCACGCGCCAAGCTGGTCTTCATGGTCGAGGCGCGTCCCGACCCGATGGCCAACTCTCCCCTGCAGCCCGGATTGCCGATCAACGTCGAGTCCTTCTCGGGCTTCAGCACGTGGGCCTCGCGCTGACAATCGGTTCACCGGACACGACGCTGGCGATCGACGTCCACGACCTGGTAAAGCGCTACGGCACGCGCACCGTCGTCGATCGCGTCAGCCTGACGGTGGCGCCGGGCCGCGTCTGCGGCTTCCTTGGGCCCAACGGCTCCGGCAAGACCACGATGCTGCGCATGATCTGTGGTCTGCTGACGCCCGACAGCGGCCATGGCACTTGCCTCGGCCACGACCTAGTGCGCGAGCGCGAGGCGATCAAGCGCCAGACCGGCTACATGAGCCAGCGCTTCGGTCTCTACGACGAGCTCACCATCCGCGAGAATCTCGAGTTCATTGGCCGGGTCTATGCGCTGGACCGCCTGCGGGAGCGGGTCGACGAGGCGCTCGAGCGGCTCGGCCTCGCGACGCGACAGCGCCAGATCGCGGGGTCGCTGTCGGGCGGCTGGAAGCAGCGGCTGGCATTGGCCGCCTGCGTGATGCACTCCCCGCGCCTGCTGCTGCTCGACGAGCCGACGGCGGGCGTCGATCCCAAGGCGCGGCGCGCCTTCTGGGACGAAATTCACGCCTATGCGGCCCAGGGAATGACGGTGCTGGTGTCGACGCACTACATGGACGAGGCAGAGCGCTGTCATGACATCGCCTACATCGCGTACGGCGAGCTGATGGCGCGCGGCACCGTGCGCGAGATCGTGGCGGGCTCGGGCCTGCATGCCTTCGTCGCCTCGGGCGAAGGCGCCGACCGACTGGCCAACCTGCTGCGGCAGCCGGGCATCACCGCCGCGGCGTTCGGCACGACCCTGCATGTCTGCAGCCCCGAGCGCGATGCGCTGCTGGCGGCAATCGCACCCTTTCGCAGCGATGCCACCTTCGAGTGGCGCGAGGCCGATCCAACGCTGGAGGACACCTTCATCCAGCTGATGGCCACGGCGCGGGACAATTCGGAGGGCTGATCGTGTTCTATGGTGCGGCCGTGCGCGGCTTTTTGGTACGGCTTGCCGCCATCGTCATCAAGGAAGTCGTGCCGCTGATGCGCGACCGGCTGAGCTTCTCGCTGATGTTCGCAATGCCGATCCTGGAGCTGCTGCTGTTCGGCTACGCCATCAACACCGATCCGCGCCAGCTGCCGACCGCCGTCATCGCCGCCGATCAGAGCCGCATTACGCGCACCGTTCTGACCGCGCTCGCCAACACCGGCTACATGGTCTTCACGCACCATCCGGAGAGCGAAGCCGAGGCCAACGCCCTGCTGCAAAGCGGTGACGTGCAGTTCGTGATCAGGATCCCTTCGGATTTCACGCGGCGATTGATCCGTGGCGAGCGTTCGCAGCTCCTGATCGACGCCGACGCTACCGATCCCATGGCGATCTCGAGTTCGCTGGCCGCCGCCCGGCCCGCGATCGATCGGGCATTGCGCAACGACCTGGTCGGACCGCTCGCCGAATGGGCGGGCCGCGACGATGCCGTCGAGCTGGTGCTGCATCGCCGCTACAATCCCGAAGGCAAGTCGCGTCTCAACATCATACCCGGCCTCCTCGCCGTCATCCTGTCGGTCAGCATGGTGCTCATGACCGCGCTCGCCATCACGCGTGAACGCGAGCACGGCACCATGGAAACGCTGCTGGCGACGCCGGTCCGGCCGATCGAGGTGATGATCGGCAAGATCGTTCCCTATTTCGCCGTCGGCGTCATGCAGACCGTCGTCGTCCTGCTGCTGGCCTGGTTGCTGTTCGACATCGGGGTCGAGGGCAGCTTTTCGCTGCTGATGCTGGGCACGGCCCTGTTCATCTGCGCCAACCTCGCCATCGGCTTCACCATCTCCACCGTGACCGTGAGCCAGCTCCAGGCCACGCAGGTCTCCTTCTTCGTCCTGCTGCCGACCATCCTGCTGTCGGGGTTCATGTTCCCGTTCCGCGGCATGCCGCAATGGGCGCAGTGGCTGGGCGAGTGCCTGCCGGCCACGCATTTCATCCGCATCACCCGCGGCGTGATGCTGAAGGGCTCGACCTTCGAGGCTGTCGACCAGGAACTGGTGGCGCTGATCATCATCGTGATCGCGACGGCGACGCTCGCCATCAGCCGCTATCGCCTGACCCTCGACGCGGCTGCGAAACCGGCGGCTTGACCCGCGCCGGGCCGCCGGGCAATCCCAAGCGCCATGTCCGCGCCCGTCCTCGACGTGCCCGATTCGCTGTCGCGCCTGATCCCGTCGCGTATGGCGCGCGGCTTCTTCCTCGCCGTCGTCTCCGGCCTGTTCTTCAACTGCCTCAACGTATCGGCCAAGGAGCTGGTGAGCGAGCTGCCGCCGCTTCTGGTTTCGTGGGGCCGCTGGCTGGCCGGCATCGCTTTCATCGCGCCTTACATGCTGTGGCGCGTCGGCCCGAGCGGCATGCGCACGCGCGACCTCAGGCTCCACTGCCTGCGCGGCGTGTTCCATACGCCGGGCTACGGGCTGTGGTACGAGGCCGTCGCCTGGCTGCCGCTCGCCACCATGGCGGCGCTGGGCTTCACCGGCCCGATCTTCGTCACCCTGGGCGCCGTGCTCTTCCTGCGCGAGACTGTGCACTGGCGGCGCTGGGCGGCGGTCGGCGTCGGCTTCTTCGGCATGCTGGTGATCGTGCGGCCGGGCCTGGTGGCGATGAACCCCGGCGTCGTCATGATGATGATGGCCGTGCCGCTGATCGCCGGTGCCAACCTGGTCGCCAAGGTGGTCGCCGGCCGCGACCGACCCGAAGCGGTTGTCCTATGGCAAAGCGTGGTCGGCGCCGTCTGCTTCGCCCCGTTCGGCCTGTGGCTCTGGCAGGCGCCGACCGGCGAGCAGCTCCTGTGGTTCCTGGCGTCGGGCTTCTTCGGCACCATGGGCTACTTCTTCATCACCTGGGCGTACCGCCTGCTCGACATTTCCGCCCTGCAACCCATCACCTTCCTCGGCATCGTCTGGGCCGCCTTGTCGGACGTTGTACTCTGGGGCAAGACCTCTGACGGCTGGACGTTCGTGGGCGCCGCCATCATCGTGGCGGCGACAAGCTACATCGCCCATCGCGAAGCCAGAGGTGGAGGAAAGAAGACATGACCGATCGTCTGGCCGGCAAGGTGGCCCTGATCACCGGCGGCGCCTCGGGCCTCGGCGCCAATGCCGCCGCCCTGATGGTGCAGGAAGGCGCCAGGGTCGTGGTCGCCGACATCGCCGTCGATCGCGGCAAGGCGGTGGCCGACAAGCTGGGCTCGGCCGGCCATTTCGTGAAGCTCGACGTCACCAGCGAGGACAACTGGCAGGCCGCGATCGGCGAAACCGTCGACAAGTTCGGCGCGATCCACGTCCTGCTCAATTCGGCCGGCGTCGGTCTCGGCAAGACCGTCGAAGACATCACGCTCGAGGAATGGCGCAAGGTCCATGCGATCGACCTCGACGGCGTGTTCCTGGGCTGCAAACACGGCGTCCGCGAAATCAAGAAGCACACCCACAAGCTCGGCGGCTCGGTGATCAACATCTCGTCGATCTCCGGCATCATCGCCGGCGCCAACATGGCGGCCTACAACTCGGCCAAGGCAGGCGTGCGGCTGCTCAGCAAGTCGGTGGCGCTGCACTGCGCCAAGTCGGGCTACAACATCCGCTGCAACTCGGTGCATCCCACCTTCATCGACACGCCCATCCTCGACCGCTACCGCGACCGCTTCGGCAACGAGGTGATGCAGCAGAAGCTCGGCCGCCAGGTGCCGATCGGACGGCTCGGCCGGCCCGAGGAAGTGGGTTGGGCACTGGTCTTTCTCGCCTCCGACGAATCGAGCTTCATGACCGGCTCGGAGGTCGTGATCGACGGCGGGATCTCGGCAATGTAACCCGCTGTCACCCCGAGCGAAGCGAGGGGCCTTTACGGCAACAGGAAAGGTCCCTCGCTTCGCTCGGGATGACAGCAAGTTTGGAGACCAACAATGCTGCTCTCTCTCAACAACCGAAAAGTCTATTTCGATCTCGCCGGTCCGCAGGGCGCGCCGACAGTGTGCTTCACCCATTCGCTGAATGCCGACGGCGGCATGTGGGTCGAGCAGATGGTGCCGCTGCTGGCAGCGGGCTATCGCGTGCTGCGGCTCGACATGCGCGGCCATGGCGGCAGCGCGCCGGTCGACGGCGACTACACGATGGACGCGCTGGCGGCCGACGTGAAGGGCGCGCTCGACGTGCTCGACATCAAGAAGGTGCATTACATCGGCCTGTCGATCGGCGGCATGATCGGCCAGGGCTTTGCGCTCGCAAACCCCGGCAGCCTGCTGTCGCTGACCCTCTGCGACACCCAGCCGTCGACGCCGCCCGGCTCGGCGGGGACATGGGAAGAACGCAAGGCGACCGTGCGAACCAAGGGCCTGGCGGCGCTGGCCGACGCAACGATGGAGCGCTGGTTCACCGACGAGTTCAAGAAGGTGAACCCGGTGCGTTGGCGCGAGGTCCGCGACACGATCAGCGGCACCACGCCCGCGGGCTCGGCAGGATGCATGTCGGCGATCCAGAACTTCGACTATCTCGACCGGCTGCCCACCATCAAGACCCCGACCCTGGTGATCTGCGGCGACGAGGACCAGGGCACGCCGCCCGACCGCAACCAGCTCATCGCCTCCAAGATCCCGGGCGGCCGCTACGAGGGCATCGCGGCAGCGCGTCACCTGCCCAACGTCGAGCGCCCGGACCAGTTCAACCGCATCATGCTGTCCTGGCTGGCAGCGAACCGCTAAGGCATCACCATGGATTTTGCGTTTTCTGAAGACCAGCTCGCCATCAAGGACAGCGTCGCCAAGCTGTGCGCCCAGTTCGACGACAGGTATTGGCTGAAGAAGGACAAGGAAGGCGGCTTCCCCGACGACTTCTATCGCGCCATGGCCGATGCCGGCTGGCTTGGCATCGCCATGCCCGAGGAATATGGCGGCGCGGGGCTCGGCATCACCGAGGCGGCGCTCTTGATGCAGACCGTAGCCGAGTCCGGCGCGGCGCTGCAGGGCGCCTCGGCCATCCATCTCAACATCTTCGGGCCGAACCCGATCGTCGTGTTCGGCACCGAGGAGCAGAAGAAGCGCATCCTGCCCGACATCATCAAGGGCAAGATCAAGGGCTGCTTCGCCGTCACCGAGCCCGACGCGGGGCTGAACACCACGGCGCTCGATACCAAGGCCGAGCGCGACGGCAACGGCTACATCGTGCACGGCAAGAAGACCTTCACCACCACGGCCTCGGTCGCCGACAAGATGCTGCTGATCGCCCGCACGACGCCCAAGGACAAGTGCAAGCGCGCCACGGACGGGCTGTCGCTGTTCTACACCGACTTCGACCGCTCCAAGATCGAGGTGACCGAGATTGACAAGATGGGCCGCAAGGCGATCGACACCAACCAGGTGTTCATCGACGGGCTGAAAGTGCCGCTCGAGGACCGCATCGGCGAGGAAGGCAAGGGCTTCCACTATCTGCTGCATGGGCTGAACCCCGAGCGCGTGCTGATCGCGGCCGAAGCGATCGGCATCGGCAAGGCAGCCCTCGCCAAGGCCACGCAGTACGCCAAGGAGCGTATCGTGTTCGGCCGCCCGATCGGCAAGAACCAGGCGATCCAGCATCCCCTGGCCGAGAGCTGGATGCAGCTCGAGGCCGCCAACCTGCTCACCTTCAAGGCGGCTTGGCTCTACGACAACGGCAAGGAATGCGGGGCGGAGGCCAACTCGGCCAAGTACCTCGGTGCACGCTCTGCCTACGATGCCTGCGAGCGGGCGATCCTCACCCATGGCGGCTACGGCTACGCCAAGGAGTTTCACGTGGAACGCTTCCTGCGTGAGGTCCTGATCGCGCGTATCGCCCCTGTGAGCGAGCAGCTCATCCTGTGCTACGTCGCCGAGCGCGTGCTGGGGCTGCCGAAGAGCTACTAGATCCACTCTTCGTGCCGCCGCCGCAGCAATTGCGGCGGCAATGCGGCGAGTTTTGTCCCAAAGGTGCAACCCCTACCGGCAGCGGCGCGTTTGTCAGGCAGCAGACTAATGGAGTCGCAGCCATGACCAACAGCCACGTGCACGCTGCCATCGCGCTCGGTGGCGCGTTGATTGTAAGCGCCTTCGTCGCGTTCGTGCCGCCGATTCCGCCGGCGTCCGCGCAGAGCCACGCGCAGCGCATCTGCCGCGAGCAGGGCATTTCACCTCAAAGCGACGGCTACGAATATTGTCTGTCGCAGGCGACGCGCGCCTTGTACTGGGGCGAGCCTGGTCTCGCGCGCAGCTTCGCCCGGGTGACCGCCAGCGCCCGCGAGGCCTGCCTGGGTTACGGCCTCCAGCCGCAGACGACGGGTTTCCAGGCCTGCCTCGAGCGTGAGACCTATGCTCGGGGCCTGATGGTGCACGCCGACTCAGCAACGCCTGAGTATGGGCCGCAGATCGCTGATCATCCGTAGGGCCGTCCGCCACATAAACATCTCATTCCCACGAGCAACTGGCCTTGGCCCCTGCCGTTGGCCTGACAGGACCAATGGAGACGAGAAAGAAGGCAGGCCGTGCTCCGTTACAATCTGATCATGCTGGCGGTAGGCGGCCTGACGATGGCGGCCATCACCCCTCGCGACCAAGCCGATGCCCAGTCGGGCCAGTCCTTGGCCTTCGCTGAGCATGCCTGCCTCGAATACGGCGTCACACCGGGGACTCAGACGTTCGAGCGATGTGTCCTGGGTGCCGCCAAGGCGTTCGACCGCGGAGAGCCCGACGTTGCCTATGCCGAGGCGCGCGTGGCACGCGCGTCCCGGGAAGCATGCAAGTCATCCGACAAGACGCCATACGCCAATGACGGCAGCGGATGCGCTGACGGGCTGACCAAGCAATAGATGAAGGGGCTGCCCTTCCAGGGAAGCGTCGCGTAGGCTCGGGCCATGCAACCGCTTCCCTCCTCCGTACTTCCCGACGGCGTCCGCGCCCGCATCCTGCCCGGCATCAACGGCCTGGACATACATCTCCTCGAGGCCGGCTACGAAACGCCCGGCCGACCGGCCGTGCTGCTGTTGCACGGCTTCCCTGAGCTCGCCTACAGCTGGCGCAAGGTGATGCCGGCGCTGGCGGCAGCCGGCTACCACGCCATCGCGCCCGACCAGCGCGGCTATGGTCGCACGACGGGCTGGGACGCCGACTACGACGGCGACCTTTCGGGCTTCCGGTTCATGAACCTGGTGCGCGACGCGATCGGCGTGCTGTTCGCGCTAGGCCATCGCACGGCGGAGTCCGTGGTCGGGCACGATTTCGGCGCCTCGGTCGCGGCCTGCGCCGCGCTGATCCGGCCTGACATCTTCAAGCGCATGGTGCTGATGAGTGCGCCGTTCGGTGGACCACCGTCGGTGCCGTTCGATACGGCCGGCAAACCCGCCGCCGCCAAAGGCTACGATATCCATGCCGCAATGGCCGCGCTGCCGCGGCCACGCAAGCATTACCAGTGGTACTACTCGACGCGGCCGGCCAACGAGAACATGTGGAAGGCCAAGCAGGGCGTGCACGATTTTCTGCGCGCCTACTACCACCACAAGAGCGCCGACTGGAAAGCCAACAAGCCGTTCGAGCTCGCCGGCCGGACCGCCGAGGAGTTCGCCAAGATGCCGACCTACTACATCATGGATCTCGCCGACGGCATGGCGGAGACGGTCGCCAAGGAGATGCCGTCGGCCGCCGAGATCGCGGCCAACACCTGGCTGACCGAGCGCGAACTCAAGGTCTACAGCGAGGAGTACGAGCGCAACGGTTTCCAGGGCGGGCTGAACTGGTATCGCGTACGCACGACCGGCAGGGCGAACGGCGAGCTGGAGGTGTTCAGCGGTCGCACCGTCGACGTGCCGTCGACCTTCATCTCGGGCCGCAGCGACTGGGGCATCTACCAGACGCCGGGCGCCATCGACCACATGCAGAAGACCGCCTGCACCAGGATGAAGGAGATCCACCTCATCGAGGGCGCCGGGCACTGGGTGCAGCAGGAGCAGCCGGACGAGGTGAACCGACTGCTGCTCGGGTTCCTGAAGTCGAGCTAGCCTCTTGCCGGACCGCGGGCCTCCAGGCCCGCTCATGGTCTTCGTCTTTGCCGGGAGCGCGCCATTCCAGTGGCGCATCATGTGCTGTTTCAACACGGCACTGGAGTGCCGCGCTCCCGGACATGAGCGGGCCTGGAGGCCCGCGGTCCGCAGAATTACTTCCGCCACCGCGCCGCTTCGGCCGGGTCGGCGTTGCAGGCGGCGGCGACGAGGGCAGCGGTGAACAGCGTCGCCATGCGCAGTTCGCCCTGGCCCACCTTGTCGCGCGTGTCGGCGGGAGTCAGGACGACGCGCAGGTTGGCAGCGGGATCGTCGAAGCCCGCGACCAGCCGCAGGGCCGGGATACCGCCCTGCGCGAAGTTGGCGTGGTCGGAATTGGTCATCAGCGGCCGCACCGTGCGCACGTTGAGCCCATTGGCCTCGGCCGTGCCCAGGATGAACGGCTCGACGCCGGCAAAGCCGCTCGAGAGCGCCGCGAGGTTGGGACTGCCCGCCACCGAGTCGAGATTGACGTTGAGCGCGATCCTGGCGCGCTCGGCGGCGCTCAGCGCCTCGACATACTGCGCCGAGCCGGTCAGCGCCCACTCCTCGACGCTGAAGAACATCACCCGCAGGCCCCGTCGGAAGCCCGCGGCGCGCGGCGCCAGCGCGCGCGTCACGGCAAGCACGCTCGCCAGCCCCGTGCCGTTGTCCATGGCGCTCTCGGCGAGGTCGTGGCCGTCGACATGGGCGCTCAGCACCACCCATTCGTCGGTCTTGCCCGGATAGTCATAGAGCAGCGTCTCGGTCTCGGCCGGGCTCTCCTCTGTCTCGATGGTCATCGTCACCGTCGGATAGGCCGAAGCGCGCCGCGCCAGCCGCGCCGCGGTCTCGGGCGCGATGCCGAGGGCCGGGATGCCGTCACCCGCCTGTCGGCCCGACGAGCCCGCCACGACATGACCGCTGAGGGGGCCCGCAATGAGAAAGCCCACCGCACCATGGGCACGTGCCGCGTCGTACTTGCGGCGGCGATGGATGGTGCCGGCGGCGAACATCAGCTCATGGCGCACCAGCACGATGCGTCCTTTTATCTCGGCCGAATGCGCCTCGAACTCCTCGGGTGTGCCGCGGCCGAGGTCGATCACCTCGGCCGTCAGGCCGGCGGCCGGCGTCGCGATGCTGCGCACCAGTGGGTGGCAGGGGGCATGGCAGGCGGGATGGCTGCCATCGGCCAGGCGCAGCGTTGCCTTCCGCGCGCGCCAGCCGCCGTAGGGGACGGGGATCGAACGCCCCGAATTCGCAGGCGACGCCGCCTTCACGCGCTCGCGCAGGAGCGCGAAAGCGCGCTTCTCGCTCTCGGTGCCGGAAAGCCTGCCGCCGCAGTCGCAGATGTCGTTGAAGTCGCGCCACAGGCCGGTGTCGGCCAGCAGCTCGGCCGCGATGGCACCGTCGAGACGCCAACGAGTGAGGGGATCAGCCGCCAAGCTTGGCCTCCAGCAATTCGAGGAACGAAGCCGCAAGCGTCGAGGGCTCGCGGTCGCTGCGATGGAACACGCCGATCTCGTAGAGGATCGCGGGCTCGAACGGCCGCGCCACCAGGCCGAGATGGCCGAAGCTTTCCGCCGACATCGGATCGACCAGCGCCCAGCCGGTGCCGGCCGCCACGAGGCCGCAGAGGCTCGCCAGAAACTCCGCTTCGACCACGCTGTTGAGATGCGCGCCGGCGGCGGCGAAGACGGCGATGAGCCTGGCCGGCAGCTGCAGCGAGCGCGCCGGCGCCACCATTGGCAGGCCCGACAGGAGCTTGGGCGTCAGCACCTTGCGCGCGGCCAGCGGATGGCGCGGCGGCAGCACCACGACGCAGCGCATTTGGTGGCGCGAAAGCTTGACCGAGGTCTCGTCGAGCGGCAGCTCGGCGATGCCGATGTCGAAGCTTTCGCTCGGCAGGAGCTGGCTCACCACGTCGGAATGACGCGAGATCAGCCGCACCGACACGCCGGGACGGGTGGCCAGGAACTCGGAGACCAGCTTGGGCAGCAGCGAGATCGCGGCCCAGGGATGGCTGGCGATGGCGAGGCGGCCAGCCTGGCCCTCGCGGATCTGCGCCGTCGCCGTCTGCAGGCGATCAACCTCGCCCAGCACGCGCGTGGCCTCGGCGTAGAACAGCATGCCTTCGGACGTGAGCTTCAAACGGCCGCCGGACCGCTCGAACAATGCGAAACCGACCGTCTCCTCGAGCCGCGCGATCTGAGTGCTGACGGCCGGTTGCGTGACGCCCATGGCGCCGGCGGCCGCCGTGACCGAGCGATGGTCGACGACGGCGCGAAAAGCTTCCAGAAGGCGAACATCCATGGAGGTATAAAGCCTGTTTATTGAACTTCGAGCCCAGAGACACGGCATTTCTAGCAAAATCTTTGCCGATGTCGGAACAGAAGTCTTTCGGGCATACGAATTGCTTATGGCGTGAAGTGGGTTAGGCTCGTACCGGAGGGGAAGGATGGGGGATGGCGGGAACGCCGATCATCGTGGCAGAGGACGTGACCAAGCGGTTCGGCACGCATCAGGTGCTGACCCGCGTCTCGTTGCCGGTGATGGAGCGCGACGTGGTGTGCATCGTGGGCCCGTCGGGCTCCGGAAAGACCACGCTGCTGCGCTGCTTCGCCCTGCTCGAGAAGCCGAGCGAGGGTCGCATCGTCATGCAGGACACGACGATCTCCACGCCCGAGCCGGACCGCCAGACCAGAGCCGCCGCGCGGGCGGTGCGTTCGGACATCGGCATGGTGTTCCAGCACTTCAACCTGTGGCCGCACATGTCGGTGCTTGAGAACCTGATCGAGGCGCCGTTGCGGGTGAAGCGCATGCCCAGGGATGAGGCAGTCGCTGTGGCCGAGAAGCTGCTGGCCAAGGTCGATCTCTCCGACAAGCGCGACGCCTATCCGGCGCGTCTGTCGGGTGGCCAGCAGCAGCGCGTGGCGATTGCCCGTGCGCTCGCCATGTCGCCCAAAGTGCTGCTCTTCGACGAGGCGACCAGCGCGCTCGATCCCGAGCTGCGCCGCGAGGTGCTGATGGTCATGCGTCAGCTCGCCCGCGAGGGCATGACCATGCTGGTCGTCACGCACGAGATGGGCTTCGCGCGCCACGTCGGCACGCGCACCGTGTTCATGGACCGCGGCGAGATCGTCGAGGCGGCGCCGGGCGCGGCGTTCTTCGATGCGCCGAAAACGGAGCGCGCCAAGCGCTTCCTGCAGCAGTTCGAGGATGAGTGACGGGGAAGGTCAACCAAGGAGACCGATCATGGGTGTGACGAAGATACTGGGGGCACTCGCCCTCACCGCAACGTTGGGGGTCATGGCGTCGTCCGGCGCCGAGGCGCAGCAGACGCAGTCGCGGCTCTACGACGTGACCAAGAGCAAGAAGGTCAGGGTCTGCCAGTTCCCGCTCTACTATTCGATCTCGTTCCGCAATCCCAAGACCGGCGAGATCGAAGGCATCGACGCCGATCTCGCGAAGGAATTCGCCAAGGAGCTCGACGCCAAGCTCGAGATCGTGGAATCGAGCTTCGGCAGCTTCATTGCCGACCTGCAGGCGGGCAAGTGCGAGATCGGCATGTTCGGCGTCGGCGCGACGATGAAGCGTGGGCAGGCCGTGGAATTCTCCAAGCCCTATCTGCTGACCAACCTCTATGCCGTCACGCGCAAGGACAGCAAGGTCAAGAAGTGGGAGGACATCGACCAGAAGGGCATCAAGGCCGCCGTCTCGCTCGGCAGCTACATGGAGCCCTTCATGAAGGGCTACGTGAAGAACGCCGAGGTCGTCTCAGTGGCGCCGCCCAACACGCGCGAGGCCGAGCTGGTGGCCGGCCGCGTCGACGTTATCATCACCGACTTCCCGACCGCCATCAAAGTGACCGACGAGTTCGACTGGGCGACCTACATTTTGCCCAACGAGAAGCTCGCCATCACGCCCTATGCCTACGTCGTGCCGCAGGGCGACCAGATCTGGCTGAACTACGTCAACCTGTTCGTCGACACCATCAAGCTCGACGGCCGGCTGCTGAAGTACGCCAAGAAGCACAAGCTCGACCCGATCGTGGCGCCGTAAGGTGTTCTTCGGAG